>DASZXB010000019.1:0-26014 GCA_035546095.1 Verrucomicrobiia bacterium | reverse complement strand
CGGCAATACTACGAATAATTACCAATCTTTTCACGACCCGGCCATCAATGGCTCGTTGACTGAAAACGGAACGACATGGTCTTGGGCGTTCAATTTCAATCTGGTGGGTTACGGTTACAATTCCTTCTTCCTCGATTGCACTCCCAATCCTCCGGGGCAATCAATTGCGATTTCCGGCCATCAGTTCACCAGCGCGACCGGATTTAAGCGAAGTGCCATCCTTCATCCAACCGACTGTCTGGTGTTTGGCGACAAGCAACCAAAACCGGATTTGAGTTCCAGCGGCAGTCTGTGGTGGCCCAACGCAAGCATGATTGCCCCCAGTGCGTCCAAGGATTATGAGGGTATTGACACCATTCGCCATAATGGCGGCAAATTTCCCGGCGTGGGCAATGTCGGATTTGCCGATGGTCATGCTGAATCCAGAAAGGACGCCAACATCAATCCGCCGGCTGACCCGGAGAGTGGCCGGCCTCAGGGACTGGTCAATTCCCAATACTGGGATCCGCTTCAACGAGGTGGACAAATGTGAGTTTATCACGGCATCATTCGGTTGTTTCAACAGCAAACTCCCGATCACCCAACCATAACACCCAATGAAAGCCCGTATTTTTTTCTGGTCCATTACCTCCGCACTCGCCGGATTTTTGTTCGGTTTCGACACCGTGGTTATTTCCGGCGCGGAACAAACCATCCAAAAATTGTGGAATTTGAGCGACACCATTCACGGACTCGTGATGGGTTCGGCGCTTTATGGCACGGTGCTCGGCGCCCTCATTGGCGGCTGGCCGACGGATAAATTTGGCCGCAAACGAACGCTGCTTTTCATCGGCGCACTCTATGTGATTTCCGCTATCGGCTGCGCGTTCGCCAACAATGTCGGCCTGTTTGTCGGCGCGCGATTTTTGGGTGGACTCGGCATTGGCATTTCTACCGTCGCGTCGCCGCTTTACATTTCGGAAATCGCGCCGCCGAAATTTCGTGGACGACTGGCCGGCATGTTCCAATTCAACATCGTGCTGGGCATCGTCATCGCGTTCGCGTCCAACGCCCTCATCGCCAAAATTGGCGGCGAAAATGCGTGGCGCTGGATGCTGGGCATCGCGGCGATTCCGTCGCTGATTTATGCGGTGATGTGTTTTGGTTTGCCGGAAAGTCCGCGCTGGCTGATTAGCCGCAAAAGCGACCGCGCCGCCGGATTGCGCGTGCTGAAATTGATTGAGCCGGAAAAATCCGACGCGGAATTGTCGGCGCACGCGGACGAAATTTTCTCCGCCGGTCAAAATCAAAAGGCGGCGGTCGGCGGTTTCTGGACGCGACAACTGCGCGTGCCGATTTTGCTGGCGTTTCTCGTTGCGTTTTTCAATCAGCTTTCCGGCATCAACGCCATTCTCTATTTCGCGCCGCGCATTTTTGAGTGGACTGGTCTGGGTCAACAGGCTGCGATGCTCCAATCCGTCGGCATCGGCGTGACCAATTTAATTTTCACATTTGTCGGCCTCTGGCTGATTGACAAATTAGGACGCCGCACGTTGCTTTTCATCGGTTCATTCGGCTACATCATTTCCCTGTCGCTGACGGCGTGGGCATTTTTCACACACCATTTCAGCATTGTTCCGGTTTGTATTTTTGCGTTTATCGCCGCGCACGCGGTGGGTCAAGGCACGGTGATTTGGGTGCTCATCTCGGAAGTTTTTCCTAATCGCTACCGGGCAAAAGGACAAACACTGGGAAGTTTCACGCATTGGTTTTTTGCGGCGCTACTGACGACAATTTTTCCCATCATGGTGAAATGGTCCGGCGCGGAAGAGCATCCGCAGCGGGCAGGTTACATTTTCATTTTCTTCTGCGGCATGATGGTGCTGCAACTGTTCTGGGTAAAATTCATGGTGGTGGAAACCAAAGGCGTGCCGCTGGAAGAAATGCAGCGCAAACTGGGCGTTGAATTTGAGCTGGAAACGTCTTCCGGCGACGCCGTAAGGCTGCACTGATTTTTATGAATTTTAAAGTCATTGGCATTGGCGAAGTTTTGTGGGATTTGTTTCCTTCCGGTCCGCAACTCGGCGGCGCACCGGCCAACTTCGCCTATCACGCTCGTGCGTTCGGCGCGCGCGCCAGCGTGGTGACGCGGGTCGGCAACGACCGTTTTGGCTGCGCGATTTTCGAGCGTTTCGAACAATTGGGCATTGTCGCTGACACAGTGCAGGTGGACCAGGACGCTCCCACGGGAACGGCGACGGTCTCTCTTTCTGGAAATGGCATTCCGCACTTTGCCATTCACGAGCAAGTGGCGTGGGATCGTCTGACGGTCGCGTCAACGGCGCTAAATGCTGTCCGCGAGGCAGACGCCATTTGTTTCGGGACACTGGCTCAACGCAGCGAGTTTTCGCGGACTTCCATCCAAAAGCTGGTGGCTGCCGCGCCGGCGGAAACTCTGCGAGTGTTCGATGTCAATCTACGGCAGAATTACTTTTCCCGCGGAGTCATCGAATCTTCCCTTCATTTGGCCAACGTGCTCAAATTGAACGATGGCGAACTGCCTGTCCTTGCCAACTTGTTCAACCTGACCGGCTCGATCCGGCATCAGATTGAACAGTTGGCGCAGAAATTTAATTTGCGACTGGTCGCCTTGACCCGTGGACCAGCCGGCAGCCTGCTGTTTCAAGACGGCCAATGGTCGGATTGCCCTTCAGTTCCAATTAAAATTGTGGACACCGTTGGCGCCGGCGACGCTTTCACAGCCGCGATGGTTTTAGGACTTCTGCAAAAAGCGAATCTCGACGAGGTCAACGCATTGGCCGATGAAGTGGCGCGCTATGTTTGTTCTTGTATCGGAGCCACGCCACCGTTGCCCAAAACTCTTTGTGACCGGTTCACTGCCCGGCGCCCTACCCGGAAAACCGGGACCGAATTGGTTGGAGCGTTGCAAAGCTAAGTTAGAACAATGAAAACGAAATCCACCACCAGCTTGCGGCCTTGCATTGTTCTAGCGGTTAGTTTCGTCGCGACGCTGGGATGCGTGGCCGCCGATTTAACAAGTTATTACACGGAACCATTTCGTCCACAATTCCATTTCACACCGGAAAAAAATTGGATGAACGATCCAAACGGCTTGGTTTATTACGAAGGTGAATATCATCTGTTCTACCAATATAATCCATTCGGTGACAAGTGGGGACACATGAGTTGGGGGCACGCCATCAGTCATGATTTGATTCACTGGAAACATTTGCCGCTCGCTCTCGCGGAGGAAAATGGCGTGATGATTTTTTCCGGCAATGCGATAGTGGATTGGAAGAATACCAGCGGCTTTGGCAAGAATGGAAACCCGCCAATTGTAGCCATTTACGCCGGAAATTATACTCAAAAACCGCTTCAAAATGAAAACATCGCTTACAGCAACGACCGTGGCCGCACTTGGACTAAATACTCCGGCAATCCGGTGATTGACATTGATTCCAAGGATTTTCGCGATCCAAAAGTATTCTGGCATGAACCAACGAAACGCTGGATCATGGTCGTGGCTCTTTCCGCTGACCATAAAATCCGGTTTTACGCCTCGTCCAATCTCAAACAATGGACAAGTTTAAGCGATTTCGGTCCCGCTGGCGCAACCAGCGGCGTTTGGGAATGTCCCGATCTATTTCCTTTGCCTGTAAATTCCGATACCAATCAGATCAAGTGGGTTTTAATCGCGGGTGTCGGGTCTGGAGTGCCTGCGGGTGGAACCGGAGTGCAATACTTCATCGGAAACTTCGATGGCACCAACTTCACACAAGACAATGTTTCCTTGCCTGGCTCCAAACCTGTTGGCGATGCAGATGAAGTGCTTGCCGATTTTGAAGGAGATAATTACGGCAATTGGAAAATTACTGGAAACGCTTTCGGTTCCGGTCCGGTGCATCCAGACGCTTCGGTAACCGGCTATCTCGGTCGCAAGTTAGTAGATAGCTTCGGCTCAAGTGACAGCAATCAAGGCACTTTGACTTCGCCCGAATTTGTCGTTGATAGAGATTATTTAAGTTTCCTGATTGGAGGCGGAGCGCATCCGGGAAAAGTCGGAATGAACTTGATTGTCAAGGGTGCGATTGTGAAAACGGCTACAGGCAATAATAGCTCATCTTTAAGATGGCAGTCCTGGGATGTTCATCAATACCGCGGGAAGAGTGCGCAATTGGAAATCTTCGATAACGACACCAACAATAATTGGGGTCATATTTATGTGGATCAAATTACCCTTGGAAACAGTCCGGTGTCGACTACTGCGGACAACGCGCTCTGGGCCGATTACGGACCGGATTTTTACGCCGCTGCTTCATGGTCGGACATACCAGAATCTGATGGCCGCCGTATCTGGATTGGTTGGATGAATAACTGGCAATATGGCCAAGACCTGCCAACTTCTCCCTGGCGCAGTGCGATGTCTGTCCCCCGCGAACTCTCATTAATTGCCACCAGTGAAGGCATCCGGCTGGCGCAGCAACCGGTGGCGGAATTGAATCAACTTAGAGAACCTTTCCCTCTGACATTTTCCGGTGGAAGTTTTGCCGATGCTTCCAGATGGTTGATGAATCATACAAACCTCCCTCCTTTGCTCGACGTGGAAATAACTTTCACCAAAGTTTCTGATGAAAGTCCTTTTGCCATCATTTTCCAGACCAGTTTGAACCAGCAAATCTCTATCGCCTGTGAGCCTGCGCTCAACCAGTTAATTGTAGATCGCCGGCAATCAGGATTAACCGCATTTAACCCCGATTTTTCTGGAAGGTATCGCGCGCCTTTGGATTTAACCAATGGTTGCTATAAACTGCGATTGCTGGCGGATACCTCTTCCCTTGAGACTTTCGCTCAGGATGGCAAAGTCGTCTTAACCAGCCTTATGTTTCCAAATGCCGGCCCCCGCAGTTTAAGACTGACTTTGGGAAAGGGCAGCCAGCCACACGTTTCCGAGATTACAATTTATAAGTTGAAATCAGCGTGGAACAAGGACTTCCCATCTACCATTGCACCATAAATTACTGGATATAAACGAACATAGAAACAACCAACAAACAAAACAACCATATGAAAATAAAAACATTCGGACGACCTTGTCCAAAACTATTCATCACTTGTATTGCTTTGAGTTTACTGACAGGTTTCACCTGCTGTTCTCAAGCACAGAACCTTCTAGCACATTGGACACTGGACGTGCCACAAGGCACTACATGGCCTGATTCCAGCACCAATCAATGTTTTCTCTATCAAGATACAAATACCACACCGGCTGCTTTGGAACCGGGTATTGCCGGTTATTCTGTATATCTGAATTGGGCGCCTGATCCGGGGACTTCAACGCGTTTATATGCCACAAACGCGGCGTTGCAAACCGACAGCTTTGGATTTTCCTTCTGGATTCAACCTGTTTATTTGAATGATTTCGATAATTTTATTATTAAAGAATCGGGCGCGTATGACTACGGAGATGCCGGATATGCCGCGATGGCGTGGCAAGTCCACATGCTTGGCAATAATGGAAGCGGAGCGGCTCCGATTGAGTTCATTGTCCGCGGACAAAACGGAGGTTTTTATGGCGTGGTCCAATCATCCACCAACCTTGCGTTATACACCGGATATACTAATTGGGTTCACATCGCCGGTGGTTACGACGCCACCACGGGTGACCTCAGCCTGTTTGTCAATGGAGTGGAGTCGGATGCGAGTGGAAATCCCGGAGCGTATAATTCTGACGGGAGTCCATTCGACATTGGCACTGCGGCGAATGGGCTTAATTACATTGCTTTTGCCGCCGGCACCTACATTGATGATGTTCAGCTTTATGATTCGCCGCTGACAGCCTCCAATGTTGATTTTCTCATGGCCAACCCCGGAGCGGCGCTGGGCACTGTCATTAACACACCAGTGATAATCAATCCATTTAATTACAATGCTGCGAGCGGTGATATGACAATTGTGTTTAACTCGGCCAGCAATCAAAATTATGCCGTTCAAGTGTCCACCGACTTGCTCAATTGGTCAACGGTGACCAATCTTACGGCGGACAGCTCATCAACAACCAATGTCATCTCGCAGGACTTGGTCAATGGTGTGCTTGGCTCCGCCCCAAGGACACAATTATTCATCCGAATCCAAAGTCAGTGATAAAATTGGCTGCGCCTATATCTGAATGTAAATTGGCCGCAACCATCTTTGGGGAACGGCCAATTTACAAATTGAACCATGTTAAATGACTGTCCGTTTAATTCCATGATTTATCTGCGCTTTCGATTGCCGTTCGCTGTTTTTGTGGCACTCGCCACAATTGTCGGAGGTGCAAATTATTCCATCGGCCAGAATCTTATTGCCCACTGGACACTAGACGAAGCGAACGCGCCGTATGCCGATTCCAGTGGCAATAACATTAATCTATTTCAGGATACCAATACGACGGTTGCCATTTCCGGTGCGGGGATGGCGGGAACGGCTACTCAATTGAATTGGCAGAATCCTCCGGGCATTGCGACCCGACTATTTGCCACAAACGCGACGTTGCAAACCGATAGCTTTGGCTTTTCCTTCTGGCTTAACCCCAACTATCTCAATCAAAACGATAATCTCATTGCCAAAGAAATGGCATATAACAGCGCTGCCACCAATCGAATTTCATGGCAAGTTCACATCGGCAATAATAATGGTTCTGCCACTGAACCCATTGAACTGATAGTCTATGGAGATAATCGCGCGCTTGGCAGTTTCTACGGCAATGTAGAATCGGTCACGAACATTCTATTGCACGTCGGCATGACAAGCTGGATTCATGTGGCCGGTGGCTATGATTCACATTCAGGAGCGCTGAATCTATTTGTCAATGGCATACAAACAGTTTCCTCAAATAGTGTCCCCGGCGCGAATAATTCGGACGGAAGTCCACTGGATATAGGTTCGGGAAAAAACGGCAATGACTACGTCGTATTTGCCGCGGGAACATACATTGATGATGTGCAAATTTATGACCAACCTTTGACGGCTGCCGATGTGGCCGACCTGATGGCTAATCCGGGGCAATCAACAAATGTGTTTGCCATAACTGGAATTTCACATTTGAACACCAACGGAGACGATACGATTACTTTTAATTCGACCGCGGGAATGGGTTACAACATTGAAGTTTCTACAAACCTTGTGTCATTCACGACTGCCGCCAATGTGACCGCAGCGGGGCATTCCACCGTGATCACGTTGTCAAAAGCTTATGTTGATCAGGTTTTGGGCAACACACCAAGGTCGCAACTTTATTTCCGCGTTCAACAACTATCGGCAACAACAGTGTTTGGAAACTGCGATTAACCAAATGAAACCAATCAAATTACTCTTTCTTTTTTGTCTGCTTGGATTAAGCGCGGCCTTGAAAACGCAGGCTGCCTATACCGAGGAGTATCGTCCTCAATATCATTTCTCAGCCAGCAGTGGCTGGATTGGTGATCCGGATGGCCTGATCCGATACAACAACATTTACCACCTTTTTTGGTGGGGACATGCGATTTCTTCCGACTTGGTGTATTGGAGTCAACTACCCTATCCCATGAACGGTGGAGATGGCTCTTTTACCTATTTCAGCGGTTCAGTGGCTGTGGATAAACAGAACACCAGCGGTTTTGGTTCTATCGCCAAACCTCCCATGGTAGCCATCTATACCGCCAACAACAATTCCAGTGGGCTGCAAACGCAATGTTTGTCTTCCAGCACAAATGCCGCCTATTTTTATTATTATGCGGGCAATCCGGTCTTGAATCTAAACAGCACGTCCTTCCGAGACCCGGATGTCTTTTGGAATGCCCAAACCGGCCAATGGATTATGGCCGTCGCCCTTTCAAGCCAGCACATAATTCAATTCTATGCCTCACAAAACTTAATAGCGTGGCAGTATTTGAGCACCTTCGGGCCGGCGGGTGCCAGGGACGCAGATTGGGAAGACCCAGGGCTTTTCCAATTGCCGGCGAATGGCGACACGCAAAATACGAAATGGGTTTTGACGGTCAACAAAGGGCCAAATAAAGTTCAGTATTTTGTTGGAAATTTTGACGGAACAAATTTTGTGATGGATGCTTTGACCCAATCCTTTTTGACGAATGGAATTGGTCTCGACGGCAACGTTTTCGCGGATTTTGAAGGGGCAAATTATGGAAACTGGACTACCACGGGAACGGCCTTTGGTTCTGGACCCGCGCAAGGCACATTGCCTGCACAGAACCCCGTTAATGGTTACCTCGGTCATGGACTTGTCAATAGTTACAATGGCGGCGACACATCAACCGGCACTCTCACTTCGCCTGCATTTACGATTACGAATCATTGCATTAACTTCCTGATTGGAGGTGGCAACAACCCCGGCTTGACGTGTATCAATCTTTTGGTCAACGGCACTGTGGTTCAGACCGCCACTGGAAATAATGATGAAACTTTAAGATGGTCTGGTTGGAACGTCAGCCAGTGGATTGGCCAGACAGCGCAAATTCAAATTGTGGACAACAGCACTGGCGGTTGGGGACATATTGATGTTGACCAGATTATCTTCTCCGATGTGTTGATGAACTTTAATCTGGAACAAGCCAATTGGGTGGACTGGGGTTCGGATTTCTATGCCGCCAGAGTCTATCGCGATTATGATGGCGTCGAGCCTTGCGCCATCTGGCTGGGATGGATGGATAATTGGCAATATGCGAACAACCTGCCTGAATCCTGGGGACAAGGAGCGGAGTCCATTCCCAGAAACCTGGGGCTTGTGTCTTCGCCCAGAGGGTATCAATTGGTGCAACAACCTTTGTCCAGACTTCAGAAATTACGAGGAGCTTTGGTCAGTGTTGGACCATGCACTATCCAAAACACAATGAATTTAAGCCAATTCCAACCATCGGCGAACACTTACGAGCTTGATGCGGTCTTTAATCTCTCGGCAACAAATCAAAATTTTGGGCTTAACCTCTGCGTCGGAGGAGCCAATAAGGTGGTTGTCGGTTACGATGCGGCGACGGCCAATGTTTTTTTAGACAGACGCGCTTCAGGCAATGTTTCTTTTAGTTCAAGTTTTCCAAACATTGTAACCGCACCACTTTTGACTCATACCGGTTATATTGAGTTCCATATTTTCGTGGATCAATCTTCAATTGAAGTGTTTGTCAACGGCGGACAGGCTGTGTTGACGTCGCTTATTTTTCCAGATCCTTCGAGTTTGGGATTACAGTTATTTTCAGCCAATGGGGTGACGACGTTGCAAAGTTTAAGCACCTGGAACCTAGCTTCAATCTGGCATTAATAAATAACCGCTTTTGATTGGTATGCGATGGACATTGGATTAAAAACACAAGCAGACTTGTTTCGTTTTGCGGCGGGGATTATGTTTTGGCCATGAGTGATGGCACTACCTTTACCCACGAAGATCCGTGGCGCATCTTTCGCATCATGGCCGAGTTTGTGGACTCGTTTCAAATCATGTCACAAGTCGGCCCCGCCGTGACCATTTTTGGTTCGGCGCGGACGAAACCCAACGATAAATACTATCATGCCGCGCAAGCCATCGCCAAAGGGCTTGCCAAACACAATCTCGCCGTCGTCACTGGCGGCGGGCCGGGCATCATGGAAGCCGCCAACAAAGGCGCGCTGCACGGCGGCGGCAAATCCATCGGCCTCAACATCGAACTGCCGCACGAGCAAAGCGGCAATCGTTTCGCCAATGTTCCGTTGCATTTCCATTATTTCTTCGCGCGCAAAGTCTGCTTTGTGAAATACAGTCTCGGCTTCATTTTCATGCCCGGCGGTTTCGGCACGCTCGACGAATTTTTTGAAGTGCTCACCCTCGTGCAAACCGAACGCATCCCGCAATTCCCGCTGATTCTTTTCGGCAGCGATTACTGGCGCGGACTCTTGAAATGGGCAAAAACCGCGATGCTCGACAAACATAGTTACATTTCGCCGGACGATTTGGACCTCGTCGCCATCACCGACAAACCGGAAGAAGCCGTCGAATTCATTTTGGATTACGAACGCCGCGTCGGCCCGCCGGCAACCTTACCAAAAGCGTTTGCGTAATTTTTGACAGGATTAACAGAATTAACAAAATTTTTTGCAAATTGCTCTGGTTTTTAATCCTGAAAATCCTGTCAATTCTGTCTAAAGAAATTCATGCGCCCGCTGATTCAAGAAATCCAAACCGCGCACACGCCCGAATCGCTCGTCGAAAATTTGCGTGGCGAAAGTGGAATTATTTTACTACGCAGCAATTCATTTGATGCCACGCAAGCGCGCTATTCCTTTGTCACCGCGAACCCATTTCTGATTTTCAAATCTTTCGGCTCACGTTGCGAAATTATTCCGCAATCTGAAATTTGCATCCCGCATTTTGGAAATCCGTGGCATTTGCTCGACGCGCTCATGTCTCGGTTTGAATTGCTCGACGAAATGGATTCGCCATTTCCACTCGGCGGTGCGTTTGGTTATTGGGGTTACGATTTGAAAAATTTTGTCGAACCGAAATTATCACGACACGCGGAAAACGATTTGGAACTGCCCGATTGCCATGTCGGCTTTTACGACAGCCTTGTCGTCTTCGACCGCCAACTCGAAAAAGTTTTTGTCATTTCCACAGGCTTGGATGCCGACGGTTCTCGGAGCGAAAAACGCACACATGACAAATTTGAATTTTGGCAAAACGTTTTAACGCAAGAATTGCCACAGAGGTACAGAGACACAGAGGCCTTTGCAGACAGCCAAAGAAAAAATTCTCTGTGTCTCTGTACCTCTGTGGCAAAAACTTCCTCAAACATTTCGCGCGAAGAATTTATTTTCAAAGTTCAGCGTGCGCAAAAACACATCCGCGCCGGCGACATTTATCAGGTCAATTTATCACAACGACTCACGGCAAATTGTGAAATTTCCGGCTGGGAATTTTTTCAAAAACTTTCCACCGTCTCCCCTGCTCCATTTTCCGCATTTCTGGATTGTGGCGAATTTCAACTCGCCTCGTCTTCGCCGGAACAATTTTTGCGTATGAGCGGTTCGCACATCATCACGCGGCCCATCAAAGGCACACGACCGCGCGCCGCGAATCCGACGCGCGACGCGCAGCTTGCTTACGAATTGCAGACCAGCCCGAAGGAACTCGCCGAACTCGTGATGATCACCGATTTGTTGCGGAACGATTTGGGCAAAGTCTGCGAATTTGGCAGCGTGCAAGTTCCCGATTTGGCGAAGCTGGAAAAATTCGCGCAAGTGCAACACCTCGTTTCTACTGTCGAAGGCCGGTTGCGGCGCGACGTGACACATTTCGCCGCGTTCGCTTCCGCGTTTCCCGGCGGCAGCATCACCGGCGCGCCGAAATTCCGCGCGATGGAAATCATTGACGAACTGGAGCCAGTTTTGCGCGGGCCGTATTGTGGCGCGGTGGGCTATCTCGGATTCAACCGCGAAAGTCAGTTGAGCATCGCCATCCGCACGGCGATTTGCGCGCAGGAAAAAATTCATTTCCACGTCGGCGCGGGCATCGTGGCAGATTCCCATCCCGAAGCCGAATACGAAGAAACACTCGCCAAAGCCCGCGGATTTTTTGCGGCGTTGAATCTGGAAATGTCCTCAACGCTAGAAACGAAACCGCTAATTCACGCTAATCTGCGCTGATGAATTTTGATTAGCGGTTGAAAAATGTTATTTCACTTTTTCAATGATGAGATTTCAATCCTATCGAATAAAATCCACTGGCGAGTATTGCTGATTCACGACGATATTCTGATGCTTTTCGGTGAAAACAAAATCCGTCTTATTTGCCTGTTCCTGTGCTTGCTCCATTTCCACGCGCAAATTCGCAAGATTTTCCGGCGTGATTGGTTTGTTCAAATACTGCAATCGCCGTTTGAGCATATCGTCCGTCCATTTGACGATGGTTGAACTTCCTGCTGTCACGCTGCGAACCTGACGAATAAGGTAGTCTGTCTTTCCAATCCAAATCGTTGTTGTATTTGTGCCGGTATTTTCATTCTCAATTTCCAAACTGGATGATTTAAGCAGTTTTGCTCTGGCGAAAACTTTGGCGGCATCCAACACATTCACCAAAACAAAACAATCTACACCATCAATTTTTTCGTCCGGCAAACGTCGAGTATCAGCGTCTTTCAAAGGGAAAACTGCTAGTGTATTACCATAATTCAAATTGAAAAACACACACGGAACAGTTGATGCCAATGAACCTGAAATCTCATTAGCAAAAGCAAAAGCCTGTTGCGTATTATTTACTTTTTGCGGTGAAGCTGAAGAAAATTTTTCCGCCTTATCACTAATAAGATAGTTTACATTTCCATCCGACCAAACAATTCCTTTAGTTTCAGAACTCTCACTCGTTTGACTCCATTCTACGCGATATTGTTTTGGACGTTGCAATTTGATTGTGCAACTTGTCTGTGTGTCATAACTGCCACTTGAGGCCGTGCCGATGCAAGTGTCGCTGTAACTTGTAAGCGCAGCGTAGGTAGTTTGCGTTTCTTCTGCAATTTTTTGTGGGGAATTTTCAATGTATAAAATGGTGGTTGTTGCCATTCCACTAATGAGCAATACAACCACACCCGCGACGATTGCCGTTTTCGTTTTTGTCCATGCCATAAGTTCTAATGCTCCTTTGATGAGGGTTAAGGTTGAAGTGGAAGCCGTCGCGCCTTTGACAACGGCCATCGTCGAAATTGCTTTCGCTAAACCAATCGGCGCAGCGTGAACAGAATTGGTCGAAATCGCTCCGGCGATGATGGCGGTGGTGGAACTGACGCCGCGCCGGTTGAAATAGTGATGCAATTTTTCCAGCGCACGGCTGATGCGTTTGCGCGCCGTGTCTTCGCCAATGCCCAAAAATTCGCCGACTTCGGCCAGACTTTTATTTTCAAAAAATCGCAGTAGCACCGCTTGTCGGTCGTTTTCGCCAAGCGCGGCCAATGCTTCGTCCAGCAACGGCGACATTTGATTCCAAAGCTCATCCGTTGCGGTGGATTGAACTTCGCTTTCCATTTGAAACTCCTTTTGCTGTCGCGCCCGCTTGGTCTCGGTGCGGATTTGAGCGAGCGCGGTGAAGCGCGCGGTTTTGAACAGCCAGCCGGTCAGGATGGTTTTATCGGGAATCTTCTCAGCCTTTTGCGCAAGCAGAATGAACACGGCTTGCGTGATTTCCTCGGCCAGATGTGGATTGCGCGTCTGGCGCAGCGCAGCGGAATAAACGAAATCCACGCGGCGCGAAATCAATTCTTCAAACGCCGTTTCTGAATTGCTCGTGGCATATTCGCGCAGCAAGGCCAAGTCGTTGGGTTCGTTCATTCATCTATAAATGCCGGTTTTGCTGAAAACCGGACAGATTTTTTAGAAAATTTTCTGCTCGCGGAATTTTTCGATTTAGCGTAATCCAAAGCGTATTAGGAACCAGTCCATGCTCGTTTTTCTCAACGGACAATTTTTGCCCGAAGCCGACGCGGTCGTCTCAATTTTCGACCGTGGCTTTTTGCTCGGCGACGGATTGTTTGAAACGATGCGTGTCGTTGGCGGGAAACCATTCCGGTTCGCGCAACACCTGGAACGTCTGACGCGCGGCGCGGATTTTTTGAAAATCAAATTGCCGTTTTCAACGAAGGAATTGGAAAAATTTGCGCGGCAGCTTGCGGAACAAAATCAAATGCCGGACGCTGTTTTGCGCATCACCTTGACGCGCGGCATTGGCGAACGCGGTTATGCACCCAGTGCGGAAAGCAAACCGACGCTGGCGATGATGTTGCACCATTTGCCATCCGAAAATCCGGCTGAATGGAATTTAATCACGTCGTCATTTCGGATTCCCGCCACTGACCCGCTTTCGTCATTCAAAACGACAAGCAAAATTTTGAACGTCATGGCGCGCGCTGAAGCAAAAGAAAAAGGCGCGGATGAAGCGTTGCTAATCAACACCAATGGCGAAGTGGCCGAAACCGCCGGCGGCAATCTGTTCTGGGTTTATGACGACGACATTTACACCGTGCCGACGGGTCGCGGTGTTTTGCCGGGCGTCACGCGCGCGGTCGTTTTGGAAATCTGCCAGTCGCTTGGCTTGCCAGTGAACAAGCGTGTCATCAAGCCGGAAGCGTTGCGAAATTCCAAAGGCATTTTCGTGACGCAAAGCGTGTTCGGAATCGTTCCGGTTTCCACTTTTGACGGCAAAACCGTCGCGCCATCGCCGCTCGTTGACCAAATCGCGCACGCATACAACGAAATGCTGTTAAAAGGTTGAAATCTCAAGTTTTTAATTTTCGACGCTTGAAACTGAAAGCTGAAAACTGAAAACTTTGCAAATGCCGCGCCGCCCAAAATCAAAGTATCAAACGCCCTTTGAACGCCGAAAAAGACACGGCGGCAATTTCCTCTGGCTCATCGTTTTAATTTTGGCTGCCGGCGTCATTTATTTTTTCTGGCGGCATAAACACTCCGTGAAAATCGCTCCGGTAAAACCGGCCATTGTCAAAACACCTCCAAAACCTGTCGTCGTTTCGCGACAATTGCCGACGGATTTTCCGCGCCCGGTTCACGATATTTTGGAGGCGCAAATCGCCTTGGCGCGGCGTGGGATTTCGCCGGGACCGATTGACGCGGCGCTCGGTTCACAAACGCGCGCGGCCATTTCCGTTTTTCAAGAGATTGGAAAATTGGAGCAAACAGGAAAATTGGACACCAATACGCGCGCGAATTTGACGCTCGACGCGCCGATTTTGACCAATTATGTCGTGACGACGAATGATTTGGCGCATTTGCAATCGCTCGGCAAAACGTGGCTGGCCAAATCGCAGCAGAGCGCGCTCGATTACGAAACGGAATTGGAATGTGTCGCGGAAAAAGCTCATTCGCATCCGTTGTTGATTCAAAAGTTGAATCCGAACGTGAATTGGACAAATGTCGCGGCGGGAACAGTTTTGAAAGTTCCCGACGTGAATTATCCTGAACCGGAAGACAAAGCAGCGTTTGTGACTATTCATTTGTCGGAAAAATTTCTGGAGGCGTTCGACGAAAACACAAATCTACTCGCGCATTTTCCGTGCAGCATCGCGGCGAAGGTGGAAAAGCGTCCGGTCGGTGAATTGCACGTTTTCTCCATCGCGCCGAATCCGAATTATACGGTTGATCCGGAACTTTTTCCTGAATCGGATGAATTGCAAAAGCTCGGACATAAATTGATTTTGCCGCCCGGCCCGAACAATCCGGTCGGCGTGGCGTGGATTGGTTTGGACAAAACTGGCTATGGCATTCATGGCACGCCAGCGCCGGAGCAGGTCGGGCGGACAGAATCGCACGGTTGTTTTCGGCTGGCGAATTGGGACGCGGAGTATTTGCTGAAAATCGCGTGGGTCGGAATGCCGGTGTTGGTCGAGCCGTAAAAGTCGCGTTCTGTCAGGTTCTTTGGTTGGCACAAAAGCTGCCCTTTCATTTCGCCAAATCACAAAAACATCCGCCGAGACTCGCGTAAGCGGCCAGAAAAAATGCAGAATATTCAGGGCGAACCGGACATCCAGAAACGATTGGAAGAGCTTGAGACGCTTAACGAGCGCCTGACAAGCGAGCGCGATTTGTTGCGCGCGGTGATTGACAATTATCCCGATTCCATTTACGTGAAGGACAACGAGACGCGGAAAACTCTGGCGAACAAGGCCAACGTAAAAAATCTGGGATTTGAAAATGAAACGGACGTTCTGGGCAAAACGGATTTTGAATTGTTTGCGTTAGAAGTGGCGGCCAGATTATACGAAGACGATAAAAAAGTTCTTAACGGCGAGTCGCTGGTGAATCACGAGGAGCGGTTGGTCACAGCCAACGGTGAAGTTTTTTGGATGGCCACGACGAAAATTCCGTGGCGCGACGCCGAAGGCAACATCATCGGCATCATCGGTGGGGGACGCAACATCACCAAACAGAAGGAAGCGGAACTCAAATTGACGGAAGAACGCAATCTGTTACGCACGGTCATTGACAATTTGCCGGATGCCATTTACGTCAAGGACACCGCCGCCCGCAAGACGCTGGCAAATCTCGCCGACGCCATCAATCTGGGACACAAAAGCGAAGCGGACGTTTTGGGCAAAACGGATTTCGCCTTTTTCACCAAAGAGGTTGCCCAAAAACTTTTTGAAGATGATCAATTGGTTCTCCAAAAAGGCCAATCGTTGATCAATCGCGAGGAAAAAATTGTCGAACCCGACGGCAAAACTCTCTGGTTGTTGACCACGAAAATCCCATGGCGCGACGCCACCGGCAACATCATCGGCCTCGTCGGCATTGGCCGCGACATCACCGAACGAAAAGAATTGGAAGCGCAACTGCTGCGCGCCCAGCGCATGGAAAGCATCGGGCGGCTGGCCACTGGCATCGCGCACGATTTGAACAACATTTTGACGCCAATCATGATTTCCACCGCGTTGCTACGTGAAAAAACGGCGGAGAAAGAGAGTCTGGACATTTTGAATGCCGTCGAAGTGAGCGCCAAACGCGGCGCAGATATTATCAAACAAGTGCTCTGGTTTGGTCGTGGCCTTGAAGGTCAGCGTATTCCGGTCAATCCGAAACATCTTTTCAAAGACGTCGCGCGCATCGCCGCCGAGACTTTCAACAAATCCATCAGCATCGAAACGAACATCGCCGAAAACGTCTGGCCGATTCCCGGCGACCCGACGCAGTTGCATCAGGTGTTGCTGAATTTGTGTGTCAACGCGAACGACGCCATGCCTTTCGGCGGCAGATTGAAATTGGCCGCCTGGAATTTCATGGCCGACAAAAATTTCGCTGGAATGCACCTCGAAGCGCGCCCCGGTCCTTACGCCGTTTTGGAAGTCACGGACACCGGCAACGGCATTTCGCGCGAAATGCGCGACCGGATTTTCGAGCCGTTCTTCACCACCAAAGAAATCGGCAAAGGCACGGGACTCGGCTTGTCCACCGTATTGTCCATCGTCAAAAGTCACGGCGGTTTCATTTTGTTGGAAAGCGAAATTGGCAAAGGCTCTTCATTTTGGGTTTATCTGCCCGCGCAGGCGGATTCCCGCTCGGAAAAATTGGAAGACCGTCCAGCCCATTTTCCGCGTGGTCAGGGCGAAACCATTTTGGTGGTGGACGACGAAAAAGTCGTCCGCGAAACCGCGCAAGCCACGCTCGAAACGTTTGGCTACAAAGTCGTGCTCGCCAATGACGGCGCGATGGCGATGGCGGCTTACGCGGAAAATCAAAGCCGGATTTCCGTCGTGCTTACTGACATCCTCATGCCCGTGATGAACGGTGAAGCCACCATCCGCGCGTTGAAGCACATCAATCCCAATGTCAAAATCATCGCCGCCAGTGGATTGAAAAGCGATCCCGCGCCCGACACCATTCACGAACTCGGCGTCCGGCATTTCATCGCCAAGCCATTCACCGCCAGCGCCATTCTGGAGAAATTACGCGAAGTCATCGCCGAAACCCCGGTATAAAATTGTGATTGCTTCGCCCTCCGCTTTGCTTTAGCAATAGGATTGAATTCGACAAAGAAAATTTATGGGAACAACATTGATCGCCATTATCATCGCCCTGGTCGTTGTCGTGGGAACTTTCGGTTTCATCGCCGCCGGTTACAACAAATTGGTCACGCTGCGCAACCGTTACAAAAACGCCTACGCGCAGATTGACGTGCAATTGAAACGCCGTTACGACCTGATCCCCAATCTCGTCGAGACCGCCAAGGGTTACATCAAGCACGAGCGCGAAACGCTCGAAGCCGTCACCAAAGCGCGCAACATCGCCTACGCCGCGTCGCAGGCCGCCGCCGCGAACCCCGGCGATTCCGGCGCGGTGAAAAATCTGGTTTCTGCCGAAAGTGGACTCGCCGGAACTTTGAGCCGCCTGATGATGGTTTCGGAACAATATCCTGATTTGAAGGCCAATCAAAACATGATGCAACTGACGGAAGAATTGACCTCGACCGAAAATAAAATTTCCTTCGCGCGGCAGGCTTACAACGATTCCGTGATGGCCTACAACACCGACCGTGAAGTGTTTCCCAGCAATCTCATCGCGGGCATATTCAATTTTCAACCGGCGGAATTGTTCGTCATTGATAAACCGGAACAAAAAGACGCGCCTAAAGTTTCGTTCTCGTGACGAGTTGAAAAGTTGAAGCGCCGACCGATTTAACGCTTCAACGCATTTCGCTTCAACGAACATGGATTTCTTCGCGCGACAGGAACAAGCCCGTAAAAAAACCAAATGGCTGGTCATTTACTTCATCATGGCCGTCCTGGCGATGATTGCTTCCATTTACGCCGCCGCGCTGTTGATTTTTTCCGGCGTGCAGGCGCATCAATCCCACTACCATAATTATTACAACAACGAATCGCAGCCGCCGATTACCATTTGGAATCCTGAACTTTTTCTGGGCGTCGCGCTCGGCACGGTTTCAATCATATTGATTGGCAGCAGTTACAAAACCATGTCGCTCGCCGGCGGCGGCAGCGTCGTTTCGGAAATGATGGGCGGTCGGCTCATCGCTTCAAATACCACTGACCCGGACGAACGAAAATTGCTCAACGTCGTCGAAGAAATGTCCATCGCGTCCGGCGTGCCCATGCCGAAAGTTTATGTTTTGGACGACGAAAAAGGCATCAACGCTTTTGCCGCCGGCCACAAATCGAGCGACGCGACCGTCACCGTCACGCGCGGCTGCATGAAACTTTTGTCGCGCGACGAATTGCAAGGCGTCATCGGCCACGAATTCAGCCATATCTTGAATGGCGATATGCGATTAAATTTGCGGCTCATGGGAATTATTTTTGGAATTCTCTGTCTCGCCATTATCGGTCGCGTGCTGTTGCAAACCGTGCGCGGCGGTGGGCGCGGGCGCGGGCAAAATCCACTGCCATTGCTCGGATTGGTTCTGTTGCTCGTCGGTTACATCGGCGTTTTTTTCGGGCGTTTGATTCAAGCCGCCGTGAGCCGACAGCGCGAATTTCTGGCCGACGCATCATCCGTTCAATTCACGCGCAATCCCGCCAGTATCACCGGCGCACTGAAAAAAATCGGTGGCCTCGGCGAAAACGGCTCGCGCGTCAGCCACGCGCATTCCGAGGAATTGTCCCACATGTTTTTCGGCAACGGCGTTTCCGAACCTTTCATCGGACTGCTTGAAACACATCCGCCGCTCGTTGACCGCATCCATGCCTTTGAGCCGGATTTCGATGGGAAATTTCCATTCATCCGTTACGACGGCGGCGATTCACCGCTTCAAGAAATTTCCCAACCGAAGCGCGCGCCGTTGCCCAATCTTTTCGGCACGGTCATTGGCGGCGCGATTCTTACATCCGGCGACGCGGACAAACCGCCCGTCATCAAATCACATTCTGTTCTGCCGAACGTCGGCAATCCTACGCCGCTGCATTTGAAATACGCCGAAGCCTTGCGCGAATCGCTGCCGGAAAAAATTAAGATGGCCGCGCGCGAACCGCTCGATGCCGCTGCATTGATTCTCGCGCTGATTTTGAGCGCGAATGAAAATGAACGCGCCGCGCAAATCGCCGAAATCGCCAAATGCTTCTCGCCGACCGTTTCTCAAAAAACCGCCGCGCTGTTTCCCGATGTTTCCGCCGCTGCCCAGCACACGCGCCTGCCGATGGTTAATCTCGCCATCGGCGCGCTGCGGAATTTGAGCACAGAGCAATTCGATCAATTCTCGCAAACGCTGCAATGGCTGGTTCAAAGCGACGGCAAAGTTGAATTGTTTGAATTTGTCCTGCAAAAAATTGTGCTGCGGCATTTGGATTCTCAATTTCATGGCGCGCGCAAGCCGGTCGTCCAATTCTATTCCATCAAGCCGCTCGCGCCCGACTGCACCGTCTTGCTTTCCGCGCTCGCCGATGCCGGCAGCGACAACGCGAATGAAATCCAAAAAGCGTTCGCTGCCGGTGCGCCCTACTTGCGCGCGCCCGACGATTCGGAATTACAATTGCTCCCGCGCGAACAATGCGGCGTAAATCAGATTGACGCCGCGCTGAATCGTCTCGCGCAAGCCGTTCCGCAAATCAAAAAGAATTTGCTCGAAGCCTGCGTCCGCGTTGTCGGCGCGGATGGCATCGTTCAGGAAAATGAAGCGGAACTACTCCGCGCCATTGCCGACACGCTGGATTGCCCAATGCCGCCTTTCGTGACAACGGAATAAAAGAATCTGTCGCTCACAAAACCATTTGATAATTCCCTCTCCCCGCACGAACGGGGAGAGGGTCAGGGTGAGGGGTGAATTCAAAACACTCGTTTGCCAAAAACACTATCCTGTTGAATAATTTTATACGGAACAAAATGTGAATTCAAAACCACAACGCAGCCTGCGCGCCCGCATCCGCAAATATCTTCATCTGGAAGACGTGCCATCTCCGGTCCGGCGCACAATTGTCGGCATCATAGGCGGCACGATTTTGCTCATCGGCGTAGCGATGATTGTTTTGCCCGGTCCGGCCATCGTGGTTATCCCCGTCGGACTTGCGGTACTGGCCACGGAATTTATCTGGGCGCGGCGCTGGCTGCGCAAACTACGCAAACTTCTCCACAAAGCCAAGGAAACCGTCATCCATACCGCGAAGAAAAATGACTCACCGAATGACCGCCGATAATTTTCCCTTCAAACTGGCAACTACTTTTTCGTGCGCGGCATTCACTTCTGCGTCCGTCAATGTTTTTTCCGCCGAACGATAAATGAAAGCGTAGGCCAGACTTTTTTGGCCGTCGGGAACATTTTTGCCGCGAAAGACATCGAACAATTCCACGTTTTCCAGATTCGCTGGCTTCGCTTGTTTCACCGTTTGCAAAACCAAATCGTGCGTGACATTTTCCGCCACGAGCATCGCCACGTCGCGGCGAATCGTCGGAAATTGCGGCAACGATTTGAACGATTTCGCCGGATTCCGTTTTGACAACAGCAAATCCAGATTGAATTCCGCGAGAAAAACGGTGTCGCGCAAATCGTATTTCTTAGCGAGCGCCGGTTGCAATTGGCCGAATTCGCCGAGCGGCAATTTTCCGCCCAGCGCAATCGTCGCTGATTCTAAAAACAATTCGGATTTTTCGCGCCGCGCAAACATCGCACCGCGCACACTGAATTGCTCCAAAAATTCCTCGACGATTCCTTTCAAATCAAACGCGTCGAATTTCGCGTTACGCTCGTCGCCGCTCCAAAAATTCTGCGCTCGCTGGCCGGTAATTGCGATTGCAACGCGACGTTCTTCTTTCGTCTGGCCATTTTCATTTTTGAAAACGCGCCCAATTTCAAACAACGCGACATCATAATTTTTTCGCGCGACGTTGTGCCGCAGCGAATGAATCAATCCGGGCAACAAACTTGGCCGCAAAACGTCCATGTCCGAACTCAATGGATTTGCCAACGCGACAATCTCTTCTGACTTCTGACTTCTGACTTCTGACTTCGCAATCAGCGTTTGCCCCTGCGCTTCGTTCAATCCGAGTCCGGTTAAAATTCTTCGCGCTTCGGCGATTTGGTCATAAATCGCGTCGAATGAATTGAAGCCAATCGCGCCGCGCGGCGGAGTCGCGGGAATTTTTTCCACGCCGTAAAGCTGCCCGATTTCCTCGATCAAATCCACTTCGCGCTTTAAATCCACGCGCCACGTTGGAATTTTGAATGCGCAAACGCCCGGACTTTGCTCGGTCAATTCCAAACCGAGTTTTGTGAGTAACACGATTTGTTCCGCGTGCGAAATGGTGATGCCAAGCAGCGCCGTCGTTTTTTGAAAATGCAAAGTGATTTGCTTTGGTTCAACCGGCTTAGAATAAATGTCCACGACGCCTTCGGCCAATTCGCCGCCGGCAGTTTCCAAAATCAATTGCGCGCAACGACGACTCGCCCAATCGCAAATGCCGATGTCCGCACCGCGCTCGAAGCGATAGCTTGATTCACTGCGCAGACCAAGTTGCTTACTCGTCCGGCGGATGTTCGTCGGCGAAAAATACGCGCTCTCAATCAAAACGTCGCGTGTCGAATCGTTGATTTCCGTGTTCGCGCCGCCCATGACTCCGGCGAGAGCGATGCCTCTTTGTTCATCGGCAATCAAAAGCATTTCGCCCGTGAGAGTTCGTTCCTGATTGTCGAGCGTCTTGAATTTTTCGTTCGCGTTCGCGCGACGGACGATAATCGTCGGTTTGCCGTCGGCATTTTTGGCAATCAAATGATAATCGAACGCGTGCAACGGCTGGCCGACTTCAAGCATGACATAATTCGTCACGTCCACGACATTGTTAATTGAACGAATCCCGACCTTTTCCAAAGTCGAGCGCAGCCAATTAGGGCTTGGGCCGATTTTAACATTTCTAATCGCGCGTGCCGTGTAACGCGGACAAAGTTCCGCATCTTCTATCTTCACCAAAATAAAATCACCAATTTTTTCTTTTGATTCGGAAATTTTAATTTCTGGAATTTTCAGCGAATTTCCCGTGAGCGCGGCGATTTCGCGCGCGATGCCGATGATGCTGTTCAAATCGGGACGATTCGGCGTGACTTCCAAATCGTAAACGACGTCACCGCCGCTGCGTCCAAGAAATTCCGCGAACGGCTGGCCGACTTTCGTGTCGGCGGGTAAAATCAAAAGCCCGTCCTCATTTTTGAGTCCGATTTTTTCCGCGTCAATGCCGAGTTCCTGCGGCGAGCACATCATACCCTGGCTCGTGATGCCGAAAACTTTTCGTTCCTTGATGACGAACGGTTCTTTGTCGCCGGGTTTCAACGGCAGCGCGAAGTTAGGTAAAATGAGCGGCACTTTGTCGCCGGGCTGATGATTTTGCGCGCCGCAAATGATGGTGCGCTCGCCGCGTCCGTCATTGACTTTGCAGACGGACAATTTGTCCGAGCCGGGCACTTTGTCCTTCGTCAAAATTTGCGCGACGACGACGCCTTCAAATTCGCCGCCGAATTTTTGGACGCCTTCGACTTCGAGGCCGAGCATCGTGAGCCGCTCGGTCAATTCCTCGGGCGACCAGTTGAAATCAACGTATTGTTTGAGCCAATTGAGTGTGACTTTCATTTAGAATCGTTATCAAAAAATTTTACTTCGCCGGTCTTCAAATCATACATACCGCCGACCAAGCCGATTTCACCTTTGTCGAGCATCTCGCGCAGAATCGGGCTGCGCTCGGGAATTTCACGCATCACGAGCCGAACGTTGGCTTCGGCGACGGCGTCCACGAATTGATAATTCTTGGAAGTGCGCGACTGATGGTCTTCAGGCACAGTGTCCATCGCAGGTTTGATCTTGGTGAGCAGGCCGGTGAGGTTGCCAAGTTGGACGTCGTCAATCGCTCCTTTGATCGCGCCGCAATTGGAATGGCCGATGACGGCGATGAGTTTTGCGCCGGACACTTTGCAGGCAAATTCCATGCTGCCGAGAATGTCGTCGTCCAGCACGTTGCCCGCGACACGCGCGCTGAAAATGTCGCCGATGCCTTGATCGAGAACGATTTCAATGGGTTGGCGCGAGTCAATGCAACTCAAGACGACGGCGAACGGATATTGGCCGGGTGCGGTGGCTTTGACATCCGCAGGAAAATTACGGTGCAACGGTTCACCCGAAACGAAACGCGCGTTGCCGGCTTTCAATTCCGTGAGCGCCTGCGCTGGCGTCATCGCGGATTGAATTTCTTTCGTCGGTGGCGTGGCAGCAGCGGTCGCCGATTTGTGCATCGGGCATTGGCAGCCTGCGACGAGTAACGCAGCGACAATTAAATTGGCAAATAGCGCGAGACGATTCGTTAGAGTTTTCACAGGATTGGTTTGTTAGAATTGTTTGAGAAACCGCACGTCGTTTTCGTAAAAGAGGCGGATATCGTTGATGCCGTAGCGGAGCATGGCGATGCGTTCGATGCCAAATCCAAATGCCCAGCCGGTCCACACGGCGGAATCATAGCCGACATTTTCAAACACTTGCGGATGCACCATGCCGCAGCCGGCGATTTCCAGCCAGTCTTTGCCCATTTTTTTCACGAGCGCATTGGTGAAGTCAATTTCATAGCTTGGCTCGGTGTAGCTGAAATAGTGCGGACGAAAACGGATTTTCACGTCGCTGCCCATGAGTTCCTTGAAAACGAATTCCACCGTGCCTTTCAAGTCGCCGACGGTGACGTTTTTGTCCACATAAAGTCCCTCGATTTGTTGGAAGGTTGGATTATGCGTGGCGTCGGCGTTGTCGCGGCGATAAACGCGACCGGGCACGATGATGCGAATGGGCGGTTGCTGTTTTTCCATCACGCGGATTTGGACGGACGAAGTGTGCGTGCGCAAAAGTGATTTTTGCGGCGTGTTCAAATAAAAAGTGTCCTGCGAATCGCGGGCGGGATGGTCGGCGGGCGTGTTGAGCGCGTCGAAGCAATGATATTCGTCTTCAATTTCCGGCCCGTCGGCGACAGCGAAACCGATTTTGCGAAACGCGCGAACGATGTCATCGGTGACTTGCGTGAGCGGATGCAATTTGCCGAGCGCGCGGCGGCGGCCGGGTAACGTGAAATCGGTTGGATGTTTTGGCAACGCAGCGACCATCTCTAATTCTTCGCGTCGCGATGCGAGCGCGGATTCGAGTTCCACTTTGGCGGCATTGATTAACTTTCCGGCGGTGGGTTTTTCTTCTTTCGGCAATGTGCCGAGTTGCTTCATCAACGCAGTGAATTTGCCGTTTGGTCCGATCCATGCGCCTTTGGTTTGTTCGAGCGCGGCGAGGTCGGCAGCAGCTTTCAATTCCGCAAGCGCGGTTTGTTTGAGCGGTTCGATTTCGTTCAGCAACGACATATAAAAGATTTAGACAGGATTAACAGAATGGACAGGATTTTTTAAGGCAATTCTAAAATTGATTTTTGCCGTGGAAAACAAAAAACCGGCGACCATTATTGGCCACCGGTTCGGGAAATGATTTTTATCAAGCCCTGATAAGCGTCGCAGCCGGTTTATTCTTCAACGCGTTCTTGGCGACGTTGATGATTTCGCCAAACGCGGCGGCATCCTGCGCGGCGATGTCGGCGAGCACCTTGCGATCAAGCGAACATTTCGCGGCTTTCAAGCCTTCCATGAAACGGCTGTAAGTCAATCCTGCGCCGCGAACGGCGGCGTTGATGCGGATTTGCCAGAGGTAACGGAACTCGCGCTTTTTGCGGCGGCGGTCGCGATAAGCATATTGGCGACCGTGGTCAACGGCGTCGCTCGCATAGCGGTAAAGTTTGCTGCGTTTGAGACGGAAGCCTTTGGCCGCCGTCAACATTCGTTTACGACGTTTGCGGGAGGCGGGTGAATTAGTGACTCTCATTTCGTTGAATCGTTAAATTGTTAGATCGTTGAATCGGAAATCAGTGGCTGAACGGCAAACTTTGGGTGATGCGATACGCGTCGGTCGAATGAACTACTGCGGATTTGCCGAGCCGACGCAGGCGATGCGCGTTTTTGGTCTGCGCCAAATGGCGGCGACCGGCGCGCGGGCGCAGGACTTTGCCGGTGGCGGTGATTTTGAACCGCTTCGACACGGCTTTGTTCGTTTTGTTGCCTTTGGGACGTCGCATAAAATCAATTTAATTGCAAAAGGGCGCGCATTATACGCGACTCTCAGCGGTCGCGCAAGCACGTTTTTGGACCATTTCGGTCGGGTGAAGAATCTACTGGCTGCCGATCGGTGAATTGCCGGCGGGTTTGGTCAAATCAATCGGCGCACCGGCGTTCAATTGGCTCAGAACGGCGTCCGTCAAATCATTTTGGCCATCGGTATAAAGTATGGCGGGCGTTTGATTGGCGGTTTCCGCCGCGGAATCAATGACCATTGTGTAACCGCCGCTTTTGGCCTTGGCGGCCACCGCTGTTTGAATTTCCTTGATGATGTTACTGCGCATCCGCTGACTTTGCTCGGAAAGTTGAACTTGCGCCTGCCGTTCAAATTGGACAATGGTCTGCTGCGAGTCGGCGATTTGTTTTTGCTTGTCGTTCGCCGCCTGTTTGCGC
>DASZXB010000018.1:0-16565 GCA_035546095.1 Verrucomicrobiia bacterium | reverse complement strand
TGCCCGCTCGACCAGCGGTTTTTGACGTTTGTCGGCATTGACCCCGAAGCGTTGAAAAAGGAATTGAACAAGAGCGACAGCGAAATTTTGGAATGGATCAACGCCAATGCCAAACACAAACGCAGCGAATTGGAAATTGCCGCGTGGTCGGAATTTGCCGAAAAGCGCGTGCCGTCCGACGTGGAATCACGCGGTTATTTCAACGAACAGGTCGGCAAAATCGCGCCGAAACGCGAAGACATCGCGACGTGGTTTGACTGGCTCGATGTGGACGATTACGTCAGTTTCGGCGGCAAAGCTTAAATTGCGCCTATCCAAAATCACGCCGTCACTTCAGCCGTTGGAGTGGCGGCGCTTTCAATTCTTGCCGCTTCAATCTTTTCGATGCGATGACGGCGTTTCGCGCCGTGCAATTCAAATTCCACTTCGTCGCCGACCTTATGATTGAGCAACGCCTGGCCGACCGGCGTGAGATAGCTAATGACACCTTTGTCGGGATCGGAATCCCACGCGCCCAAAATCGTGAAGGTCTCGCGTTGATTCGTCTCCAGATTGGTCGCTTCGACATTCGTGCCGATATTGACGACATCGGTTTTGGCGTTTGAAAAATCCTGCCCGCGCGCGCGCGCCAATTGCGATTCCAATTCATCTTTGCGGCGCATCAAAACTTTTTGCATTTCCTTGGCCGCTTTGTATTCGTGATTTTCGCGCAAATCGCCATAGCTGCGCGCGATGGCGATTTCTTTGGAATTGGCCGGAATCTTTTTCTGCACGAGGTCTTCGTATTCGGCGCGGCGGCGTTCGAGACTTTCCCACGAAACAAGCAGCGTCACATCCTGCCGCGATTGTTCGCCGCTAATCAGCGATTGAATCGCCGGATGCGCCTTGACGAGCCGCGCGAGCAGCGAGCGTTTGTCCATGTCGTCGAACACGGGCGACAATTGCAGCGCGCGCGTCAAATCCTTGATGACTTCAATGTCCGCGCTCGCCGTCAATTCGCCGATCAATTCCTGGTCTTCCAAAATGAAATCGCGCAAGCGGTTCGAGCGTTTCTCGTTGAACTGGTCGCGTTCCATCGCCGTGAGCATCGCGCGGAAAACTTCCGGGCCGAGGATGTCCACAAAATCTTCGTTGCGCTCGCGCCCGAACCACAATAGCAGTTCGCTGCTGGCTGTGTGTTGATTGATGAGTTTGGCGAGCGTTTCCTTGAGCAGATTCAATTTGCCCGCGTGAACGAGCAGACTCGCGAATTCCTTGCACAATTTCGCGGAAACCAGATTGATGGCGCCGCGCAAAATTTCGTCCCAGCGTTCGGGATTCGCCGCCTTGAACGATTCGAGCGCGCGATGATGTTTCGCCGCCGGAATCAATTCCATAATTTGCCCGAACTTCACGTTGTCCTGCGCCCAGATTTGCGCGTCGGTGACTTCGCCTTCGGTCGGTGGCAATCCCGCCGCTGCGCGCAATTCGTCGCGCGCGAAAATCGCTTCCAGCGCGACCGCCGGCTGCGTGCGCTGATGCGACAAAATGTCCGCGTTCAGCGCCGAAATGATTTCCGTCGCCGCCGTTTGTTTGTCCGGCAAATCAGAAATGACTTTCAGTAATTCGGCGACGACCGCGACGCGCGCCTTCAAACCTTTCGCCGCGCGAAAATCCGCCAGCGAACGTTCCTGCAACGACGTTTCCTGCGCCTGAAAAATCACCGGCTCGGTTTTTTTCACCGGCACGACGAAATGACCGTCCTTTTTCATTTCGCGCTTGGCCGTTTCCCACCATTTCTTGTAATCGTCCGCAATCACATCCGGCACGAGCGCCGATTGGATTTGCTCCGAAGTCGCCTTGCCGCCGAAACTGTTGAGCACGAGCTTGATTAAATCCAGATGGTGCGCCGCCATCTGACGGACACTTTCCAAATCATTCGCCTTGCGCGCGAGAATATGCTCCTTCGGAATCGGCTTCAGATTTTCCGCCGCGAACGCCAAATCCATCGTGTGTCCCGGCTTGCCCGGAAAATCAATCGTGAACCGCGCGAACACCGTGTCCACCGCCTTGATTTTGCCGAAACCCCAACTGCGATGAATGCAACAGCCGCCTTCCGCCAGCAACGTCAGCGGTTCGACGTGGCGGCCTTCGATTTTTCCCGCCGCCGCCAGCTTCTCGAATTCTTCTCTCATAAAAATTTTAATCTCGCGTGCCGAAACTTGAAAGGCATCATTAAAATTGGTGAACGACAAAAATCCAAGACAAATCGCGTGGCGCGTTTTGCAACAACGCAACGGCGGTGCGGGCGTCTCGCCTGCGAATTTCACCGAAGATTTGCTCGAACGCGAATTTTCAAAATCCAAATTATCGCCGCTCGACCGCGCGCTGTGTCAGGAACTCGTTTATGGAATTGTCCGCCGACAATCCACGCTCGATTGGCTCATTGCGCGAAAGACCAATAGCCGCGAACAAAAAATTGCGCTGCAAAATCTGTTGCGCCTCGGTCTTTATCAAATTTTCTGGCTCGACAAAATTCCGCCGCACGCCGCCGTTCACGAAACCGTCGAACTCGCCAAACAAAACGGCTTCGGCCCGCAATCTGGATTTGTGAACGCCATTTTACGCGGCTATTTGCGCGAATTTGATGAAACCAAAAAAATTCTCGCCGATCTGAAAATCTCCAATCCAGCAATCGGTTTTTCCCATCCACAATGGCTCGTCGAAAAATGGCAAAAACGATTTGGCGACAAAAAAATGCGCCAATTACTTGAATGGAACAACACGCCACCGAAAACCTTCGCGCGCGTGAACACGTTAAAAACTGATGCAGGAAAACTCATTGAAAAATGGCGTGCGGAAAATGTGGAATACGATTTTGTTCGCCGCGACTGGCTACCGGAAAATCTGGCCTTTGAATTGAAGTCTCATCCGTCACTAAATTTGCTCGAAAGTTTCCGCGACGGCTGGTTTTATATTCAAGACCCCAGCACTTTGCTCGCACCAATTTTGTTGAATCCAAAATCCGGCGAAACCATTTTGGATTTGTGCGCCGCGCCCGGCGGCAAAACCACCTTCCTCGCGCAATTGATGAACAACGAAGGCAAAATCATCGCTTGCGATATTTCAGAAGAACGATTGAAATTGGTTCGCGAGAATTGCGAACGGCTTGGCGTAACGTGTGTGGAAACATTTCAAACTCCTCATCCCGGCCTTCTCCCCGTTTCGCGGGGAGAAGGAGAAAAATCCGAGCGTGTCCGACAATCTTCCTTCGCCCCGCCCAAGCGGGGAGAAGGTGGCCGAAGGCCGGATGAGGGGAAATTCGACAAAATTCTCGTGGACGCTCCCTGTTCCAACACCGGCGTGATGCGCCGGCGCGTGGATTTGCGCTGGCGGATTTCGCCGGAAGAAATCTCGTGTCTGCAAAAAACGCAATTGGATTTGCTTAAACTCGCCGCGACGAAATTAAAACCAAACGGCATTTTGATTTACAGCACTTGCAGTCTGGAACCGGAAGAAAATTCTGAAGTCGTGAAAGAATTTTTGCGCGAACACAAAAATTTCAAATTGGAATCCAAACGCGAATTGTTGCCGTTCGCAGACAATGTTGACGGCGCATTTATTGCGAAGTTGTCCGCTCAAAAATCATAAAAATATCGCTGTCTGGATCACCAATATAGATGAAAATCTTGTAAGGTGACTTTTGTCCCATCAGATGCAAATTAAAATCAAACGTTTTATTGTCGCTCCATACTATTTGCCAACAATCTTCAACTTTTTCCAAATTCCAAGTGCCATTGGTCGAAATCAGCTGTTTGTGTGATTCACCAAAACCGCCTTGCCACCAATCCGGCATATTCGTGAATTCTATCTTGCTGTTCGCATCAACTTTAATTTTGCAATTTGCGAAAGGATAACCGCCATCTTTGAGAATTAATTTTTTAGTTTTAGCATCTGGTTCGTAAGCGCCGATTAAATCAGATTCTTTCGGTTTATTCTTTGTAAAATGAAGTTCTTGCCAAACGCCACATCCAGCAATCAAAAATAAAATTGCTAAACCAAGAAAAATTTTCCCGAATTGTAAAATAGTTTTCACATCCCCATGATTTGATAACCGGAATCAACGTAAATGACTTGGCCGGTAATTGCCGCCGCGCCGTCGCTCGCAAGAAAAGCTCCGGTCGCGCCGAGTTCTTCAGGCAAAACATTTCGTTTCAGCGGCGCGCGGGCTTCGTAATGTTTCAACATTTCCTGAAAACCGGCAATGCCGCGCGCGGCGAGCGTGTTGACCGGACCGGCGCTGATGCAATTGACTCGGATTTTTTTCGCGCCCAAATCGTAGGCGAGATAGCGCGTGGATGCTTCGAGCGCGGCTTTGGCCACGCCCATGACATTATAATGCGGCACGACTTTTTCCGCGCCGTAATAACTCATCGCCACGATGCTGCCGCCGTCGGTCATCAACGGCGCGGCGGCGCGAGCAAGCGCGACGAGCGAATACGCGCTGACATCGTGCGCGACGCGAAAGGCTTCGCGGCTGGTGTTCACAAATTCGCCTTCGAGCGCTTCTTTCGGCGCGAAGGCGACGGAGTGCAGCAACAAATTCAGTTTACCGAATTTTTCGCCGACGGTTTTGAAAACGCCGGCGATTTCTTCGTCGCGCGTCACATCGCACGGCAAAATCAACGTGTCCGCGCCGAACGTGCCGGCGAGTTCGGTCACATTTTCCTTGATGCGTTCGCCCTGATACGTGAACGCCAGCTTTGCACCTTCGCGCGCCCATGCCTGCGCGATGGCCCAGGCGATGGAGCGTTTGTTGGCGACGCCGAAGACGATTCCGGTTTTTCCTGCAAGCAGTGACATAATTTTGGATTTTTAATGTTGAGTTTTTAGTTCGGAAACTTTCTTGAAGTCTAATTAAAAATTAAAAATTAAAAATTAAAAAATGTATCGGCTCGCGCGGCGAAAAAAGTTACAGTGCGCGGCCAATGGATATTGCCGATGGATTGATTCAATACTTGATGCTGGTGGCGCTGCTGACGTTTCACGAATTCGGTCATGCGTGGACGGCGATGAAATGCGGCGACGATACGGCGCGTTTGCAAGGCCGCGTTTCGCTGAATCCGCTCGTCCATATTGACCCGATTGGCACGGTGCTGCTGCCGTTGCTGATGCTTTTTCTGCCGACCGGCGTGAGTCGTTTTATGATTGGCTGGGCGAAACCTGTGCCAGTGAATCCGCACAATTTGCGGAACAAGAATCTGGATTACATTCTCGTCACGATGGCTGGTCCGGCGATGAATCTGATTTTGGCCGTCGCGCTCGTCGCGTTGGCGCGCGTCGGCGTGATATTCAATTCGCTCGAAGTGGTGGATTTATTTTTGCGCGCGGCGACGTTGAGTTTGCTACTCTGTTTTTTCAATCTGATTCCGGTTCCGCCGTTGGACGGCTCGCACATTTTGCGTATTGCGACCGGCATGAGCTGGGAAGCTTATATGAATTTCGCGCGCTACGGATTCATCATCGTCATCGTCGTCATCAACATTCCACTCGTGCGCGAAGCGCTTTCATTTGCCGTCGGCGCGACGCTCGGCTTGCTGGGAATCATTTTCGGTTTGTCCTGAAATCATTTCATTTTTTGAAATACAATTCCTCGGCGTTCCAACTTACACGATAATAGCTCAACGCCGTCGGCTTCAGATTACCGATGTCCGCCCGCGCGGCGGCGTAATAATACGGCGTGACGGTGAAAATCATCGGCTGTTCCTCGGCCAGAATTTGCTGTACTTCATCGAAATCTTTTTTGCGTTCGGCAAAATCCAAAGTCTTAACCTGCGCGTCCATCAACTGATCAATGCGCGCTTCCCACTCCGTTGAAGGCGCTTTCTGGCGCGGAAACCATTGATGCGTGAAGCCGCTGGATTTAAGGACATTCGCCTGAAACGCCGGGTCCGCGCCGCCGCCGGCCAAACCCATGAGAACGCAATCGTAATCGTAAGTGTCGTCAATCTTGTGAACCAACGTATTGAATTCCACCGGCTGGAAAACGACTTTGAAACCGAGCTTCTGCAAATCCGCCTGAATCAGCACCGCCGCCTTGTTGCGGGAATTGTTTTCGATGTTCGTGTTGAAAACGAATTCGATTTTGTTGCCGTCGGCGTCTTCCAAAATACCGTCGCCATCGCGGTCTTCGATTCCGATTTCTTTCAACAATTCGCGCGCTTTGGCCAAATTGTAGGAATACTGCGCGGTGTTTGGATTGAACCATTTTTTGTTGCCGGGCGTCACAAAGCCGCAATTCGGAATCGCGCGACCGGAAAAAACTGATTTGATGATGGCGTCGCGGTCAATCGCATACGCGCACGCTTGCCGGAATTTTTCGTTGCGGAACCATTTCAATTTTTTCGGGTCAACAATCGGTTTTCCGTCTTTGTTCGTGCCTGTGTTTTCGTTGAACCAGAAAAAATCTGTCTCCAGCCCGATACCCGGCTCGAGCAGATTGAATTTTCCGTTGGCGGATTTGGCTTTGAACTTATCATACTCGTCAGCGTAAATGAAATCATGCACATCACATTCACCGCTTAAGAAACGAAGTGAAATCGCGCTGCGGTCGGGCACAATCGTGAAAACGATGTTGTCAAAATACGGCAGCCGTGTGCCATTTGTGTCTGTCTCGCAAAAATAAGGATTGCGTTCGAGCAAAATATGGTCGCCGGATTCGTATTGCCTGATTTTATATGGCCCGCTGCAAATGATGTCTTCCGATTTCCAATTGATGCCGTAGGCGGAATTGAACGTGCCGTCCGCAACCGTTTTTTCCAGAATATGTTTCGGCATGATGGGCACGCCCGCGCCAAACGCTTCCAGAAATGGAGCGTAAATTTCCGGCGTCACGACTTGCACCGTCCAATCGTCAATTTTGGTGACGACAAAATTTTTTCCGTCCACTTGCAGCGCGTCGGCCATCACTGGATTGATGTTCGTGTTGTAAATCAAATCGTTGCAGGTGAACACCACATCGTCCGCCGTCAACGGCTGGCCGTCGCTCCAAAAAAGATTTTTGCGCAATTTGAACGTCCACGTCCTGCCGTCCGGCAAATTCGTCCATTCATAAGCCAAGCCAGGCGTAACGCCTTGCGCAACCGGGTCGTCGCCGAGCAAAGAAGCAAAGAAAAACCGGTAAATGTCCTGCGACGACGATTCGTTGGCCGTGATGGGATTGAATGTTTTCGGATCACCCGGCTCGGCGATGACCAGTCGCCCGCCGCGAATTCCGGGATTGCAATCGGCGACGAGCGGCGGATCGGGCAATGGATAATTCGTCGCGGAATTTTCCGATGAAACGCTTTCCGCCTTTTTGCTGCAGCCGGAAAATAAAATTGCAGCCAAAAAAACCGCAACAACGCCAAGCCAATTTTTCATGCGCCAAATTTAGACACGAATCACACGAATTCGCACGAATTAAAAATGAGGTTTCGTGAAAATTAGTGGAATTCGTGTCTAAAAACATTCTCGCGCCGCAACAAATTCTTTGCCAACTTGGGAAAACGATTAGCGATGTGGCAATTCATTCTTAAACGGCTGTTGCACATGATTCCGATTTTGCTGGGCGTGTCGCTGCTCACGTTCCTGCTCATGTCGCTCGCGCCCGGCGATTATTTCACCGCGCTCTCGCAAAACCCGCAGATTTCTCAAGAGACCATCGCCAAACTCAAGGCGCAATTTCATCTCGATAAACCGTGGTATGTGCAATATGTCTTCTGGCTCAAAAATGTTTTGTCCGGCAATTTCGGCTATTCGATGGCGTATAAAATTCCCGCGACGTCGCTCATCTTCTCGCGTTTGTGGAACACATTTCTGCTTTCGTTTTCCGCGCTCATCATCGCGTGGTGTGTCGCGATTCCGCTCGGCATCTGGGCCGCCGTCAAAAAAGGTTCGTGGGTGGACCACGCCTGTTCGTCCATCGCGTTCGTTGGACTTTCGATTCCCGACGTTTTGCTTTCGCTGCTCGCGCTGTGGTTCGCGGCGGCGACCGGTTGGTTTCCCGTCGGCGGCGCGCAAAGTCCGTTGCACGATTTGATGCCGCCGCTGCAACAACTTTGGGACCGTGCCTATCATTTGATTCTGCCCGCAATCGTTTTGGCCGCCGCCGACCTTGCGGGAATCATGCGCCAGATGCGCTCGAATCTGCTCGACACCTTGCGCGCCGAATACGTCACCGCCGCCCGCGCGCGCGGCCTCGGCGAAGGTTGGGTGATTTACAAACACGCGCTGCGCAACGCCATCAATCCGCTGCTCACCATTTTTGGCTACTCGCTCGCCGCGTTGTTGAGCGGTGCGTTCATCGTCGAAAACATCATGGCGTGGCCGGGGCTTGGCCGGCTGACGATGGAAGCGTTTTTCGCGAAAGATTCCTACCTGGTCGTGGACTGCGTCGTCATGGCCACCGCGCTGCTGGTGATTGGAAATTTCATCGCCGATTTGCTGCTCGCGTGGAGTGACCCAAGAATCCGATTGAAATAAAAATGGAAACCGTCAAACCCATTTCAAGCGCCGAAACGAAAACCGCGCTTTCGCCGTGGCAATTATTTTGGCAGCGGTTGAAACGGCGCAAAATTGCCATGATTGGCGGCGTCATTTTGATCTTTCTTTACACCGTCACCATTTTCGCCGGATTCATCGCGCCTTACGATTATCAACGGCAGGACCGCGACCGTTTTTTTCATCCGCCGATTTGGCCGAAGTTTCAAAACTTTCATCTCGTCGTTCCGCGTTACGAACAACTGCCCGGCAATTTCGTTTATCGCGAAGTCTCAAACGATGCCAAACCGCTGCGCTTTTTTGTTCACGGCGACAAATACAAATTGCTCGGCTTCATTCCAGCCTCGATTCATTTGTTCGGAACCGGCAATGACAATTACCCCGTTTATCTTTTCGGCACGGACCAATTTGGCCGCGACGTTTTTTCGCGATTGCTTTACGGTTCGCAAATTTCCCTTTCGATTGGCGTCGTCGGCATTTTGCTCTCATTTTCTTTCGGCATGATTATCGGTGGCATTTCTGGCTATTTTGCCGACGGAACCGACACCGTCATCATGCGCTTGTGCGAACTCATCATGTCCATTCCCGCGCTGTATCTCATCATTTCGCTTCGCTCCGCGTTTCCGCCGGGCATGAGTTCCTCACAGATTTACGCGATGATTGTCGTCATCTTGAGCTTCATCGGCTGGGCGAGCATGGCACGCGTGATTCGTGGAATGACGCTTTCGCTGCGCGAACAACAATTTGTGCTGGCCGCGCGTTCACTCGGCCAATCGCATTTGCGCGTCATTATTCGTCATATTTTGCCAAATACATTTTCCTACGTCATCGTCGCGGCGACGTTAAGCGTGCCGTATTACATTCTCGGTGAAGTCGTGTTGAGCTACCTCGGCGTCGGTATTCAGGAACCGCAGGCAAGTTGGGGTTTGATGCTCAACGCCGCGCAAAACATTGAATACATGCAAAATTATCCGTGGCTGCTCGCGCCCGGCGCGGCGATTTTTGTCACCGTTCTGGCTTTCAACTTCCTCGGCGATGGTTTAAGAGACGCGGCGGACACAAAGGCGCAATGAAATGAACCTGCTCGAAATCAAAAATCTGAAAATGGACTTCGGCAAAAACGCCGAGGCGTTGCGCGCGATTGACGACGTTTCCTTTTCTATCGGTGCGGGCGAAACGGTTTGTCTCGTCGGTGAAAGCGGCTGCGGCAAAACTGTCACCGCGCTTTCGATTGGGAAATTAGTTCCAACACCGCCCGCAAATTATGTCGGCGGAGAAATTTTGTTGAATGGCCAAGATGTTTTAAAAATGTCATCCAAAGAATTGCGCGAAATCCGTGGTGGCGTGGTCAGCTATGTTTTTCAAGAACCCGGCGCGTCGCTCAATCCCGTTTTCCGCATCGGCAATCAAATCAAGGAATCGCTGAAATTGCATCGCCCGGAAAAAGCGACGAATGAAGAAGTCATTCGCCTGCTGAAACTCGTCGGCATTCCCGCGCCGGAATCGCGCATCAAAAATTATCCGTTTGAGATGTCCGGCGGCATGCAGCAGCGCGTGATGATTGCGATGGCGCTGGCGAGCGAGCCGAAATTGCTCGTGGCCGACGAGCCGACCACCGCACTCGACGTGACGATTCAGGCGCAGATTCTGGATTTGCTGCGCGACCTCAAGCAACGGCTCGGCATGGCGATTCTGCTCATCACGCACAACCTCGGCATCGTCGGCGACATGGCCGACCGCGTGGCCGTGATGTATGCCGGGCAAATCGTCGAACTCGCGCCCGCAAAGGAATTGCTGCGCAAACCATTTCATCCTTACACGAAAGCGCTGATGAATTCCGTGCCGAAATTGCGCGGCGAAGCCGACCGGCTCTCGGCGATTCCGGGAAATGTTCCGCGCATCGGCAATTTTCCGCCCGGCTGCCGTTTCGCGCCGCGCTGCCCGATTGCCAAACCGGAATGTTCCGAAAAAATTCCTGAACTGCTCGAAGTCGAACCCGGACGTTTCGTGCGCTGTCCGTTTTGGAAATAAATTATGACTTTTGAAGAGGCCAAACAAGAGTTTGAAATTCGGTATTACTATTGGGCAATTTCCGAATGGGAGAAGGAAGTTAATAAATCATTTCCAAGTTTGAATTTATTCAAAACAGAATCAGCACGGATTGTTGCTCAATTTATGCAGCAGTTAAATTCTGCCGAACAACTGATTTTGGCTCGCAGTCTTCTCAAACGATTCCACCAAAAGGCAGTCAAAATGTTGGGTGAAGATATTTCTGATGAAGAAGAATCGTTGGTTTCAAAATTTGATGCATTTCGCTTGGCTGAAGACGCGAAGATTATTTCCAAAAATTTATTTTCAAAAAATGTTAAATTTGCCAATAAAGGAAAATTCCGAAGGACCATTTTAACAAAATTCAAGGCAGCGTTTGGAACTCACTGCTTTGAATTGGAACTCGTCGGATTAGACCCGGAGCTAGATTTCAAGATGCATTATGGCGGTTGGGTTTTGAACACGCGCTTTGAATTCAACGGAGCACACAAGCAAATTCATTATTGGCATGGTATTGCAAGTCCGAACACAATAGAACCACACAGGATGCCAACTATGGTAATGGGTAAATCCATCTCATTTAACGCTTGGCTTGCAATAAGTAGTCAGACGCAATGGGAATATCTCTTGCCAGAAGATGTCGAACCTGCTTGCGATGCGGCAATAAAATTTTGCGGACGATTTATTGAAATTGCCCCAAAATTGTTGAAGGGGCTTGAATTTGAAAAAATAAAATCAGAATGAACGCGCTGCTCGAAGTCAAAAATCTGAAAGTGCATTTTCCGGTGAAAGCTGGATTGTTCAGCCGCGTTCACGAATCGGTGAAGGCGGTGGACGACGTGAGCTTTTCCATCGCGCCGGGTGAAACGGTCGGTCTCGTCGGCGAAAGCGGCTGCGGCAAGACGACGCTGGGCCGCACGATTGTGCGATTGGTCGAGCCGACGGCGGGAGAAATTTCGCTCGACGGCGAAAACATCACGACGATGCGCGGCGCGGCCTTGCGTGCGCGGCGGCGCAAGTTCCAGATGATTTTTCAAGACCCTTACGGCTCGCTGAATCCGCGCATGACGGTGGAGCAAATCGTCGGCGAAGCGCTGGACATTCATAAATTGACCGACAGCAAATCGGCGCGGCAAAAACGGATTGCGGAATTGCTTAAATCCGTCGGGCTTGACTCGCATTACGCGCAGCGTTATCCGCACGAATTTTCCGGCGGTCAGCGGCAACGCATCGGCATCGCGCGCGCGCTGGCGGTCGAGCCGCGGTTGATTATTTGCGACGAGCCGGTGAGCGCGCTGGACGTTTCGGTGCAGGCGCAAATCATCAATCTGCTTCGAGATTTACAGCAGCAGCGCGGCATCGCGTATCTGTTCATCGCGCACGATTTGGCGGTGGTCGAGCACATCAGCCATCGCGTGCTGGTGATGTATCTCGGAAAAATTGTCGAGGCGGCGGCGGCCAGGACTTTGATCCGCGAGCCACAGCATCCTTACACGCAAGCATTGATTTCCGCCGTGCCGGAAGTGGACCCAGACACGAAACGCAAACGCATCGTGCTACCGGGTGACGTGCCGTCGCCGATTCATCCGCCCAGTGGTTGCCCATTTCATCCACGCTGCCCGATTGCGCAACTGCCGAAGTGCGCGCGGGAATTCCCTGAATTTCGCGAAATTAAAAAAGAGCATCGCGTGTCCTGCCATTTTGCCGGAACAAAAATTGATTCGCGCGTAACTTGAATTATTGCGCCGGCGTCTGATTGGTGGATTCGACCGGGGAATTGCCGAGTTGGAAATCGTGCCAGCCCTTGAGCGAACCGGCGGCGACCAGGAGACGATAGACCACGTTGGATTCCAGCAGTTCGGCGCGCGCGCCGGCAATGGCGGGTTTCATTCCGCGAATGCCCTGCCCGTAAAAGAATCGTTCGACGGGAACAGAATTTGAAACGGAAATCAAATGCCAGAGCGGCGCGACATCCTGATTGGTCTGAAAAGCGGCGAGCGGGACAACTTTCACTTCGGTAAGACGAAAGACTTTGTCGAAGCCAAACGTGAGATTGGGAACGGTGATGATTCCCTCGCGGGAACGCACGCGTTGCGGACGATTGGCGTAATGAATTTGAATGTTTTTATGGCGGAACCAGTCGGTAAAAAAGAAAATATAAATGCCGGCGAGCGCAATCACGGCAACGATGAGCAACCATTGTTTTTTTTCCATAATTTTATGACGATTACTTGGACGCGCGAACAGGCTGAACGGTTATGAAAATAGCAGCCCAATTGAAATTGACCAGCGGGGAACGCATTGCGTTCACTTTAATTGAATTACTGGTGGTCATCGCTATCATCGCAATTCTGGCGGCGATGTTGTTACCGGCTCTGGCGCGCGCGAAAGAATCCGGTCGGCGCATCGCGTGCCTGAATCAAGTCCGGCAATTGAGTCTCGCTGCACAGATGTATGTGGACGACAATCAAGGCGCTTATCCGCCGCGTTCTGATACCAATCGTTGGCCAAATATGATTTACGATGATTACGGCAAAACTGCGAAATTATTGCTTTGTCCGACCGACCGTTTGACGCCGCCGCCGGCCACCGGCGGTTCGCCCGACACGAACAACGTCGCCGACAACGCCCCGCGCAGTTATTTCATCAACGGTTGGAACGATTACTTCGGGAACATGAACGAAGGCGACAGCCTCAAGCAAAATGTCATCATTCATCCGAGCGACACGATTATTTTCGGTGAAAAGAATTCCGCCGATGGCGATTATTACATGGACATTTATGAAAACGGCGGCAACGATTTTTCAGGCGTGGCCGAACAATGCCGGCACGACAGCCGCGGCCCCGGCACGCAAAGCGGTGGTTCCAATTACGCCTTCAGCGACGGCAGCGCACGTTACGTCAAATTTCCCCAGACATTAAGTCCGCTCAATCTTTGGTGCATCAGCGATTCCAATCGCGTGGTCAATGCGGTGAATTATTGAAGTTGAATGGAGCGGGCGAAGGGAATCGAACCCTCGTGTGCAGCTTGGAAGGCTGCCGTTCTACCATTGAACTACGCCCGCTTCGACTTTCAAATGATACCGCCCGCGCTTGCCTTGTCAATCGCCACGCGCTAAACTCAACGCGATGAATTCGCTGCTTCTGACCGGCGGACGCGTGATTGATCCCGCGAATAAATTTGATTCTTCTACAGATGTGCTCATCGTTGACGGAAAAATTTCCGCCATTGGGAAAAATCTTTCCGCATCAACTCACGCTGAAAAATTCGATGCGACGGGAAAAATCGTTTGCCCCGGCCTGATTGATTTGCACGTTCATCTGCGCGAGCCGGGGCAAACGGCGAAAGAAACGATTGCCACCGGCACAGCGGCGGCCGCGCGCGGCGGATTCACGTCCGTCGTTTGTATGCCGAACACGTCACCTGCAATTGATAATTCGGCGACGGTCGCGTTGATTCGCGAGCGAGCGACGCGCGAAGGCGTCGTGAACGTTTTTGTCGCAGGCGCAATTACCAAAAACATCGCAGGTGAAGAACTCGCGCCGATTGGCGGATTGAAAAAGGCCGGCGTTGTGGCCATCACCGACGACGGCCATTGCGTCCAAAACAATGAACTCATGCGGCGCGCCTGCGAATACGCGAAGATGTTCGACCTGCCGATTTTTGATCATTGTCAGGATTATTTGCTCGTAACGGATGGCGTGATGCACGAAGGCTATTGGAGCATCGCGCTCGGCTTGCGCGGCTGGCCGAGCGCGGGCGAAGAAATGATTGTCGCGCGGAACATTTTGCTCGCGGAATTAACCGGCACAAAAATCCATTGCCAGCATTTGAGTGCGGCCAAAAGCGTCGAACTGATTCGCGCGGCCAAAAAGCGCGGCGTTTCCATTTCCGGCGAAGCGTGTCCGCATCATTTCACATTGACCGACGCCGCGATTGCCGGCGGCGAAAAATTTTGGAACGGCGACGGAAAAGAATTGGCCAAGTCGCAAAACGGACGGCTTCCCGAATGGCCGAATTACGACACGAATTTCAAAATGAATCCGCCGTTGCGCTCGGCCAAAGACCGCGCCGCGATTCTCGAAGGTTTGGCCGACGGCACGATTGAGATTCTGTGCAGCGACCACGCGCCGCATTGCGCTTACGAAAAGGAAGTGGAATTTGATTACGCGCCGTTCGGCATCACCGGCCTCGAAACGGAATTAGCCTTGTCGCTCATGCAATTGGTTCACACGAAGCGCATTTCGCTCTCGGATTTGATTGCCAAATTCACCGTCAATCCGGCGCGGCTGTTGAATTTGAACAAAGGAACTTTGAGCGTCGGCGCGGACGCGGACGTGACCGTTTTTGACCCGGACGCCGAATGGACTTTCCGCGCGGACGAATCCGTCAGCAAATCCAAGAACAGTCCGTTTGACAAATGGAAACTTAAGGGCAAAGTTGCGGCGACCATTGTCAGCGGCAAAATTGTCTGGTCTGAACAAAATGAATTGGTCGCGGTCTAAATCTCAAAACCAAATCAAATTATGAAAAAAATACTCCTGACGTTGCTTGCGTGCGGCGCGCTCTTGAAGGCGAGCGCGGTGGAACTCAACTGGCTCACGGACGTGCCCAAAGCTCAAGCCCAGGCCAAAACCGAAAACAAGCTGGTGCTGCTGGATTTCACCGGCTCGGATTGGTGCGGCTGGTGCATCAAATTGGACAACGACACTTTTTCCAAACCGGAATTCGCCGATTACGCGAAGAAAAATCTCGTACTCGTGCAATTGGATTATCCGAACAAAAAGCCGCAATCCGACGAATTGAAGAAGGCCAATGCCACGCTTCAAAAAAAATATAACATCGAAGGTTTTCCCACGTTGATCGCGTTAAAAGCCGACGGCACGGTCGTTTGGCAACAAGTCGGCTATTTGCCGGGCGGACCAACCGCGTTGATTGCCAAATTGGAAGAGGCGAAGAAAAAATAAAACTGCGGATACATCATATTATCTCGTGCGCGGCAAAAATTGCCGCGCATTTTTTTGCTTCGGAAAAATTTTCTGCCAAGATAAACTGAATTTGATGAAAGCTATTTTAGCTCTTGAAGACGGTTCGGTTTTTCATGGCTCGGGTTTTGGCGCGCGGGCGTCGGCCTCCGGCGAAGTTTGCTTCAACACTTCGATGACGGGCTATCAGGAAATCCTCACCGACCCGTCTTACAAAGGCCAAATCGTCACGATGACTTATCCGCTCATCGGCAATTACGGCGTCAATGAATTGGACGTTGAATCATGGCGGCCACACGCGGCGGGATTTGTCATCCGCGAATTATCGCCGGTCGTCAGCAATTGGCGCGCGGATTTTTCGTTGGAAAAATATCTGGAGAAAAACGAGATTCCGGGAATTCAGGGCATTGACACACGCGCACTCACAAAAAAATTGCGTGTGCGCGGCGCGTTGAATGGATTCATTTCGACCGAAGATATTTCCGAAGCGGAAGCAATCAAATGCGCGAAGGAATTTGTTTTCGTCGGTGTAGATTACGTCAAGGAAGTCACGCACAAAAAAGAGTTTCGCTGGGACGAACGTGATGAACAAAGCGGCGCGTTCGATTTGGTTCGCGGCAATAAAGTCGCCGACGCGCAGCACAACCACAAACCGTTACCACCGGCGGACATTCCGATTGTCGCGTTCGATTACGGCATGAAATACAACATTTTGCGGCGGTTGCGGCAGCATGGATTTGCAACGCAAGTTTTGCCGGCAACGGCAACGGTGCAGGACGCGCTGAAATTAAAACCGGCGGGAATTTTTTTATCGAACGGCCCCGGCGATCCGGCGGCGTTGAATTACATCGTCCGCGAAGTGAAGACGTTGATTGACACCGGCATTCCCATTTTTGGGATTTGTCTTGGCCACCAGATTTTGGGTCAGGCGTTCGGCGGAAAAACATTCAAGCTGAAATTCGGTCATCGTGGCGGCAATCAGCCGGTGAAAGATTTGGAATCCGGCAAAG
>DASZXB010000017.1:0-64032 GCA_035546095.1 Verrucomicrobiia bacterium | reverse complement strand
TCGGCTGGTGGCTGTTTCCGTTGATTGCGCTCGCCATCAAAATCACGTCGCCCGGCCCGGTTTTTTTCAAACAACAACGCTCCGGTCTCAATGGCGCGCCGTTCACGCTCTACAAATTCCGCACCATGACGACCAACGCCGCGCAATCCCAACATGAACTCGAAGCCATGAATGAAATGCATGGCCCGGTCTTTAAAGTGACGAATGATCCGCGCGTCACGCGCGTTGGAAAATTTCTCCGCAAATACAGCCTCGATGAATTACCGCAACTGTTCAACGTTTTGCGCGGCGAGATGAGCCTCGTCGGCCCGCGTCCGTTGCCGGTTTATGAAGTCAAACGCTTCAACGACCTCGCCCACCGCCGCCGCTTGAGCGTCAAACCCGGCCTCACCTGCCTCTGGCAAATCAGCGGACGCAATCAAATCAAGGATTTCAAAGATTGGGTGCGGCTCGACCTCGAATACATTGACCACTGGTCGCTCTGGCTCGATTTGAAAATCTTGCTGAAAACCGTCCCCGCCGTATTTGTTGGCACGGGCGCGAAGTAAGGGCAAATGGGAAATTGTGCTTTAATAAAAATAGCGGAACCCAATTCGTCATCTCATAACTGGCACAATCGGTAATAGCAATTTTGACATGATTGGTGACGTTGGCGGAAATAAATGCTTGGGCCGTGAGTAACACAGTCATGCCATTGTATTGAATACGATAATTCATTTGCTTCGCCGGAAACGCCGGAAGCCAACATAAGCTAAACTTAACCCTAACAAGGCATATATTTGAGGTTCAGGAATTGGCGTGGCATAAATCGCCATTTGAAAAACATCCTGACGAATTGTTTTTGTCCAACTTGAGCCATCAGATGAATTATAATATACGTCGTCAATGACCCAGGTTCCATTGTCGGTTTCTTTTGTGGAAGAGCTCCACTGATACGCGCCCTGTGCGATAGAAGTCGCGGCTGTCGCTACAACGAAATAAGCGTTGCCCGGCACAATTGTGATACCGGAAGCGTTGTAGGTCACAATGCCGCCAGCTATCGGATCCATGGAACTATTTAGAGTCAGAGCGCCAAGATTTGTTTGAGGAGGACCGCCACCAAAAGGCTCGGTGTAAATTGAAACTGTAAGGTTGCTGGGACTTCCTGACGCGGCATCCAAAAGCAGTTGAACGGAATTCAGATTATAGATATTCGTGTCCGCGCCACCTCCCTCAACATAAAATGCTTGCGCAATCCATGAATCATTCCCGATGGCCATGCTGTTGGTGGGGCTTTTGCCGAGGTTTGACACCTCGAGGATTCCTTGTGCGTGCAGAAATAATGGCCTCATTAGGACGATTATTATGATTATTAGGTTTTTCATAGGATTCATTATTGGTTGCAATTACATGATGAAGCCGCTTTAATAAAAATAGCAGAATCCAATTCGTCATCACTATAATCAGCAATAGCAATTTTAATATGATTGGTGACGTTGGCGGAAATGAATGCCTGAGCGGTGAGTAACACAGTCATGCCATTGTATTGAATACGATACTTCGCCGGAAACGCCGGAAGCCAATATAAGCTAAACTCAACCCTAACAAGGCATATATTTGAGGTTCAGGAATTGGCGTGGCGCTGATGGCAAATTGAAGCGGATATGGAATAGGAGTGACACCATCACCATCATAATAAAAACCATATGATGGGAACCCCTCTATAAGGAGGGGATAATCCCAGTTGTCATTCGAAGTGTAACTTGCGCTGTTTGCCAGACTCCAGTAAAATGTCCCTCTGGTGCGGGCACCAATGAAGTAGACAGTGTCAGGCAATAAGGTGATGCCGGAAGTGGTATATATATAAATGCCTGCAGTTGATGGATTAGAAGAGCCATTGAGAGCGCCTAATTCCGCCCCAGGGGTCGGCACCGGATCAGAGCTGATTCCGAATATTCCAATGCTAAATCCAACAGAACTTTCAGAATCATCCATCAATAGTTGAACTGAATCAAGAAGGTATCCTTCGGGATTCGCTCCCGTGGTGAAAGGCGCAAAAATTCCTGGACTCACAGTAACGGCTACGCTGCCATTGGCAGGTTCATCTAAATTCGATAAATAAATCACGCCTTGCGCTTGCGCGCTTATTAATGCAAGCAATGCAACCAGCATAATGACTAATTTTTTTTTCATAATATTCCTTTCTTTAAGGGCATGAGGATGATTGGGCTTTAATGAGGACTGCCGAATCTAATTCATTATCGCTATAATCAGCGATGGCGATTTTTACATGATTGGTGACGTTGGCGGAAATGAATGCCTGAGCGGTGAGTAACACAGTCATGCCATTGTATTGCATACGATAATTCATTTGCTTCGCCGGAAACGCCGGAAGCCAATATAAGCTAAACTCAACCCTAACACGGCATATATTTGAGGTTCAGGAATTGGCGTGGCATAAATCGCCATTTGAAAAATATCTTGCCTGATCGTCTTGGTCCATGTTGAACCATCAGTTGAGCTAAAATATTCATCATGGAAGAGCCATCCATCGTTCTGAATAAATTCCGAGAGTTGCTGTTGTTCAGTGTTAGCTGCGCTCCAGTCATAAGCGCCTACTGCAACGGGTGTGGAGGCGGTAACCACGACAAAATAAGACTGTTCGGCCCCATCAGTTGAAGGTAACAGTGTGATTCCTGAAGCTGTATAAGTATAAAGGCCTCCGGTTGAAGGATTGAATCCGGTCAAAGAAGCGATTTCGGTTCCCGGCGCTCCGGTCCCGGACGTCCACGAATAAATGGAAACCGTAACGTTGTCGGGATTCCCAATAGCCGAATTCATGAGTAATTGAATGGAATCTAACGTATAACCATCTGGATTGGTCCCGGTATAAAACGACTGACCAATCCATGAATCGCTTCCGATTTCCGCACTGCCCATTGGAGTTACACCGGAATTTGACAAATACAGCGTGCCTTGCGCTTGCATAAATATAGGGCACAGTAATCCTGCCAGTAGAAGAACAAGGTTTATCTTTTTCATATGATTTCCATGTTAAATTTTAATTGCAGTTACACGATGACGCTGCTTTCAGAAAGATAGCTGAATCGTTGGCATCGTCGCCAACATCTTCGATAGCAATTTTGATATGATGAACCACGTTCGTAGAAATAGTCACCTGCGCCGTGAACAAGGTTGTTAAACCGGTATATTGCATATTGACAATGTTTGCTCCGAAAGGATTATTCACATAGTATTTGGCATTAGTATCAGGACTAACATTATTTAGACACACACACTGCGAGGTGCCCGGAACAACGGCTATATTTGTTCCATCAATAAAAATTCCACAGACATCATTGTATACGGAACCAACATATTGGGTGTATTCTTCAGACGTGAAGAAGTATTGAAATGAAATTGAATTCGTGGATGAAATAATGTCGAATTCCAACACCGCAGGATCCCATCCATCCGAACTATCAATACCAATCAGATTATCTAAATCTGTGTCACCACCTAGATTTCCAAATTCGCCATCCGGGTTTGTGATACTTGGCGGGCCTATGACATCAGCAATGTTGCCTGAATCGAAGATTACGCCGCTATCTATTGGGAGGTTGCAAGCAAAGCCTCCTGCAAATATGCCGCGAGCCGCATTTGTTCCCGTGTAAGTCGCATTAGCAATTGTAACACCTGTTCCCATCAACATCTGCGCCATTTGCAACGGCGTGATGTTGGTGCTGACCACTAAATTGTCATCAGGAGTGGCGGCGACATGGTGGTAACCAATATCCACAATGGAATTCGTTTCCTCAATCTCCATTCCGTTAACCGTATCAGTCAGAACAGTATAAGCGCATAAACCCACATGGTTCGCCGTTGTGCTGCCGGCATTGATGAGCGGGCTGTCGTCCGGCTGGTAAAAATCGCCCAAAGGCCCGGCGACATAGGCCAATGAGTCATCAGAAAAAATGTCGGTGGCATTCGTGGAAGACAAATAACCGCTGCAATTCAGATAGGCATTGTAACCATTGTTCAAAGTTGAATTTGTAATGGCAGTTGAATCAAAGTCATTGTTGTAAGCATACCAAACCCCATCGGCCGGCTGGTGAATGGTTGCGGTTGTCCCCCAAAAAAGGTTGTTGGAGATGGCAAGACTTGCCGAGGCGGAAGTGTTGGAGGCGTAGATGGACGAACAATCAAAGAGGTTGTTCTGTAGAATTACGCTGCTGGCGGAGCTTCCTCCGCTGAAATCATTTGCTCCGCCGTAAAGCTCGCATTCTTGCAGCACAAGGTTGCTGAATACTGAATTGCCGGTGTCGTAAAAATCATAGCCGCCGCCGGCGGGAACTGAAAAATGCGTGAATTGAAATGAGCCGGACGCCCCGGTGTTTGTCGCGCAAATTGTTGCGCCCAGTGAAGGGTCGGCGCCTCCCAAAAGTATGGGTTCCTCCTGCACAGATTGATACCGGACAAGCCAATTTGGCAGTGCCGGCGTTCCGGTTGAAACAATGGTTCCACTTCCTTGAACCTGGATACCGATGTCATTACAACTGGCCAACACAACGCCATTCGCCAAACTTAAAACCGTGTTGGAAACAGTCAGATTATCAACAAGGTAATCAATGCGGTCATAATGATAGCCAAGGGCGATAGCATTAGGTTCATCAAAAAGAACTTGAGGCGAAGGAGTAATGGTAGTTGGCGTCGAAATGATTGTGTTGATATACGAGTTTGTGTCGGGGGGATAAACGGTCTTCGTCCGTAGGGAGGCCAGCAATGCTGGGTCAATAGCTGTCGTGCCAACAAAATAGCGGAATGAATTGTCCCCCAAATAATAATTGCCGGCGCCTGCGGTTTGATACGGGCCATTATCGGGAAAATCTATGTAATGAACGCCAAAAGGCGAAACGTCGGTGTCATAAAATCCATTGTAATCGCCTCCGATTATGGCGTCAGACGATCCCCATGAAAGTGTCCAAACGTTGCCGATTAAACAATTGGTCATCATAATAGTATATGGAGCATCGCTATAGGGCACGGCCTGTGATAAAGAGGTATCGCCATTGCCATCCACCGTGACATTTTCCATCGTTACGTTTGCCTGATTCAGGCACAGGGCCATCGAGCCGGGCTCTTGAAACAGGCAATTTTCAATTTGTGCGTATACGTTGAATCCATCCGCTTCAAACCCGATTACACAATCACAAAACTGACCATTCTCGAGAGTGGCATTGAGATTGCCGCTGACATAAATCGCTTCATCGGCGCGGTAAATCCGGAAATTGTTTAACTTTAGCGAACCGCTTTCAGCATATGTTACTGTTCCATAATACGCCAGCGCCGGGTGTCCGCCGCTATATCCGCCCGGCGTGATTTCACCCACGCTGGAATCCGAGCCGCTCGTAAATATCACAGGGCGATAAGCAGAAGTCTGTGTTTGGATAGAGGATGGATAGTCAAGAGTAATCGAGGTGCCGTTGTATTTTATCACCGTCCCGCCCTCAAAGATATTGGTTCCATATAGATAAATATTTCCACTAATATAATATGTTGTGTCGCCCCGAAATGTGTAATTCGTTAAACTGCTATTAATCGTGTTGTAATCCAACACCAATCCATTGTCCGGCAGCGAAGCCTTTGCAATGAATGTCTTTTTGCCTTTGGTTTTGGCCAGACGTTGTTGCGGCAATAATCTCGTGCTCGAAATCACATTCAATGGAGGATTGGATTGAGTGGATGCGCTCTGCGGCAATTGTGACAGTTCATTGACGATGGAAACGACCGGCACTTCTTCCACTAGGAACTGTCTGTTGTCCAACGTAAGCCATTGTTTGTTGACACTGGCAGAAGGGGTGTTCGTTCCCAACAGAAACGCCTTCCCCCGCCGCATCCGCATCGTCCCAAAACTCAAATTGTCATCCTCAAGATTGCCTGCGGCGGTCGAAACAGCAGTTGCCTTGACTGTTGGCCGGGGTGGATTGAAGAACTCCGTCAACACTTCCAATCGTGTCGCGTCAGGGTTCAGACCAAACGATTGCGGCGTCGGCGGCTGTTCCCGCAAGATGATGTCCTGCTCGAATCCCGCCTTCGTGTAGGTGTAACGTAAATCCGCGTCCATACCCGCAAACGCATTGGGATAAATCACCTGATTGGAAGAAATCAATTCACCAATCGAATTGGTCAATATGGCAATCAACACTGTGTTGCTGCCATCGTCATAACTTAATCCCAACGGCTGGCTTTGTAATGTTTTACCGTCAGGCGTCACCATTCGGATTTCTCCATCGTAAATATCTGCTGGAAAATACACCTGATGTTGTCCATTGGTCGCCGCCGCTGTTCCGTCGGGCAAAATATCAATCTCCTCACTGCTGGGAATCCATTGGCCATTGACTAAATGATTTAAGCCTGTGGCTAGTTCAGTATATTTATGCACGACAGGCACACCTTGGCCCTTGGCATCTGTTTCATGATTGGTTGTGGACCAAATACAATAATTTGGACCGCGCTCGGCCACGGCATACACAAATTGCGGAGGAAGCGAGGATGTAGAAACCACACCATAGGATGCTGTTTGAGAAAATGCAGTGAAGCTCCACAGAATCATTGAAACAACCAATTTCACCATGAAAGCGATTGTGTTTTTCATAAATTCGCTCCTGCTTAAATTAGAATCATTGTTATGCAATAACAAATAATCCATCAAGGAATATCCATCAAAAATACATGTAGAATTCTATCTCCATCAATCGAACCCTTGTGAAATGTTCAAGCGTCACAAAATGTCAATTTGAAAGTGACAAGTTTGTCAGCAGCCGGAGCAATGGTTCCGGCTTTTTATTTGAAAGCGTTGAAGTGGCGTACAAGATTTGTTATGCTCCTGCGCCGAAACATTTAACAAATGAAAAATAAACCGACTTCGGTCGTCACAGGCGCTGCAGGATTTTTAGGTTCGCATCTCACCGATTTGCTGCTCGCGCGCGGCCATAAAGTCATCGGCATTGACAACTTTGTCACCGGCAGCGTGGACAACATTTCGCATCTCGGCGGCAATCCTAATTTCAAATTCATCCAGCAGGACGTCACCGAATTTATTTTTCTCGACGTGCCGGTGAATTACGTCTGGCATTTTGCGTCGCCCGCCAGCCCGATTGATTATCTGCAAATTCCGATCCAGACGATGAAAGTCGGTTCGCTCGGCACGCACAAAGCGCTCGGTCTGGCGAAAAATAAAGGCGCGCGTTTTCTCGTCGCCTCCACTTCCGAAATTTACGGCGACCCGCTCATCCATCCGCAAGTCGAAGAATACTGGGGCAACGTCAACACCATTGGCCCGCGTGGTTGTTACGACGAAGCCAAACGTTTTGCTGAAGCGATGACGATGGCGTATCATCGCGAACACAAAGTCGAAACGCGCATCGTGAGAATTTTCAACACCTACGGCCCGCGAATGCGCGTCAACGACGGACGCGTCGTGCCCGCGTTCATTTCGCAGGCGTTGAAAAACAAACCCGTCACTGTTTTCGGTGAGGGTAACCAAACGCGCAGTTTTTGCTACGTCTCGGATTTGATTGAAGGTATTTATCGTTTGATGATGAGCAATTACGATTTACCGGTGAACATTGGCAATCCGACCGAACTGACGATGTTACAATTCGCCGAAGAAATCATCCGCGCCACCAAATCGAAAAGCAAAATTGTCCACAAGCCGTTGCCGCAAGACGACCCGAAACAGCGCAAACCGAACATCACCAAAGCGAAAAAGATTCTGAAGTGGGAACCGAAAGTGAAGCTCGCCGACGGTTTGAAGGATACGATTGCGTATTTCCGCGCCAAAGTTTGAAATTGCCATTTGCAGTTTGTGGACAAATCGTAAATCGTAAGCGTGAATGATTTTTCGCGCCCGACAATTCAAATTTGTTTTCCCGCGTCCGGCAATTGTGATGGGCGTCGTCAACGTCACGCCGGATTCGTTTTCCGACGGTGGAAAATTTCTCGACGTGCACAAAGCCGTCGCTCACGCGCTCCAATTGATTGACGAAGGTGTGGAAATTTTGGACGTCGGCGGCGAATCCACGCGACCGGGCGCAAAACCCGTTTCAGAAAAAGAAGAATTGCGCCGCGTGATTCCGGTGATTGAAAAACTCGCGGGCACAATCAAAATTCCAATTTCGATTGACACGATGAAGCCTGCCGTCGCGCGCGCCGCACTTGAATCCGACGCGAGCATCGTCAACGATGTCGCCGCCAATCGCAACGACGACAAAATGTGGAAGATTGTTTCCGCATTTCGCGCGGGTTACATTTGTATGCACGCGCAGGGCAGTCCGCGAACGATGCAGAAAAATCCGCGCTATAAAAACGTCGTTCGCGAAGTCGGCGAATTTTTTCAAGAGCGTTTGAAGAAATTGAAAAGGAACGGCGTTGAACCGGAGCAAATCATTTTCGATGTCGGCATCGGTTTCGGCAAAACGGCGGAACACAATTTGCAGTTGCTTGGAAACCTGCGGCATCTTACAACATTGGCACGTCCGGTGCTGATTGGAGTTTCGCGCAAGTCGTTCATCGGAAAACTTTTGGGCGCGGAGGTGAAGGAACGGTTGCCAGCTTCGCTCGCATGTGCCTGTCTGGCAATAGAATCCGGCGTTCAAGTTGTCCGGACGCACGATGTGAGCGAAACAGTTCAGGCAATTCGCATGGCCGAAGCGTTGCTGCAACGACGAAAAAAATAATGTGGACTTACCTGCAAGACGGTTGGCGTCCCGCGTTGGAAATCTTGATCCTCGCGGTGGTGATTTATTACACCTCGCGCTTCCTGCGCGGTACGCGCGGCTGGTCGGTCGTCGTCGGTTTCGTCGTGTTGTGGGTGGCGTTGGCGTTGTTGACGCGGCTGTTGCATTTGGAAGTGTTGCGCTCGTTGCTCGGTTACGGCGCAGCGGGCATAGCTTTTACGGCGTTGGTGATTTTTCAACCGGAATTGCGCCGGTTGCTCGCCGAATTGGGTAATCTGCCATTTTTTGCCACCGTGCACGAGCAGCGTGAAAACATTGAAGTCATCATCCAGACCTGCGAACGGTTGGCGGACGTGAAAATCGGCGCGCTCATCGCCATTGAACAGACGATTCAACTGCACGACGCCGTTGAGTCCGGAGTGCATGTGGATTGCGAAGCGACGCCGGAAATGCTCGAAACGATTTTCTTTCCCAACAACGCGATTCACGACGGCGGCGTCATCATCAAGGGCGACCGAATCGCTTACGCGGCTTGCATTTTTCCGCTGACGCAACGGCAGGATTTGAACAAATCGCTCGGCACGCGGCATCGCGCGGCCATCGGTTTGAGTGAGGAAACCGACGCTGTTGTGGTTGTCGTCTCCGAGGAAAACGGCACGATTTCGCACGCTTACAAAGGCCAGTTGGTGCGCGGCGTGACGTTGGAAGAATTGCGTGCGTTTCTGACTTCCGTGCTCGTTCAATCGGCCAAATCGCGCAATTTGATTGAATGGCTTCGCAAACGCTCCGGCGAACGCCATAAACCCGCTCCGGTGGTCGTCACCAAAAGCGAACCACGACCGACCGTGAAACAAATCATTTATTGAACCGCCATGGCTCGCGACTGGATTACCAATGACTGGAAATGGAAATTATTTTCCGTCGCTCTCGCCGTGGCCGTGTGGTTGACCGTCCACAATACTCACGACGATACGCCGACATCCGCAACCATGACCGACAGCGCGTTGACCTTCGACAATTTGCCGGTGCTGTTGGTTTCGGGAACGACTAATGTTCAGGATTTTCACCTCGCGCCCGCCGTCATCGCCGTGAAAGTCAGTGGGCCGTCCGAAATCATTGCCAAATTGCAAATGAATCAAATCCACGCCGTCGTGAATTTGACAGATGTCGAAACCGACAAGAAACTACATTGCCCCGTGGACGTTTCCACGCCGCCTTACGTGACGCTTGTGGACGTTAATCCGCCGGAAGTCTCCGTCATTACCCAGTCCAAACATTGAAATGAACCCGCCCAAAAAAATCTTCGGCACCGACGGCGTTCGCGGCACGGCGAACGTCGAACCCGTCACCGCCGAAACCGCTTTGAAACTCGGACGCGCCGCCGCGCACGTTTTCAAAAATTTGAACAAACAGGCGCGCGGACATGGCAAACATAAAATCGTCATCGGCAAAGACACGCGCCTTTCCGGTTACATGCTCGAAAACGCCATTTCATCGGGAATTCTTTCGATGGGCGTGGATGTTTTGTTCATTGGCCCGCTGCCCACGCCCGGCGTCGCTTACATCACGCGCAGCCTGCGCGCCGACGCGGGCATCGTGATTACTGCTTCGCACAATCCTTACGCCGACAACGGCATCAAATTTTTCCGCGCCGACGGCTACAAATTGGACGACAAAATCGAGGACGAAATCGAGCAACTCGTTTTCAGCGGTGAAATCGAGAAAGTCCGGCCAACCGCCGATGAAATCGGCAAAGCTGTCCGCATTGACGACGCGCTCGGCCGTTACATTGAATTTGCCAAATCCAGTTTTCCCAAAGGCCAGACACTCGAAGGATTGAAAATCATTTTGGATTGCGGACACGGCGCGGCTTACAAAGCGTCGCCGTGCGTGCTGCGCGAACTCGGCGCGGAAGTCATCGTTTACGGCGACCATCCGACCGGCAAAAACATCAATGAAAATTGCGGCTCGATGCACCCGGAAACGATGTGCAAAAAAGTTGTCGAACACGGCGCGCATCTCGGTATTGCACATGATGGCGACGCCGACCGCGTTTTGCTCTGCGACGAAAAAGGTAATCTCATTGACGGTGACGACGTCATGGCCATCACCGCGCTCGACATGATTACCGAAAAATCGCTTGCGAAAAAGACGTTGGTCTCCACCGTGATGAGCAACGCTGGCCTTGAAGCGGCGATTCAAAAAGCAGGTGGCAAAATGATTCGCACGCCCGTCGGCGACAAAAACGTGATTGATGAAATGTTGAAGAACGGCTTCAACTTCGGCGGCGAACAAAGCGGTCATCTCATTTTCCGTGATTTTGCGACAACCGGCGACGGCTTGGTCGCTGCGTTGCAAATTTTGCGGATTTTGAAATCAAAGGAGCAGCCGCTCTCAAAATTGGCAAAATGCTGGACGCGTTTCCCGCAACTCGTGACAAACGTGAAAGTCCGCGAAAAAAAGCCGTTTGATAAATTGGACGGCATGCCCAAATTGGTCGCTGACGCGGAAAAAGAATTGTCCGCGCAAGGCGGTCGTTTGCTGTTGCGTTATTCCGGCACAGAATCAAAAGCGCGCCTGCTCGTTGAAGGTCGTGACGAAAAGATTTTGAAAAACTGGTCGCAAAAAATCTGCGGCGCGATTCAAAAACAGATTGGCGTTTAACTTCTTTCTTGTTGCCTGAGAAATTCGTCAATTTCAGAGCGGCGGATAAATCTGAATTTGACGCCGGTAAAATTGGAAAACAGCCGAAGGTGGTTTGATTGAGAGCATGAATTTGTCCTAGTCCAATATTGTTCCGCCCAAAGGAGCAATTTCTTAAAATTTCCCTCTGCATTGGCCGCTGGCAATTGCTTTGAACTTTCAGAACCGCGCGCCACAAGTGCCGACCAGCAGGCAGTCCAATCCAAATCTAAAAATATAAGACAATCCGCTCGCGGCAAAAACAATTCAGCCAGTTCACCAAAAACACCTTCGACAATCCACGAATCGTCTTTTCGTTTCCGTTCTATTTCAATTCTCACTTCGTTTGCTGGCCTCTTCTCGTTGAATCCGCCGGGCATCCAAAAAATTCCGTCGAGATGGACAACGGGAATTGAATGAATTGCCGACAGCGATTGCGCCAAATAACTTTTGCCCGAACCGCTGTTGCCAATGATGACCGTTCGCGACAACATAATTTGCGACATTTTCGGAACTTTTAATCAACAATGTCCAATCACTTTTTTCATCAATTCAAAACCATAAATCAATCGAAAGCCGGGCTGCAAAATGTCGTCGCCGGAAATTTCATAGATGCGTTGATGGCGAACGGCGAATAATTTTTCCCAACCGAGGCGCGAGACGATTTCAGAAATGTTCACCGGTTTGCCGCACCACGAGGCAAAAATGATTTCAGGATTGGCCGTGCAAACTTGTCCGGGCGAAACAACACGCTCCAACGCCGCACGTTTTGATTTCAATTCGGGGAAAATGTCTTCGCCGCCGGCGCGTTCAATCAATTCGCTCACCCAGCCAATGCCGGAAATCAGCGGCTCATTCCATTCCTCAAAATAAATGCGCGGACGGCGCGAAACGTTTTTCACCGGTGCCAGTCGCGTGCGAAATTCATCCAGCAATCTTTCGCCATCGTGTCCGCGATTTACCATGCGCGCGAGCAATCCGAGCGTGTTTTCAATTTCTTCCAACGTGCGTTGATTGGTGGAAAAAACCGAAAAACCGCGTTGAACCAATTTGGTTGCCAATTGTGTTTGCACGTCGGAAAACGTGACGACCAAATCGGGATTTAATTTCTCGATTTGCTCGAAATTGGCGGAACTGAATCCGCTGACGCGCGGTTTGGGCGGCGCATCGGGCGCTTGTTCAAAAAATACCGTGACACCCGCGACATTTTCCCACGCGCCGAGCCGCCAAAACCAATCGGCGACTTCGGCAGAGAGACAAACGATGCGTTGCGGAATCGCGCTCATTGGGTCGCCGATACCAGCGCGACGGATTTTTCTTCAAACGGACAATGGCGACAGCTACTGCCGCAACAATAACCGCGTCGCAAGTGATATTCCGCCGTGAAAACCATCAAGCCGTTGTCGAAATAAAAATCGCCCGGCAAAATTTTTGGCGGTGCGCTGGAATTTTTTGCGCGATGAAATTCCGTGACGCAATCGCGGCAGATGCAGGATTTGCTCTGCAAATCGGGCGGCACTTGCGCGAGCAGCGCATCGGGAATTTCCACTTTTGCGCACCAGCACGAACCTTTGTAGGCGGCGACGGTGCAAAGCTGGCAATGGTTCGGATTGCCACAGAGCGGGCATCGTCCGGCATCAATCTGCTCTGCCGATGAGGACTCCATTTCAGTTTGCGGCCAAAGCCGGTCGCATAATCGGCCAGCGCCATTCCGCCGCGCGCAATGCGCCGAAAAGGATTGCGGAATAAAATAAATCGCTGGTCAACGTGTTCCAGAAAAATGGAATAGCTTCGATGTAACAAGTGAGTAGTCCGTTTCCGGTCTTCGGATAGTATGAGCCGATTGCCCAAACCCCGAAATTGGTCACGACGAAAAACAAAATCGCGCCAATTATTGCCGCGCCGCCGATGCGGCAGATATTTTGATTTCGGCGCAGCCAAAAACCGAGGCAGACGATCAACGCAAAGCAGCCATAAATGACTGGAATCAACGCGTGCAATCCCAAAATCAAATCGCTCAAAAACATGGCGGCCAACGGCACGATAAAAGCCATCCATTTGCAGGAAAATTGCGCGCCGCCGAACAAGGCGAGCGCGGCGATGGGACTGAAATTCGGCGGATGCGGAATCAATCGCGACAAAGCTGCGACAAAAATTATTCCGGTCAAAAATAAAAATCTTGGTATGTTCATAATGTCTTATTCAAGGTCATACATGGAATTACTAACCGAAAGAAATCCAGTGCCGGGTGCGACGAGGGAATTTTCAGAATTATTCGTGTAGCAATCGCGCAACGATTCGGCGTGACCATCGCAAAAAGCAGCGTTGCTGCGATTTCGATGGCGAAATCCTTGCGTGCCGGCATTGCGCCCGTCGAAATACACGTCGCCGGGATTCGGAAAGGGAGCGCGCATAAATTTATTCGCGCCCCCCGCATATTGGCCGTCGCCAAAAATCACCGTTTTGGCCGGATGATGAACGTCCGCAGTTTTCGCAGGTAGTTGAATCGCTTCATCCAGGCCATGGCCGATATAGCTGGTGTTATAATTATAGCCGGTGTAAGGATTGTCGGCCCAGTTGGCGCTGCCGTCAAATGATGGGCATTGCTGGATTTGGGCGTTGCCCTGACTTTCCCATAAAATGCCTGGCTGGACGGTGGCGTTGCCGTTGTCGTCATAAATCACGCTCAAATCCCAGCAGTAAGAATTGGCCGAGTCCTCGTCACCCCAGTAGGCAATGGGATAGAAATCGGCGTTGTCATCCACATAAACGTGCGCGGCGATGACCATTTGTCGCAAATTACTCAAACATTGAAGGCTCTTCGCCCTTGCTTTGGCCTGAGCCAATGCGGGCAAAAGCATCGCCGCCAAAATCGCGATGATGGCAATGACGACGAGCAATTCAATCAACGTGAACGCGGAATTTCGCACGGCGCGTCCGCATCGTGCGAACGCGCCGGCGAATTTCCATTGCGAATTTTTTGCGCGGCATTTCACGGAACGTTCAAAAGCACGCGATAAAATGCCTTGTCTGACGGCACATTCGTGTCCTGCAACGTGATGGATTGCGAATCAGCCGGCGTGTTTGTGGCAATTGGCGTCCAATTCACGAGGTCGGTCGAGCGTTCCAAAATGTTTTGAGCGTTTGCAACGGGCGCGAATTGAAACGCGAAACCATTTGTCAAAGTTTGAATGCCCAAACTTGGCGGAACGATTTGCGACACGACAAACGCGGAAAAATTCGTCACGCCCGCGACGACAACTTCATTGTTCATTGAATTAAACGTGAACGGCTGTGAAATCCAATTCGTGCCACACCATTGAAAAACGCGCAAATCATTTCCGTTGCCGGAATAATTGTCACCGACGCGCAGGCCAACGTCGGCTTGAAGTGTCACGGCATTTGTATCCGCAAGCGAACGAGTTTGAAGTTGATACGCGCTGGAGACGTTGCCGATGACCGGCGCGAACGAAGAAAATTCATGCAGGCTGACGGTGCTGATTTTTGCATTCGTGCTGACGGAATCAAAATTAAGCGAAATCAAAGTCTGGCACAAATCAGCCGGGTTTTGAAAATTCAGGTTAGTGATGCCTGAAACCAAATTGCCCGGCGTGATGGAAAGTGCGTCGCCAACGGTGACCGGATTGACCGCGCCAATCGAATCAATGACTGTGTAGTCGGAAGAATTCGCATCGTTAGTGGTCGCTCCCGCCCAGATGCGGATGTATTGAATCCACGGAAGGTTGAATGTTTGCAAGCTATAACCTGTGCCGCCATATGCGCCGACAAATTGATCCAACGCGTTGGCAACCGTCGTGCCAGCCGGAAAATTGAGCGATGGGTTGAGCGGTTTGGTTTCATTCATTTGCTCATCCGTCCAGCAATGATTGGTGTCGTCCCAGCGGTAGGCGTTGTCCGGGACAATAACTGGTACGTAAGGATAGGTGAGCCAATTCGTGCCGTCCTGACTGACGGAAACAATAGTGGTATGACCGTAAGTCCCGGCACTTCCATTGATCGTAACATTACCTTCATCCGTCGAATCACTGATCAAGCCGGTTTTCGGATCTGCCCCTCCCGTTGCCTGATAAAATGAATTGCCAAAGACATTGAAATCAATGCCATAAGGATTGTTTGGATTATGGTAAATTTTGCGTCCCATGTTGACGGTAATTTGGCCGCCGACGTTTATTCTGGTGATGACGTCATTCGTTCCTGTGGGGTCGGTCCAAAATGCCGGCTCGACAATTTTGACGCGGTGGATTGTTCCATCGCCAAAGAAACTGGCGCCATTTTTGAATTTCAACGTCGGCTGGCCCAGCACTGCGAGCGCGTTGGAGTAGAATGTTTGGCCGAGAGCATTCAAGTAGTAAAGATTGGTGTAGCTGAGGACTTGAACGGCGAAATCGTTGGTGTTGGCAACGTAGGCGACATAAGTGCCATCAGGCGAAACCGGCGCGTGCTTGTACGCATTGTAAGGCGCGTTGGCGTCTGGTTCAAATTCACCGGCGGCGACGCTTAAACCAATCCATGAACCATCGGCAAGTGGCGCATCGTCTATGCCTCCTGAATATTGCCATTGACCGTGAAAACCGGTGCCGAAGTATTCCGTGTCTGTCGTCGTCCAATATGCATTCGTGCCGCGATTCGGTGATGTGTAAAAGCCACCGAGTTCATTTGTCTCACGCCACGTCTCCCAATTCGGGCCATACAATCCGCTCCAAAATAAATCGCCGGAGTTAATCGCCTGCACGGAATCCACATTTACCGTTGGGTCAGACAAAAGGCCACCAGCAAAAAAATTGGTGGTTGTGCCGTCGGTGATGCCAATGTTGCCGTTGCCGTTGAGATTGTAACCGGCGGCGACGATGAAATCGCCGAATTCTTCAGCGACATAAAGTTTTGGGTCTGCCGCCAAAATTGCTTGCAACATTTGCGTTCCCGTGGCTGCGCCATTGAACCGATAGCCCCAAACAAGCGTTTTGTCCGCGATCGGAACTGGCACGGAAGAATTGGTCAAAGATTCCGGCACGCTCCATTCAATGACGAGTGCGGCGCGATTGGTGCCGGAGCCAGTCCAGAGTTGAATGTCATCCAGTGAAATGGCCGACGCCGATTTGCAAACAAGAAACAGGCCGGCAATTGCCAGCGCGAAACGAACTTTTTTCATTTTCCAGTCTTTCAATTTTTATCCGCGCAAAATTTTTTTACGCGAACGGTTTTTTGGTTGAGAGACCAGAGGGAAATGAAGACACGAATTTCACGAATTAACACGAATGGTCGCGTGATTTTTCAACATTCGTGAAAATTCGTGCAATTCGTGTCAAAAAACAAAAACGCCTTCACTTCCACAAATCAAGAAATGAAGGCAAATCAGGAATCCGGCCAAAAACAGTTTGACCGGCTGGCCTCATCCTTCTCTTTGCGGAGAAGTTGCTGCTTTCGCAGCGACGAGCACAATCAAACCGGTATCCTGACTTCGGCTTCCAACCTCATTCCGCCTTCCCGTTGCCGGTGGCTTTGGAATTTGTAGCCGTTACAGTGGCGCAACCGCTCCGGATTTTCACCGGATTCCCTGACATTTGATTGCATCAGTGGCAAAATTTCTTTTGCCGTTTCAAAGAACGGTTCTGTTTTACGCTGAATTTTTTTTTTGCCAAGACAAATTTTGAAAAATGTTCCATGCTTGTGAAATGGCGCGTGTAAATTATACTGGCCGTCTGAATTTATGAGCAAAGCACCCATTCGCGTGGCCGTCACCGGCGCGGCCGGTCAAATCGGATATTCCCTTCTCTTTCGCATCGCCAGTGGCGCGATGTTCGGGCCGGAACAGCCCGTCACTTTGCATCTCATCGAAATTCCCGATGAAAAAGCACAGGCCGCGCTCGGTGGGGTTTGTATGGAATTGGACGACTGCGCGTTTCCGCTGCTCAAAGGAATTGTTCCCACCGGAAATCTGGATGAAGGTTTTCGCGGCGTGAACTGGGCGTTGCTCGTCGGCGCAGTTCCGCGCAAAACCGGCATGGAACGCAAAGATTTACTTGGCATCAACGGCAAAATTTTCACCGGCCAGGGCAATGCCATTGCCAAAAATGCCGCGAGCGACGTGCGCGTCCTCGTCATCGGCAATCCATGCAACACGAACGCGCTGATTGCGATGAACAATGCCAAAGGAATTCCGAGTGACCGCTTTTTTGCGATGACGATGCTCGATCAAAATCGCGCCGTGACACAACTTGCAAAAAAAGCGAACGTGGACAACACGACAATTTCCAATCTCGCCATTTGGGGAAATCATAGCGCGACGATGTATCCTGATTTTTTCAACGCAAAAATTTCCGGCCAGCCCGTTCCCAATGTCATCAAGGACGAAGCATGGCTCAAAGGCGAATTTATCACGACGATTCAACAACGCGGCGCTGCGATCATCAAAGCGCGCGGACTTTCCAGCGCGGCGAGCGCGGCGAATGCCGTTGTGGACACGGTTCGCAATTTGACAACGCCGACGAAATCCGGCGATTGGTTCAGCGTCGCCGTTTGTTCGCCCGGCGATTACGGCATCGAAAAAGGATTGATTTTCAGTTATCCAATTCGCAGCAACGGCGCGCAATGGGAAATCGTTCAAAATGTTCCGCTCAACGAATTCAGCAAAACCAAAATCGCCGCGACGGAAAATGAATTGAAAGAAGAAAAGGCAATGGTCGCGGATTTGCTCGGAAAATAATCATTTCTGGATTTGGCGGAAACGATTGCGCAACAATCAATTAAGGAGATTTAATTATTGCAAATAAAAGTGCGCGACACTTGCATGTTTTGCGTAATTTAGTTCTCATTTACCAAATGTGGCGACGAAGTTGTTTAGTTCTAATTATTGTAACGGCGCTGACGGGAACCGTTTATGGCGGAACGGAATCCACGGAAATCAATCTGGATTATGTGTCGCAGTTGGCGTTGGCGCGGGCGAGCGCGCCGTTCCATTCGCCGCGCGCGGATTTGCCGAAGGTGTTGCAGCAGGACAATCTGGATTACGACAAATACCGGCAAATAAGATTTCGCCGCGACAAGGCGCTGTGGACGGAGGATAATCTTCCCTTTCGCATCGAATTTTTTCATCCGGGTTATTTGTATCAGGAACCGGTGCGCATGAATGAGTTCATGCTGGCGCACACGCAGCCAATCCGTTTTGTGCAGGATTTTTTTGATTACGGTAATTTGCACATTCAGAATCAGATTCCGGCAAACACGGGTTATGCCGGCTTTCGCATTTTGTATGCGTTGAACAGGACCAATCAACTGGACGAATTGGGCGCGTTTCTCGGCGCGAGCTATTTCCGGTTGGTCGCCAAAAACCAGCGTTACGGGCAATCCGCGCGCGGACTGGCAATCAATTGCGGTGAATCGGACCGGCCGGAGGAATTTCCAATCTTCACCGATTGGTGGTTGGGCAAACCGCATCGTGACGATGACGAAATCCGGCTGTTTGCAATTCTCGACAGCGTGAGTTGCACCGGCGCGTATGAATTTCTCATCCGGCCGGGCGAGGCGACTGTCGCCGATGTGACCGCCATTTTGTATCTTCGCCGGTCGTGGGACATTCAAATCGTTAATACCAACGCGGCGGCGATCAAAACTTTGGGATTCGCGCCGTTGACCAGCATGTTCTGGTTCGGCAAAAACACCGAGCGCAAATTCGATGATTATCGCCCGGAAGTTCATGACACTGACGGATTGCTTGTCCACATGAACAACGGCGAAATTTTTTGGCGTCCGCTCAACAATCCAGTAGTGATGCGTCACCAGATTTTTTCCGCGCCGGACATCCGTGGTTTTGGACTGTTACAACGTGAGCGTTCATTTGCCGCATATCAGGATAATTTTGATGCTCCGCAACTGAAACCCAGTGTTTGGGTCGAGCCGAACGGTAATTGGGGCGACGGCGATTTGCATTTGGTTGAATTAAGCACGCACTACGAGGGATTGGATAATATCGTCGCGTTTTGGGATCCGAAAAATAAACCCGCGCCGCTGCAACCGTTTCGGTTCAGCTACACGCTTTACTGGCAATCGGGCGAAGCCGACCGGAAACTTTCAGAGAATCGCGTTGTGTCCACGCGTTTGGGGCTTGATCCAAGTTGCAAAGATTGCCGGCAAATCATCGTTGATTTCGACGGCCCCAAACTTGACGCCATTCCTGAAAATAATCCGCCTGTAGCCATTTCCAATTGCAGCACCAACGCGGCCATTTTGGACAATCAAGTCATCCGCTGCACAGATTTGGGGACGTGGCGCGTGATTCTGAAAATGCAACCCAATCCCGGCAACGTGAATCCGGTGGATTTGCGTTGCACGCTCCAAAGCGGCACCAATGTCGTGAGCGAAACCTGGGTTTATCAATGGAGTCCCCCGTGAACGTCGCGGATGTTTTAGCCACTTCTTCCGAGAAACTTGCCGGTCGGCCTGTGGAAGAATGGAACGCTGCCTACGCGAAAGTTGAAAGTTATTTTCACGCGCTACGCATCCGCAACAAAGCCCTACTTGGCCAGCTTGTGCTCCGCGTGATTGAACGCGCGATGCAACGCGCGCCGGCTGAACCAAATTATTCCGCCACGCAAATCGCCGCCGAAGAAATGGAACGCTACGTCAACGAATGGTTCAGCGAAGTTTTGCAGACACCGCCGGAAAGAACCACCCCGAATGTCTCGACGCGCGGACGCCTTGCTTTGTTGCTGGCGGATATGCCCGGCAAATGGCAGGAACAATTCTTGCGACCCGGCCCGTGGCCTGAAGAATTTGTCGGCGCGATGCGCGAAACCTTTTTGCGCGCCGGCCCGGATTTTCAGGTTTCGCAAATGACACCGCGCGCGCTCGACCTCGGCCCCATCACCACGCTGACGAATCTTGGCCGCCTGCCTTATTTCAAGATGATTTTTGTCTGGACGTTGTTCATCGTGTTGTTCGTGGCAATCTTCATTATCACGCATCATTGAACCATGCCGGCTTCCTGTTCATCGCCGCAAATCCAATTTGTTTCGACGCCTAGAATTCATCGCGGCTGGAGATTGTTCGTATTTTATTCCACCGCCATTGTACTCACGGGATTGGTTTCCTTGTTGTTCGCCGATTTGTTGTGGCGCACCGGCTGGTCGAACTCGCGCACCGTCTTGCTGATTCTTTTCATCATCCTTTTCGCGTTCGCCGCCATCGGCTGTATGCACGGCCTGTATGGTTTCGCCGTGCGGATTCTCGGCACGCGCCAGCGCATCACGCATCTGGCCGATTTCAAAAATCAAAAGATTGACGACACCAGCGCGGCGATTGTTTTTCCGATTTACAACGAAAATATCGCGCGCGTTTATGAAGGTCTGCGCGCGACCTACGAATCGCTTGCCAAAACCGGCCAATTGCAACACTTCGATTTTTTTATTTTGAGCGATTCAACCGACCCGGACAAATGGGTTGAAGAAGAACACCGCTGGTTCGATTTGATTCGTGAACTCAATGCGCTGGGCAAAATTTATTATCGCCGCCGGCTTTTCAACGAAGCGCGCAAGAGCGGCAACGTCCGTGATTTTCTCAATGCGTGGGGACGCCGCTACCGATATTTCATGGTTTGCGACGCCGACAGCATCATGCGCGGCGAAACGCTTGTGGATTTGGTCAAATTGATGGAAGCGCAGCCGACCACCGGATTGATTCAAACCGTTCCCGCCATCGTCAATTCGGAATCTCTTTTCGGTCGCATCCAGCAATTTTCCAATCGCCTTTACGCGCCGGTCTTCATCGCGGGATTAAATTATTGGACGCTCGATTTAGGAAATTATTGGGGACACAACGCGCTGATTCGTACCGAGCCGTTCATGCAATTTTGCGATCTGCCGCAATTGCCCGGCCGCAAACCGTTTGGCGGGCAGATTTTGAGTCACGATTTCGTCGAGGCTGCGCTAATGTTGCGCGAAAACTGGGAAGTCTGGTTCGCCTACGACCTCGAAGGCAGTTACGAGGAAATTCCGCAGAACATGATTGAAAACGCGCAGCGCGAACGCCGCTGGTGCCAGGGCAACCTACAGCACGCTCTCGTTTTGTTTGGCAAAGGATTGCGCGGCGTGAGCCGTCTGCATTTGTTTCTCGGCATTTGCGGTTATCTGGCCAGCCCGCTTTGGCTCGCGTTCCTGCTCGTGTTCAACTGGATTTATTGGTATCACGCCTACACCGGCCTTTCCGAAATCACTGTGCGCGCGCACGTCATCAATTTGAGCGGCACGGCGCACGCCTTTCTGATTTTCATGATTTGCATGGTAGTTTTGATGCTGCCGAAATTTCTGGCGCTCATTGACCTTGCGCTCGATGAAAAACGCCGTCGCGCCTTTGGCGGATTGGCGCGGGCAACCGTCAGCGTCGCGGGCGAAACCATTTTTTCCACGCTGCACGCGCCGTTGCTGATGCTCTGGCACACGCGATTTGTCATCACCAATCTGTTTGGCATCAGCGTCGGCTGGACGACACAAAAACGCGCCGCCGACGGAACCGCCTGGACATTTGCCGTCCGACGACATTGGGGACACACGCTGGTCGGCTTGGTTTGGGGAACTTTCATGTGGCGACTCGAACCGGCCTTATTCTGGTGGTTCACGCCTGTTTTAGCCGGAATGATTTTGTCCATTCCCTTGAGCGTATTCACCAGCCGCAAAAGCTTGGGCGGGCAAACGCGAAAATTTGGTCTATTCCTTACGCCCGAAGAAACGCAGCCGCCGGTGGAAATCATTTCGCTGCGCGAACGGATGAAAACTCACGAAAACGCCGGTGACAACTCGCCGCGCCAAAAACACGCCGGTCTGGCTGAAGCCGCGCTCGACCCCTATGTCAACGCCATTCACGTTTCGCTCCTGCGCGAAAAACAATTGAATCCGGTTTATGCCGAGCAATTTTCCCGGCTCGGCGCGGGCAGCCGGGAAGTTCAGATGCTCGGTGAAAAATTGCTGGCCGAGGGGCCGGACCAATTGACCGCCGACGAAAGACTTTCCGTCATGGCCGACCAAAGCGTGATGGTCTGGCTGCACCGGCAATCATGGTTGCGCCCGACCGAATCGCTCGCCCCGTGGTGGCGCACGGTGATTCAGGAATACAGCCGCCGCGATTGATAATTGAATTGTGAATCAACGATTCAGTTTTACTCTGGAAATCTAACCGGATTTTCCGCGTTTACATAGCCAATAAATCAAAACGATAACCAATACAACTACTAGAGTTATGATTTTATCTGAAATGGATGAATCCAGAAATTTTGCACCACGACCATAAAGAGCTAATACGATAGAAAACATATCAATAATTTTGTTGCAAACCGGCGTTCCGCAATTCCCTTAATTTGGCTCTGGCTGATTCGATTTGCGCCGGAGTGAAAAATGCCTCCATTTGCCGGAGAATTTTTTCCACGCTTGGAAAATCGTTGAAATGAACGGCGTAAATCTCAATCAACTTCACGCGCAAATCAAAATCCTCCGGCTGCGATTCGATTTTCTGTTCCAGAACTTCGATGGCCGTGCCGAAATAACCTTGCGCGAGCAATTCTTCAACCGATTCCGGCAACGTTTCGGCAACCGTCTCTTGCGGGCGCGGATTCCGCCATTCGTGGATTGAGCGCGAGGCGAATTCGATATGCGACGCGGAAACGTAAGGCTGCTGCTTCAACGATTTCAAAACTTCATGGGCTTTGTCGCCGCGCTTCAAATCCTGCGCGTAAAACCGCATCAACATCAACGCCGCGTCCACGTTGCCCGGATTTTCCTGCAACAGCGAATTCAAAATCAATTCGGCTTCCGCGAAACGTCCTTGCTCGCGCAAACGCGACGCTTCCATCAACGGCTTGGGTTTCTGAATTTGATTTTGCGAAACGCCCAGACGTTCCAGCATCACGTCCATCGCCGTCGCGCTGGCGTCGCCGGATTCCTTGAGCGCGCGGCACAATTTTATGGCTTCTTCCTTGCGGCCATTTCTGACCAAAGCGGCGAGCGTGTCCAAATCGCGAATCTGTTTGTGGGCGTCAAATTCCCGTTTGTCTTCCGGGTCAATCAGCCAATGGAATCCGTGCGCGAACATTTCGGAAAGGCAGCCGACCCAGATGAACGCCAGCGGCAAAGTGAACATGATATACGCCATTCCTGCCGCCCGGTCATCGTGTTGCGCGTATTGCCACAAGCACCAAAAGGCCGGTTCAATCAGCAAGAGCGTGATGCCGCAACGAATCATCCGGCGCGTGCGGTCGGCTTTTTCATACTCGCCCGTCAACCGCGAATCGTAGCCGCTCAACCACCAGAAACCGGAAATGGCAAAGACCAATACGACAAAGTTCGTGAGAAAAAAGGCCATGATTCAATTTCAGGTTTCAATTGGTGAATATCGAATCTGATTTTACAACAATTCCAATACCCGCTGCAATTCCGCGTCTGTATTGTAAAAATGCGGCGAAAGGCGGATGAAATTTTGGCCGGGGCGATTCGTCCGCAATGACGACACTACATTTGCCGCCGAAAGTTTCTGGTGCGATTCGGACAAATCTTTTCCATCCTGATAAAAGGAAACGATGCCACTGGTGTTTTCGGGTTTCGCGTCGGAATTCAAAATCTTGAATCCTTTTGCCTGCAACGCGGGCGCGAGCCACGCGCGTTTGCGAAGCAATTCGGCGGCAATGTTTTCCAAGCCGATTTCCAGCGTCAACTCCATTGCCGCAATCAAACCGACGAGGCCGAGCAGATTTTGTGTGCCCACTTCAAATTTCCGCGCGTCTTTTTGAAAAACAATTTGTTCCTGCGCGACGAAGTTCGGATTCCGCACGTTGTGCCAGCCGTAAATCGGTGGATTCAGTTTTTCCTGAAGTTCGCGCCGGACGTAAAAAATTCCCGACGCGCACGGGCCGAGCAGCCATTTGTGCGCATCGGCGGCCAGAAAATCAACGTGTTCGACGGTCGTGGGAAATGCGCCGAGCGTTTGAATCGCGTCGAGGCAAAAAAGAATCCCGCGCTCGCGCAGAAATTTTCCAATGGCGTCAATTTCAATCCGAAATCCGCTGATGAAATGGCAGGACGCGAGCGCGACGAGTTTTGTGTTTTCGTCAATTTGCCCCATCACGTCCTTTGGACGAATCACGCCGAGATTGCGCGTGTTGAGCAATCGGACTTCAACGCCCTTTTCGGCGAGCGCCATCCACGGATAAACGTTGGACGGATAATCGTCATGATAAATGAGGATGTTGTCGCCGCGGCGAAAATTCAATCCGGCGGCGACGTAACACAACGCGAGCGAGGTCGGTCCGACGAGCGCGATTTCTTCCGGCTGGCAATTCAAAAGTCGCGCGCCCAGTTTTCGCGCGTCGCTCAGACGATGGAGCATGAATGCTTCCTGGTCGCCGAGCGTGGATTGTGCCGCACATTCGGAAATTGCGGCAGCCACGCGGCGCGGCAGCGGGCAAACACCAGCGTGTGCGAGAAAAATTTTTTCGCGAGCAACAGGAAATTCGCGTTGGCGCAGTTCTTCGTTCGATAAAATTTCGTTCAGAGTCACGCGAAGAAATTAGCCGCGAAACGAAAAACGGCAAAGCGGAATCAGAATCCGTTCATGACATTTGAGACCTGATTGAAATAGCCTGTGTAAAATTGGATGATTTTGTAGGCGATGATCAATACGGCGAGCAGATAAATCGTATAAGTCGTCCATTGCGCCATGGTCTGGATTTTGTAGCTGCCCTCTTCCGCATAGTAAATGTGAAGTCGGTGCAGGCTTTCGTCCAGTTTACCGCTGACTTCGCCGCTGTGATAGAGATTGGCAAACGTCGTAGGAAAAATAGATGACGAACGGACGAGTTCAGCGGGCGTCCGTCCGGCGGCAAGGCTTGATTTCCATCCTGAAATGGTGCGGTGCAACGCGGGTGAATTGCTGGCAATCGCGGCGAAATTCCAGGCTTCGATGATGTTCACGCCTGCACTGATGAGCGCTTCCAAAACGGCAGACAGGCGCGCCAACGCCAGAGCACGACGACCGGAACCGAGCATGGGCACGGGATATAAAACGGTTTCCATGACGGCGCGCCATTTTTCGCCGTGTTTGCTTTGGCTCACGAAAATAATCAATCCGACGAACAGGTAAATCGGCAGGAGCATCAACACCGCTTTGAGAAACAGCAGCGGCAGGCTGGCTTGAAATTGAGAACCGGCGAACGGCAAAACGATGAGAAAAACAAATGCGGCGAAGTGAATCAGGAACGCGGGATAAATAAGCCGGGAAATGATTTGTTTGGTAAGGCTGGCGCGCTGGTTGTAATAATCCGCAAGCATCCGAAAACAGGAATCCAAACGTCCGCTGCGCTCACCGGCTTCAATCAGGATTACATCAAAATCCGGCAGCCAACGGTCGTGTTGCAAACTTTCAGAAAGAGTTTGGCCTTGCGTCAGTTTTTCCAGAATTCTTTGGATGGGCGCGCGATAGGAATGCGCTGGCGGATGATTTTTCAATTGTTCCAGCGCGGGCGTGACGCCGATGCCGGCAGTGGTGAGTTGCGCCAGTTGCCGGTAAAATTCCGCGCGTTGGGTGAATTGCCGGGGCGAAACGATGAACGGCATAACGCCGCGCGTCAGACCGCAACGCGGTCGAGGCTAGTTTTAAGGTCGCGCTTGCTGCGCGCGCCGACGATTTGATCAGTAATCTGGCCTTTGTTGAACAGCAACAGCGTGGGGATGGCACGGATGCCGTATTCGGCGGCCAATGCCTGATTTTCGTCACTGTTGACTTTGCCGATTTTCACCCGGCCATCGTATTCGTCGGCCAATTCATCCAGCAATGGCGCGATCATTTTGCAGGGGCCGCACCATTCCGCCCAGAAATCCACCAGCACGGGAACGGGCGATTGCAAAACTTGTTGCGCAAAATTTTCTTGCGTGAGTGTGACAATCAGTGGTGAGGCCATACGACTTTAAGGATGTTTCAACGTGAAAATTAAAACTTTGTTACTCTCCAATGGAAATTCCCAGCCAAAGATACAATACGCTGCCGACGGCGAACAGCCCTGCAATCGCGGCGGCAAAAACGAGCATTTTATCCAAAGGGCTAATGGTCGGCGCGCTCACCGGCGCGGCGCGCTGAACAACCGATGCGGGACGCGATTGCGCCACCGGGGCAGCAGCGCGTGGCGCGGCGGGAGCAGCGGCAGCAGGAGCCGGCATCGCACTCGGCGCGCCAGTTGGGCCACCGGGCGGCAGTGTCGGCAATTTGATGGTTGGCGCCGCCGACGGTTTCGGCGGCAAATTGATGCGAACGGTTTCTTTTTTAGGTTGAACCTTGCCGGTTTCCTTTTTGGGCGGCACAGCGCCCGCAGGCATACCGGGAGTAATCGGAGGAATATCAGCCATAACTTTTAGACTTCAAAAAAGATAAACGGTCTTTGGAATGTGTCAAACTAAAATAAAAATTTTACAGGAGTTGAAACCAAATGCCCCCGAATCACGTTCTTTCTTCAATCAATTCGCGCCGCGCGCCACCCAGCAATTGCTCAACAAAGCCGGTGGAATAAACGCCGCGCCGGAAATTCGGGTCCTGCATGATGGCCTGTTGAAAGGAAATGGTTGTTTTAATGCCGGTAATCATGTATTCGCCCAACGCGCAGCTCATGCGGTCAATCGCTTCGCGCCGGTCTTTGCCGGTGGCAATGAGTTTGCCGATCATTGAATCGTATGTCGGCGGAATCGTGTAACCCGCGTAAGCGTGCGTGTCCACGCGCACACCGCGTCCGCCGGGTTGATAATACATTTCCACCCGTCCGGGACTGGGACGAAATTCATCAAACGGGTCTTCGGCGTTGATGCGACACTCAATCGCATGGCCTTTGATTTGAATATCGCTTTGCGAATGTTGCAGCGGTTCACCCATCGCCAGCAGGATTTGATAGCGCACAAGGTCAATGCCGGTGACTTCCTCGGTCACGGGATGCTCGACTTGAATGCGTTTGTTGACTTCAAGGAAATAAAAATTGCCGTGATTATCCACAATGAATTCAACCGTGCCCGCGTTGGTGTAATGCGCGCTCTCGGCGATTTTTACCGCCGCCTTGCCGATTTTATCGCGCAACTTGCGAAATTTATGTTCGAGCAGCGGCGACGGCGATTCTTCAATCAATTTCTGATTACGCCGTTGAACCGAGCAATCGCGTTCGCCCAAATGAATCACACGGCCTTTGTGGTCGCCGAGAATCTGAATTTCAATGTGATGCGGGTTCTCTATGAATTTTTCGATATAGACGCCAGAATTACCAAAAGCCTTTTCCGCTTCCGAACGCGCCGTGTGATAACCTTTGATCAGCGAAGGGTCATTGTGCGCCACGCGCATCCCGCGTCCGCCACCACCTGCCACAGCTTTAATCATCACCGGATAACCGATGCGCTTGGCGATGGCCAAAGCATCCTGTTCTTTTTCAACCACGCCTTCCGAACCCGGCGGAACTGGCACGCCGGCCTTTTTCGCCAGCGCGCGGCTGACGGCCTTGTCTTCAAGCGAATTCATCGCTCTCGGACTTGGACCGATAAACCGGATATTGCAACTTTCACAGACTTCAGCAAAATGAGCGTTTTCGGAAAGAAAACCGTAACCCGGATGAATCGCGTCCACGTCCGCCACTTCCGCCGCGCTAATGATTCGATCAATACGCAAATAGCTTTCCGAAGCTGGCGCTTTGCCAATACAGATGGCTTCATCCGCTAATTGAACATGCATGGAATTGACATCTGCTTCGGAATAAACCGCCACCGTGCGGACATTCAATTCCTTGCAAGCGCGGATGATCCGAACGGCAATTTCACCGCGATTGGCCACCAAAATTTTTTCAAACATGGATTTTTTATGAAAACAAAAAAACGCCTGCAATCCGCGCAAATCAAGCCGGACGCACTCTGAACAAAGGCTGGCCGAATTCCACCGGCTTGGCATTTTCAACCAAGACTTGCGTGATGACTCCTTTCACCTCAGCCTTGATTTCGTTCATCACCTTCATCGCTTCGACGATGCAGACCACCGTTTCAGCATTTATTTCCGCGCCAACTTCAACGTAGCTCGCGGCTTCAGGCGACGGTGCGCGATAAAAAGTTCCAATCATCGGCGATTTAATCTCAATCTCACCCGTCGTTGCGAGCAATGGAGCCGTCGCCACAGGAACTGAAATTGCCGGTTGGAGAGGCAAAGAAACCACAGGGCTGTTTTCTTCTTGCGAAATGGCAGCGCCGCCTCCATTCAATCCACGTTTCAATCTGATTTTGGAATCCTGCCGCTCCAATTCAAACTCCGTAATGGAGTTTTTCTTCATTAAATCAATTATTGCCTTAATATCTTTGATTTCCACGATTTTTTAGTCCGTTTAGTCGTTAAAGTGACCGCAGTTACCCAAAAAGCTTCATTCAAATTATGAACTGGCTGAAATCCTATTCGTAAACGGAAATGGCGTCAAGCACCAATTGGTTGCTAAAAATCAGCCAAAAATCTCAAACGTTAACGTCAATGCAGGCTTCCAGAGCCAAAATATAAGATTTTTTACCGAAACCGGAAATTTGACCACGACAAACTGGCGCAATCAGTGACTTATGGCGAAACTCTTCCCGCGCGTAAATGTTCGAGAGATGAATCTCAATCGTCGGCACGCTCGCAAACGCGATGGCGTCCCGCAGCGCGACGCTGGTGTGCGTGTAAGCCGCCGCGTTGATGACGATGGCGTCAAATTTGTTTTTGGCCTGCTGAATCCATTCCACCAACTGACTTTCAGAATTGGACTGGCGGAAATCAATTTCCGCGTCCAATTTGGCGGCGCGCTCGCGCACTTGCTTTTCGATGTCCGCCAAAGTGCTCGTTCCGTAAATCTCCGGCTCGCGCTGGCCAAGCAAATTCAAATTCGGCCCATTGAGAAAAAGGATTTTCATTTTTGATTGCGCCAAATTAACGCGCCGGGATTTTTTTGTCGAACTCATTTCCCACCCGATTTAACAGCCAGCCCAATAGCGCAAAAGCAATCCAAGCCGTTGCGGGAATGTAAAGTCCGAATTCAAACAACTCTTGCAAACTCCAGCCGAGCAATCCCAGCCAAACGGCAAACAATCGCGGGTTTGGATTTGCCGCGAGTTTTCGCCAGCTCCAAATCAAGGCCCAGCCAAAAAACGAAAAATAAACGACAAAACCGGGCAATCCCGAATCCGAAGCCTGTTCGAGGTAATCGTTGTGGGTCATGCGGGACATTTCGGATTCCGGTCGTTTTATTTTTGCATAGACGATCCCAAAAGTTCCCGGCCCGCTACCAAGCACGGGATTGGCCTCAACAGTTTCGACGGCGGCGCGCCAATAATCAAATCGCGCGCCAACGCTGGTCGCACCCTTTTCAAAATAAGCCGAATACTTCAACACAAATCCGGCAAGGCCGAGAATCAACATCGCAGCGAGCAAAGCGAACTTGATTTTCTTTTGAAACGGCAATTGCAGCAAGGCAATCAATCCCAGAACCAACATCAGCAGCCAGCCGCCTTTTGAACCGGACCAAAACAGGCAGCCCAAAGCCGCCACGCCAGTGATTCCAACGATTGTTCGGCGAACGGCAGTTGGCCAATCTTCATTTTTCCAAAAAATAACCAGCGTCGTCGGCAGCAGAAGTAATAAAATTCCAGCCAAGTTGTTGGGATAAAACAACGTCGAAAATATCCGGTCGCTGGCCATTTTTTTTTGAAAGTCCGGCGCGACATTTTTCAATTGCGGATAAATATAGGTCAAAAAATACTCGCGCGATTCGGCCAGTCCGCCGAAATGTTGTCGCAGTCCAACGGCCAGCACGACAATGAACGCGCCCAAAACGCCAAGCCAAAAGGGACGATGTTCTTTGAGTCGGTTCAATGAAAAATATCCCAGATAAAAACAAACGACGCACGTCGTGAAATGCACGAGCACCGTCCTCGTCAACGAAGCGTCAACGGTTGCCGTCGCCGAAACAAATTGCCAGCCAAGCCAAATTGCGGGCAAGGCCAGCAACCATTTCGGCGCGTTGATTTTCCAGCGCGCAATGAAAAATCCGATGATTGCGACCGGCACGAGCAACCAATAACCGATGGCCAGCGACCATGGACTAATCATCCAGTCGTAAAAATTGGTCGGCGGCGTGACGAATTTTTCCAGAATGATGGGATTGCCGAATTTCAGCAGCGCCAGCCCAAGCAACGCACCGAACAACGCGGCAAATGTTCGGGGCGCGGCTTCGCCGTCCCGCCAGCGCCAGGAATTTTTTTTCAAATCGTTTGATGACGCGGCTTTCAATGTTGGAGAAAGTATGCCGTAAAGTTTACGATTTTTCCAAATCGAACGCGGACAATTTAATCAAGGGGCTAAAGTGATTTCAGCAGAAATCCTAGCCTTGCGGACGGATTTTTTTCCAGAGCCAGCCAAACGGGTCGTAGTATTCGTCCACGACGCGTTCTTTGAGCGGAATAATAGCGTTGTCGGTAATAGTGATGTGTTCGGGGCAAACTTTCGTGCAGCATTTGGTGATGTTGCAGAAACCGATGCTGTGCGCCTGCTTCAATTCCGGCAAACGGTCTTCCGTGTCGAGCGGGTGCATTTCCAGCGCGGCGGTATAGACGAGAAATCGCGGGCCGATGAATTCGTCGTGTTTGTGGTGGTCGCGCAAAATGTGGCAAACATCCTGACAGAGAAAACATTCGATGCACTTGCGGAATTCCTGCACGCGGTCAACGTCTTCCTGCTGCATCCGCCACGTGCCGTCCGGCGCGTCCGGCGCGCGCGGCTTGAATTTTTTGATTTTTTGCTTAACGCGAAAGTTCCAGGAAACGTCCGTCGCCAAATCGCGGATGCTCGGAAACGCGCGCATCGGCTCAATCGTGATGGGCTTGCTGGTGTCAATCGTGTCCATGCGCGTCATGCACATGAGTTTCGGGATGCCATTGATTTCCGCCGAGCAGGAGCCGCATTTGCCGGCTTTGCAATTCCAGCGGCACGCGAGGTCGTTCGCCTGCGTCGCCTGAATTTTGTGGACGACGTCGAGCACGACCATGCCTTCGGAAATTTCCGTGGTGTAATCCACGAGCTTGCCGCCGTTCGCGTCGCCGCGCCAAATTCTGAAAGTGACTTGCTGGTTCATCGTGTGAATGGGTTTAGTTCGTCATTTCCGCGATGATTTTTTTCAATTCTTCCGGCATTGGCGGAATCGGTTCGCGCCGCAAATTCATCGAGCCGTCCGCGTTCTTGCTCAACACGGTGTTGTATTTTTGCGCTTCGGGATCTTTGTTCGGAAAATCTTCGCGGAAATGGCCGCCGCGACTTTCCTTGCGGTCAATCGCCGAGCGCGCGATGGCCTCGCTCACCGTCAGCAAATTTTTCAAATCAATCGTCGTGTGCCAGCCGGGATTGTATTCGCGGTGGCCATAAACGGCGACTTTCGCCGCGCGTTGTTTTAATTTTTCAAGGCCGTCGAGCGCGCGTTTCATTTCTTCTTCGCGGCGCACGATGCCGACCAAATCCTGCATCATCACTTGCAAATCATGTTGCACTTGATACGGCCCTTCCGCGCTGCCGTCAGACTTTTCACCACGTTCAAACGGTTCGAGCGTTTCGTGTGCGGCGGCTTCGACTTGCGCTTCGTTGATTTGTCCGGCGGGATTTTCCTTCGCAAATTTCGCGGCAAATTCACCCGCGCGTTTGCCGAAAACGATGAGGTCGGACAGCGAATTGCCGCCGAGACGATTCGCACCATGCAAACCGGCGGCACACTCGCCCACGGCAAAAAGTCCAGGAACATTCGTTGCCTGCGTGTCGCCGTTCACGCGGATGCCGCCCATGACGTAATGCGTCGTGGGACCGACTTCCATCGGTTCTTTCGTGATGTCCAAATTCGCCAGTTGCATGAATTGATGATACATACTCGGCAATTTCTTTTTGATGTGTTCCGCCGCGTTCGGAATTTTTTCCTTGATCCACGCGATGTCGAGAAACACGCCGCCGTGCGGACTGCCGCGACCGGCCTTGACTTCGCGATTGATGCAGCGCGCCACGTGGTCGCGCGTGAGCAATTCCGGCGGGCGCTTCGCGTTTTTGTCGCCCTGCGTGTAACGCCAGCCTTCTTCGGGGTCGGTCGAAGTCTGCGGTTTGTAATTGTCGGGAATGTCGTCGAACATGAAGCGGCGGCCTTCTTTGTTTTTCAACACACCGCCTTCGCCGCGCACGCCTTCGGTCACGAGAATCCCCATGACGCTCGGCGGCCAGACCATGCCCGTCGGATGAAATTGAATGAATTCCAAATCCATCAATTCCGCGCCCGCGTCATACGCCAGCGCCATGCCGTCGCCGGTGCATTCCCACGAATTACTCGTGATTTTGTAAGCGCGGCCAAGCCCGCCCGTCGCCAGCACAACGGCTTTCGCCTTGAAAATCCGAAACCGTCCGCGCTCGCGGTCGTAACCGAATGCGCCGATGACGCGATTGCCGTCTTTGAGCAGCGTGACAATCGTCTGCTCCATATGAACGGCAATGCCTTGATGAATGCCGTGGTCTTGCAACGTGCGAATCAATTCGAGTCCCGTGCGGTCGCCGACGTGTGCCAAACGCGGATAACGATGTCCGCCGAAATTGCGCTGCAAAATTTTGCCGTCCTTCGTGCGGTCGAACACCGCGCCCCACGCTTCGAGTTCGTGAACGCGCGCGGGCGCTTCCTTCGCGTGCAATTCGGCCATGCGCCAGTTGTTGACGTATTGCCCGCCACGCATCGTGTCGGCGAAATGGACCTTCCAGTTGTCGCGGTCGTCCACGTTGCCCATCGCCGCCGCCATGCCGCCTTCGGCCATGACGGTGTGCGCTTTGCCGAGCAGCGATTTGCAAATCAGCCCGACTTTGACGCCCGCCGCCGACGCTTCAATCGCCGCGCGTAACCCCGCGCCGCCCGCGCCGATGACGAGCACGTCGTATTCGTGAATTTCGTAATTGTTAGCCATTTAATTTTCGTTGAAGCGATAAAGGGTTAAAGTGTTTTACTCGCACAAATTTCTTCCGCTTCAACGCTTTATCTCTTCAACGCATTACGTTTTGTTTTGTCAAAAAATTCTCCAATCGTGCCAAATCCCCATCGCGCACAGCCGCACATAAACGTCCGTGAACCCGACCCAGAACAAACTCACCCACGCCCAATTCATGTGCTTTTTGTTCAGGCAACTGACGCAGTTGTAAGCCTTCGCGCACGACGGCGCTTTCGATTTGGAATCCAAAAAGCCGCCGATGAGATGCCGCAGCGAGTGACAGCCGAACGTGTAAAGCGCGAGAAAAATCGCGTTCAACGTCAGCACAATCGTGCCCACGCCGACGCCGAAATGTTTCACGCCGGTCATGTCCGTAAACCACATCGCCTTCCACGCGTCATGCGCGAGCAGCACGATGAACAGCGCGGCGAGATAAAAAAAGTAACGATGAATGTTCTGCAGGATCAGCGGCAAATACCGTTCGCCCCAATAAATTTTGCGCGGCTCGCCCACGGCGCAGTTCAACGGGTCGGCCCAGAACGCCTTGTAATACGCGCCGCGATAATAGTAGCAGGTGAAACGAAATCCGCCCGGCGCCCACAGCACCAAAAACGCGGGCGAAAAAATCAGGAACGACGGCCACCAACTCGGTTTGCCGCCCAGCAGTGCGTGCGGCGAGTAGCCGAAGATTTCCGGCGAGAAAAACGGCGAGAGATAATTCGCGCCGTTGCCGCCGAACCAGTAGGCGCAGTTGCCGTGATAAAGCGGATGAAACGCCGCCCACGTCGAATAAACGATGAACGCGGAGAAGCCGAGAAAAACCGCGAGCGGCTGCAGCCACCAGTTGTCGGGACGCGACGTGACGCCGAACGGACGTTGTTTGGGAAGCGTGTCTGCGTAGGCCATACTCATTAAATCTAGTAATGACCTCTGGCCAGCGTCAATAAACTTAATCAAGTATAAGCGCGGCTTTGCGCGAAAGTGCCCGCAGCTTATTTCAAAATTTCCGGTTTCGTTCCCCACTCATTCAATGCGCGCTCGCTTTCACCCGCCGGCGAAAGGCCAAGTATTTCCAACGCCTCGCCGACGAGATAAAGCGAGCCGGTGACGATGATAAAATTTTCGGCAGAGATTTTTTGCATTGCTTCCGCCAACGAACTGCACGCAAAAATTTCTGCGCGTGGATTGATCTGGCGGCAGGCTTCCGCCAATTCGTCTGGATTCGCCGCGCGTTCGCTTGCAACGGGGGCGCAAAAAATTTGTTCCGCCAGCGGCGCGAGAATTTCACAAATGCGCCGCCAATCTTTGTCCTGAAGAATTCCCAGAATCAATGTAATTTGGGAGGGTCGCCGTGTCGGCGATCTAAATTTGTCAGGGACGGCGGCTCGCCATCCCTCCCGGTTTTCAATCGCCTCGCGCAACACTTTTGCACCCGCGACATTGTGCGCACCGTCGAGCAAAATTTTTTGTCCGTTTTTTTCAATCAACTGCAACCGCCCCTGCCAATTCACATTTTTCAAGCCGGCTTCGATTTGTTTTTGTGAAACCGGAATTTGCTTTTGTAAAACGTCAACAACCTCCAAAGCCAGTGCCGCGTTTTGCTTTTGGTGTTCGCCCAATAGTCGTAGGACAGGCATCTTGCCTGTTTTTGATTTTTCAAATGGAGACGGGCTGGAAACCTGTCCTACTTTAGTCAGCGGCGCATTTTTTTCACGCGCAACTTTTTCAATGACCGCAGATGCTTCTGGTCCATCAACGGCGGTGACAACGGGAATTTGCGGCTTGATGATGCCCGCCTTTTCAAACGCGATTTTTTCCAACGCCTCGCCGAGCCATTGCTGATGGTCAAAGGAAATGTTCGTGATGACGCTGGCAAGCGGCGTGACGATGTTGGTCGCGTCCAATCTTCCACCAAGGCCGGTTTCCCAAATCACCAAATCGCATTTTTGTTCGGCGAAAAATTTCAAGGCCATGACGGTGACGAATTCAAAGAAAGTAGGACAGGCATCTTGCCTGTCGGGAGCAGGCTGGAAGCCTGCTCTACTTTGAAGGCCGCGCAATTTTTCAACCAGCCGCATGACATCCTTTTCCGAAATCAACTGGCGATTGACTTGAATTCGTTCACGAAAAGAAACCAAATGCGGCGAGGTGAAAAGTCCGATGCGCAATCCGGCGGCGCGATAAATACTTTCGAGCATCGCGCACGTCGAACCTTTGCCGTTCGTGCCAGCGACGTGGATGAAGCGCAATTTTTCCTGCGGATTGCCCGCGAGCGCGACGAGTCTGAACGTGTTTTCCAATCCAAACTTCGCGCCAAATAAACGCAAGCTGTAAAGAAATTGAATGGCTTCGGAGTAAGTCACCGAATTAAAGCACAAATTCGACCGGAATTTTTTCCGCCAGCCGGCGCTCCGCTTCACCGGGACGACGATTTCGCCACGGCATATTTTGTTCAATCCGTTTGAGCATGGCTTGCAACTCGACTCGTGGCGGACGCGAAACAAAATCCGGCGCAACAGGAAATTCCAGCGGCGCATCGCGCAGTTGGTCAACCGTCGGTGAGTGAACGGGATATTTTTTCATACAAATCTTGCGTGCCGTATTTGTCGAACAAATCGCGCATTTTTGGCGATTTTATATCAAGTTGGTTGATAAAAATCAAATTTTCCACGTCCAAAAAATCTTTCAGGAAGCGGTTCATCCGCGTGTTTTTTAAGGCGTGCAATTTCAGGGCAATCAGGTGTTCCAGCGACGGAACTTTGGTTTCAATTCCAAAAAATTCTGCGGCGCAACTCGCGTCAAAAATCGGCGCAAATGTTTTTTCCTGAACCAGCATCAAATCCACCGGCCACGCATTTTGATCCAGCGCGGCATATTGGATAAAATTGCCGCCGTCGTGATAACCTGCATACCCAAAATCCGCGAGCATTTTCATCCATTCAGCGCGTTCACTTTGACTGATGAAAAAATCCAAGTCGGCGGTGTCGCGCGAATAACCGTAATAATTCACCGCCAGTCCGCCAATCACCAGATACCGCAGTTTTCGTTGCGCGGCTTCATGGTGGATGTCGGCGAGAAAATTCACAGCGGCTTGCGATGGATATATTCGTGCGCGGCGGCGATGAAGCCTTTGAACAGCGGGTGCGGCTGGTGCGGTTTGCTCAAAAATTCAGGATGAAACTGGCTCGCCACAAAAAACGGATGGTCTTTCAATTCAATGATTTCAACCAGTTTGCCGTCTGCAGAATTGCCGCTGAAAATGAATCCGGCCTTTTCAAATTTTTCGCGATAGGCGTTGTTGAATTCGTAGCGGTGGCGATGGCGTTCGCTGATGATAAATGCGCCGTAAAGTTCCGCCGCTTTCGTTCCGAGCGTCAATTGACACGATTGCGCGCCCAGCCGCATCGTGCCGCCTTTTTTTGTGACGCGCTTTTGTTCGTCGAGCATCGCGATGACCGGATGCGGCGTGTTCAAATCAAATTCGGTCGAATGGGCTTTGGACATTTTCAAAACATTACGCGCAAATTCAATCGTCGCGATTTGCATTCCGAGGCAAAGGCCGAGATAAGGAATTTTATTTTCGCGGGCGTATTGGGCGGCGAGAATTTTTCCTTCCACGCCGCGTTCGCCGAATCCACCGGGCACTAAAATTCCGCCAAGCCCACGCAATTTTTTTTCCGCGCCGTCTTTTTCGATTTCCTCGGCGTCCACCTGCACGATTTCCACGCCGCAATCGTTCGCGATGCCGCCGTGAATCGTCGCTTCATACACGGATTTGTATGCGTCCTGCAAACCGATGTATTTGCCGACGACGCCGACGCGCACGCGATGTTGCGGCGCGATGAGTTTGCGGATGATTTCCTGCCAATGCGCCATGTTTGGCGTCGGCGTTTCGAGTTGCAACAATTGGCAGACGATGTCGTCGAGCCGCTCGCGTTGCAGCATCAGTGGCACTTCGTAAATGGAATGGTCAACGTCCTTTTCCTCGATGACGGCTTCGACGGGCACGTTGCAAAACAACGAAATTTTTTCGCGCAATTCCTTGTCCAGCGGCTTTTCACAACGACAAATCAAAATGTGCGGCATGATGCCGATTTCGCGCAACTTGGCGACGGATTGCTGCGTCGGCTTCGTTTTCAATTCGCCGGCGGCTTTGATGAACGGCACATAAGTGACGTGCAAAAAAATCGCATTGTTGCGTCCGGCTTCCAAAACAAATTCGCGAATGGCTTCGAGAAACGGCAAGCCTTCGATGTCGCCGGTCGTGCCGCCGATTTCGGTGATGATGACGTCGGCCTTCGTTTTTTCGGCGAGCAGATGAATTCGATTTTTGATTTCGTCGGTGACGTGCGGAATCACCTGCACCGTTTTGCCAAGATATTTTCCCTCGCGTTCGTTGTTGAGCACCGTCTGATAAACCTGGCCGCTCGTGAGATTGTTCATGCGCGACAGTTTCGTGCTGGTGAACCGCTCGTAATGACCGAGATCGAGGTCGGTCTCCGCACCGTCGTCCAGCACATAAACTTCGCCGTGCTGATACGGATTCATCGTGCCCGGGTCCACGTTGAGATACGGGTCGAACTTTTGCAGCGCGACTTTGAGGCCGCGATTTTCGAGCAACGTGCCAAGCGCGGCAGCCGTCAGACCTTTGCCCAACGAACTCACCACGCCGCCGGTTACAAAAATAAATTTCATTTCAAATTAAAATTGTTTTCAACCACGGATAAACACAGATGAACACGGATTTTGTTTGACGCGAATTTCGCAAATTTTCGCTAATTGATTTTCATTTGCGTTAATTGGCGGAATTCGCGTCAAAAGGTTTTTGATTTTTATCCGTGTTAATCCGTGTCCATCTGTGTTTATCCGTGGTTCAAAATCTTCTCAACTCGCGCCACATCTTCCGGCGCATCCACACCCACGCTGTCGTAATCTGTTTTGACGACGGCGATTTGAATGCCGTTTTCCAGCGCGCGCAATTGCTCCAGCTTTTCCGCGTTTTCGAGCGGCGACACAGGAAACTTCACCAGCCGCAACAGCGTTTCGCGCCGGTAACCGTAAATGCCGAGGTGTTTCAAAAAAGGAAACGCCGCCAACTGTTCATTCATCGAACGACTGGCGGCCTCGCGCAGATACGGAATCGTACGCCGCGAAAAATATAACGCGCGACCGGCGGCATTGACAACCACTTTCACGATGTTTGGATTGTCCAGTTCGGAAATATTTTTGATTCGCGTCACGGCAGTGGATATTTCGCAATCGGCCAACGCATTTGCGACGGAATCAATCACGCTTGGCTCAATCAGTGACTCGTCGCCTTGAATGTTCACAACAGCATCGCACATATTTTTTTCGGCAACTTCGGCAATCCGATCTGAACCACTTGGATGATTTGCCGCCGTCATTTCCGTTCGGCAAAATTTTTTCGCCGCGTTGAAAATCCGTTCGTCATCTGTCGCCACGATAATTTCCGAAAGCGACTTGGCTTTTTGGCATTGCTCGACGACGCGCTGGATGAGCGGCTTGCCCGCGATGAGCGCGAGCGGTTTGCCGGGAAATCGCGTTGAGGCAAATCGCGCGGGAATAATTCCAATGACTTTCACGGGGCTTAATTAAGCCATAGATTACGTGCGGAAGAAATAATTATTCCACCGTCACACTCTTCGCTAAATTACGCGGCTTGTCCACGTCGCAGCCGCGCGCGACGGCGATGTGATAGGCGAACAATTGCAACGGCACGCTCGCCAGAATCGGATTCAAAGGCTCGATGGTTTTCGGCAAATAAATCACGTCGTCCGCGACTCTTTTGATTGGCGCGTCGCCTTCTGTCGCCAGCGCGATGATGGGACCTTTGCGCGCGCGAATCATCGCCAGATTTGCCAGCGTTTTTTCGCGCATCGCATCTTCCGGCACGAGAAAAACCGTCGGCGTTTTTTTGTCAATCAACGCAATCGGCCCGTGTTTCATTTCCGCCGCCGAATAACCTTCGGCGTGAATGTAGGAAATTTCCTTCAACTTGAGCGCGCCTTCGAGCGCAATCGGAAAGGTGTAGCCGCGGCCGAGAAAAAAGAAATCGTCGGCGCGCGCGTATTTATTCGCGATTTTTTTCAGCGAATCATTTTGCGTGAGAATTTTTTCGATTTGTTCGGGCAATTTTTCCAGTGCGCGCAAAATTTCCGTCGCGCGGTTCGCGGAAAGATTTCGCATCCGGCCAAGATGAATTGCCAGCAGCGTCAAAACGGTCAGCGTCGAAACAAATGCCTTGGTCGAGGCGACGCCAATTTCCGGGCCGGCGTGCATGTAAATGCCGCCGTCGGCTTCGCGCGCAATCGTGCTGCCGACGACGTTGACAATCGCCAGCGCTTTGTGGCCGCGCCGTTTGGCCTCGCGCAACGCGGCGAGCGTGTCCGCCGTTTCGCCGGATTGCGAGAGCACGAGCAGCACGGTGTTTTTTTCGAGCGGCGCGTTGCGATAACAAAATTCGTGCGCGAATTCGACTTCCACCGGAATCTGCGCGAATTCTTCAATCAAATACTCGCCGACGAGCGCCGCGTGCCAGCTCGTGCCGCTGGCGGCGATGATGATTCGGTCAATTTCGCGCAATTCCTTTTCGCTCAAATTCAGGCCGCCGAATTTCGCCGTCGCATTTTTCAAATCCACGCGACCGCGCAGCGCGTTTTCAATCGTGCGTGGCTGCTCGAAAATTTCCTTGAGCATGAAATGCGCGTGTTCGCCGCGCACGGCGTCTTCCTGCGAAAATTCCAGTTCGCTGATTTGGATTTTTGCGGTTTCCGTTCCGAGATTCAAAACGTCAAAACGTTCCGCTGTAATTGTGGCCACGTCGTAATCGTTCAAATAAACGACGCGTTTCGTGTGTGCGACAATGGCGTTGGCGTCGCTGGCCAAAAAATTTTCACCTTTGCCGATGCCGATAATCAGCGGCGAGCCACGGCGCGCGCCGACAATTTTATCCGGCTCGTCCGCGCAAATGACGGCCAGTCCGTAAGTGCCGATTACTTCACGCAGTGCGTCGGAAACGGCTTGTGTCAAATTTTTCATGCGCTGGTTTTGATAAAAGTCGCCAATCAAATGTGCCAAAACTTCCGTGTCGGTGTCGGATTTGAATTTGTGGCCGGCGCGCAGCAATTTTTCCTTGAGCGCGTCGTAATTTTCGATGACGCCGTTGTGAACGACGGCGATTTTTTCGGATTGGTCAAAATGCGGATGGCAATTTTTGTCCGAAGGAATTCCGTGCGTAGCCCAGCGCGTGTGGCCGATGCCGAGATTTCCGGCGATGGGATTGGTTTGCAAAACGGTGGCGAGGCCGCTGTCAATTTTTCCCTTTTTTTTGCGGATGAGCAAATCCGCTTCCTGCAAAATGGCGATGCCCGCGCTGTCGTAGCCGCGATATTCCAGCCGCCGCAATCCTTCGAGCAGGATTGGCGATGCCGATTTTTTGCCGACGTATCCGATGATGCCGCACATAAGCTATCTATTTTTCAAATCTCTTCAAAAGTAAGTAATATATTTTGATTGTTAAAAACCGATTGAATGTCATGAATAATTTCCGTTCGTTCCTGCCGCGTTGAGCCATGAATCGTCAAAAGTAATTTGCCATCATCATAACAAAGTCGAAAATCTTCAGGCCAACAATCAGGATCACCGGGTTGCCATTCTCTCTGAGAAGAACGGAGAGCTATTGCCCCCATTGAACACTCCACCAGAACGTAACGATTTGTGAAACAAAGTGCGTTTGCAATTTTGTCTAACGGCAACTTTTTATCATCATCTAAATTTGCAATATATTCATCTCCCATAATTCAAAATCCAATTTCCCGCTTCATTCAAATTGTCCATGACAATAGCCTCACCAAAATTGGCGGCGAATTTGTTTTTCAATTCGCGTTCCAATTCCGCGCCGTAGCCGGTGCGGACAAGAATGCTTTTTTTGACGCCCGCGTTCCAGCCACATTCCAAGTCGCTCAATTTGTCGCCGATGAAAAAACTTTGCGACAAGTCCAAATCAAATTCGTCGCGCGCGTCGAATAAAAATTGCGGCGACGGTTTGCGTCCGCGACTCGGCTGGTCGGGCGCTTCGGGTGCGATGTAAATATTTTCAAAACGCACGCCGGCGCGCGCGAGTTCGGCACACAAATGCTGATTCACTTTGTCCACATCCTCAAGCGTGAAATAACCGCGCCCAACGCCGGATTGATTGGAGACGATGAACAATTTGAATCCGGCGGCGCAGAGTTTTTTCAAACCAACGCGCGTTGCCGGAAAAATGTCCACATCTTCGGGACGGTGCAGATAATTTTTTTCGACAATCATCGTCCCGTCGCGGTCAAGGAAAACAGCCCGGTTCATTTCGCGCATTGTGAATTTGTCGCGGCAAGAATGGAATTGAAATTTTTCCCGGATTGTGCGTAGGCTGATGAAACGTTCCGTCAAAATGGCGAAACGCAAAATTCATCAATTCATCACATGAGCAAAGGCAGACTTGGAATTTTGGTGGGCGGCGGTCCCGCGCCCGGCTTGAACGGCGTCATCGCGGCGGCGACGATTGAAGGCATCAATCAGGGATTTGATGTCATCGGTTTCCGCGACGGTTTCAAATATCTCGCGGCGGGCGACACGACGCAAATCAAACCGCTGGCCATCCGCGACGTGAAGGATATTCACATCAAGGGCGGCTCGATTCTCGGCACAGCGCGCACGAATCCGACGAAATCCGAGGAGCAGATGAAAAATGTTTTCGGCGTTTTTGAAAAACTCGGCATCACTTCGCTCGTGACCATCGGCGGCGATGACACGGCGTTTTCCGCGAGCGTGGTCGCCAAGCGCAGCAATGGAAAAATCAAAGTCGCGCACGTCCCCAAAACGATTGACAACGATTTGCCGTTGCCCGGCTCGACGCCGACGTTCGGTTACGAGACCGCGCGGCATTACGGCGTGCAACTCGTCCGCAATCTGATGGAAGACGCGCGCACCACGTCGCGTTGGTATCTCATCATCAGCATGGGACGCGCGGCGGGACATCTCGCGCTGGGCATCGCGAAGGCGAGCGCGGCGACACTTTCAATCATTTCGGAAGAATTTCGTGGTCGCCCCGTCACCGTGGACGAAGTTTGCGACACCATCATCGGCTCCATCATCAAACGCAAGGCCGAAGGCTCGAATTACGGATTGGTCGTGCTCGCCGAAGGCTTGATTGAATCGCTCGGCGAAAAGGGAATTGTCGCCGCGTTGCCCGAAGGCCAAATCGAGCGGTTCGGCAAAGTCATCCGCGACGACCACGGCCATTTGCGTTTGGGCGAAATCGAATTTGGCCGCTTGATGAAAGAGCTTTTGACGCAACGCCTCGAAAAACTCGGCATCAAAATGACGTTCATTGACAAAGACCTCGGCTACGAATTGCGCTGCGCCGACCCGATTCCGTTCGACGCCGAATACACGCGCGACCTCGGCTACGCGGCGGTGAAATTTCTCCTTTCGCCCGAAGCCGAAAAATACGGCGCGATTATCAGCTTCGTGGACGGCAAAATGAATCCGTTGCCCTTCGAAAAAATGCTCGACCCGAAAACCGGCCGGATGCAAAACCGCAAAGTCAACGTGGACGGCGAAGCCTACGAATGCGCGCTCGCCTACATGATTCGATTGGAGCGCGAAGATTTCGAGAACGAAAAGCAACTCGGCAAACTCGCCGCCGTCATCAACGTGACGCCGGAACAATTCAAGGCGCGCTTCGGCTATCTCGCCGGGGTGAAATAATTTCACAGGAGCGAACGGAGAGAACAAAGAAAAATTTATTTCTCCGTTTCCTTCGTTTCCTTCTGTTAAATTTTCGCGGTGAAACCGCTCACGGACTGCAAACTTTATACCTTTGTGGACACGGCTTATTTGCATGGCCGTGCGCCCGAACTTGTCGCCCAACAACTCTGCGACGGTGGCAGCGATTTGATTCAACTCCGCGCCAAAAATTCTTCGCCCGACGAAATCCGGCGTATGGCAGAAAAAATTCTACCCATCACCCGCCGTGCCAACGTCGGCCTCGTCATCAACGACTATTTGGAAATCGCTCGCGAACTCGGCGCGGAATTTTGCCACTTGGGGCAGGAAGATTTTTTCGACGCCGGATTTACGAGTGTCTCTCAACTCTCAACTAAAAACTCTCAACTGAAAATCGGCCTTTCAACTCACGCACCCACGCAAGCCCAACGCGCCCTCACTGCGAACGCCGATTACGTCGCCATAGGCCCAATTTTCGCCACCGGCACAAAACCGACCGCCAAACCCGTGACGCTCGAATACGTTCGCTGGGCGAATGAAAACGTGCAAATCCCATGGTTCGCCATCGGCGGCATCAATCTGCAAACTCTGGGCGATATTTTGTCCGCCGGCGCAAAACGCATCTGCGTCGTCTCCGCCATTCTCAATTCGCCTGACATCGCCAAAACCTGCGCCGAATTTCGGAAGGTGCTGCTCTGACTCGGCTTTGAGCATGGCATAAATACGAACCCAAAACCTCAAAGCCTTTGCAAATTCTGATGGCCCATGCGAAGTATAAAATTCTGATACGAACGCGTTAAAATCCATCAAGGACCTCTGAAAATCTATAACTCCTTTATCTGAAAACTGTGGTCATTTATTTTAAGGATAATTTCAGAGTTCAAAATTAGATCAATTCCGGTCAATGTGAACAACCTTTTAGCATCGAACCGATTACCCAAAAAAGCACAACGAGAACAATCCAGAAGATTCTCCAATGCCGACGGATTTTGTCTATGAAACTATATTTGCGAATGACGGGAGAAATGGCTTCGGCGGGCTTTTTGCTTTCCGGGGTAAATGGTGGTTTAGGTTTGATAATTGTGGGCAATTCACCAAAACCTGATGGCGAAATTGGACGTGAATAACCGGGCGCAAGATTTAAAACACGGTTGCAAGTATTTGCCATTTTTTCTACAAAGTCCATGTGTTCTTCAATCAATTCTGGAGTCACGGCGGCGGCCTTCGTTTGCAGGGCGAGGCGCATAGTAAAATGGCCAAAGCCAACTCTATCGGTGCGGCTGACAATGGCAAAATCGGTGCTGATGTCAGTGCGAGGCTGGCTTAATCGCAAACGGTTGATGCCGCGATTGTCCACATCCACGACGTAATTGATGGCACAAGGATACGGTAGTAGAAACGGATTGTGGCGTTCACCTTTAGGCGGCATCGGCAGGATGGTGTTAAGCCAACTACCGGGCAGATGAAAAGCGCGCAGCTTGGGATTGGCGTGTTTGCCTAGTTTGAATTCAATCTCAAAAACTTCGGTGAGGACAAAAACATTTGTGTCACGGTCATCTTGGCATTTGAGTTCCCCGACGCGCTTGGCACTACGATAACGGTTTATCATGGATTCCAACCGTTGTTTGCTCCACTCTTCCAATCCAAATTTTTTGAATTGAATGCGGTGCAGGTCGGCTTGATTGCCTTCGACGTGCAAGGTGACAGCCATCAAAGAAGAACCATTTTTTGTGTCGAGCAAAACATGCTTATGCAAATCATACAGGTTGGAAATTTCCAGTTTTGGTGATTCAACCAAGCCAGTTGCCGATGCATCCACAGGCAGACCGCAACCATAATCGGGAATAAAACGATTGAAAGCGCCGCCGCCCTGTTGTTTGAAAGTAGTATCAATCCAACGCTGTTTACCATCCACTTCAAATTCCACGACGACGTGGTTGAACAGTGACGGCATGGGCATGAAATTACGAACTGATTTGCGTAGAAATGTATTCACGAGCACAGGTCGAGCGCGGATGCCCAGCTTTTTCAACAGGGTTACCAGCAGGAAGGAAAGGTCTTTGCAATCGCCATAGCGTCGGCGGGCAACTGTGCCCGGCGAAGTCGGAATTTGGCCGCCGAGTTCCAAATTGACGCTTAAGTAACGACATTCATCTTGAACCAATTGGATGGCGCGCTCAATGCGGCGTGGCAAACCGGGTCCTAGGTTTTCTATCTCTTTTACAAGTTCTGCAATCGTCGAGTCATCGGTTTCTGCGATCCATATTTTGGAAATTCCTGCCGCAATCGTCTGCCAGTCGGCAAAATCCGAGACTTGAATCCAAGGATAACTGATATGCCATGACGGAGTATTCGCTTCGAGTTTCGGCGCGACAAATTTTTCACCGGACCATTCCCAAAAAGTCATGCCGTTTTCATGTCTTTCAGTGGGTAACAAGTTGGCAGAAGATCTCCACTTTCTTTGCCGTGCATCCGCAAATTGAACGGCAAAGCGGTATTTGCCAACCGACATGCCTTGCGGCAGAATAAAGAAACTCCCGCCTTGATTTGGAAATAATTCGGATGAGCTCTCAATCGTATAGGCAAAATCCAAAACATCACCAGGGCGCACATCTTCCAAAATCATCAATAACGTGAACCATCCATGGATGACGAAACGCTCCAATCCTTCCTCGCGCTGTAAAAAATGCGCCTTCTCCAAATTGGATTGCTCAATTTCATTCTGGCCGCGCCTGATTTTCAGAGAATGAAGCGTGATTAACTGTTGTTTGGGTTCAAATTGTAGTTTCCATTGCGACCAATGTTGGACTGCCTCCATTGTTTCCAGCCGGATAACCTGACGAACAAACAACTCATGTCGTTCCGCGTGAACCTGATTGTCGATCAACAAATATGTGATTTGCGCTCCATTGGAAGCTTTGAAATTTTCGTCGAAATCACTGGAACTGCTCCAGTCCGGATAAGCTCCGCTGCGCACACGGCTCTTTGCGGAGATAGTAGCGTTTTCCATTGTATTAAATTCCTAATTCCTTCTGCTCTCTTTGCACTTCAGTTTTGGCTTTTTGAAATGCAAGTCTGGTCTGTAATTGAGACAAATGAAGTCAACGGATTCGTTCGCGATGTGCTCGCGGAAGACTTGGAGATTATCGCCGTAGTAGATTCGGTTCATTGCCCGCTTTGTTGAATACGTCCGTCACAAACCTTTGTCCAGATATTTCACCCACACATCTTCAAAAACTCCGCTTCATCTAAAATTTTGATTCCAAGTTCTTTGGCTTTGTCCAATTTTGAACCCGCTTCATCTCCGGCCAAAACATAATCGGTTTTCTTGCTCACGCTGCCGGTCACTTTGCCGCCGGCGGCTTCGATTTTGGCCGTCACTTCGTCGCGTGTCAGCGTCGGCAACATGCCGGTCAGCACAAAAGTTTTTCCGGCAAATGCGCCGGATGGCGCGGCGGAATTTATTTTTTCGCTCTGCGGTTTGATGCCGAGTTCACGGATGCGGGCGAGAATTTTTTTTCCGGCGGGCGACGCGAAATAATCCAGCACGCTCGCCGCCGCGACGGGGCCGACTTCCACCATTTTTGCTTTCAATCCGCCGGATTCGAGCCGTGCTTCAATTTCGGCGATTTCTTTTTTCAATTCCGCGTCTCGCATCTCGCGTTTCGCTTTCTCCTTTTCATTGCGCGGCGGATTTTTGCGGGAGCGCGGACTGATTTCGGCGCGTTCGACTTCCTTTACACCCAAATCGCGGATGTCGCGCAGCACTCCGGATTTTGCCAGCGCATCCAGCGATTCATGCGTGACGGCAAGTTGTTTGGCGGTCGCTTCGCCGACGTCGGAAATGGCCAGCGCAAAAATCCAGCGCGCGAGCGGTGCGGTTTTGGCGCGCGCCAACGCTTCCAAAACTTTTGTCGCATTTTTTTCGCCGAACACGCGCGGTTCGTCGTCCGTACCGAGATTCAATTTGGCGAGCGGCTCCAGTTTCAAATCGAACAAGTCGAGCGGCTCTTTCACAAGGCCACGTTCAACCAATTTTTCCGCGACGATGCCGCCGAGCGATTCGATGTCCAGCGCTTTGCGCGCCGCAAAATACTCCACGCGCCGCATGAGTTGCGCCGGACAGCCCGCGATGTTTTGGCAACGCCACGCGACTTCTTCGTCTGCCGAACTTTCCTCCCTCTCTCCGCCTAAGCGGGGAGAGGGTTGGGGTGAGGGGGCTTTAGCTGAAAGCAATTCTGCCTCCTCACCCCGGCCCTCTCCTCCCTTGGGGGAGGAGAGGGAGCCAATTTGGGAGCGTTTCGCAAATGCGGATCGTGATTCGGCTCTAACGTCCTTCGCAATCGCGCCGCCGCACACGGGACATTTGCCACCGACGTATTCAAATAAATTGAATTCCTTCGCGCTGGGCGGACGTTTTGATTTCACGACTTCAGCGACTTCGGGAATCACCATGCCCGCTTTGCGAATCACCACTGTGTCGCCGATGCGAATGTCTTTGCGGCGAATTTCGTCTTCGTTGTGCAATGTCGCGCGCGCAACCGTCGAGCCTTGCACAAAAACCGGCTCCAGTTCGGCGACGGGCGTGAGCACGCCGGTGCGCCCGACTTGCACGGTGATGGATTTCAAAACGGTTTCGGCGGGCGTGATCCACGGCACGGGTTTGTGGACGATGGTATAGCCGGGCGCGCGGCTGCGTCCGGGAATTTTTGGCCAGTCCGCGAGCGTGTTGACTTTCAAAACAATGCCGTCAATTTCATAAGGCAATTGCCGCCGCAAATCTTTTTCCTCGTCGTAATGCGCGACGATTTTGTCCGCGTAAATTTTCAAAACTTCGTCAATACCGTCGGCGACCCACCACAATTTTTGCGTCGGCAAACCAAAAGCGGCGAGCGTTTCGAGCATTTCGGAATGGGTTTTGAATGGAGTGGCAGCGACGCCCTCGTCGCCACTGTCGTTCGGCGACGAGGCGTCGCTGCCACGATATGCGCCGGTCGCGTAAAACACGGCGCGAATCGGACGTTGCGCGACGAGTTTGGGGTCGAGTTGTTTGAGCGCGCCGGCGGTGGCGTTACGCGCGTTGGGAAAGGGTTTTTCGCCGGCAGCTTCAAGTTTTTTATTCAACGCTTCAAAATCGGCGATGGAAATGTAAGCCTCGCCGCGCACTTCGAGTAAATTTGGAAATTCACCGCCGAGGCACAGAGACGCAGAGGATAAATCTTTTTGCTTTCTCTGCGTCTCCGCGTCCCGGCGGTTTAGAATTTGTGGAATGCTTCGGACAGTTCGCAAATTCGTCGTGATGTCGTCGCCGAATTGGCCGTCGCCGCGCGTGACGCCGAGCGCAAGTTTGCCGTGGCGATAGTGAACGCTGATGGACACGCCGTCCACTTTCGGCTCGATGACGTATTGAATTTTGTCGCGGCCAAGATGCTTGCGAATCGTCGCGTCGAACGCGCGAAGTTCGGCCAAAGTATTTTCGTCCTGTTCACGGTTTCGCTTTTCGCGGTTCGGTTCTTCTTCGCTATTCGGATGTTCGGCGGCTTCAACTTTTTCGAGCGACAGCATCGGCACGAGGTGTTTAACGCGCGCGAATTTTTCGCTCGGCGCGCCGCCGACGCGCTGCGTGGGCGATTCGGGCGTGACGAGTTCGGGAAATTCCTTTTCCAGTTTTTGCAGTTCGCTGAAAAGCTGGTCGTATTCGTAATCGGAAATCTTCGCTACGCCTTCGACGTAATACGCATGGTCGTGGCGGCGGATTTCTTCGGCGAGTTGTGCGTGGCGTTTTTTGGCTTCAGAGTGTGTCACGGAAAAAGTCTAGCGACGGCCAATCGAAAGAAAAACTATTTTGACCGCACCGCGAATGAGTTTTACGCTGGCGAGGTGCAAGGAAAATTGAGCAACCTGTTTCACCTGCCCGAAAAACAATGGCTGGGACACGTGCCGTTGCCGCGCACTTACACGGATTATCTCGGCCGGAAGTTGCTTTTATTTCTGCTCACGGTGCAAGGGCTGGGCGCGTTTGCGCTCATCACGCTGGGCGTCATTTTGCGAAAATCCGGCATGGCGAAAAATGTCATCCGCCCGCGCATCCGGCAGGAAATCGCGCGCGCCGGCGTCGCCTTGCTGCCGATGTTTATTTTCATCGCACTGGCGCTCGGCTTTTTGGTCGTGGGACAAACCGTCGCCGCGCTGGAAAAAGTCGGCGCCATCAATTATCTCGGTTCCACGATGGTCATCGTGGTCGTGCGCGAATTGGGACCGCTGTTGGCGGCGATGCTGGTGCTGGCGCGCGTCGGCACGGCGAATGTGATTGAACTGGGAACGGCACGCGCGCTGGGCGAAGTGGAAGCACTCGAAGCGCTCGGCATTGACCCGGTGCATTATCTCATCGTCCCGCGCGTCATCGGCATGGCGCTCGGCATTTTTTCGCTGACGGTTTATTTGATTATCGGCACGCTGGTGAGCGGTTATCTGTTTGCCTTTTTGCAAAACGCGGCGCTGACACCCGACAATTATTTCAAGCAAATCACCAGCGCGCTCGGCTGGCTGGATTTCGTATTGCTCGCGCTGAAAACCATTGCGTTCGGATTTTTCATCGCCATCGTGACGTGTTATCACGGTCTCGCGCAGCCGTTGCGGCTCGAAGACGTTTCGCGCGTGGCCGTGCGCGCGATTTCGCAAGGCGTCATCGTCTGTGTGTTCGTGGACGCGCTGTTCATCGTGATTTATCTATTTTCATGAGCGAGATTTCCCAACCGGCTATTTTGGAAATCCGCGACGCGTCAGTCGCGGCGTTGCGCGAACCTTCGCTCATGGTGGTCGAGGAAGTGGAGTGGACGATTTTACCGGCGGAATTCTGGGTGGTCGCCGGCCAGCAGTATTCCGGCAAAAGCGATTTGATGATGCTCGCGGCGGGTTTGATGAATCCCGCTGGCGGCAGTTGCCGCGTGTTTGGTTGCGAAACGGCGTCGTTCGGCGAAGCACAATTGGCTGAACGCTTGCGCGTCGGTTTTGTTTTTCAAGGCGGCCAGTTGTTCAACCGGCTAACGATTGCGGAAAATGTCGCGCTGCCGTTGCGCTATCAAAAAAATTGGACATCGGAGCAGGCGACGGAATCTGTAAAAACGCTGCTGGACATTTTGGAATTGTCGCCGATTGCCGACCTGACGCCGCCAAACGTCGCGGCGAGCTGGCGTTTGCGCGCCGCGCTGGCGCGCGCATTGATTCTCAAACCGGAATTACTGTTGCTCGATAATCCATTGCACGGTTTGGGCGTGCGGCATCGCCAATGGCTGTTGCATTTTCTGGATCAACTTTGGCGCGGCCACGAATGGCTAGATAACCGTCCGATGACGCTGATTGTTTCGACCGAAGATTTGCGCCCGTGGCAAAATGCGCGGCGCAAATTCGCGTTGTTGCACGAAAAAAAATTTGTCCCGCTCGGTCTCTGGACGGAAATCGCCGCAACTGAAAATCCAATGGTGAAAGAATTGCTGGCCGAGCCGGAAGAAATAATTGTCGCAACCAAATCACTTTAACGTCTCAACGCTTTAATCATTAACTTTATGCCACTGCAAGATTTGACTCCGCAACTGCGCACGCGCTTGAACCGCATGGAACGCCTCGTCGGCTGGTTTGTGTTTTTCGCCACGGCGTTGCTGCTGTTCGGCTTTGGCTATTACCTTTACAACAAGGCGCGAACCAGCGGCTGGTTTCTGGTGAAAGCGAGATTTTACACTTACGTCAACAACGCGGCGGGTTTGACCGTCGGCGCGCCGGTGATGTTGATGGGATTTCAAGTCGGCCAAATCAGCGGCATCACCGCCATGCCGCCGCGCTCCAAGTATAATGTGCGGATTGAATTTTTCGTCAATCAGGTCACGCCGCAAAAAGACCCGTATTACGGATACATCTGGAGCGAAGGCTCGTTGGTCAAGGTGAATTCGGATTTGCTCGGCAATCGTTCGCTGGAAATCACGCGCGGCACGAACGGCTGCAACGCCTATCTCACGCACCCGTTGGAAACTCTTTCGCTGGACGAAGCCAAAGAACTTTCCGATCCGCAAGACTGGCGGCTGGCGGAAAATCTTTACGACGACAATTCTAATCTCGTTTTTCGCGTCTATACCACGGCCTTGTGGCCGTCCAACGTGGAACAAATGGCGGAAATGAAACTGGATTCCATTCCGGCCATCAACTTGAAACAAAACCGTTCTCACATCACGGCGATGTGGAACAAACAATTGCAGCGTTACGAACACTACAATCCTCGCGACAACGGCGAAACCAACGCCTATCAATTGGTCGTCGCGGAATCGCCGTCCGTCACCGACCAGGCGCAGGCGATGATTACGCAAGTCCAAAAAGCCTTGCCGGGAATTCTGGCGCTCACGAACAAAATCGCCGGTGTGCTGGACAACGCCAACGCCACGCTCGCCAACGCCGCGCTCGCCACTTCCAATTTGAATCAGACCATTGTTTCCGCGCAGCCGATGCTGACGAATTTCACCGCCATCAGCGCGCAATTGCGCGAGCCGGGCGGCATGGTCAATTGGGCGATTGGCACGAACGGCAACGAACAATTGCAAGGCATTTTGACCAACGCAAATTCGATGCTCGCCAATACGGACACGAACCTGACCGCCATTCTGGTTCATTTGGCCGACCTCACGAGCAATCTCAATGTGCAGGTGCAAACCAACACCAATATGTTGAGCAGCATCTCGAAAATCGTCGTGGACACGGACGATTTCATCCAGGGATTGAAACGGCATTGGTTATTGCGCTCGGCGTTCAAACAAGAAAATACGCCGTCGAACACGAACGCGCCGCCGCCGGATTTGCGCCCGCCACGGCAGCGTCAGGCCGGCTGACCCAGAAAACGGCGCAAACGATTGAGCATCGTTTCGGCGAAGCGTTCGTAATGCGCGAGCGGACGACCGTGGATTTTGATTTCGTCAATCGTCGCCAGCGTCATGCAGAAATCCAAATCGTGAAACGCGCGCCCGCGCTTGATGCGGTTCAGCCAGCGTTTCAAATCGGTGATTTCCTCGATTTCCTCTTTCTGGCCGAGATGAAAAGAAATTTTCCAGTCGTCGCGCCGCACAAAACCGTCCGCTTCGCTTTTCTTCTCAAACCACGAATCGCAAAGCAAAATGCAAATAGATTTGCCGGGAATTTCGCCGAGCCGGTAAAACACGATGCGCGCGTCCGTTTCGCCGAAATGGTCGAACGCGATGTCCAGCGCGTCGGAATCCGGCGGCGTGAATTTCGTCTGGAAACCGACGTGGAATCCGCCGCGTTCGGCGCGCGATTTTTCAAAGCAAAGATTCTCCTCGAAAATCCAGATCGCGTCGGTCGCGAAACCGCGTTCGGCGAGAATTTTTTTCCAGGCGTCGAGCGCTTCGCGAAGCGCGGGTCGGGTCACGGGCGGCGATGAACTCATGCGGGGGCTAACTTTGGCTTTTTTGAAACCAATCTGCAAATGATTTTATTCCCTGCTCGATTTTGATTTTCGGGTCGTAACCGAGTTTTTCGCGCGCTTTGGAAACGTCCGCGAACGTGATGGGCACGTCGCCGGGCTGTTCCGGTTTTCGGTCAATCACAGCTTTTTTGCCCAGCGCGGTTTCGAGCAATTCAATCAAACGGCTCAATTTCACCGTCTGCGATTCGCCGAGATTGAAGATGTCGTAGCCGAATTCTTTTTTCGTCGCGGCGACAATTCCGTCCACCGTGTCGGAAACGTAAGTGTAATCGCGTGCCGTGCCGCCGTCGCCGAAAACCGGAATTGGTTTGCCGCTGGTGATGAGCGCGGCGAATTTGCGAATAGCCAAATCCGGTCGCTGGCGCGGGCCATAAACTGTGAACAACCGCAGCATCGTCACGTCCATTTTGTGAACGTGATGATAAACGTGACCGAGCGCCTCGCATGCCAGTTTGCTCGCCGCGTAAGGCGAAATGGCGGAAAAAATCGGGTCACTTTCCGAAAACGGCACTTTGGCGTTCACACCGTAAACCGACGACGACGACGCAAGAATGATTTTTTTCACGCCGGATTTGCGCGCGGCTTCGAGCAAATTGACCGTACCTTCCACGTTCACACGCTGGTAAAGCGCCGGTTGTTCCAAGCTTGGCCGTACGCCCGCGCGCGCCGCGAGATGGATAACTTGATCGAATTTTACGGAAGAAAAAATTTCGTTCAGCGCGTTCGCATCACACAAATCGCCTTGAATAAATTCAAACGGTTTGGCCAGTGATTGGATGTCACGGATATTTTTGCGTTTGAGCTGCGGGTCGTAAAAATCATTCAAATCGTCAAACGTCCAAACACCGTGGCCGTCACGCAGAAGCCGTTCGCAAACGTGCGAGCCGATAAAACCCGCGCCGCCGGTGACCAAGAAATTCATTTCAAAACGCTAGCAACGGAAATGAAAGCTGTCGAGCGCACAAGGAATTTGAAAACTACTTTTTTCGCAAGAACCAGCCAAAAAAGTAAGCGGAAAGTTCACCGAATCCCGCAACAGTTATTCCGATTGCTCCGATTTTATCTGCCCGAATTCCGCCGAACAACGGAACGACAACCATCGTTAGCACGCCAACAACCCAAGCCAAGATGGAAAGAATCAGCAAAATTCCAAAACCAATCGCAAGAACATTTTTTATGCGTTCAACTTTTTGATGGTTTCTGGAATTGTCCATAGTCACCTTCAAGCAAGCCGCGAAAAGACAAATCTTCATCGAGTTCCGGCCAGTGCAGGCCGAACGGAGAAATTTCGATGTGATTTAGCTGCCGGTGTGTGCCGCGCGCGAGGCGCGGATTTTGCGTGACGGGAAAACGGATTTCCTCGCCGCTTTCCATGCGCACGATGATGAATCCGCTTTCGTGAACGGCGGCAACCGCAGTGTCAGTCAAGGTGTTCATGCCACTTCTCAATTATCAGCTTTTTATTTTGTTCCGCAAGTTTTTCAGCCTTGCTCAAATCGTTGAGTTTAAGTCCCTTTGATTCGCGCAAAGCAATTCCACCTTCAATATCAAACACAGCTTCACCGCCGCCATAGCGAACATGAACGTGAATCGGGCGATGTTCGTTGCTATAAAAGAAAAACTTAAATCCGTTCTTTTGAAAAATTATGGGCATGATGATGCAGCTTACATTGAATCATTTCATTGCCGCAAAATGCAAAATGGCGGCGGAAAGCGGCGCGACTTCAACGGTTATGTCCGCCGAGTCTGTTCCGGCAATTGGTTGCCATTGGCCGTTCCAATTTCCTTGCGTGTCAATCGGCGCGCCGCCGAGCGTGAGTCCGGTTCGAGCGGCCATGTCATTGTCTTTTTGCGCCAAATCCATGCGCTGATAACTTTGCGCGCTGACGTTCGCGGGCAGTTGCAATGAAACTTTTGCCGGTTGCGCGTTCGTGCCGAAACTTTTGTTGATGAACGTCACGTAAATGGAATTGTCGTGGTCGCGATAGGCGTAGGCGTCGAAATCAAATTTCGGGTTCGCATTGATTTTCACCGGCAGTGATTGGCCGTGCGCACTTTGGCTGAAAGCGAGATAGCCGTAAGATTGCGGACGCATTTCGAGTCCTTGGTTTGCTGGAAGATGCACGAATGCCGCGTAATTCGCCGCGCCGAAACCACCGTCGCGTCCAACGGATTCGCCGGTGTGAAAGTTCATGCCCAAAATGTGATGCGCCGCCCACCAATGAATGCAGTCCAGCGCCCACAACGCGGAAACGTAAGTGTCGCTCGAACCGTGCGCGCCACCGTTGTAGCAACTGTTCAATTCGTCAATGCGATAAGGCACGCCTTCCGCCGCGAGTTTCGCGCCGGTCTCGTTGTAAGCGCGTTGATAAACGCCGTGAAGCCGGTCGGAAAGAAAACGGACGCGATTGGCGGCAGGGTCTTTTTCACCCGCGCGACCAGAACCGAGAAAATAATAATGGTCGCTCGCCATCGCCAGATGGCCGGTGGCAAAAACGGCTTTGGCCAAACCGAGCGCGTAAGGGCCGGTGGCGCTCGCGCCGTCAAATTGCGCGTCCGGCACAACTTTCAAAATGGCGTCGAAGTGCGGCTTCCATTCCGCGAAATAAGCGTCGAATGTTTTGAGATAAAAGTTTGGTTCGTTGCCGATGGAAAAACAATCGAGCGCGTCGGTGTCGTGTGCGGCGATGTAACTGGCCAACCGCGCGGAATTCATCGGGTCGCCATTTTTCAGACGGAAGGAATAAATGACTTTTACGCCCGCCGCGCGCGCGAAATCAAACAAATGGTCAATGTCATTGGTGTCGGGCACTGGAATGCGCGGGTCGTCCACGGCGTTCGCGCCGACGCGCAGACTTTTGATGCCGAGCGTTTTGAAGGCGTTGACCATCACCGTGTCTTGCGGCGCGAAATAATAGTGACCGTCTTTGGGAATCAGCGCGGACGATTCAAAACTCAAACCGAGGAATTGTGGCGACAATTCTTTGCCATTGTTTTCGTCTGAAATAGAAACCGTAACCGGCTGTGTCTGCGCTGTCACGAGTTGCGCGAATGATAAAGCGAAGGTAAAAAGCAGGATTGAAAAAGAAAATTTCCCCGACCATTTGAGCAAAGCAAAGTGATTCATGTGAAAAACACTAGCAATGGGAAAGGAAGGTGTCGAGCACGCAGGGAATTTGTGGTTTATGGTTCCAGCGCGGTATCAGGTGTCATTTTGTTCTTTCTTCAATCTGCCCACAACTGATAACGCACTGCGTCGCATAAAGTCTCGGCGATGGTCTGCAATGCACCATGCAGCCATGATGATACAACTGACAATCGTGGAAGTGAGAATGACCCAATTACCATCTGGCAATAGATGCAACCCAATCACTAAACCCAACAAGAATGATACGATTAAGCCGCCTGCCAAAGTGCTGCCAAAGCAGGCAACGCCCCACAGGATAATGACGCAAGAATATATAATGCGCTCTTTGACATTTAGTTTTGACAAATCGGAGTGCGTCATAATTAGCATGACACCTAACAGATATTTGGCCGTAGTTTAAGGTCTATCTCGTTTTATGATTTTTTACTGTATTTCGCATTTCAGTTTTCGTCCATCGCAAATTTGAATCGAAATTTCCAAATCACAAGCCGTTCAACACGTCAATCAACTGCCGCAAACGCCCGTAATCACGGCGGTTGAAATTGAAGGCGATGCGCGACAAGTTCAAATTGTCGTTGTCCTCGATTTCATCGGGCGTCGGTTTGATGGTTTGAATTTTTCCGGCGGTGATGATGTCGGCAAAATCTTCGTTCATCGCGGCCAGTGCGGATTCGGTCGGCGTGTTTTTCAGCCGGATGACGAGCAAATCTTTCACGAAACGCGTGGAATGAAAATTCCGGTAAAAGCGCGTGATGATTTTCACGGCTTCATCCGTGCTGTCGGTGATGTGATACAGATTCAGGTCGTCGGGCGAAATGAGTTGGTTGCGCAGCAATTGTTCGCGCACATTTTTATTCCACGTGTGCCAGTAATCACCGCCGGGACGCTCGATGAGCAGCAGCGGCATGAGCTGGCTCTTGCCGGTTTGCATTAGCGTAATGGCTTCGTAACCTTCGTCCAGCGTGCCGAAGCCGCCGGGGAATAAAACAATCGCATCCGAATGCCGGATGAAAATCAATTTACGCGTGAAAAAGTATTTGAACGTGATTAATTTTTTGTCTTCGGCGATGACGGGATTGGCGCTTTGCTCCCACGGCAGGCGGATGTTGACGCCGAAACTGTTTTCCGGTCCCGCACCTTCGTGACCGGCCTGCATGATGCCCGGCCCCGCGCCGGTAATGACCATGAATCCGGCTTTGACGATTTTTCGCCCGAATTCAACCGCCTGCTGATATTCCGGCAATTCGGGTTTTGTCCGCGCCGAACCGAAAATCGTCACCTTGCGTTTGCCCGCATACGGCGCGAAGAGCCGGAACGAATAACGCAATTCGCGCACCGCCGTTTGAATCACGCGCACGTCGCCGGTATCCTTCACGTCAGTCAGCAATTTCAGCGCGTTCTCGATGATGTCGGCGACTTCGGTTTCGTTGTAGCCGCCGCCGCGCGATTGGATGAGTTCCTGAATTTGTTTGGTCAATTCCGGGTCGGCGGATTTCTTTGCGCTCCTTTTAATCATTGCGACAGGATAAATTTGAGATTCAACGAAAGCAAGAACCGGACGAAGAGCGTGAAGAAAATTTTGCAGCCTGTCTAGGTGTTAGGTGACTCGATTAAAATTCTAAAATCATGGTTTTGGGTGCTTGCGCTGTTCTTCTTCCTTCTTCATTGTGTCACCCCAATCATCTAAAGCTTTGTTCCCGGCGAAATCAGGCGAAAATGGGTCAGTCTTTTCTAGCCCCCTATCAATCATGTAAGCAACGATTCCGGCAACCAAAACCATGAATGCGTAAAACCAATGATATACCATCGCGTTGTGAAAATCTTCGGGGTTACTTGTCTTTGTAATAACTTCGGGAAGGCTTCTCCCAACTCGAATATGAGTAACGCCGCGATGTTCATCATAACCTGCGCTCGCGAACATTAAAACGCTAACCAGGAAGAGCAAGTATGAAAAAATACGCATAATGGCAAAGTCGCCTAACAGTGGTTAGACGGCACGTTTTGTGACCTATCCAGTCTCATAGTTTTTGACTTTCTGCCCGGCAGATTATTCTGTCAATTAAAATTGAGATTTGAAATTGACTTCCGCCGCCAAAAATCTATGCTCCGCGCTCATTTATTTTGCGGGCTTCGTCCCGCACGGGAAAGGAAGTGAGTTGCGTTGACAGAAATTAAACTGAAAAAAGGCGAGCCGGTGGATCGTGCGTTGCGGCGCTTGAAGAAAAAAGTGGACCGCGAAGGCACGCTCAAAACCGTGCGCAGTCACCGGCATTTTGAAAAGCCGAGCGAACGCCGCCGTCGCAAACAAAAAGTCGCGCGCTTCTCCGCGATGCTCGCGGCGCGTTACGCCGATTTGTGATTTGAAATTCATCGCAGGATGAAATCGTTAAATCGTTGCATCAGTGCGGCGGTTTAACGATTCTTCGTTTTTGCGATTCAACGATTCACGATGTGACGATTTAACGCTTCAACGAAATCCATGTATTCATTTTCCACCTGCTGGAATTCCCAGCGCCACACCGACGGACGCGCGATGTTGCGCGAAATCCGCGCGCTCGGTTTTGAATACGCCGAGTTGAGCCACGGCATCCGGCTCGCGCTCGTGCCGGGCATCCTCGACGCCGTGGACGCCGGTGAAATCAAAATCTCCACCGTCCACAATTTTTGTCCGCTGCCGATGGGCGTCGAAAAACCGTCGCCCAATCTTTACGAATTTTCCGCCGAAGACGCGCTGGAACGCGAACTCGCGCTCAAGCACACGCTCAAAACGATTGAATTTGCCGCGCGCGTCAAAGCCCAACTCATCGTGCTGCATCTCGGCAGCATCGAATTGAAGGATTACACCGGCAAATTGAAGGACCTGCTCGAACGCGGCGAACGTCATTCGCCGAAATACGAAAAATTGCTCGTTGAAGCGCAGAAATCGCGCGAGGCCAAAAAGGAAAAATTTTTCGCGCGCACCAAAGAAACGCTGCGCCGGATTTTGCCCGAAGCCGAAAAACGCGGACTCAAACTCGGCTGCGAAAATCGCGAAGCCGTCGAGGAAATTCCGCTCGACGGCGATTTTGAAAATTTCCTGTGCGAATTTTCCTCGCCGAACGTCGGCTACTGGCACGATTGCGGCCACGCGCAAATCAAGGACAATCTCGGCTTCATCCGCTATCGCGAATTTCTCGCGCCGCTCGCGCCGCGTCTGGCCGGATTTCACATTCACGACGTGCAATTCCCCGCGCAAGACCATTGCCCGCCCGGCGCCGGTATGATTGATTTCGCCGCGCTCAAACCGTTCGTCAAGCCGGAGCACATCAAGGTTTTTGAATTGAGTCCCGTGTTGCCCGTCGAAGCCGTCAAAACCGGAATCGCGCATCTGAAAAACATTTGGGGCGAGAAATGAAAAAAATTGCGGTAAAAATTGTGCGACGGTTGCAAGCCGCAGGATTTTCCGCATTTTGGGTCGGCGGTTGCGTGCGCGATTTTTTGCTCGGACGTGAGCCGGGCGATTTTGACATCGCTACGGACGCCAAACCGGAGCAGGTCGAAAAATTGTTTCCCAAAACGATTGCCGTCGGCAAAAAATTTGGCGTCGTCGTTGTCATCGTCAACAAACTGCAATTTCAAATCGCCACCTTTCGCGCAGAAGCGGATTACCGCGATGGTCGCCGACCTGCGACCGTTCATTTTGCCAGCGCGCAAGCCGACACACTCCGCCGCGATTTCACCGTCAACGGACTTTTCTATGACCCGACTTCAAAGCAAATCCACGATTGGGTCGGCGGCGAACGCGATTTGCGCGCCAAAATCATTCGCACGATTGGCGAACCGGAAGAACGTTTTGGCGAAGACCATTTGCGGATGCTGCGGGCAATCCGTTTCGCCGCGCAGTTGAATTTTGAAATCGAGCCGAAAACATTTGCGGCAATTCAAAATCTCGCGCCGAAAATCAAACTCATCAGTGCGGAACGGGTTCGCGATGAGTTGCTGAAATTATTCGCGCCTCCGAGCGCGGGCTTCTCCCTCTCCTCCGCTGGAGGAGAGGGCTGGGGTGAGGAGGCCGATGTTTCCAAAACTCAAAACCCCTCACCCCAACCCTCTCCCCGCTTGGGCGGGGCGAGGAAGAAAAATTCTTCCGCCGCGCGCGGTCTCGTTTTGCTCCGCGACAGCAAATTACTGGAACAGATTTTGCCCGAACTCGCCGCGACGATTGATTGCGAGCAATCGCCGGTTTTTCATCCCGAAGGCAGCGTGTTCAATCACATCAAATTGATGCTCGCGCATTTGTCGCCGGGCGCCAATCCGCTGTTGCCGTGGGCGGTTTTGTTGCACGACATCGCCAAGCCGGTGACGGCGGAAAAGGATTTGGCGACCGGCTCAATCCATTTTTACGGTCACGAAAAAATTGGCGCGGAAATGGCGGGACAAATTTTGCGGCGACTACGCTTTCCCAAAAAGCCGACCGAAGAAATTGTCGCCTGCGTGAAACATCATATGCAATTCAAGGACGTGAAGCAGATGCGGAAGGCAACGTTGCGGCGGCTGCTCCTGCGCGAGACGTTTCCGCTGGAACTGGAATTGCACAAATTGGACTGCCTCGGCTCGCACAATTCGCTGGAGCACTACGAATTTTTGGTCGTGCAGGCGGGAGCGTTGAAACATCAGCCCGCGATTCGCCCGCCGCTGCTGACGGGCGACGATTTGATTGCGCTCGGAATAAAACCCGGCAAAACGCTCGGCGAACTGCTCCGCGAAATCCGCGAACTGCAACTCGCCGACGAATTAAAAACCAAACGCGAAGCGAAAGCGTGGGTGAAAGGGAAATTAACTTCGTAAGGTCGGTAGTGTATAAGCAAAGAACAACAAAAAGGATGGCAATAAACCAAGCATAGCAACCACCCGATGAGTAGGCCATGAAAGCAAACTGACCAACGCGGCTGTCGGAATCAAAATGGCACAAGTAAGAGGAACATCACCGTAAATATTTGGACTCAATCGCGAAAACAACATGCTCAAATACTCTGCTGGCACTAGACTAAATAGAGCAATTTTCAATAATCTTGGTGACGTTGGAATTTGCATATTTTGCCTTTCACAAATTCGACTTTGTTCCTGACGAAAAAATTTGTCCACAAAATTTTGCTAAAAGAATGTCGGCTGACAAATTTATGTTCCGAACGTTGCTCCACGACAACAAATTTGTCGTTCACAAATTTTCAATTCTTCAACGGCTCGACGAAAATTTGTCGGATTTCAATTTCCGCGCCTTCGCTTTGGATTCCGACAAAACCTGATGAAATGGTACATTCGGAAATTTTGTTCAACGATTTGCCGTTGATAATCGCTTCCACCGTGTTGCCTGTGCAAACGGTCGTGTTCGTGTTCCATTCGCCAATCGCATTTTCATTCGCCCCGCCGGAAAAGGCAACGGGCGTGTTTGCGTCTTTGCCGAGCGCGAGATGTTCCTTACATTCCGCGCCGGCCATCACAAACAAATCGCCTTGCCGACCGGACTTGCCCTGATTTTGGATGCACTGCGGCCAAACTTTGTCCGGCGATTGGATGTGGACGAGCACGCCGGAATTGTCCGCGCTGGGCGCGACCTTCGCAAATCGCCAGACGACGGTGACGACGTAATTGCTGTAAGCCTGCGTCGTGCGAATGTAGCCAGTCGGTTTGCCTGCGCAACGAACAAGGCCGTTCGTCACGCTCCACGTTTTGAGCGGGTCGGCATCGTTTTTCATGCAAAACGTCCAGCCGGAAAAATCTTTGCCGTTGAATAATTCGATACGATTGGTCGGCGAAATGGTTTCCTGCGCGTGAATTGAAAACACAAGGATCCAACTGAACAAAATTAAGACAGCGGATTTCATAGCGGGAAATTAACCACGAAGGCGCGAAGGCACAAAGAGTTTTTGAACAGAAGGCAACGAAGGAAACAAAGAATCAATTTTCGTTCACTTCGTTTGCTTTTGTGAAATCAAATCCGGTGTGAGCATTTTTTCCGCGCGGGCGAAAACGGTTTCGACGGTCAACGCGTGCAGGCATTCATTTGGGTTTTTGTAGGTGCAATAAGATTTCAGGCAGGGCGAGCAGGGCAGTTCGATCCGCAAAACATTTTCCAATTGTCCGTAAGGTCCGGTGCGGCGCGGTTCGGTGGGGCCAAAGAGCGCGATGAGCGGTTTACCGAGTGCGGCGGCGGCGTGCATCGGGCCGGTGTCGTTGGTGATCATCAACCGGCAAAGCGACAGCCACTCGATCATTTCCGGCAGGGAAGTTTTGCCGCATAGATTCAAGGTGCGTTGCGGCTCGGCTTGTGAAACGGCTTCGCCGAGCAGGATGTCTTCGTTGCTGCCGAGAACGACGAAGTGCGCGGCAGGAAATTTTTTTGCGAGCAGCCGGATGAGTTCCGCGAAGTTTTTGGCCGACCAGCGTTTGTTCGGCCAGCGCGCGCCGGGCTGGATGGCAATCCAATTGGCGTCGCCAATTTTCCATCTTGATTTGACGGTGGTGCTTAACGGACGTTCCGGCAGCCACTGGAAATTTTTATGAACGGGCACGCCGAGCGGCGGCAGCACGGACAGATACCAATCCACGGCGTGGGTGTGAAATGATTGGCGCGGGACGGCAATATCATAAAACCCGCGCGCACCTTCGCGAACTTCGTCGAGACCGACAAGAAGTTTTCCGTTGGCGAGCCACGCAAATGCGCCGCTGCGGGCGAGGCATTGCAGATCAATCACGAGGTCGAAATGTTGCGCGCGCATCCAGCGAATGCTGCGGAACATTTCCGGCCAGTGAACCGGCGCGGCCCAGCGTTGGCGCTCAAAGTGAATGATGCCGGTCAAATCAGGATCGCCTTCAAGGAGCGGCGCGAGCGCGGAGTCAATCCACCAGAAAATTTCCGCTGCCGAAAAATGAAGCCGCAATAAACGCAACACAGGCAATGCCTGAATTACGTCACCGAGCGAACTGGGTTTCAGAATAAGGATTTTCAACGGCCGTAAGCGAGCCGCTCAGCCAAACGTTCCGGCAAACCGGCGGCCCGAATTTTTTTCTGCGCCGTGGCAATATCATAATCCAACCGGCGAAGCTCAATCGTGCCTGCGTCCATGTCATAAATGACATAGGCGGCCTTGGGATTGTTGTCGCGCGGCTGGCCAACGGCGCCGACGTTGATGAAGTATTTTTTGGCCGGGTCAATTTTGAATTTGGAATAAGTGCCGCCGCGCACGGCGGTGTCGCGCATGAACGCGACGGGCACATGCGTGTGGCCAAAAAAACAAATCGGCGTGGTTTGATACGGGAAACTGGCGGCGGCGGCGAGTTTGTCGAAAACATAACCCCAGCGTTGCGGCGCGTCGAGCGTGGCGTGAACGATGGAGAAATTGCCGATCATGCGGGTATATTTGAGGTCACGCAACCATTGACGTTCCTCGGCGGAAAGTTGCTGGCGCGTCCAATGCACGGCGTCGGCGGCGTTGGGATTGAATCCTTCCAGCACATCATCGGTGGAGCAGTATTCGTCGTGATTACCTTTGACGCAGGGAATGTTCATTTCGCGGACGACTTGCAAACATTCCTTGGGGTTTGCATTGTAACCGACGACGTCGCCGAGGCAGACGATTTGCGTCGCGTTTTGGCTTTTGATGTCAGCCAGAACGGTTTGAAAGGCTTCCCAATTTCCGTGAATGTCGGCGATAATCGCGTATTTCATCACTTAACGAACAATTTCAAATCCGCGAAATTCATTGAGTGTTTCACTCCAGATTTCAGTTTCGTCGCGGATAAAGCCAGCAAGTCCTGCGCCGCGAATGGCGTCGCGAAAAGCCTCCAATTCTCCCCATGCGCCTTCGGCAATCAATTCAACCCGGCCATCGGGCAGATTGCGAACGATGCCGCTGACTTCAAAACCAGTCGCCACGGTTTTGGCGGTGTAACGGAAGCCGACGCCTTGAACGCGCCCCGAATAAAAAATTTTCAGGCGGCGGCGTTCTGCTTTCGGCGCGGGCGGCGATTGAGTCGGCACGCCAATAGAAAGCCAGAGCCGGAAGAGCGACGCAACATTTTACTGAAACGGAAAAATTTTTTACTTTTTTCGACAATTATGTTTGACCCGCGCAACATTTTACCTTAATCACTGCGGGCTACCTCGGCAGCTTTGCAAAGGCCGGGGCGATTTTAAGTTGA
>DASZXB010000016.1:0-6044 GCA_035546095.1 Verrucomicrobiia bacterium | reverse complement strand
CAATTCATCGGGCCGATGTCCAGTTGCAGCGGATCGAGCAACAGTCCGCATAAAGTTTTGTTGTAGGACAGTTTGACATGGACGCGCAGTGACCGCCCCGACGCGGAAGATTTCGTGATGAAATTCATTCTGCCCCCCCCCCGAAATGGTTAAGAGCACGCGCGCTGTTGGTGATATTGCCTCAAGAATGCTCATGGTTTTAATTCCCTTTCCTTTTGTATTTTTCGCGACGTGTGGCATTGCGCTTGTCCCGGTTCCTCCAATACTCAAGCCGGTGCTGCTGGCGGATTTTTTTCCGATTAAGTGAATTGTATCTCCGCATATAGCGGCGGAATGATTTCCGCTGTCGCGCGCGCCGCGCCCGGTCTGTGGCCTTGTCGCGTTCGTGATTTGCTCTGCGCCATGCCTTGCGGCGCGCAATAATTTTTCTCCTGTTTCGCGGATAGTGTTTGCTGGAATTTTGGGAAGAGCACAGACGGCACCAATCCTGTCTGCCGTCTGGTCTATTTTTGTGTTTGTGAAAATTGTTTGCATATAATCGGGTGTCGCATTTGGGGCAGACTTTCATTTTTCCTTCCGTAGTTGGATGAGGCCGGAACGGAGAATTTTTACCTGCACGCGGGAATTGGGCGGGAATCCGGCGGCGGCGAGCCATTTGCCGCGCAGACGGATCAACGGCACGGTTTTTCCGTAGAAAAACTCGCCCGTCTTTTCGCACTTCAAGCTGCGTTGCTTCGTTCCAGACACAACAACATAAAAAGTGCCGGTCTCGGAAGGGTGAAGCCTTATCGCGCGACGGCACAACCCGTCCACGCTATCCAAAACCGGCACTTCGTTTTCTGTCGTTACGCCACGCGATTGTGAGTCGCGTCCTGAAACGGCGGTCCGATGCTTCACCATCGAACGCCTGCGGTTTTGACAGAAAGTTTTCATGGAGTCAACGATTTTCGGTTTCCAGCCACGCGATTGCTACGGCCGCGATTTGGATCAATTCCGCGCGCAAATGTATGCGTGCAGCCTTCATTTGCCCGGTGTCGCCCTTCTGTTGTTTTTTTGCCTCGACTTTTTCCAATCGCTCAATCGCGTCGGCCACTTCGCCAACTTCTTCCATCAACACGCGCAGCTTGCGATGATCGTCCACGACCGGCGAATCGCAGTTGAATAAAATTTGCCCGCCGGCCAGCATTCGCTTTTGATGAATGCGCTCCTGCGCGATGAGTTCAAACGCATCCATCATGCGCGGCGAATTTTGAATTTTCGCGGTCATTTTCCCCCCTCAAAACTGATTGGCGGCAGGTCCATTTCCGCGCGAATGGCGTTGCCGATTTTTTTTAGCTCGTCCACGTCCACCTTGTCGCATTCATGCAGGTCCGCCACCATCCGGTTGATCATGTCGAAATGGCCGAAGGCATTCGCGAACTTTGACAGGACCACACACACCGGCTTAATCTGCGCCTCGGAGATTTTCAATCCGGTCAAAAACTTCGCCGCCATGTCGGGATGAATCGGCGAAAGCCGGATGACGGCGTGCGTGCGGCGACGCACCTGGCGCGCTTCGTGGCTATTGGCCTTGGTCCATGCTTCATAAGCCTCCGGAATCGCGCAAAGCAAAATCACCGTCGGCGTCTTGTTGAGAAAAAGCTTGATGAGGTTGAGCGACCGCGCTGAAAAAAATTCTCCCTCGTCAATCGCCAGCGTCGTCTTGCGGCGGATTAACGCCTCGATGATCTCGTCCTCCAGCGCGTCCGGCGTGTAAATTTTCTCCACCTTCACGCCGAGGGCCGTCCCGATGTCGCGAAGGCATGTGAAATAACCGCGCAGCCACGACTCGCGCGCCTCCACAACCTTGGCGTTGTGCCGTTTGACCGCCTGACCGCACAATTGCGATTTACCGCCGCCCGTCGGCGCAAGATAAAGGATAAGCCGGTTGGGATCGCTCATGGGTTTCACGCGGCAGGCGTCCATGGCCTTGAAAATGGCGCGCGCCTCGTCCGTCTGCTTCCATTCCGTGTTCGTGTAACGGCCGGACAGGGCCATCTCGCGTTGTAACCGTCCCAGATCGCGCCGGAGCGTTATGATGACCTTTTCCGGGTCTGAAACCATTTTGAAGTATTCACCCGACTGCACCCGTCCCCAGACCGTCTCCGAATAAGTCAGGTGGTCGGCAGCGAATTGGCGCGCGCTCTTGCCGCTGTCTTTTTCCAGCGCGCGAAGCGCGTCAATGATTTCCCTGTCCGCCTCAGACAATTCATATTTTTCTTCGACCATGTTGTTTTTCCTCCGATGTGGTTGTTGTTTTTTTGTTAAAGCCAGTTGTTTTGATCCACTTTCTCGACCACTGGCCTCTCCGACCTTGCCAAAATGTGCTCTGTGACCTCGCGCGCCGACGCCCTGCGATGCGGCTGCACCGGCGCGGCAGCGACCGGCGCCAGCGCGGGCATGTCCGTTTTTTCCGCCTCATTTGCGGCGCCAGAAATGGACACGCGCGCCACACGCCCTTCGCCGTCGCGGATTTCGTTCAACTTCACCGCCGGCTGGCCGGGGCGCGGCAACGCGCTGAACGCCGTCGCCACAAGCTTGTTCTGTTTTTTGCGGATGCTGTCGCCGTGATCCAACGCGCCTTCGCCGTAAAAAGCCGCGACGGGTTGCCCGGTGATTCCCCTGGCTTCGACGACATCAACTGCCGGCGCGGGCATTTCCCACGCCGCAAACCCGATGAATTGTCCATGCTTGAGGCCGTTGATATTGTTCGCGGTCTCACGGTTGTAGATCGCCGCGCCGCGCGACGGTTCGGCGGGGTCGAACCGGCAAAACACTTTGTAACCACTTCCCAACTCAATCATCCACGGTTCGCGGAAATCATGCTGCCGACCATTGACCGTCACCGTCACGCGCCCGCCGTCAATCACGCGCTCGCGGATTTCCGGCAGGAACACCGCCGCATCGTTGCGCTGATTTTCCAGCAACGGACGCTTGGCGATGTCCGCCGCCCAAATCTCGTCGGGGATTTCCTTGCGCGAATTTTCTTTGGCATTGATGAACGCCAGCGCCTCGTCAATGCGGTCGCTCAAAACATTCATCGGCGCAAAACCGAGAAATGACGGCGCGTGCGTCGGACGGTTGCCGCCGTCGGCTTGATCGTAACGAACGCGCGCGAGCCGCTTGCCTGGAATCTCAAATTCGCCGGCGTGACGCCCGATGTTCACGAACTCGCGCGTGCGGATCGCGATCTGCGTCTGCAACGGATTGAAGCACGTCTCGATGATTTTTCCGTGCGCGCTCGTCGCGAAAATGACCTTGATGCCGATGGCCGCGAGGCCATCCGTGAGCAGATGCTTTTCGCCGTCCACCATTTCACCGCGCTCAAAAACATCTTCCACCGGCTGGCCGAATTCGTTCAATTTGAAGCCGTGAATTTTCCGCGCCTTCCAGATGCCCTGCTCGAATACAATCACGTCCGGTTTGCCGCCGAAAGCGAGAAACAATCCGCGCAAAAATCTCAAAATATCCTCGGCGCGATACGCCTCGCGCGGGCGCGCGACCAGCATCTTGCCGAGCCATTTCAGCGAGCGATGATCAATCGCGTAAAGTCCCTGCCGGCTGAAAAGGATTTTCCCGTCCGCTTCGCACCAGAACGGCTGGTTCACGCTCATGTCGTCGAACACCCACTTGAACCCGGCGGGCATTTCCGCCCGGTCGCCGTTCGGAAAACGCAGCGTCAAATCGCGCCGCGACGTGATGCCGTTCAGTTGAAAATGTTTCGCGCCCAGAATCCGCTGCTCCACTTCCGGCGTGATGGTCCGCAGATGTTTTTTCAGGAACGCCGGAAACTTTCCACGCCGCAATTTTGCCGCGAGCGGTTCGGGACATTCCGGTTCTTCCGCAAAAGCCGTCAACGCCGTGGCCATCCGCGCCATGCGCCGCCCGGTGCGCCGCGCGCGGCTCGCCATGTTCTGGCCGCTCGTTCCGATGGTTGAAACGTAAATTTCTTCCAGCTTTTTTTTAAAGTCCACATCTTGCAGGAGGATTTCCATTTCAGATTTGCGCCCGCATTCCTCGGTTTTTGGAAACAGCCCGTCGAAGCCTCGCTCTTTGTAGGCGGTCAAATATCGCGAAATGCTGGCCTCGCTGGTTTTGATCCCGATTTTGCGCAGACCGGCGACCGCGACCGGATAGTTTTTTTTGCCTGCCGAGAATTCCACGATTTGAAGGCGGCGGTTCGCCTCCTTGAAGCGGGGATCGTCCGGCAAAAAACTCCCCGCCGCAGTGTTCAAGCCCGTGCGTCTTAATGCGCTCGATGATTGGTCGTCGGCTGTTTCCTGCGGCGCGGGAGAAGGTTCGATGCTCTGGGTTTCGTCGGTCATTTTTCGTTTGTGCGCGTTGTGAGCATTAGTTGTTGTCAAAATGTTCGCTGTCCATGAGGCCGTGAAAATAAGCGGTGCTGCCCGCGTGCGCGGCGTCCACCAAAAGCCATCGTAAAATTTGTTTTTGAGTCGTCGCTTCGGAAAAATTCAGAAGTCCCGATTTCTCGGCGTCTCGCAGATAACAGGCCAGTTCGCGCGCATAATCAAAACGTCGCGCCAGAATCCATTTGACGTTTTCGGGGAAGAGTCCTGTCGAACCCGCCTTCACCCACTCCTCGATGATGGCGTCGGCTTTTCCCGTCGCCGCTTCCCAGGCTGGCGAAAATTGGGTATGCCACCATTCGTCTTCATCGGCTGCGCGCATCGGAAGACTTGGCGGCTGCGCATCGCCAAACGATTTTTGCAGGTCGTGAAGAAGTTTTATGATTTCGTTCCAATTCATGATTTTGCCACCTTTCTGATTTCTGCGGCCAGCTTTGAGTAGTAGTCCGCAATTGCGTTGAGCTTCTCCTTGTCCACCTCGGCGGCCATCTCCCGGATTTCCTGAAAATGTTCCGAGCGCAGCCGGTCTCCGAATTTTTGCCAGTAATCCCACCGCGCCAGCGTGTCCTCGAATATCTCGCCAAAAAGTTCCATTTGACGTTGGGCATCCTCGCTTTTGCCGCCGCCATGCTTCTGGCCGGATTTGCTTTTTTCGTCGTCGTTCAACAGAAAGACGATTCCGGCCTTGGCCGCGCCAAGCCCCATCGGCTTTTCCAAATCCAAAATTTTAGGTTCAAATTCGTCCCTCAAATCTGGACGCTTTTTGAAGGTATCATGCAGCCAGCGGGCTTGATCTAAAACGTCTTTGGAAAATCCCATGAGCAGGGCAAACGATTCGATTGATCGTCCGACTCCGACCGAAATCAAACCCTTTTCGTTCCCAACGCCGATTGAATCGGCGTTGGGCGAAACATTGGGTTTTTTGAAGTTTTTTACCAATCTCGCCCCGATTGAGGCAAAAACCTCCGCCAGCATCGGCGCGACCAGATAGGCGCGCTGCCCTTTGCTCAAATTGCGCCGTCGCACGATTTCCCGAAGGATTATTTCATTTGCCTCTTCGTCCGGCACAATTTCACATTCAACTTTTTTCCATTGCAGCAGCATCACGGCCTGTCGGCGCGTCTCGCCATCTATTAAAACGCCGGACGCCGTGATTTGCAGTGGATGTTTCAATCCGTTGGTTTTGATGTCATCGCGAAGCCCTTTCGCCTCGTCGGAATTGTTTGCCCACCGCGGCATTTGTTTCACAAACGGCAGCGGCTTCAAATCCTGTGGGTCTCGTATTTCAGTTTTCATTGTAGATAAAAAACATCTTTTGGGTGTGGAAGCAGTGGCGGCACGCCGGGATTGGAAAATTGAACGATTAACTTTGGGTGCGCTCCAAAACTGGAAATTCCCAGAATTTCCCCGGCGGAAATGTGTCCGCGCGCCTCGCTTAAAAACAAATCCCACCGCGTATCTGCTGGCAGCGCGTGGCCGATGCTTGTTTTTGGCGTTTTCACCAGCGTCCTTTCTGCGGCCCCGCCGCCGCCGCGTTTAGTTTTGAAAACTGTTCGCGCACCGCGCGCCGCAATCCGGCGCGTTCCTCGTCCGAAATCCCCGCGCAATGCGGAATCGTGACGCGCTCGATGCGCAACA
>DASZXB010000015.1:0-5717 GCA_035546095.1 Verrucomicrobiia bacterium | reverse complement strand
CAATTCATCGGGCCGATGTCCAGTTGCAGCGGATCGAGCAACAGTCCGCATAAAGTTTTGTTGTAGGACAGTTTGACATGGACGCGCAGTGACCGCCCCGACGCGGAAGATTTCGTGATGAAATTCATTCTGCCCCCCCCCGAAATGGTTAAGAGCCTGCGCGCCGTCGGTGAAATGGCTTCGAGGATGCTCATGGCTTCGCTCCTTTCAAGGCGCGCGGGTCTTTGCGACGCCCGGCGAACGCGCCACCTTTGACAACGTGATAACCGCCGCCAGTTTCAACCTTTGGTTTGCAATCAGGACAAACAGCCGATTGGAAAATAAAATCCCAATCCGACGGGAGCGACGGCGTGGATGTCGTGCGGAAACAAAATTCACAAATCCAAATGAACTTTTTCACGACTTCACCTCCTTGGCCGGACGAACTTCGTCCGTTTCCAGCCACGCGACCATGACGGCCGCAAGTTGAACCTGTTCCTTCTTCAGCGCGGCAAATCGTGCCGGTGAAAAATCATTTTTGTCGTGCATCTCGAAAATCTCGCGCGCGATCTCGCCAAGTTCTTCCGTCGCAATCGCCAGCTTTTGAAAGTTGGAAATCTCGCGGCTGTCGCAGGTATGTTTGAACCGTCCGGCGAGTTGCAATTCGCGCTGCCGGATGCGCTCCGCCGCGACGAGTTCAAACACTTCCATCATGCGCGGCGAATTTTTGATTTGTTCGTGAGTCATAAAAATGGTGGCGCTAACGCAGTTAATCCTCTCCGCGCGCCGCGCGAATGTGGTGGATGGTGAGTTTTTGATTTTTTAATTCGGCAGCGACCTTCGCCTTTTGGAGCGTGCCGAAAAGAATTCGGATCAGCCCCGGTTCACGGCTCATGGCAACGAGATAATCCAAATGCTTCTCCGCGTCTTGCAGCCCGAATGATTCGGCAATCAACAGCACGTCTTCCGGCTCGGCAAAATCGGGCAATCGTAGAAATTCACCGACGCCGCCGGCGCGTCCGATGAATTGCTCGAAATAGCCGTTCGCCAATTTCCGCGTGAGCGTCTCGGCAAAGACCGGCGTGATGGTCAGGATGATCGTGCATTGCGTTTCGTCCTGGAGTTTTTGAAGAAAGTTGAACACCGGCTGATTGGCCTCGGCCTTCTCGACGTAAAGCCGCTGCACGTTTTCGATGATGATCGTGCGCTTGGCGTTCACCGCCGCGTAGATGTGCGCCAGCATCCGTCCCCAACTCATTTGCCGCGTGCCGTTGTAGGCCACGGCCAGATCGGTGACGAATTGCGAATAACTCGGCTTGGCCGGCGCGTCCATGTGGATGCACGTCAGGTGATTGTTTTCTCGGCAGTAAGCCTTCGTCGTCGCCGTCTTTTCCGTGCCGGTGCGCCCGACGATGATCCCGAATTTGTTGATGCGGTCGGGCGCGCGCAGCGCGTCAATGAAGTTGAACACGACCTCGCCGCGCGAAGTCTTGATGAACGGCACGCGCCCGGCCATTTCTTTCAGGCGCGCGTCGCTCTTCAGCGCGGCGATGGCGCGCAACAATTTTTGCAGGTTGACCAGCGGCTTGGTCTCCACGCCCTGCGCGTTGCGATTCCATTGTCCTTTGATGATGCGCCCCCACGTCGTCTTGTCCATCTGCACGCCGAGCTTGCGGGAATTTTCCGCGAGCACGTCCAGGTCGCGGCCGCACTCGCTGAAAAGATAAGTCGCCAGCCAGAGCACCGGCTCGCGCAATTCATCCGGGTAATGGACGATGCGCTTCTCCATCGTCGGGATGTCCAGCCGGAACTTCCATTCGTCCGATTCCCGCGGCGCGTGTATTTGTTCGTTGTCTTCGACCATGATTGTTTCCTCCGATGTTTTGTTTGTTGATTTATGTTTCGACCAAATTTTGCAAGTTTCGCGCCGCCGCCGCGGACGCCGCCAACCGTTCCCGCTTTTTGGCAAACTCATCCGGTGACGGCGCGGCAAGGATGTTGCGCCGCATTGGCACCGGCGCGGCAGCGACCGGCGCGAGCGCGGGCATGTCCGTTTTTTCCGCCTCATTTGCGGCGCCAGAAATGGACACGCGCGACACGCGACCCTCGCCGTCGCGGATTTCCCGCATCCGCACTACGCGCGGCTGACCGGGACGATTGACAAAGGCGCTGAAACTTGTGGAAACAATTTTGTTTTGTTTTTTACGGATTGAATCGCCATTATCGAACGCGCCTTCCCCGTAAAAATCGGTTGCGGACTGCGGCGTGATGCCGCGCACGTCGCCGGTCACGTCCACGCTCGGCGCCGGCATTTCCCACGAAACAAATCCAAGAAATTGTCCCGGCTTGTAGCCGCTGAAATTATTGCTTCCCGTCTCGCGGTTGTAGATCGCCGCGCCGCGCGACGGCTCGGCGGGATCGAACCGGCAAAAAACTTTGTAACCGCTGCCAAGTTCGATCATCCATGGCGCTCGGAAATCATGCGATTGGCCGTTGACCTTCACCGTCACACGTCCGCCGTCAATCACGCGCTCGCGGATCTCCGGCAGGAACACCGCCGCGTCGTTGCGCTGGTTTTCCAGCAATGGCCGCTTGGCGATGTCCGCCGCCCAAATTTCTTCGGGAATTTCTCCGCGTGAATTCTGCTTGAAGTTGATGAATTGAATCGCCTCATCAATCCGCTCGTCCAAAATGTTTTGCGGGGCAAAACCTAAAAAATTCGGCAACGCGGCCGTCAAATTGTTTTTCGACTGCGCGTAACGCACCTGCGCGAGCCGCTTGCCCGGAATCTCAAATTCGCCGGCGTAACGGCCGATGTTCACGAACTCGCGCGTGCGGATGGCGATCTGTGTCTGCAACGGATTGAAGCACGTCTCGATTATTTTGCCGTGCGCGCTGGTGGCGAAAATGACCTTGATGCCGATGGCCGCGAGGCCATCCGTGAGCAGATGCTTTTCGCCGTCCACCATTTCGCCGCGCTCAAAAACATCTTCCACCGGCTGGCCGAATTCGTTCAATTTGAAGCCGTGAATTTTCCGCGCCTTCCAGATGCCCTGCTCGAATACAATCACGTCCGGCTTGCCGCCGTAAGCCAGAAACAACCCGCGCAGAAAACGCAGAATGTCCTCGGCGCGATACGCCTCGCGCGGGCGAGCGACCAGCATCTTGCCGAGCCATTTGAGCGAGCGATGATCAATCGCGTAAAGTCCCTGCCGGCTGAAAAGGATTTTCCCGTCCGCTTCGCACCAGAACGGCTGGTTCACGCTCATATCGTCGAACACCCATTTGAAACCCGCCGGCATTTCCGCCCGGTCGCCGTTCGGAAAACGCAGCGTCAGGTCGCGGCGGCTCGTGATGCCGTTCAGTTGAAAATGTTTCGCGCCGCGCTGCCGGTTTTCCATTTCCGGCGTGACCCGTTTCAAAAAACGCACGAGGCAAACGGGAAATCTGCCGCGCTTCAATCGCGACGCCAGCGCCGGCGGACACTCCGCTTCTTCCGCCATCGCCGTGAGCGCGGTGGCCATCTTCGCCGTGCGCCGTCCGCGCACCACGTTGTTGCCGCTCGCGCCGACGGTGGACAGATAAATTTCCAACAACTTCGCGCAAAACTTTTCGTCCTTCAGAATCAAATCAAAATCCGATTTGCGCCCGCACTCTTCCATGTTCGGAATCAGCCCGTCGAATCCGCGCGTTTTGAACGCCTTTTCGTAACGCCACAAGTTGACGTAGGCGCAGCCCAGTTTCTTCGCCGCTTTCGTGCGTGAAAATCCCTGTTCCAGCAACGCCCAAAACGCCTGTAGCAATTCCTGCCGCCGCCGCGCCTCCTTGATGCGCCAGTCGCCGGGCAGAACGGGACACGCCGATGTTTCTATGGGCAAAGCTCCGAGGAAAGCCCGTTCCGGCGTCTCGCCGGACACCATGTCGCGCGCGTCCCGATTGTTTGGTTCCTCGTCAACCAAAGTTTCCGACGGAAAAAGCGGCGCGGACTTGACGGATTCGGTTGGACGATTTTCGTCCTGGAATGACAGCCGGGAGATTGCCTCGCTGTCAGGATTCGCCGTCGGCGATCCAGAGTTGCATCCGCGAGTATCCGCGCCAAATTCGTTGCTCTGATTTCCTTCAATCATTTTTCAGTGGTGAGCGTTAAAAGAAAAACGCCGCGACCGTCAGTAACGACGGCGCGGCGCGTGAATGTGAATTGGTTAATTACTTTTTGGACTGCTTTTCCCAGCGATAAAGCGTGGTGAAAGAAACACGCAAAACATTTGCGCGTCGGCGACGAGACCACCAACCAGCTTCGATTAGAATCTTGTTTGCCTCCAAAATATCGCGCTTTTGAAAATGCGATAAAGATTCCATTTTTGAAGCGTAGTCCATGAGCTTTTGAATACGTCGTCGCTGTTGGGGGCTTCCGGCCCTTTGGCGCTGTTGCCACAAATCTGCCCATTTGTAGCCGTAACGTCTGGTCTTCTTTTTCATAACTTAATTGGCTTGGTGTTGCCGATGATTCCGCAGCCAAAGCAGGTGACGCAATTTGAAACCGCTGGCGATTTGACAGAAAAAGTTTCATGGCGTCAAGCATTCTCAAGGATTTCGATAATGGTTTTGCGCAGCGACTTCGGAATTTGCGCGGCTGTTTTTCGCCATTTTTCAATGACAGACTCTTGATAATTTTCGGGGAGAGAATTCCATTGCACCAATCCTTCCAAACCCAACTCCATTTGCTTTGCCATTACCCCGGCATCGCGTTTGGATTGGTCGGTTTTTTCGCCGCCAAATGCAGAAATGACATTCCACAAACTGGCCTCACCAAATATAAGTTTGTCATGCCATGTTTTTTTGAAACCCTCATTTTCCCGGTCATCAAAAATCTTTTGAACTTTTCGGGCTTGATAATAAATTTTATCCTTAATTCCCCACCGAGCGCACAAATCCGCCACCGATTGAGGCTCCGAACTTCCATTTTGGAAGTTCGGGAGTTTTAAGGGTTTTTCGAGGGTTTCGCGTCCGTGTCTCAAATTGGCGAGTCGGCGGCTTTCCGCGCTTTCGACGAATTCTTTGAGCAATCCCAATGCGATATAAACCTTCGCGCCGCGCGTCAAATCGCGCTGGCCAAAGAGCGATTCCACCATCACCGCCGCCGCGTCGCCGTCGGCGTGGATTTCACAGCGGATTTCATTCCAGCCCAATTGCTTCGCCGCCAGCCAGCGCCGCGCCCCATCAATGATTTCGCCGTTCAGGTTTATCACAATCGCCGGTATGAATTGCGGCCCCGCGCCACTCACGCCGTCCACGAACGACAACCATTCGGCGCTTTCCTTGTCCGGCGCGGGAATGTGCGCCTTGTGCAGCCGGTGAATCCTCAAATCCTGCGGGTCTCGTATTTCAGTTTTCATTGTTGATAAAAAACATCTTTCGGGTGTGGTAGCAGCGGTGGCACGCCGGGATTGGAAAATTGAATGATTAACTTTGGATGCTCTCCAAAACTGGAAATTCCAAGAATTTCTCCGGCGGAAATGTGTCCGCGCGTGTCGCTTAAAAACAAATCCCACCGCGCGTCTGCCGGCGGCGCATGACCGATGATTGTTTTTGGCGTATTCACCAGCGTCCTTTCTGCGGCCCCGCCGCCGCCGCGTTTAGTTTTGAAAACTGTTCGCGCACCGCGCGCCGCAATCCGGCGCGTTCCTCGTCCGAAATCCCCGCGCAATGCGGAATCGTGACGCGCTCGATGCGCAACA
>DASZXB010000014.1:0-27005 GCA_035546095.1 Verrucomicrobiia bacterium | reverse complement strand
GGCGATGCGTGATGGCGGTGACGTGAAACACCGGATACGGCTCCGGCAAGGTGTAATAACCCGTGTGGTCGCCGAACGGTCCTTCCTCGCGCAGCGGCTCGGTCGGGTCAACGTAACCTTCGATGACAAAATCGGCGTTGGCGGGAACTTCGAGGTCATTGGTCTCGCATTTCACGAGTTCGACGGATTTTTTGCGGAGATAGCCGGCGAGCAGAAATTCGTCCAATCCATCCGGCAACGGCGCGGTGGCGGCGAACGGAAACATCGGGTCGCCGCCGATGAAAATGCTTACCGGCATCCGCGTGCGGGTTTCGTAATAACGTCGTCCGTGTCGCGCGCCGACTTTTTGCAACTGCCAGTGCATTCCCGTCGTTTGGTCGTCGTAAATCTGGATGCGATACATGCCGACGTTGCGTTCGCCGGTGTCCGGGTCTTTGGTGACGACGCACGGCAGTGTGATGAAACGTCCGCCATCGAGCGGCCAGCAGCGCAAAATTGGCAGGTTCAACAAGGTTGCAGGTTGCAGGTTGAAAGTTGCAGGTTGATTCACGTCGGGCGCTTTCGGCCAACTGGTAACCTGCAACTTGGAACTTTCAACCAAATGAATGACTTCCTTGCACGCGCCGGTTTTGACGATTTTCGGTTTCGCGTGGCGCAATTCAAACGCTTGTCCCAACAATTTTATGGCCTCGCGAAAACTGGTCGGCGGTTTGGCTTTCATCAGCGAGCCGAGTTCGTTGGCGACTTCTTCGACGGAATTTGCGCCCATGCTCATCGCCATGCGTTTGTGAGAACCGAGCGTGTTGATGGCGACGGGAAACGGCGAAATTTGGCCGTTTACCGTCGGCTTTTCAAACAACAACGCCTTGCCGCCGCCGGGCAATTTCATTTCGCGGTCGGCGATTTCGGTGATTTCCAGTTCCGTCGCGACCGTCTGCGAAATACGTTTCAATTCACCGGCGCGGTCAAGCGCGTTGACAAAATCGCGGAAGGAATCAAAAGCCATACGCTGCGAGGCTAACTGAAAAAGTTGTGTCGGGCAATGCAAGGAAACGATCTGGGTTTCCATCAATGCGCGTTCAGCTTAAGCACAACGACGCTGTTCGGCGGCATTGTATAAATGAAATTTGATTCAAAATTATCCATAATTGGAACGACAGAGAACGTTGTTGTGACGGGAACAATTTTTTTCGGCTCGGTGATTGAATTACTATCGTCAGGATTTCCTGAAAGCGTAATCGCCGTCCCTTTGGATCCGGGCCAAACGCCGTTGATTTGAATGTTCAGCGAAACGGAATTTGTTTCGGAATTCACCAGCTTGATAAAAATTTCGCCGGTTTTGCCGTCGCGCGTCGCCGAACCTTGAACAGAAGTTTCCGTCGAAGTGCTTGAAAGAATTTCGTCGCCCAAATTATTGCTGAACATTTTTACCGCGTAATAACTCGGCGAGCCATAAACGGAAAGCGCGTCGTAACCGATGAGGTTGGGTCGCCATTGCCGCGCACCGGGATTCACATTGACCAGCAGCGGCGCATAACATTGCATTTTGATCAGGTCGGAATTTCGCTCCATCGCCGCCATGAATACGGCGTCGCCAATCGCGGCTTTCAGATTTGGCGTGGGTGGCTCTTTTTGAGAAAGTTGGTTCCACGGCGGAAATGAGGTTTCATACGCTGCCCATTCGCCGATGAAAATTTCCGGGCCGTGGCGGTCGTAATTGTTTGCATAATCCGGCGACATTTGCAGGAACGTGTCCACGGAACGATAATAATGCCCGTCCAACACGTCAGGCTTGCGGCTTTTCACGCGTGAAGTTTCCGGTTGGTCGTCACCGATGGTCGAAATCAATTTGAGTTGCGGATATTTTGCTTTGATAGCGTCGTAAAATTGCGCGAACCGCGCGTCATAGCTTTTTGATTTGTCGAACCAATCTTCATTGCCGATCTCGACGTAGTGCAGAACGAACGGTGCGAGATGGCCGTCCTTCGCACGTTCCGCGCCCCATGTCGTATTCGTGTCGCCGATGACATATTCGATTTCGTCCAGCGCAGATTGAACATAGGGTTGCAAGTCGGGACCGGGATCAACGTGCATTCCTTTGAGTGAATAACCGGCATAAACCGCCAGCACCGGCTGGGCCTTCATATCTTCGCACCATTCAAGGAATTCCAGAAATCCAAGGCCGTCAGTGGAACGATAGCTCCATGGAGACGAATGACCATGACGTTGTTCAACCGGGCCGACGGTTTTCTTCCAGTCATACCAATCGGCAATCATATTGCCTTCGACATAATTGCCGCCGGGGAAACGCAGGAATTTCGGATTCATGTCCACTAGCATTTGCATCAAATCTTTGCGAAAACCGTTCGGCTGATCATTCCACGTCGGCGGAAACAGCGAAACCATTCCCAGCCAAATAGTTCCCGGTTGGCCGAGAGTGATTTGAAAACACGCTTTGGTTGTCGGAGTCAATCGTCCGGTCTTGAGTGTCGTTTCAAATTTGCCCCAGTTCGTGGTCAACCCGGAAATTTCGCCGGTCGCATAAATTTTTCGTCCATCGTCACTCACGATTGAAACCGTGACCGGACCGGAAAAACCGGATTCAGCTTTGGCAAAAATCGTCACGCGGTAAATGGTTTTGGGTTGAACTGGAATTCCCCAATAACCGTCATTGGCGACGCCTGCCGGATTTTTCTTTTCAGCTTTTGTGACCACTAGCCGCAAACTATTTGTCAGTTGCGCGTTTAATGGATTAGCTGGGTCGAGCGCGATATTTGCTTCAGTTCCACCGGAATCAATCACCGACCAATTTTTTGGAGTCGTGGCGTTGTCCAGAAAGGCGCGGTTGCGGATCAATTCCGCGTAAAGTCCGCCATCGTAGGAATGATTGATTTCCTCAGTCATCAATCCAAAAAATGTCGGGCTGACTTTGCCTGCAGGATGTCCCGCGTCCACTGTGAATGTAGGATTAGCCGAAGCACCGAAAACTATGGCAAAAACAAAGAGCGTTGCAATTTTCTTCATAAGATTAGCTGGAGTGCAACCATGCAAAATCTTTAGTCCTTTTTCAACACCACATCAATGGACGTAACTCTGAATGACAAAAAATCTTTGCCACCAGAGCAAATCTATCGGGCAAAAATCTGCCGGATGACATCTTCAATCGGCACTTCTTGAATATCAATATCGCTGATCGGCAAATCATCGAGCAACGATTTGCAGACGGCAATCACGCGGTCGCGTTTAACCTTGAATTTGATTTCGCCGGAAGTTTTTTCAACGACTTCACCGAAGCGACTCAATTGTTCGGATGAAAAGTCATTGGCCTTTTCGCATTGAATGGTGACGAGTTTGAAATCAGCGAATTGGTCAACAATCCTGTCCAGTTTGCCGTCGAAGAAAATTTTGCCGTGGTCAATGATGATGACGCGCTCGCACAATTCCTGAATGTCCGCCATGTAATGGCTCGTCAGCAAAATTGTCGTTTTTTGTTCCGCGTTATGGCGACGGATGAAATCGCGCACAGTTTTTTGTGAAGTCACGTCGAGACCGATGGTCGGTTCATCGAGAAATAAAACTTTCGGCTGGTGGAGCAGGGACGCGATGAGTTCCATTTTCATCCGTTCGCCGAGCGAAAGTTCGCGCACACTGACGTTCAATTTGTCTTTGATGGCGAGCAATTCCGTCATTTCGGCGACTGTGCGCTCGAAACGGTCGCGCGGTATGCCATAAATTTTTGCGTTCAATTCCAGCGATTCGCGCGCGGGCAAATCCCACCAGAGTTGATTTTTCTGGCCGAGCACGAGCGCAAATTGTCGCCGGTAGCCGTCGTCACGCTCCCACGGCGTGTAACCAAGAACTTTGGCCGAGCCGCTGGTCGGATACAATAAACCGGCGAGCATTTTGAGTGTCGTGGTTTTGCCCGCACCATTTGGTCCGAGAAATCCGACGAGTTCACCGGGTTCAATTTTGAAGCCGACTTCGTTGACGGCGAGTGTTTGTTCGTATTGGCGACGAAAAAGCCCTTTGATTGCGCCTGAAAATCCGAGCTGCTTTTTGTAAGTGCGAAAAGCTTTGGTGAGCGCGTTGACTTCAATGACCGGCATGGCCGCAAAAATGCACAAAAAGCACAGAAAGAAAAATTTTTATTTTATGCTTCTTTGTGGTAATTACCGCATCAACTGCTTTTCGAGATAGTGAACGACTTGCCGGACGTTGGCGTCCACTTCCATGCGGTCTTTGACGAGGCGGCAGGCGTGCAACACCGTGCCGTGGTCGCGTCCGCCAAACGCTTCGCCAATGGTGTTCAGCGAACTTTCGGTCATTTGACGCGAGAGATACATGGCGATTTGGCGCGGAAAAGCGATGTTTTCCGGTCGCCGTTTGCTGGCCATATCCGCCAAACGGATGTCGAAATGTTCCGCGACTTTTTTCTGAATGACTTCGATGCTGACGGAAAAACGGCCTTCTTCGTGCAAAATTTCGCGGAGCAAGCCCTCAACAACTTCAATCGTCAGTTTTTTGCCGGTCAGCGAAGCATAAGACGCTACGCGAATCAACGCGCCTTCGAGTCGGCGGACGTTTGTGCGAATGCGATTAGCTAGAAAATTCAAGATATCTTCGGGCAATGTCATGCCCATGGATTGCGCTTTTTTGTTGAGGATGGCGAGACGCATTTCGATGTCCGGCGGCTGCAAATCCGTGACCAATCCCCATTCAAAACGCGAGACGAGGCGGCTTTCAAGCCCCTGAATTTCGCTGGCCGGACGGTCGCACGTCAAAACGATTTGTTTGTGCGCTTCGTGCAACGCATTGAAGGTGTGAAAAAATTCTTCCTGAATGCGTTCCTTGCCGGCAAGAAATTGAATGTCGTCAATCAACAGCACGTCGGTCTGGCGATATTTTTTGCGAAATTTCGCGAGCGAACTGTTTTGAATGGCGTCAATGTATTCATTCGTGAATTTTTCGGACGAAACATAAGCCACGCGCGCGCCCTTTTTATTTCCAGTCACATATTGGCCGATGGCGTGGAGCAAATGGGTCTTGCCCAAGCCAACACCGCCGTAGAGAAACAATGGATTGTAAGATTTACCCGGCGCTTGCGCCACTGCGAGCGCAGCGGCATAAGCAAAATTATTGTTATTGCCGACGACAAATGAATCAAAGGTGTTTTTCGGGTTGAAATGCAGATCGCCGTTGTGAGTCGTGCGTTCGTGAGAGGATTCCGCGGCTTTTATTTTTATCGTTGCCGCCGTTACCGGCGCGGTGCTTAAAACCGGCGCTGTTCCGGGCGCGGATTTGAATTTAATTTGTAGTTCTCGACCGGATGCGGCGGCAAAAGCCTTTTGCAGCAAGCTGAGATAATTGTCCTTGATCCACACTTCGGAAAACTCGTTTGGCGCTTCGAGAGTGGCGTGATTATTGTCAATGTTGCTCGCTCGCAGAGGAGCGAACCACATGTTAAACGTGTCGGCGCTCATGCTGGAGCGAAGATGTTCCTGCGCCGAATCCCAAATTTTTTCAACCGAAGTTTGCATTTAGTGTCTATTGATAAAACCGCTTTTATTCACTTGTTGTTGAATTTGATTTTGTCTGTCTCTTTTCAACCGATTCCTTTTGCTGCCGGAGTTCAAATTCAACAGTTCAAGTTCTCATTTCTTTTGATTCAAACCAATTCTCAACCGAGAATTTTTTAAGACATTGATTTTCAGTAAGTTGCAAACAGTGAAATCCAAACTGCAACCCTGCCGCCACTCGAAGCGACGAAACCGCCTTATTCACTTCGACGAACGAGATTGTTTTTATCAAATGAGATGAAAGTTTCGAGGACAACATATTAACTCTTATTCACGAGTTGTTCACAAGCTGTTTTGTCTCCAAAGAATCGGCTCTGATCCGATTCATCAAAAAATGGCATTTATTGCTGACCGGCCAATTGTCGCCGGAGTATTTCACAAAGACAAGAGTTTTACCAACTTGCAAAGAGTGATGAAAAATTATTTTCCAACAGTCTTGCAGGAATTGACGCGACAACAATTCTGAAAAATGAAACTTCTTTGGAATTGACTCCTTGGAACTTGGAACTACTGATGACTGCAAACAACACATACGTCATCGCTTAAACTGGAAAAACATCCTCAACTAAAACAGTGATTCTGTAAATCAAATTCTCCGAAGCAATCACAAATTGGCGAAATACGTTGCCCAATAATAGCGTTTTCCGCTACGTGGGCTAATAGCAAAGCGTTGTTAATGTAGTATTTCTAATACTTTCAAATTATATTTGACATGAATAAGTCATTATGATTTATTCATGACAGTTGCAACGCTGATATGGAGGTGAGTTGCACAAGATTTTTAGATTTGTTCTTTGATTTTAGATTTTCGGTTTGCGTCCGGTAACAGACGCGAATTGGAGTTCTCCGTGATCCCACGTTGTTACTCATTCAAATTCCCCGGACCTTTCGGTCATCTCCTGACTGACTGGTCCGGATTTTTCATTTTAACACAATGCTCTCCAATCGTTTCGCCTTCGTTGACACTCATTTTTCCCGCTGCTAACGTCTGCGTTCCTTTTTTGCAATGGAATACAAAGACACATTAAACCTTCCGCGCACGGATTTTCCGATGAAAGCCGATTTAGTCACGCGCGAACCGGAACGTTTGAAAAAATGGGAAGCCGCGCAGCTCTACCAAAAAATTCAGGCCGCGCGCAAAGACGCCGAAAAATTCGTTCTGCACGATGGCCCGCCGTTTGCGAACGGCGACGTTCACATCGGCACGGCGCTCAACAAGATTCTCAAAGACATCATCATCAAGTACAAAACCCTGCGCGGCTTCAGCGCGCCGTATGTTCCCGGCTGGGATTGCCACGGCCTGCCGATTGAATTCAAAGTCTCGCAGGAAATGCGCAAAGATGGCAACACGGATGCCGATGCCGCGACCATTCGCAAAGCCTGCGAAGCCTACGCGCGCAAATACATTGATTTGCAGCGCGAACAATTCAAACGCCTCGGCGTTCTCGGCGACTGGCAAAATCCGTATCTCACGCTGAACAAGGAATACGAAGCGGATGAATTGCGCCTCTTCGCGGACATCGTTGAAAAAGGTTTTGTTTATCGCGGCAAAAAGCCGGTGTATTGGAGCATTCCGTGCCGCACCGCGCTCGCCGAAGCCGAAGTCGAATACAAAGACCACGTCAGCCAAAGCGTGTTCGTCAAATTTCCCGTCGTCGGCAAAGAAAAAACGTTCATCGTCATTTGGACGACGACGCCGTGGACGCTTCCGGCAAATTTAGCCGTCGCTTACAACAAAGATTTTCAATACGTCACCGCCAAAGCCAGCGATGAAAATTACATTTTATTTCGCGGTTTACTGCCAAAAGTCGCCGAGAAATGCGGCTGGACAAATTTTACCGAAATGCCGTTTCCGACCGATGAATTGGCAAAATTGGAATACCAACATCCGTTCATTCCGACGCGCAAAGGCAAAGCGTTTTCCGCCGATTTTGTCACCGCGGACACCGGCACGGGATTCGTTCACATTGCGCCCGGCCATGGTCAAGACGACTATAATCTCGGTTTGAAAAATGGTTTGCCGATTTATTCGCCGGTGGACGACGACGGAAAATTGTCGCTCACGAACGATTTGCCGCGCGAACAACAAATGCCCGACGAATTTCTCGGAAAATCCATTTTGGAAAAACACGGCAAAAGCGACGCGAACGAAATTGTCCTGCACGAATTGCGCGTTCGTCACGCGCTCTTGCATCAGGAAAATTATCATCACAGCTATCCGCATTGCTGGCGCAGCAAAACGCCCGTCATTTTCCGCGCGATGGATCAATGGTTCATTGGTGTAGATCGAAGAATTGAAGATTTGGGGCAATTTTCACTTACTCTTCGAGATAAAGCGCTATTTGATATTGATAAGCGCGTAAGCTGGATTCCTAGTTGGGGAAAGACTCGAATTTCTTCAGCAGTTCTGGCGCGTCCAGATTGGTGTATCAGCCGCCAGCGTTCGTGGGGTGTGCCATTGCCAGCGTTTTATGACGCAAATAGAAATGCGATTCTCGACAAGGAAATCATTTGCAATGTGGCCAAACTAATCGAGCAACATGGTTCAAATGTTTGGTTTGAAAAATCTGCAACTGAACTTTGGTCTTTGGTGAGGCCGAAAAATTGGTCTGATGCGGAAGCTATTTCAAAATCTAATGACACATTGGATGTTTGGATTGATTCAGGTTCTTCAAGCAGAGCTGTTTTAGCGAGGCGATTAGCACTTCAACACAAGGTTGAAACTGTTTCTCTAACTTCGACTGGCGATGAATGGTCAGATAGATTTCAAAACGCAATTGAAGAACGCAAAACTTCGATACCAGCATGGCAGGCCGATATGTATCTCGAAGGCAGCGACCAGCATCGCGGCTGGTTTCAATCGTCGCTGCTACTCTCGCTTGCGGGCAACGGCGCGGCTCCGTTCAAGACCGTGCTCACGCACGGATTCATGGTGGACGCCGACCGCGAAAAAATTTCCAAGAGCAAACAGGGCGGTTACGAAAAGCCGCAGACCGCCGAAGCCTACGTCAAAAAATGGGGCGCGGATGTCGTGCGCCTCTGGGTTGCGTCGCAGGATTTTCGCAACGACATCGTCGTGAGCGAGGAACGCATCAACAAAGTCGGCGAAACCTATCGCGCCATCCGCAACGCGCTGCGCTATCAGCTTTCCAATTTGTATGATTTCGATCCGGCGAAACATTCCATAGCAGACGACCAATTAACCGGACTTGACCGCTGGGTTCTCGGCGAATTTTCCAAGCTGGAACGCGAAGTCATCGAGGCTTACGACAAATTTGAATTTCACGTCGTCTATCAAAAAATCAGCCAATTCATCGCCGTCGAATTGTCCTCGATTTATCACGACGTCATCAAAGACCGGCTTTACACCGATCCGGCCAATTCATCGCGCCGCCGCTCCACGCAAACCGCGCTGCACCGCCTCGTGACCGGCCTGTGCCAGATGCTCGCGCCCATTTTGGCGTTCACGGCGGACGAAGCGTGGGAATTTGTCACTGGCAAAAATGTAAATTCAGTTCACGAAGCGAATTTCCAGCCACAACTATTGAAATCTCGCACAGGACAGCCAGAAGCTTGGTCGCTTCTTTTTGAATGGCGAGATCGTCTTTTGCCGGAATTGGAAAAACTGCGTAAGGACAAATTGATTGGCAAATCTCTGGAGGCTAAAATTGCGATTCCATTTACTGGCAAATCAGAACAATTCGACGCGTTGAGCTTTGTGGGTGGCAACATTCAATTCTTAAAAGAACTTTTGAATGTTTCGCAACTTTCAATATGGCAATCAGATAGTTCGCCAGCTCCACAAGAAGCAGAAGGAATGTTTAGCAACGAAGAATTAGATGCTGTGTATTCGGGTCGAGAAGGATTTACAATTAAAGTTTCGCACGCAGACGGACAAAAATGCGAACGGTGCTGGCATTGGGAAACAGACGTTGGTTTAAATCCAAAACATCCAACAATTTGTGGACGCTGTGTCGAAGCCGTATTGCAATTCAAACCGTTGTGAAAAGTCGCTTTCTGGTAGCTTACAAAAGTATTTTTCGGGAAACAAAAGCCAGCTTTTATTTTTTGTATGGAATTAAAGGTTTAATCCCCCACGAACCAAAAACAGCCGGAACAAATTCATTTGCGAGTTTTTGCCCTTCGGCAACTTGTTCAGGAGTCATATGTGCAAGCAATTGGTTTTGAGACTCCGTGGCAGCAACTTCATCCATATCATTTCCTCGTTTAGCCAACTCAAACCATTTATAGGCTTCAACGACTTCTTGTTTCGCATTACATAGATACACATCAAGATAAAGTTGTGCTCCAGCATGACCTTGTTCAGCAGCCTTCCGATACCATTTTGCGGCTTCAAAATAATCTTTTGGAAGACCAAGTTGGCCTTGTTCATAATGAAGGCCGAGGTGAAATTGTTCATTTGCATCGCCCGCTTCCGCCTTTTTAATGCGACCTTCTATTCCTGTTATTACCGGCTGGTTTCCTTTTGGCAGAAATTCGCGCTCTAACTTTTCACGAGTCAATCTGTGAAGCTCTCTCAATCGTCTGACGTCAGGGTCATTGCCATTAGGGTCAAATAATTCTAGCTCTTGTTTGTAATCTGGTCGCAATCCTTCGGCTAGATATTTTTTCACTTCATATTGAAGATGCTGTTGCAAATGATCTCCCATCATCTCATAAACCTGTAAAAACTTTAAGGCGATGTAGTTGTCAATTAACGGTGGGATACGTTCACCCCGCTGCTCGGCAGCTTGGTGAAATGCTTTACAGACCAGTGTATGTATCTCAATTATTTTTTGATCGGATGTTTTTGCTGTCGGCGCACAGCCATGTTGTGCGGCGATTCTACGGTAGCCTTTGACAATAAGTCTGCCGCCTACCCCTTGAACATCATCCAACATTGTGCGCTGCCTTGTAGGCGCACCAAATAAATTTTTCAAAAAGCCCATAGATTTTGACGGTTGACTTTAAGTCGTTTCACGACTTTGACTTTGCGCGCGTTAAAAATTTTGTCGAGAAAAAATCATGCCGGTTGCTGCTGCGTCAAACAATGCAGCGAGCCGAAGCCCCAGACCAAATCCACCGCGTGAATGCCGATGACGGGGCGGTCGCGGAACAGTTCGCCCAAAATGCCGAGCGCGACGCGGTCGTTCGGGTCGTTGAACGTCGGGACGATGACGGCGGCGTTGCAGATGTAAAAATTTGCGTAGCTTGCGGGCAAACGGATTCCGTCAAAAAACAACGGCGTCGGCATCGGCAATTCAACAACTTCGGGTTTGCTGCCGTCTTCCAAGCGCAAATCGCCGATGCGCTCCCAATTTTCCGCGAGCGGACGATAATTTTCATCGCGCGGATTTTTTTCGCGGACGAGCACGAGCGTTTTCGGATTCACAAAACGGCAAATGTCGTCAATGTGACCGTGCGTGTCGTCGCCTTTCGGTCCTTTGGCGAGCCAGAAAATATTTTTGACACCGAGATAATTTTTCAGCGAGGTTTCAATTTCCATTTTGCCGAGACCGGGGTTGCGAACCTGAATTTTCGGATGCAAATAACATTCTTCCGTCGAGATCAGCGTGCCGCGTCCGTTCAATTCAATGCCGCCGCCCTCAATTACAAAATTGCGAATTGCGAATTGCGAATTGCGAATTTGTGTTTTGGTTTGAGCGTAAAATAGTTTTTTGCTGAGCAGCTTTGCGGCAGTTTCGGGGACTTTGGTGTCTTTGCGCCAATTATCGTATTTCGCCCAGCCGTTGAAATGGAAATGGACAATCGCCGTTTCGTTTTTACGTTTTACGAAAATTGGTCCCGTGTCGCGCGTCCAGCCGCGATTGGTGGGATGCGTGACAAATTTGATTTTTCGCAAATCCACGCCAACGTGTTTGAAAATTTGTCGCGCGTGGTTTTCATCGGATTTTCCGCGAACGAGCAGACAAATTTTTTCGCTGGCGGAAATTTGTCGAACCATTTCGCCATAGACCCACGGAATGACTTCAAATTTGCCCGGCCAATCGCTCGCGTTGTGCGGCCAGCCGAGCCACGTGGCTTCGTGCTTTTCCCATTCGGCGGGAAAGTGAAATCCGAGTGCGGCGGGCGTGGCGGGCGAAGGCGCGGTTGTTGGCGGCGATTGACTCATCAAAGGTTCAAAGGCTCGCGGAATTGCGATACGGTTCAAGGAAAAAATCTGGAATTGTCGCGGCAAAATGTTAAAACGCGGCATGGACATTTTTCTTCAAGCGGCAATCGAGGAGGCAAAAAAAGGATTGGCGGAAGGCGGAATTCCGATTGGTTCGGTTCTCGTTTGCGACGGAAAAATCATCGGGTGCGGACACAATCAGCGTGTGCAGCGCGGCAGCGTGATTCATCACGCGGAAATGAATTGCCTCGAAAATGCCGGTCGGCTCACGGCCAAAACTTATGCGCGCTGCGTTTTGTATTCCACGTTGTCGCCGTGTCTGATGTGCAGCGGCGCGGCGTTGCTTTACAAAATTCCGCGCATCGTCGTTGGCGAAAACGCGACGTTTCAAGGCCCGGAAGATTACGTCCGCTCGCAAGGCGTGAAAGTGGAAATCCTGAACGACGCGACGTGCATCCAACTCATGCGCGATTTCATCAAGGCCAAACCGGAATTGTGGAATGAGGATATTGGCGTGTGAGTCGCAATTGAATGGATTTCAATCAAACCAACCACCAAATTTTCAACCTCGCAGAGGCGTCGGAAAATAGCCCGCAGTTTTAACTGCGGGTTTGCATTCCGAAAACAAACCAAGCCCCGTAGGGGCGAAAGAAATTTAATTAAAAATTTTCCTATGCGATTTTCTGCCGTCCCTTCGGGACTCGTTTCATTTTGAACATTGAACCCACGGTTGAAACCGTGGGCTATTTTCATCCGTCGCCCCGCGACTTACGCCGCTTCTGCATTCTGTTTTCGCCGCACAATCGGTTTACTCTCGCCGCGCACGACGGCGGCGGTGATTTTCACGTGCACGATGTCGGCCACTTCCGGCACGTCGAACATCAAATCCAGCATCAGCTTTTCAATCAGCCCGCGCAGCGCACGCGCGCCCGTGCCTTTTTTCAACGCCTGCGCTGCCAGTTCACGCAGCGCATCCGGCGTGAATTCCAGTTCCACGCCTTCCATTGCCATCAATTTCGCGAATTGTTTCGTCAACGCATTTTTCGGCTCGGTCAAAATCGAAATCAATTGCGGCTCGGTCAATTCCGCGAGCGTCGTCACGACGGGCAATCGTCCGACGAATTCGGGAATGAAACCGAAGTTGAGCAAATCTTCCGGTTCGGCGTGCTGCAAAATTTCCGCGCGCTCGGCAGAAATCGTTTTTTGCGTCTCGCCGATTGCGCTGAAACCCATGACATTTTTTCCAAGCCGCCGTTGAATCACACGTTCAAGCCCAACAAATGCGCCGCCGCAAATGAATAAAATGTTCGTCGTGTCCACGCGGATGTATTCCTGCTGCGGATGTTTGCGACCGCCCTGCGGCGGCACATTGCACGTCGTGCCTTCGAGAATTTTCAGCAACGCCTGCTGCACGCCTTCGCCGCTCACGTCGCGCGTGATGGACGGCCCTTCGGCCTTGCGCGCGATTTTGTCAATCTCGTCAATATAAACGATGCCGCGCTGCGCGCGCTTCACGTCGTAATCCGCATTTTGCAGCAGCCGCAAAACAATATTCTCCACATCCTCGCCGACGTAACCGGCTTCGGTCAACGTCGTCGCGTCGGCAATTGCGAACGGAACGTCCAGAATTTTCGCGAGCGTGCGCGCGAGCAGCGTTTTGCCCGAACCCGTCGGGCCAATCATTAAAATGTTGCTCTTCTCGATTTCCACGTCCGCGTGCGCGTGCGGCTTGGCGGGAATTTTTTCTTCGCCTTCCGCCGGAATTTCCGGCTGGATGCGTTTGAAATGGTTGTGAACGGCGACGGCCAACGTTTTTTTCGCGTGCTCCTGCCCGACGCAATACAAATCCAGTTGCCGTTTGATTTCCTTCGGTTTCGGCACGGAAAATTTCGGCTGCTTTTTCTGCGCCTGCAATTGCAATTCGCGGTCGAGGACATTTTTGCAAAGGATGATGCAATTGTCGCAGATGTAAACGCCCGGCCCGGCGATGAGCTTGCGCACTTCCGCGTGCGATTTGCCGCAGAAACTGCACATCGTTAAATTATTGGGGCGAGCCATTGGAATTTATGATTTTGGATTTATGATTTGCGATTGTGAAAAGGAAATAGTGCGACAGGCTTCCAGCAAAAGTTGCCGCATCCAAAATCCGAAGCTAATTAGGGCAAACCCTAAAATTAAAAGAATAATTCGGATAAACAAGTTGAATCTCGAATGGACAGGCCATCCGCCGATAAATGAAAGTAAAATTGAAAAAATTCCCTGAATAAAATGGACTATGAATTGCGAACGAATTCGCCGAATTTTTGCTTCTGTTGTTTCATAACGAAGCAAAATCGGAGCGTGGCGAACGATAAATTTTTGCGCTTCGATTTCCGTCATAATTCAAGTTACACAATCGCCGACGATTTTTCCGTTCCGCCGGCGATTTCGCGGCGCGATTGCACCACTTGATCCACGAGTCCGTAATTTTTCGCTTCTTCGGACGACATGAAATTATCGCGGTCGGTGTCTTTGCCGATGTTTTCGATGGATTTGCCCGTGTGTTTGGCGAGAATTTCGTTCAGCCGGTCTTTCAGCCGCAGAATTTCCTTCGCCTGAATGCTGATGTCCGTCGCCTGACCTTGCACGCCGCCCCACGGTTGATGAATCATGATGCGCGCGTTCGGCAGCGCGTAACGTTTGCCGCGCGTGCCCGCCGCCAGCAACACCGCGCCCATGCTCGCCGCCTGCCCGACGCAGTAAGTGTTCACGTCACAGGTGAGATATTGCATCGTGTCGTAAATCGCCAGACCTGCCGTGACGCTGCCGCCGGGCGAATTGATGTAAAGATGAATGTCTTTCTTCGCGTCCGCCATTTGCAGGAACAAAAGCTGCGCGATGATGATGTTGGAAACCGTGTCGTCCACCGGCGTGCCGAGGAAAATAATGCGGTCAACCAGCAACCGCGAATAAATGTCCCAGCTACGCTCGCCGCGCCCGGTCTGTTCAACCACAATCGGAACCATGAAATTTTGCATGGCTAAATAGATACTGCATTTGCGAAGAACTGCAAAGTTTTTTAGGCGAGACACGAATTTCACTAATTAACACAAATTAAAAATTGGATTCGCGAAAATTCGTGCAATTTGTGTCTAAAACTTTTTTCTCTGTGACTCTGTGGCAAGCATTTTCCAAATCAAAACAAACGCCGTCGCAAATTCCTGCGGCTTCTCGGAAATCCATTTCGACACAAATTCCGGCGCGAACCAGCCGCCCGTCTCGATTTCTTCGGGATGCAATTGAAACGGCCCTTCGCTTTCACAACGATAAACCCGGACAAATTCCGCGTCCGTCTCCGCACAGGCATCGACCTTGAACAATTTTTGCGGCGGCGAATTTATCTTGAGACCGATTTCCTCGCGCAATTCGCGCACCGCCGTTTCATCGTAAAATTCGCCGGAATCCACGTGGCCGGAGCAGGACGAATCCCAAACGCCCGGCTGCCGGTCTTTTTTCATCGAACGTTTCTGCAAAAACACTTCGCCGCGCGAATTGAACACCAGCACGTGCACCGCGCGATGCAACAATCCTTGCGCATGAACCACGCTGCGCGGCTGGCGACCGATCACCTCGTCGCGCTCGTTTACGACATCAAAAATTTCTTCACTCATAATTTCCATTTCGTTGCTTCAAAATCTTCTTCTTCGGCAGATAGTAAAATTTTCAGCATCCGTTCATGCCGATTCAGAAAATCTTTGGTGATTTGATAATGTTCCGTGTCGGTGTATTTCACTTCAGTAATGCCTGTTTCTGAAAATTGGTAAATTTTCGCGTGCGGGTAAGCGAGCAGAATTGGTGAATGGGTTGCAATAATTAGTTGCGATTGGTGAGCCACGAGCCGGTGCATCAGCGTCAATACGCTCAACTGTCTTTGTGGTGAAAGCGCAGCTTCTGGTTCATCGAACAAATGAACTCCGCCACCTTGCAACCGCTCTTTCAAGACCGCCAGAAACGACTCTCCGTGTGATTGGTTATGCAGCGATTTGCCGCCGTATCCGCCGAACAGTGAACCAAGTTTTTCCAGTTCACTTGCGACATTGTAAAAACTTTCCGCGCGGAGAAAAAATCCGTCCGTTGGTTGCCCAAGACTTCGTTCCAACCGTAGACAATCGTGCAGCGGCGAATGGGTGTCATGCGTGGCGAATTGAAGTTGTTTATCTCCGCCTTCCGCGCTGAATCCGGCTTTTACCGCGATGGCTTCCAGCAAAGTTGATTTTCCCGAACCGTTTTCGCCTACAAAAAAAGTCACGGACGGATGAAATTCCAACCGCGTCAAATGGCGAATGGATGGAATTGAAAATGGATAATCTTCAAAATTTGAAACTGAATCTCGCTCCAGTCGGATGGCCTGAAAATAACGCCGTGCCGGACGTTTTGAGCCAAGTGTTTTTCTCAAACTAGGCAACGAATTTTGTTTTGAGCCTTGGGCCTTTTTCATGCAATCAAATTTGTCAGTTCAACAAACTGTTCCAAGCTCAACTTCTCGGCGCGTTCTTGCGGCGAGATTTTTAATTCCGCAAACGCGTTCTGCAATTTTTCCAATTGCCAGTCGGCTTTCAACAATTTCAGCATCATTTTTCGCCGTTGCGAAAAGGCGCGTTTGACGATTTTTACAAAATTCGCGCGCAAATTTTCCGGCAGCAACGGCGTTTCGCGGCGGTTCAAAATCACGCAGGCGGAATCCACGTCCGGCGCGGGAAAAAAACTGCCGGACGGAATTTTGAAAAAACTCTGCGGCGCAAAATCCAACTGCACCAGCAGCGTCAAAACGCCGTAATCATCGTCGTCCGTCCGCGCCATGAGCCGCTGCGCGACTTCCAGTTGCAGCGTGACGGCAATTTTTTTCGGCGCGCGCGCGCCGCAGGCCAGTTCCACCAAAATCGGCGAGGCGACGGAATACGGCAAATTGGCGACGAGTTTCCAATCGCGCCAATCGCGTTTTTCAGTTTGTAAAAATTCCAACGCATCCGCGTGAAGCAAATCAAATTTCCCCTCACCCGGCTTCGCCACCCTCTCCCCGCTTTGCGGGGAGAGGGACGGGGTGAGGGGGGCAAATCGTTCGCGCAAAAATTCGACAAGGCGCAAATCTTTTTCAATCGCCAAAACTTCGCCGGCATTTTTCAATAGCAGTTCCGTCAACGGACCAAGGCCAGGACCGATTTCCAAAACTTTGTCAATTTTCGTCAATTCGGCGGATTCGACAATTTTCTGTAACTGATTTTGGTCATGCAAAAAATTCTGGCCGAGGGATTTCGTGAGTTGAATGTCACGCTTCGCCAGAATTTCCCGTATTTCATTTAATTTCATGGGAAAAATAAACCACGGATAGACACAGATAAACACGGATTAAAAAAATTATCAGTGTCCATCTGTGTTAATCTGTGGTTAAAATATTTTTCAATTCATTTACGGCCTTTGCCAGTTGCGTTTTGGTAATCGTCAGCGGCGGCGAAAAACTGATGACGTTGCCGTGCTCGCCTTCGGGCAAAAAGATGTAATCGCGCTGCAACAATTTTTTGATGACAGCAAAAGCAATTTGTGTCGCGGGTTTGCCGTCAGACAATCTCAATTCAATTCCGGCGAGCAAGCCGAGTCCGCGCGCTTCAACTTTAGACTTTGGGCTTTGGACTTTGGGCAATTCTTCCAAAAGAAATTCTCCCAGTTCTGCGCTGCATTCGCACAAATTTAATTTTTCGATTTCCGAAATTTGCGCGAGTGCCATTGCGCAGCCGACGGGATGGCCGAGAAATGTGCTCGTGTGAATCGCTTCGCCGCGCGATTCCGGCCACGCGGCGTCCATCACGTCCGCGCGTCCGACGCACGCCGAGAGGGGAAAACCGCCGGTGAGCGCTTTGCCGAGACAAATCACGTCGGGAATTGTTTGCGAATGTTCGCACGCGAACATTTTTCCGGTGCGACCGAAACCGGTGTAAATTTCGTCGAGAATCAGCAACGCGCCAAATTCGTCGCACAATTTTCGGAGCAGCGGCAAAAATTCCGGCGGCGGAACATTGATGCCGCCGCGCGCTTGAACCGGCTCGACCAGGATTGCGCCGATTCTTTTTCGCCGAAAAATCTTTTTGATGTGAGATTCAACTTTCGCAAGATCGGAATTTGTTTTTGGAAATGGAACGAAATCTCCGAATTCGCGCAGTTGCGATTGAAAAGGGCGGCGGAAAAAATCGCGGTGCGTGGCGTTGAGCGTGCCATAACCGAGTCCGTGATACGCGCCTGCAAAAGTAATAATGCCGGATTTTTTCGTCGCGAGCATCGCCGTTTTAAGCGCGGATTCAACGGCTTCAAAACCGGAGTTGGAGAAAATTGTCTTGCCGGATTTTTCACCCCAACGCTCGAATGTGATTTCACTTAATTTTTGCGCGAGTTCGGCTTTGCACACGTGCGGATGCACGTCGCCCATCGCGTGAAGCAATTTCGCCATTTGTTTTTGTCCGGCGGCGACAACCTTTGGATTCGCGTGACCGGCGGCGGCGACGCCGAAGGCGGCAGTCAAATCAAGATACTTTTTGCCGTCCGCATCCCAAACATAAACACCGCGCGCGCGTTCCCAAACAATCGGCCACGAACCGTCCGGCTCTTGAAACACGATGTTGCGCGATTCAAATTCACGGAGCTGTTGCAAAATTTTTTTGGTCACGCTCATTTCAAACGCCGCGTTGTTCCGGTGGCCAGATGATTTTGTGTTGCTGAATTTGAAAACGCACGGGCAGGGCGTCGGCGATGATTTTTTCGGCGAGTTCGCGCCGCGAAATCGGCGTGAGTCCGGCGGGAACGCGTTTGAGAACTTTGCTCTGCTGTTCCGGCGCGAGCGGATGCACCCACGAAAAAAGCAGCGGACAAATTTGCGCTAGGCCAAATTTGTCAATTTGCGTTTTCGACCAGTTGTAATCTTCCAGCGTGCCGATGACGAATTTGATTTCGTCGGTCACTTTCAAATGCGAAATGTTTTCAAAACGATTGCGCTCAGCTTCGCCGCTGCTCGGACATTTCAAATCCATGATTCTGTGAACGCGCGGGTCAATTGGCGAAATATCATGCGCGCCGCTGGTTTCGATCAAAACGGTGAAGCCGTCGTCACAAAGTTGTTTCATCAGCGGCAGGGAATTTTTTTGCAACAATGGTTCGCCGCCGGTCAATTCGACGAGCGGAAGTTTTGAGTTTTGAATTTTGAATTTTGAGATGAAAAAGGGTTTGGCCAATTTATGAATTTCACTGAAAATTTTCTCAAATGACATTTTTTTGCCTTCAGTAAAGGCGTAAGCTGTGTCGCAATAGGAACAGCGCAAGCCGCAGGCGGTGAGCCGGATGAAAATGCACGGCAGACCGGCAAAGGTGCTTTCGCCTTGCAGGCTCAAATAGATTTCGTTGATGACAAGCGTGTTAGACACAATTAGAGTTTAATACGTCAGCGCAAAAAATAAACGTGCAGATTTCGAGGCAAATTTGAAATGAAGTTTTAAGCATCGGGCAAAATTTCAGCACAAATCTTGCTTTGTTGTAAAGATGAACGCGATGAAAACAAAGTCTTACCCGCTGATATTTTGTTTTTCGCTCCTGTTTTTCCTCGTCTGGCAATCGGAAAATGCAGTCCACGCATCCAATCTTGATGCCATCGGTGTGACTGTTTTGCGGGCAGTCACGACGAATCTGAATGGCGCGGGAATTTATGTGGCGCAACCGGAGGCGGACGATCCGAACACGCCGCCGGGCACAAACACCTGGCAGGTGGACTCGACAGCGGTTGGTCAGCCGGCCAATCTTTTTACTTACATTTACTCCACTTCCAGCGGCGACTATCCCAATTCGCTGGGATTTGAATCGCATCACGCCGAAAACGTGGCGGATAATTTTTACGGAATTCCGTCCGGCGTCGCCACCAACATCGCACACGTGGACAATTACGAAGCAGATTATTTTGTCAACCTCATCACATCGTCATCACCCGCAAGCATCAACGACACCGTGGTCAATCAGAGTTTCATTTTTGGAAATGCAGACACCTCTCTGCAACAAATGGTTGACGCGTATTACGACAATTACGCCGCACAATTCGGCGCGCTTTTCGTTTCCGGCGCGGGCAACGGCGTCGGAAGCGGCAACAACGGACAGGTCAATCCGCCGGCGACGTGCTACAACGGCATCGGCGTCGGCGTTTCCGATAACGGCACGAATACGAGCATCGGTCCAACCATTGACAATGGCCGCTGCAAACCGGACATTATCGCGCCGGGCGGCGCGACCAGTTTTTCCACGCCGCTCGTTTCCGGTGCGGCCGCGTTACTGATGCAAGCCGGTTTGCGCGGTGATGGCGGTGGCGACACCAATTCCGCTGCGGACATTCGCACGATAAAAGCGTTGTTGTTGAATGGGGCAGTCAAACCGGCGGGTTGGACAAATGCTGCGCCATCGCCACTCGATTTCCGTTATGGCGCGGGCGTCCTGAATATTTTCAATTCCTACAAACAACTGGCCGGCGGCAAGCATGGCTACATTTTTTCCGAAGAAATCCCGAATGGTGAGCTGCATCCGCCGGCGAACGATGCCGTTTCAATCGGCACTTTAAACGGTTGGGATTTCAGCATAATCACGAGCAGCAGCGATGATTATGGCGTGAACCATTACTATTTCAATGTCACGAATGACGCGGGCAATTCCATGTTCACTGCCACCATCACGCTGGTTTGGAATCGGCCATCGAGCCAATTGCCCAATCTTTCTACAATCAACAATCTTGATTTATTTCTCTACGATTGCGCCAGCAGCAATCTCGTCGCGGCGAGCACGAGCGTCGTGGACAATGTCGAACACATTTTCATCCCACGATTGCCGCAAGGCCGCTATGATTTGCAGGTTTTGAAAAACGCGGTAAATGCTGTCAGCGACAATGAAACTTACGCGCTCGCGTGGGAATTTTTCTCCGAAAATCTGGCCGCGCAAAAATCAGGAATGAATTTGATTTTGTCGTGGCCGGTTTATCCCGACGGTTTTGTTTTGGAATCCGCAACGAATCTGATTTCGCCGAATTGGACAAACAATCTTCCTGCGCCGATTATCACGAACAATCAAAATGTCATCCTGCTGAACGCGACAACCGCCGCGCAATTTTTCCGTTTGCGCGAACCCGATTTCTGAACGACGCTGCCGGAATGACGAACGATTCGCTTAAAGGAAAAATTGCATTAGTCACCGGCGCGTCACGCGGCATTGGGCGCGCGATTGCGGAACGGCTGGCGCAATCCGGCGCGGCAGTTGTCGTCAATTACACCAGCAACGCGGACGAAGCGCAGAAAGTTGTCGCGCAAATTAAAGCGGCGGGCGGCAATGCCATTGCCATTCAAGCCGATGTCGGGCGCGTGGCGGAAATTGTCCGGCTGTTTGATGAGACCATCAAACATTTTGGCAAGCTCGACATTTTGGTGAACAACGCGGGCATCATGTTCACCAAACCCGTCAGCGCCACGACCGAAGCGGACTTCGACAAAATTTTTGCCATCAACGTCAAAGGTGTTTTCTTCGCGTGCCAGCAGGCCGCGACGCGGCTGGCCGACGGCGGACGCATTATCAATTTATCCAGTTCCACCACCGCGCGTTTCATGCCGACTTACGGCGCGTATGTCGCGACCAAAGGCGCGGTCGAGCAACTCACACGCTCGCTGGCAAAGGAAGTCGGGCCGCGCGGCATCACCGTCAACGCCATTTCGCCCGGGCCGGTGGCAACGGAATTATTTTTGAAAGATAAAACGCCGGAACAAGTGGAATTTTTCGGAAAACAATCTGCGTTTGGCCGAATCGGTAAGCCAGAAGAAATTGCCGAAGTCGTCGCATTTCTGGCGAGTGACGAATGCAGTTGGATCAGCGGACAAAATATCCGCGCGAATGGTGGGTTGGCGTGAGCTAGTCCGTAGGTGTTTTATTAACCGAATTTTCTTTTGGTTTGTTCTGAAAAGCACTTCCAAAAATATTGCCAATACAAGTAAGAATCAATGCTGTGGTAATATAATCGAAATCGAATATCTTCCGGCCGTCTTTAGGAATGAAAGCAATGGCAAGAAACATACCCAAACCCATTCCAGTAATCATGCCGCCAAAGTATCTTGATGACGATTTTAGTGTTGCTAACAATTCTCCTTTTGAGATTCCAAGTTTCATAAGCGCGCTCGGTGTTTTTTAATTGTTATTGTTGAGGGAAAATCACGGTAGCGATTTTCCCATGAATTTGACTCTATTCCATCGTCGCTTTTCTGTCTATTGGAAATTTGAATGCTTCAATGCGAAATGATTTCCAATTCTATAACTGTTGAGAATCGCATTCGTGACGAAATCTTTTCCGATTTGCGCGGCGCGAGGTAAATCATTTCCAAGTGCGAGCGCGGCGCAAATCGCCGCCGAATACGTGCAGCCGGTTCCGTGCGTGGAAATGTTTTTCACGAACGGCGCGGACAAAAGCAGTTCGGTTTTGCCGTCAAAAAAAATGTCCACAGCCTCGCGAGAATTTTTTAAGTGGCCACCTTTCAGCAAAACCGCGCAACCGAATTGCGCGTGAATTTTTCTTGCCGCAACTCGCATTTGTTCCGGCGAAGTAATTTTTTGTTCCGCCAAAATTTTCGCTTCGTCCAAGTTCGGCGTCACGAGCGTCGCCAACGGCAGAAGCTTTCCCTTCAAAATTTCCAGCGCTTTCGGTTCCAGTAATTTTGCGCCGCTGGTGGAAATGAAAACCGGGTCAGCAATTAAGTGACGAGTGGCAAGTGACAAGTGGCAAGCGCGGAAAAAATTGGCCACGACCGAGATATTTTGTGCGGAGAATAACATTCCGGTTTTGACGGCGCGCGGATTTAGTTCTTCAAAAACGGCTTCGAGTTGTTGGCGTAATATTTTGGGCGAAACGGTTTCGATGCCCAAAACGCGCTTGGGATTTTGCGCGGTGAGGCAGGTGATCGCGCTTGCGCCGTGAACACCGAGCGCGGCGAAGGTTTTCAAATCCGCCTGAATGCCCGCGCCGCCGCCGCTGTCCGAACCGGCGATGGTGAGCGCGACGGGTAGAATTTTGCGTTTCGGCATGACGCCATTTAACCGTGAATGGCGTGGGGTGAATAGTGAATTGTGCGGTTCAAGCCCGCATTTTTTCCGGCGGGGTAAAACGCAGCAGCAGTTCGTTCAATTCTTTGATGCGCGGCGGTTTGCCAATCAACGCATCTACTTCTTCAGGAATGGCTTCGCCGTCTTCGTGCATCATCGTGCCCCAGCCGGTCATCATGATGACGGGTGTGCCATTGAATTCTTTCTTGATGGTTCGGGCCACTTGTCGTCCGTCAATGTCCGACATGCCGAGGTCGGTGACGACGATTTCAAAGGGTTGATTGTCGCGCGCGGCCTGGCGGAACATCTCCACGCCTTGTTTGCCGGAGGAAGCCGTTTCGACATGGTGATTGAAGGTTGCCAGGCAATGTTTGAGCAGTTCTTGAACTTGCGGCTCGTCATCAATGCAGAGAATACGCAGGGAACGATTGGATTTGGCCGCCGGCGTTTCCATGGAGGAATTTGCCGGGGAAATTTCACCGCGAACGGGAAATGTAAGCCGCATACAAGTGCCGTGGCCGGGGGAACTTTCGACTTCGATGTTGCCGTTGTGCCGTTGCATCATGCCATAAACCATCGCGAGGCCGAGGCCGGTGCCGCCGCGTTTGGCTTTGGTGGAAAAGAACGGCTCCAGACAGCGCTGGCGGGTGGCTTCGTCCATGCCGATGCCGTTGTCGCGCACTTCGATTTGAAGTTGTTTTTTTCCTTCGTGATTTGTGGCGCGAGTGACCAAAGTAATCACGCCGCCGCGCGGAAGCGCATCCACGGCGTTGAAAATCAGATTGATCATCGCTTCGCGCAGGTCGCTGGGGTCGCTAATCAAAAGCGGTAAATTCGGTTCCAGTTCGTGTTTAACCTGAATTGAAACGGATTCGCGTTGCGAAAGGTCGCGCCAGCGCGGACGGGTCAATTCTGTCACTTCTTCAATAATCCGGTTGACGTCCACTTTGACCAATTGTTCGGTGTTGGATTGACGCCGGTAAAATTCTCTCATGCGCGCGACAATGTGCGCAATGTCATCGCCGGATTGGCGGATGGTTTGAAGATGTTGACGCGCGCTGGCTGGTAAATCTGGGAGCGTTCCCATTAAAAGTTCGGAATAAGCGACGATAGGTGAAAGCGCATTGTTAATGTCGTGCGCGATGCCGCTGGCCATTTGACCCAAAGCGCGAAGCCGTTCCTGTTGCACGACGACTTGCTGGGTGCGGCGCAATTCATCGTAAGCCTGTTGGACGCCTTCGGAAAGCCGCACTTGATCGTAAAGATTTTTGCATTGTTCTTCGGTGGTCAGCACTTTGACTTGCAAGGCATCTTTTTCGGAGCGGACGGCGACGATTTCCGCGCGGATTTGTTCGGCATTGTAACGTACTTCTTCCATGACCAGCACAATCATGCTGACGGCGATGAACAATTGCGGCACCGCCGCAATCAAAAATCCGGCGTTGTAGAGATTTTCAAATCCGTGTTGTTGGGTGAAAGGATAACTGCCGAGGTAAAATCCCCACAGAAGAAATCCCACCGACAACATTCCCGCGCCGACGAAAGGCATTTTTTTGCGCACACGAAAAAAGCAGACGCCGGCAAACACGCTGCCCAAACCAATCAAAATGAACACCGGCAATTGGATTTGCAATCGGCTGGCCAGAACACTTGGACTGACAAAGGTCCACGCCAGCAAAAAAACCATGAACAAACCGATTAAAGTTTGTCTCACCGGCAAACTCAAAAAACGCGCGCGGCCCCATAAAAGAAATACTGCGGAAATAGCCACGCAACATTGCTGCAACATGAAAACAATGTTGTTGGACACAACATTTTGCATCTTCAAGCCGAGTGTCAGCCAGAGCGCGTAAAACAGCCACGCCACCGTCCAGACGGAGAAGTAATCGCGTTTCGTGTAACGATTCAGGTAATAAAAAAGTCCCACCAATAGCCACACGCTCAACAGCGAAACAAACAACGTCGCTTGCAGATATTGTTGCGAAAAACTTAAATGTGCCGTCCAGCCTTCCATTATGGGCTGCAATGAAGCAAGCAGCAGGCCATTATTGGCCGTTTTCACAAGTTGCCATGTTTGGGTAAAACGAATGAATTTAGCCATAAAACATGGCGTTCGGATGCGAGTTGCGATTTGATTGTTTTCATTTTCATGGCGATTCAGGCAGGCTTGTGCCCGCGTTTATGGACAAAGACAAAGTTGCAGAAATTCTGGTGGAAATCGGCATATTACTGGAATTGAAAGGCGAAAATCCGTTCAAGACCCGCGCTTACGCGAACGCGGCGCGGACGATTGAGAGTTTGAACGAACCGCTGCAAAAATTAGTGATCGAAAAACGATTGGGCGAAATCAAAGGCATCGGCGAAGCACTGGAACAAAAAATTACCGAATTGGTCGAGACCGGAAAATTGAAATACTATGACGAATTGAAAGCTTCCATTCCACCAGGATTGATTGAGATGCTGGAAATTCCCGGTATCGGGCCAAAAAAAATCAAGGCGTTGCACGACAAGCTGGGAATTGATTCGATTGAAAAACTTGAGGCAGCCTGCAAATCGGGCAAAGTGGCCGGGCTGGACGGCTTTGGCGAGAAAACGCAAACGAACATTTTAGAAGGCATCGAGCGCAAACGCGCTTATGCCAGCAAGCATTTGGTCAGCGATGCGTTGCGTGTGGCTGAGCCATTGCTTGAAAATTTGCGTGAACATCCGGCGGTGATTCGTTGCAGCGCGGCGGGCAGTTTACGCCGTTTCAAAGAAATTATCGGCGACATTGACCTGCTCGCGTCATCAAAAAAGCCGATGGACGTGATCGAATTTTTTGTTTCGCAACCTGGAATCATCAAGGTCATTGCCAAAGGCGAAACGAAAGCGAGCGTCATTCTCGAAAACGGCATTCAATGCGATTTGCGCGTCGTCAGCGACAAAGAATTTCCCTTTGCGCTCGCCTATTTCACCGGCAGTAAAGAACACAACATCGTCATGCGCCAGCGGGCGATTCAACGCGGATTGCGGCTGAACGAATATGGCTTGTTCAAATCCAAAGAAGAAACGCGCGACCCGAAATTGCTCGTGACTTGCAAAGACGAGACGGAGATTTTTGCAAAACTGGATTTGCCTTATATTGAACCGGAACTGCGCGAAGACCATGGCGAATTTGCCGCGGCGGAAAAAGACGAATTACCGAAACTGATTGAATGGACGGATTTGCGCGGCGCGCTGCATAATCATTCAACGTGGAGCGACGGCCACAACACGCTGGAAGAAATTGCGAATTACATGGAAAATCTGGGTTTGGAATACTGGGCCATCACCGACCACTCGAAATCTTCGTTTCAGGCAAATGGATTGGACGCCAAACGGCTGCGAGAACAGATCAAGGAAATCAAAAAATTGAACGAAAAATTGGCCAAACGCGGAAGTGATTTTCAATTATTGACCGGTTGCGAAGTGGATATTCTCAAAGACCGGCTGGATTTCGACGATGATTTGCTGGCGGAATTGGACGTGGTGGTCGCCAGTTTGCATCTTCCGGCAAACAACGAAGCCGAAAATACCAAACGATTGATTCGCGCGGCGGAAAACAAATATGTTCATATTCTCGGCCATTTAACCGGCAGATTGCTTTTGGAACGCGAACCATTTCCGGTCAATCAACAGGCAGTGATTGACGCCTGTGCGGAAACCGGCACGTGGATTGAACTCAATTGCAATCCACATCGGTTGGACTTGGATTGGCGGCAATGGCCTTATGCGAAAAGCAAGGGCGTCAAATGTGTTATCAACCCCGACGCCCATCGAAACGAGCACGCGAGATTTTTGCGGTTGGGCACGGGCATCGCACGCAAAGGTTGGTTGGAACGAAATGACGTGGTCAATACTCTCACTTTGAAAGCGCTTAAACAGCAATTGTGACAAAAAGCCTTGTGGCGAAATACATTACAAGAATTCCGTAAATCTTGAAAAATGTGATTATCTTGTGAAAAAGTTGTGAAAAAGTTGAAGTTTTGTTTTGACAGTAAAGCGCAATTTTGAATAAATTTGAACGGTCTAAAGCCAAATACACTCTTATGTGCGGCTTTCTGTAATTTTGTGTGTTGTGCGCATAAAAAATATAATCCTATGAAAAAGATAGCGGTCTCAGTCGGTTTGGCGGCAGTCGGAAC
>DASZXB010000013.1:0-23091 GCA_035546095.1 Verrucomicrobiia bacterium | reverse complement strand
TCTCGGCGGTGGCAGCGGCAATGCCGCCACGACACTGCTCGCGCTCAACGAATTGTTTGACAATCCAATTTCGCTGGAAAAACTCAGTGAAATCGCGTCTTCGCTTGGCTCGGACATCAATTTCTTTTTGCAGAACAAACCTGCGCTGGCCGTCGGACGCGGCGAAAAAGTTCAGTCGCTGGAAAACTTTCCCGCACTCGCTGGAAAATGCTTTCTCCTGATTCACCCCGGCTTTGGTATTTCAACGGCCTGGGCTTATCAAAATCTCGCGCGCTTTCCCGAAGCGTTGAACGGTCAAAAAGGCCGCGCGAAAAATTTGATCGCAAGCTTACAAAGCCGCGATTCGAACGCTGCCGCCCAAGAATTTTTTAATTCCTTGGAATTTCCCGCGCTCGACAAATTTCCGGTGCTCAAACTATATCAGGAATTCCTGGTGGAAAACGGCGCGCTCGTTTCGCTCATGTCCGGCAGCGGTTCAACGACGTTTGCGATTTGTGAAAATGTTTCTTTTGCCAAAACCCTCGCCGAACGGTTCGAATCGCAGTTCGGTTCGAATAATTGGATCGCCGTCGTTCCGATTTGAACAGAAGGCAACGAAGAAAATAAAGGCTTAAAAAGCCAGTTTGTTTTGTTGGCTTCTGTTAAAAATCCGACATTTTCAATTTCACTCAACGATTGAATCCGGCGTTTTTTTACGTAATATTTGTCGTTCTATGTCGAGCAGCCGCAGACAATATCCGTTTTATCTGATTGAACCCAAATGGCAAAAATTTTGGGACGACTCGCAATCTTTTCGCGCGTTCAATCCAAACGAGGAAATTCCCGTAAATCATCCGTTTGCCCAACGCCATAAACTTTCCGGCAAGGTGGCCGCAACGCAGTTGCCGCGGAAATTTTACATTCTCGACATGTTTCCGTATCCGAGTGGCGCGGGCTTGCACGTCGGCCATCCCGAAGGCTACACCGCCACGGACATTCTCGCCCGTTACAAACGTGCGCAAGGTTTCAACGTGCTGCATCCGATGGGCTGGGATTCGTTCGGTTTGCCCGCCGAACAATACGCCGTCAAAACCGGCCAGCATCCACGCATCACGACGGAACAAAACATCGCGAATTTCACGCGGCAAATCAAATCGCTCGGCTTCAGCTACGACTGGTCGCGCGAACTCGCCACGACCGACACGGATTATTTCAAATGGACACAGTGGATTTTTCTGAAGCTCTACAATTCGTGGTTCAATCCGAAAACGAACAAGGCTGAACCGATTAGCACGTTGGAATTTCCGAAAGAATTAGATATGGAGAGCATCGCAAAATCTCCAAAGGCTCTCGAATTGGCAAAGCTAGAAAAGAAAGATTTTGACGCTGAAGCTCAAAAACTTTGGAACAAGCGTCGTGAGTATCGCGATTCAAAACGCCTCGCCTACGTCACCGAAGCGCCGGTTTGGTGGTGCGAACAACTTGGCACGGTTTTGGCGAACGAAGAAGTCGTGGACGGCAAAAGCGAAGTCGGCGGCTTTCCCGTCGTCCGCAAACCGATGCGCCAATGGATGCTCCGCATCACCGCCTACGCCGAAAAACTTTTGACCGATTTGGACACGATTGACTGGAGCGATTCGCTCAAGGAAATGCAGCGCAACTGGATTGGCCGCAGCGAAGGAGCGGAAGTTAAGTTTCAAATCTTAAATTCTGAATCTCAAATTACCGTTTTCACCACCCGCCCTGACACCTTGTTCGGCGCGACTTACATGGTAATCGCACCAGAACATCCATTAGTTAAAACTGGCAAAATTTTTCCATTCGATTGGCCAAGTGAAACACCAGACAAATGGAAAATTGATCCTATTTCAAATAAATTGGGCGAACGCCCCTCAATGGTTTCAATTTCATACCAGCTTCTGGCTTTGGCCAAAAGCGATCTTGAACGCACCGAATTGGCAAAAGAAAAAAACGGCGTGTTCACCGGCGCATTTGCCATCAATCCCGTCAACGGTGAAAAAATCCCGATTTGGATTGCCGATTACGTTTTGGCGAGTTACGGCACGGGCGCAATCATGGCCGTGCCAGCGCATGATGAACGTGATTTTGAGTTCGCAAAAAAATTTAACCTGCCGATTGTCCAAGTCGTTCAACCCAACGACCCGAAAATAAATTGGCAAGGTTTCACCGATAACGGCACGGCGATAAATTCGTCCAACGCCGAGATTTCCCTCAACGGCCTGCCCACCGCCGAAGCCAAAAAGAAAATCACCGATTGGCTCGAAGAAAAAAATCTCGGCAAGAAAACCATCAATTACAAACTCCGCGACTGGTTGTTTTCGCGCCAGCGTTATTGGGGCGAGCCGTTCCCGATTGTTTGGAAAAAAGACGCCGCCGGAAATTTGTATCACGAAGCGTTGTCGGAAAATTCGTTGCCCGTTTTGCCGCCGGATTTGACGGATTACAAACCCACCGCCACTGGCGAACCACCGCTCGCGCGCGCGAAAGATTGGGTGAATCTGCCCGATGGTTCGCAGCGCGAAACAAACACGATGCCGCAATGGGCGGGTTCGTGCTGGTATTATTTGCGTTATCTCGATTCCAAAAATGGAAATGCGTTTGTTGGTAAAGATACGGAAAATTATTGGATGGACGGTGTGGCTGAAATTTTAAATCGGCAATCGGCAATCGGCAATCGGCAATCCATCGCGCCCGGCGTTGATTTATACGTCGGTGGCACGGAACACGCCGTGTTGCATCTGCTTTATGCGCGGTTCTGGCACAAGGTTTTGTTCGACCTCGGTTACGTCTCCACACCGGAACCGTTTTTCAAACTCGTCAATCAAGGGCTGATTCTCGGCGAGGACGGGCAGAAAATGTCCAAGTCGCGCGGCAACGTGGTGAATCCCGATGACATTTTGCAGGAGTTCGGCGCGGACGCGTTTCGCCTTTACGAAATGTTCATGGGGCCGCTCGAAATGGTGAAGCCGTGGAACACGCAAGGCGTCGAAGGCGTGTATCGTTTTCTCGGTCGCGTCTGGCGGTTGTTCGTGGACGAAAAATCCGAGACGGCTTACGAACAGGCTGAAACGCTGCACACAGAGGCCGCAGAGGACACAGAGAAGCAAAAAGAACTGCTCGATTTAATTTTGTTGAACGGTGAAATCACCGACATCGCCGCCACGCCTGCGCAGTTGAAAACGCTGCACGCCTGCATCAAAAAAGTCACGGAAGATTTGGACGCGCTGCGCTTCAACACCGCCATTTCCGCGATGATGGTTTTTGTGAACGAAGCGAACACGTGGCAGACGAAACCGCTTGCTGTGATGAAAACCTTTTTGCAACTGCTCGCGCCATTCGCGCCGCATCTCGCGGAAGAATTGTGGGCGAAATTACATTCGACGTTCGGACAAATCGCGCCGTCGCTGACTTACGCCGCGTGGCCGAAATTCGACCCGGCGTTGCTCGTCGAAAGCGAAATCGAAATCCCCGTGCAAGTGAACGGCAAATTGCGCGATGTCATCAAAGTGTCCGCCACCGCGACGCAAGCGGATTTGGAAACCGCCGCCAAAAATTCCGAAAAAGTGAAACCATTCCTCGAAGGCAAAACGATTAAGAAAATCATCATCGTGCCGAAGAAAATGGTGAATTTGATTGTGGGCTGAAATTTTTTCAAAAAGCTATTGCGTAGTTAAGTGACTACACGTATATTCGTAGCCACATAGCTACACGATGAATTTAAGACGCGACGTATTTCAAGCCATAGCAGACCCGACACGGAGAGCCATTTTGTTGTTGGTCGCTTCACAATCCATGACCGCCGGAGCGATTGCGGCAAACTTTGATACGGCCAGGCCGACGGTTTCAAAACATCTGCAAATACTCACCGAGTGCCAATTACTCGAGCAGGAGCGAAACGGCAGGGAAATTTACTATCACATCAATTCTGAAAAAATAAAAGAGGTGGCCGACTTCATTGAACCATTCCGCAAAATGTGGGATGACCGGTTCAATAAATTGGAAACTGTAATGAAAAAATACAAAACGAAAAATAATAATATGGAACAAAAAACAAAAATCAACGCCGGGACTGGCGAACAAAAATTAGTAATCAGCAGGGAATTTGATTTGCCGTTGGAATTGCTTTTCAAAGCGTATGCCGAGCCGGAAATTGTTGAACAGTGGATGGGGACGAAAGTGCTGAAACTTGAAAGCAAAAAGCACGGCAGTTATCAATTTGAAACAAAGCATGACGGAAACGTGGTGTTTCGCGCCAATGGAGTAATTCATGAATTCATTCCCAATCGGAAAATTACCCGGACATTTGAAATAGAGAATTCGCCTTTTGGTGTTCAACTTGAACTCTACGATTTTGCAAAGCTCACCGACAATACCAGTAAATTAATCATTCACACCATTTTTGAATCGGCTGCGCTTCGAGATCAAATGTTAAAGTTGCCATTTGCTCAAGGCATCAACATGGCGCATGACCGATTGCAAGACATCGTGAGCGAATTAAAATATGAAAAATAAAGTAATTGTTTATTGGGCGACTACGACAATTCTTGCGCTGGCAATATTTTCAGGTGGCGTGGCGGAATTGGCGCGACAGCGAGACACCGTCGCGGGCATGGTGCATCTTGGCTATCCTTTATACTTTGTCACAATTATTGGATATTGGAAGGTGCTTGGAACTGTTGCTTTGCTCGTGCCGCGTTTTCCGCGAGTCAAGGAATGGGCGTATGCCGGTATCTTTTTCAATATGACAGGCGCGGCTGTGTCTCATGCGGTGTGCGGTGATGCCGCGTGGCATATCGCCGTGACGCTTGGCTTTGCTGCGCTTGCGGTAATTTCATGGGCGCTTCGTCCACAAAGCCGAAAATTGGAGACGGGCAAATGACTACGATAAATGGCACACCATGAAAAGAACCGACAATTAAAGAAACAGTTCAGTGATTGAGTTGCGCCTTTGCGTCTCTGCGTTAAAATTACTTTTCCCCACGCGCCAAAATGGTTTGAAAATGCGGCGGTTGTTCTTCGCGGGCGACGACGCTGATTTCGATTTTTTTGAAGCCGGCGTTTTCGAGCCAGCGATGCAAATCGCTTTCGGCAAAACCCGGCCAGCGGTCGCCGTAAAGTTCGCGCGCTTTTTCAAAATTGTGCTTGAGCAAATCGAGCAGCAAAATTTGTCCGCCGGGTTTCAAAATGTTGTGTGCGGCGGTGAGTGCGTCCGCCGGATTTTCGGCGTGGTGCAAGGCCTGGCTCAAAATCACGAGGTCAACGCTGTTCGCGTCAATCGGCGGAGTTTGCAAATCGCCGAGGCGGAATTCCAAATTTTTCAAGTGATTTTTTTTTGCCTTCGCTTTGCCGAATTCGACAATTTTCTCGGAGTTGTCCACAGCGATGACTTTTTTGGCGCGGCGCGCGAGGAGTTCGCTTAAAAGACCTTCGCCCGCGCCCAAATCGGCGACGACGAGCGGCGGCAAAATCCGCAGCAGCAGATGTCCGAACGCCTGCCAGGAACGGCCGGGGCCATAAACGCGGTCGAAGCGTCCGGCGATTTGATTGAAATAAACCTGCGCCTGTTCGCGACGACGGGCGAGAACGCGCTTCAAATTGATTTGGTCGCCGGCGTGTTCGGGCAATTCCTTCGCGCCGCGAATGGCGAGTTGAATGAATTCGCGCGCGGTGGCGTCGGCGTTTTCATTCAATTTGTAAAAGGTGCGTTTGCCTTCGCGCCGGGCGCGGACGAGTTCGCAATCGGCGAGCAAACCGAGATGCGTGGAAATCCGCGACTGGCCGAGCCGCGTGATTTCCTGAAGTTCGGCGACGGACAATTCATCTTTTTCCAGCAAAGCAACAATTCGCAATCGCGTCGGGTCGGACAAAGCCCGCAATGATTTCAGCGTGGAAGACATATTTTTGAAGCGGCAAATTTTTTGAGAATCCGTTTGACGCTCTCTGAAATTGTTATATCATCAAATCTTGATGCGTCAATACGTTTAATTATTAAATTATTACATGAGCAAAAATTTTATCTTTTCCTCGGAGTCCGTCGGCGAAGGCCATCCAGACAAAGTGTGCGACACGATTTCCGATTACGTTTTGGATGCGTGCCTCGCGCAGGACAAATACAGCCGCGTCGCCTGCGAAACTTACGCGAAGTCAAATCTCGTTGTTGTCGGCGGCGAAATTACGACAAAATCGAAATTGGATTTCAACGCGATTGCGCGCGAAGCGATTCGTGAAATCGGTTACACGCACGACGATGACGTTTTTCACGCGGACAAAGTTTTGATTTTGAACGCGGTCACCTCGCAATCACCCGACATCGCACAAGGCGTGGACGCAAAAGCGGCGGAAGGCAAGGACACCGCCGAGCAAGGCGCGGGCGACCAGGGTTTAATGTTTGGTTATGCGTGCAATGAAACACCGGAACTCATGCCCGCGCCGATCATGTTCGCGCATCGGCTTGGGCGCGAGCTGACAAAAATTCGCAAGAGCGGCAAAGTGAAATGGCTGCGACCGGACGCGAAATCACAAGTTTCGGTTCGTTACGAAAATGACCAACCTGTCGAAATCACAAACGTCGTCATTTCCACGCAGCACGCGCACGACGCGAAACACAAAACGATCAAGGAATTTTGCATCGAGGAAGTGATTAAAAAAACGTTGCCGAAAAATTTGCTCACAAAGAAAACGCAATTTCTCATCAACCCGACCGGACGTTTCGTGGTCGGCGGGCCGCAAGGTGACACGGGATTGACTGGTCGCAAAATCATCGTTGATTCTTATGGCGGCATGGGTCGTCACGGCGGTGGGGCATTTTCTGGAAAAGACCCATCGAAGGTTGACCGTAGCGCGGCTTATATGGGTCGCTGGGTTGCGAAAAATATTGTTGCGGCGAGAATCGCCACGAGCGCGGAAATTCAATTCGCCTACGCCATTGGTTATCCCGAACCGGTCAGCGTCTGCATCAACACGTTCGGCACGGCGGTGGGCGGAATTTCCGACACGCAAATTGAAAACGCCGTCCGCGAAGTGTTCAGTTTCAAACCGGCGAACATCGTGAAGCAATTGAATTTGCTCCGTCCGATTTATTCCAAGACAACCAATTACGGTCACTTTGGCAAAACTGATCCCGAAATCACTTGGGAAAAGACGAATAAGGCCAAAGATTTGAAACGCGCTTTGAAATTGAACTGACTCTCAACCAAAAATTTTATGCCGACAAAAATTAAACTTTCTCCCGCGCGCCGCACGATTGTCAAATCGAACGGCAACGGTTCATCACACGATTATTCCGTACGCGATTTGTCGCTCGCGGAATGGGGTCGCAAAACGATTCAGGTTTCCGAGCACGAAATGCCGGGCTTGATGGCGATTCGCAAAAAATACGGCCCGTTGAAACCGCTCAAAGGCGTGCGTGTCACCGGCTCGCTGCACATGACGATTGAGACGGCGATTCTCATCGAAACGCTCGTCGAACTCGGCGCGTCCGTGCGCTGGGCGAGTTGTAACATTTTTTCCACGCAAGACCACGCCGCCGCCGCGATTGCAAAAGCGGGCATTCCCGTTTTTGCGCACAAAGGCGAAACGCTCGAAGAATACTGGGATTTCACGCTGTGCGCGCTCACGCATCCCGGCAACAAAGGCCCGCAACTCATCGTGGACGACGGCGGCGACGCGACGCTGTTGATTCACAAAGGCTATGAACTTGAAGAAGGCAGTGATTGGGTGAACACGCCGAGCGACAATCACGAAGTTGCCGTCATCAAAAATTTGCTGAAGCGCGTCGCGAAGGAACGCCCTGGTTTCTGGCACGAAGTTGTGAAAGATTGGAAAGGCGTTTCCGAAGAAACGACGACGGGCGTTCACCGCTTGTATCAAATGCTCGAAGCCGGAAAACTTCTTGTTCCGGCCATCAACGTCAACGACTCGGTGACGAAATCCAAATTTGATAATCTCTATGGCTGCCGCGAATCGCTCGCCGACGGCATCAAACGCGCGACCGACGTGATGGTCGCGGGCAAAGTCGCTTGCGTCTGCGGTTACGGTGATGTGGGCAAAGGCTCGGCGCATTCGTTGCGCGGATTTGGCGCGCGCGTCATCGTCACGGAAATTGACCCCATCAACGCGTTGCAAGCCGCGATGGAGGGTTTTGAAGTCACGACCGTCGAAGACACGCTCGGCATGGCTGACCTTTATGTCACCACCACCGGCAACCGCGACATCATCACACTCGAACACATGGCGAAGATGAAAGACCAAGCCATCGTCTGCAACATCGGCCACTTCGACAACGAAATTCAGGTTGACCGCCTGAACAACGCGAAGGGCGTGAAAAAATTGAACATTAAACCGCAAGTGGACAAATACACTTTCGCCGACGGCCACAGCATTTATTTGCTCGCCGAAGGCCGTTTGGTGAATCTCGGTTGCGCCACCGGCCATCCGAGTTTTGTGATGTCCAATTCATTTACGAACCAAGTGCTCGCGCAGTTGGATTTGTGGAAGAACCGCGAGACGAACAAAATCGGCGTCTATCGTCTGCCAAAAAAATTGGACGAAGAAGTCGCGCGCCTGCACCTCGAAAAAATCGGTGTCAAATTGACCAAGCTGACCAAGGCACAGGCTGATTATCTCGGCGTGCCGGTGGATGGGCCTTACAAGCCGGAGCACTATCGGTATTGAAATTTTATTTCTGAATTTCAAATCACAAACAAAGGCAGGCGAAAATTTTCGCCCGCCTTTTTGTTATGACTGGAACTGACTCAGGAAACCAACTCGCCCATTTTGCCGAGTTGATAATCCTCGAAGGCTTGCTGGATTTCGGCGCGGCTGTTCATCACGAACGGGCCGTGGCCGACAACCGGTTCATCAATCGGCTCGCCATCCATTAGCAACAACTTCGCGTCAGTTTTGGCTTCTACTTGGATGCCGTTGCCGTGGCGGGCAAAAACGGCAAGACCGCCTTCGCGCGCGATTTTTTCGCCGTTGACCAAAACGTTGCCGCTCAAGACGAGAAACATCGTCGTGTGACCGTCGGGCAAAGGCAATTTGCCGCTTTGCCCGCGCGGAGATTCACGTCCCAAAGATTGATTGGCGTGAATGTTTTTGCCACGCCTTTCTTGCCACCAAATTCACCGGCAATGACGCGCACAGTTCCAGCTTCCTACGGCAATTCCACCGTCGGAATCTGCGCTTTGAGCAAGGTTTGATAACCGGGTTTGGCACTTTTGTCTTTCGCGCGCAAATTCACCCAAAGCTGCATACCTGCCGCGATGGTTTCCGGCGGTTGGCTGACTTCAAGGCGGCGATTGGATGCTGCCGACAAAGCCCGCGAGGAATTCCCGCAGTTTTTTCTTTATATCTTCGTCTGTCAGTTGACCGTTCGCGTTGAATACTCCCGCCGCGCGGGAGACGGGCAAGCGCCCGCCGAACCATGGCCGCGTTTCCAACGCGCGCAACACCGGTAACCACGCATTCTGCGCGAGCAGTGTCCCGAATCCACCGGGCGACGCGCCGATGATAGCCACGGGTTTGCCGGCAAAAATTGGCTTCGCCTCGTCTTTGACGCGCGAGAGCCAGTCAATGGTATTCTTGAACGGGCCGGGGATGGAATTGTTGTATTCCGGCGTCACGAGCAGCAGACCGTTGGCATTCGCGATAGCGTCGCCCAACTCGCGCACGGCAACGGGGATGCCGCTGGCGGCTTCAACGTCGCCGTCATAAAGCGGAATACCGTGAATGGTTTTCACCAGCAATTCCGAGCCGTCCGGCATCATGTCGGCGGCGGCGCGCGCCAGCGCGGTGTTGAATGAACCGGCGCGGAGACTGCCGGAGAGTCCGATGATAGTAGTCATGCAGGATTTATTTCACACTTAACCTATCACGTCACGCAATCACAAAAATCTTGCATGAAAATGGATGCATAAGCTGAAAAGGGGACACGCTGTGCAGAGCGTGTCCCCAAGACTGATGGTGCTGGAAACAGATTACTTTTTCCCGCCGTTCAAACTGTTCAATTTCGTTTCGTGACCGAACTTTTCGGACGTTCTGCGCTTTGTCGTAACTTCGATCAGCAACCGATAATGCGCCACACTACGATTGCTTCAGGAACTGACCAGCGAGAGTTATCACCCCAAGCCCAATCTTGCGAATAAATCGCGAATAAAAATTCGCGCCTGATTCACCAACGATGCCAGCCGTGAGGATAGCCGTAAACGACATGCGTTGGACGATATTGCCAACAACCCGAAATCCACACACGACTATAACTGTTGACCGACCAATATCCTGGAACCCAGACATAGCCCGGCCCCGGGCAAGCTGGAATGGACACTACGGTTGTCGGGGCAATTACCGGCGCAGTCACAACAGGTGCGGTTGCCACTACCACTGGCGCAGCCGGAGCTGCCACCGCGACAGGCGCGACTGGTGCTGTAACGATTACAGGTATGGGTAGTCCAAATGAAAAACTTAAACGAACGTCGGCATTAGCAGATAAAGTTGCCGCGCCGAGCAAAGCGGCCATGAGAAATATTTTAGTTTTCATAACTTAAATGTTTTGTGGCGTTATTGCCATTTGTTGAATTAGACGAAGCAACTTTCGGAAAGTTACAATTACCGGTAAAGTCCAAAAACGCCTGATTTTATTGGTAAAATCTTTGATGTCGAATTTTATTTGGCAGCATCAAGCAGTTTGAGAAAAGGAAGATTTAAGAAATAGAAGTCCGCCAATTACCGGAAAAAGACCGATGATAAACAGCACACCCAATGATCGGTCAGGACCGGTTGGTTGTGTTTGCGAAGTGGCGGAATTGACAATTTCAATTATTTCTCGCGGTATTTCATGATCCATTTTTTCGGCGTCAATTTTTTCTCTAAAAATTTTAATAAACTCGTTTGACGCGTTTAATTCTTTTCTGGCCTGAAAATAAGCCGGGTAATTTGATTTTAATTGTTCTTCGGAAGGTTCGGGCGATGGCACGTTTAAGTTTTGGCGCAGTTGCTCAACTTTTGCCTGCATTGTTTTAACTTTTTGCTCTTGGATTTGACATTCTTCTTCCATGGTTTTGATGCCATTCTGAAACTCTGATTGCCAGAGTTGAATTTTGTAATCGCGAAAAGCACTGGCGATTGTATTCGCAATTTTCGCAGCCGTATCAGGATTTCTGTCGGTCACGCAGATTTCCACTAATCTCTTGTTTCGAACGGAACGAACATTTATCTGTCGTTTCAATGAATAAACTGACACATGCAGATTCAAGGTTTTGATGGCGTTGCCAAGAACGATGTCGGATTGAATGATTTCAAATTCAGTTTGGATGAAATATGGATCATAAGTGGCGGAATTTCCCGAACCGTTGGAAGGGATGTCGTTGATATCAGGGTTTATCTTAATTTGCACCGTGGCTGTATATTGCGCCGGACTCAGCAAAAACCAAAGGCCGCCGGCGCAGAGTGCAAGACCAGTTAACAGAAGCAGGAAGCCAAGTATTATTGGTCGTCGAGTTTCCATTTTGATTTCTTTAATTGACCAATTGCGTTGAGTTCCTGTTCGAGCCTGCTCGACAAAACTTTTTCTTCAAGTCATGCTGCGGCAATGGCATTTGAATCCGATTCGCCGCTGGACACGCTCTGGAAGGAATACGGGCGCGTGTTCACGGATTTCGACGACCTCACGCTCGCGCGTTGGCTGGCGCAAACGCTGGGCCAGCTCGAAGGCAAAGTATGGCGGCTGTCGCATCCGCTCGTCGGCGCGTATCGGCTCGCGGCGCAAATCGGCAATGAACGTTCCATCTGGCATAAACGCATGGCCACGCCGCCGGCGGCTTACGCGGAATCGCCATGCTGTCGTGCACCATTTTTGCCGTTGCTCACCCGCGACGTGCGCGAATCAGGGCTGATTTGCCAACATTGCAACGAAACGCTCGTGCCGTCCGAGGAAATTCCCGCCGAATTGCGCGGCGAAATCGAAGCGTGGGCGCAACAATACGAGCCGGTTCACGCCGTCGCGCATTGGGACGACCGCCAGCGTCGCCGCGCGGGAAATTACGACGCGGCTTACGAAAACGCTGCGCAGGATGCGGAAAAACTTCTAGCGCACGCCGGAAAAAATCTCGCGCCGAAACTGCTGAATTTTTATGCCGCCGCCATTTGGGAAGATCAGGACGAATGTCTCGAAGTGCGGCCGGAAGATGTGCAAATTTGATTCGACATGAAATGGATTTTCAAATGGCTGTTGCGGTTGTTCATTTTGGCCGTCGTGCTCATCGTCATTTTTCTGTTGAGCTACAATTCCATTTTGCGCGTGTTAATCGAACACAACATCCGCAAACAAACCGGCATGGACGCGGAAATCGGCCGTTTTCATCTCGGACTCGTCGAGCCGACCATCGAAATTCAAAATCTTAAAATCTTCAATCCGCCCGATTTCGGCGGCACACTGTTTCTCGACATTCCCGAAATCCATGTTGAATATGACCGCGACGCGCTCGCGCATCGGGAAATTCACCTGACGCTGCTGCGGCTCAATCTCGGTGAATTAAACATCGTGAAAAATTCGCTGGGACGAACGAATATTTTTGCGCTTGGCGTCCAATTGCCGTCGAAAAAACACGGCATTAAAACCGAGTCAAATCTGAAAAAAGAAACCGGCCTTGATTTCAAACAGATTGACGTCTTAAACGTTTCCGTCGGCACCACCAAATACATTGATCTACAAAATCCAAAAAATGACCGCGCGCAAAATATCGGAATTGAGAATTGCATCATGAAAAATGTGAAATCCGAAAATGATTTGGCTGGCTTGATGGTTTTGGTAGTGCTGCGCGGTGGTGATTTCTTCGGCTCGCTCGTGCTGCCGCAAAAAAATTAGCGTTTTCCGTCTGCGCCATTTTCTTTAACCTGATTGCGTGCAACGTGAAATTCTCAAATCCGCCGCGCGCCTCGTCGTCAAACTCGGCACGGGCGTGTTGACCGACAGCCGGAAACAGATTGACCCGGCACAGCTGGAACAACTCGTCGCGCAAATCGCCGCGCAACGAAAAGCAGGCAGGGAAATTATCATCGTCACCAGCGGCGCGGTCGGCGCGGGCATGGGCGCGCTCAATCTGCAAAAACGTCCGACGGAACTCGCTGAATTGCAGGCGTGCGCCGCCGTTGGCCAATCCCGACTTATGGCGACTTATGCGGAATTTTTCGCGAAACACGATTTGCACGTCGCGCAGGTTTTGCTCACGCACGAGGATTTGGAACATCACGAACGACATTTGAACGCGCGCAACACGCTCGTCACGCTGCTTGGTCGCGGCGTCATTCCCATCATCAACGAAAATGACGCCGTGTCGTTCACCGAAATCAAATTCGGTGACAACGATAAATTGTCCGCGCTCGTCGCGTCGCTATTGCCCGCCGATTTGCTCGTCATTTTGACGACGGTGGACGGCGTGATTGAAAATTTCGGCAAAGCCAATCCAAAAACAATTCCGGCGATTGAAAAAATTGACGATGCGATTGAAAAAATGGCCGGCGGAACTTCGAGCGAAACCGCGGTCGGCGGAATGAAATCAAAAATTGAAGCGGCGAAAATCGTCGTGCGTTCGGGAATTCCGCTCGTCATCGCGTCCGGCAGAAAGAAAAGCGTGCTCGCAAAAATTCTTGGTGGCGAAGATGAAGGCACTTTATTTGTCGCGCAGTCGACAAAATTGCAAGGCCGCAAACGCTGGATTGCCTTTTTTCATCACCCAAAGGGAACATTGTTCGTGGACGACGGCGCGAGACGCGCGTTGCGCGAAAGCGGAAAAAGTTTGCTGCCGCCGGGTGTCGCGCGCTGCGAAGGCAGTTTTGACGCGGGCGAAGTCGTCCGCATTTGCGATTTAGACGGCACGGAATTCGCGCGCGGCATCGCGCGATTCGATTCTACCGCCGTGCGCGAACGCAAATTGCCAAAAGAAGAACTCATTCACCGCGACGACTTGGTAATTTTGTAAAAAATCAACCACGGATGAACACAGATAAACACGGATTGAAATTCTTTATCCGTGTCCATCTGTGTTCATCCGTGGTTAAAAAATGAAAAAGAAGTCTGCCATCGAACATTTGCTGCGCATTATGGCGAAGTTACGTTCGCCGCGCGGTTGTCCGTGGGACCGCGAGCAGACACATTTGAGTTTGCGCCGTCACGCGATTGAGGAAGTTTATGAATTGATTGACGCGATTGAAGCGCGCGACGATCACGAAATGGCCGAGGAGCTGGGCGATCTGCTGCTGCAAGTGGTTTTTCATGCGCAAATGGCGAAGGAGCGCGACGCGTTTGACTTTGAAAAAGTTTGTCGTTTGCTCGTGGACAAATTGATTCGCCGTCATCCGCACGTTTTCGGCAAAATCAAAATCAAAGACGTGGACGAAGTTTGGGCGAATTGGGAACGCATCAAACGTGCGGAAAAATCAGGGACAAAAAGTGAACGCAAATCCGCGTTGGACGGAATTCCTAAACATTTGCCGGCGCTGTTGCGCGCGGAAAAGTTGGTCAAGAAGGCGCGCAAAGTCTTTGCAGACGGCCACCATTTTTCAAAACCAAAAACGCAATTGTCGAAATCTGAATTGGCAAGGCAACTTTTCGATTTGACGGAATTCGCGCAAAGCAAAAATTGGAGCGCGGAAGAATTATTGAGCGATGAAATCAAGCGGCGCGAACGTGATTGGCGTCGGCGCGAAAAAATTTGATTCGGGCATTTGACAGTTTCCACAACCCGCGCGAGAGTGCGGTGTTATATCTAAAGAATCTGGAGCGCGTTATGAAAATAGTAATTTTGGCGGCGATCACCGGATTGACGTTGCTGGCGGGAAAGGCGACGGCGGAAAATGCGCCGCAATTGTCCTACGGCGTGCCGCAAATCCTGCAATTGTCGCAGGCGAAGGTCAGCGACAATACCATCGTCACTTACATTCAGAATTCCGGCAACAGTTACGGTTTGGACGCGAACCAAATCATTTATTTGCGGCAGCAGGGAGTTTCCGACACGGTGCTCAACGCGATGCTGAATCAGCATGGTTCGCAGTCACAACCAACGGTTTCTGCCGCGCCCGTAACGCAATCGCAAAATAATTCCAGTTCGGTCAACGTCATTCAAAATGCGAACGCTCCCGATCAACCGGCGGTGACGTATGTGCAGCCGGTTCCGACTTCGAGCGTTTACATTATTCCCGATACGCAAACATATAATTACTACGCGTATCGCTATCGGCCTTATGTTTACAATTATTGTGGTTATCAACCGTATTGCGGATACGGATATTATCCAGCGGTGAGAGTTTCATTTGGTTACGGCGGTTGGCGTGGCGGCTATGGCGGATACCATCGCGGTGGCTGGCATCGTTGATTGACATTGGTCAAATTTCGTAACGCAAAACCGCAGTGGGTGAATTATTTTATTCGCTCGAATTCTCATTCTTCAGTGCTTAACGTGTTTTAATGTTGTTGGTCACATCGAATAAATCGAAACAATTATTATTCGTCAGCTACATCGGGCGGGTGGACTTGGTAGAATTTCAAAAGTTCCGCGAAGATTTCGAAAAACAAGTTGGCGAACTGGCTCCGGGTTTTCGACTATTGGTGGATTTCAGTCAATTGGAATTTATGACGTTGGACTGCGCGCCGGAACTGGGGCGAATCATGGACCAACTCGGACAGGCAGGGGTGAGTATGGTCGTGCGGATTATTCCCGATCCCAGCAAGGACATCGGCGTGAACATTCTGGCCGCGTTTCATTATCAGCGTCGTCCACGCCTGGTCACCTGCAAAAACATGGCGGAAGCAGTCAGGATACTGGAGCTTTGACCTATTAAAATTTGCCCAAAACGGCAAAATCGCCCGCGCAATGAACAATTTCTTCGTAAATCAAGCGTTGACAGTTTGCGGAAATCTGATTTAATCTCCGACCCTTTGCGGGAAAATTTATGTACGCCGTTTTAGAAACTGGTAGCAAACAATATCGCGTCGCTGCGGGCGACACGCTGGAAATCGAACGCCTCGACGCCGAGGCCGGCAAGCCGTTCACGTTTGACCGCGTGCTGATGATTGGCGGCGACAAAATCACCGTCGGTGCGCCGACCGTTGCGGGCGCAAAAGTCACCGCCGATGTTGTGGCGCACAAACGCGGCGAGAAAAAACTGACGTTTAAGATGAAACGCCGCAAAGGTTATCACAAAACCATCGGCCATCGTCAGGAATTGACGGTCGTGAAAATCACGGAAATAAAAATTTAATCGCAAACCGTTACATCGTTGAATCGTTAGATCGGTTCGCGATGACGATGCAACGATTCAACAAATCACGATTTAACGAAATAAAGTTATGGCACATAAAAAAGGTCAAGGCAGCGTCAAGAATGGACGCGACAGCGTCAGCAAACGGCTGGGCGTAAAAGAATTTGGCGGCACGTTCGTCAGCGCGGGCAGCATCATCGTGCGCCAGCGCGGCAGTAAATTTACCGCCGGCAAAAATGTTGGCACCGGACGCGACTGGACATTGTTTGCGCTCACCGACGGCAAAGTGCAGTTCGACAAGAACGGCAGCCGCGTGAATGTGGTCGCGGAATCTGCAGCGGCAAAAAACTAAATCCGCTCTGAAAATTTCAAAGCGAGGTTCACGCCTCGCTTTTTTTATTTCCTGAAACGGTTAGAATAAAAACATGTTCATTGACGAAATAAAAATTTACGCGCGCGCGGGGCATGGCGGCAAAGGCTGCGTCGCTTTCCATCGCGAGGCCTATATCACGAAGGGTGGACCGAGTGGCGGCAACGGTGGGCGCGGCGGCAGCGTGATTTTGCAGGCTGACCACGATCTGAATAATCTTATCCAGCAATATTATCAGCCGCGCCTCATCGCGCAAAATGGCGAGGCCGGCATGGGCAAAGGCATGGACGGCCACGCTGGAAAAGATTTAATCATCAAAGTGCCCTGCGGCACGCTCGTCTGGAAATTGCGCGGCTCCACGCCGCCGATTGGAAAAAAAATGAAGCGCGGTGACGACGAGGAAAATAACGAAGTGGACGAAAATGACAAACCAACTTTTCTTTCCAGTTCCAGCAAACGTCCCATCATCAAAAGTTCCGGCGGAATTTTTGCGCAGGAAATTGATTTGAGTAAAGAAAGTGTTGGAGAATCTTCAGAAAATGATTCTGAAAAAGGCGAACTTGTTGCCGACCTCACACAGCACGGCCAGCAATTTGTTTTGTGTCAGGGCGGACGCGGCGGATTGGGCAATCGCAATTTTGCGACCGCTGCACGACAAACGCCGCGCTTTGCGCAACCGGGCGAACCCGGCGACGAAGGCGATTTTCTTTTTGAATTGCGCATCATGGCGGAAGTCGGCCTCGTCGGTTATCCGAACGCGGGCAAATCCACGTTGCTCACCGCCATTTCCAAAGCGCGACCGAAAATCGCGCCGTATCCGTTCACGACGCTGCATCCGCAAATTGGCATCGTGGAATACGCCGACTGGCATCGGCTCACCGTTTGCGACGTGCCCGGACTCATCGAAGGCGCGCACGCGAACGTCGGCCTCGGCCATGAATTTCTGCGCCACATCCAGCGCTGCAAAATTCTCGTGCTGCTGCTCGACATGGCCGGCACGGACAACCGCAAGCCGTGGGACGATTACAAACAATTGCTCAAGGAACTGGAACTTTACGACCCGGCGCTCGTGGGAAAACCGCGTCTCATCGTCGCCAATAAAATGGACGAAGCCGTCGCCGAAAAAAATCTGAAACAATTCAAAACGAAAATTAAAAAAGTAAAAGTCCTGCCGATTTCCGCCGCGTTCGACGAAGGTATCGAAAAATTTAAAAACACGATTCGCGAAGCGGTGGAAGATGCGACGGAAAACTGACGTATCAAATTTCAAGCTGGCAATAAAATTATCTCTGTATCATTTTGGTTAAGTAATGAATTCAGAAAATTCCAATTCTGTTGGAAGATATATTGGAGCTATTTGTGTTTCTTTTTTCTTTTCGATTTTAAGTTCGTTCATTTTATTTCCACTGGCAATTCGCTGTGATAACATTGGTGCATTCTGGGGTATCTGTATTTTTGCTGGCATGGTCGTTATCGTCGGTTTTGTCGGAGTTTTTGCTGGCACGTTAATTTTTCAAAAACCCGATAGACGAAAAGCCTCAAAGCATCTGCTTCTTTTTGGTTTGGGATTTTGCGTTTTACTTCTGCCGATTTTCCGATTTGGAATTCTTCCATTAATCTTGCCGATAGCTCTTGGCGGATTTTCTGCCGTGCTGATTTTCAAAAAGTTGGACGGCCAAATTTCAGAGTCAAACTATAACCGTTTTTTTGGCGCAAGCGCGTCAGTTGCATTTGGCCTTATCATTTTATTTATCGCCACAATTGTTTGGATTGGACGTGCGCAGGAAATAACAGCAAATAAAGCCGCAAAAAATTTTCAAAAAGCAGGCGGAATTGAAAAAGTGGAACAAGAATCCAAGATTTTATTTAAACAAGTTGGCACAAACGATTACTGGTTTCATCCATCGGATAAAACAAATTTTCCTGCACTTTCATCTTTAGGAAATGTATCGGTTAATCACAATCAAATTAACATTCGATTCGGCGGGCATTTTCATACAAAGTTCATCACGATTTTCCCAAACACTCCGACCATTGACCAAATGTCTGTTGGCAATAATCAGGCATTTTACAAAGAATATTACACTTCCAGATGCATTCAAGTTGCGACGAACATCTTCATTTCAAAGTAAAAATTCAATTTGTTTCCAAAAACCGCATCGCGGTGTCGCCGTGCTTGAGCATTTTCACTTCGCGCCACGGCGCGACTAATTCCAGCGTGTCGCGTTTGGTGTGACCCAAAATAAATCTTCCATTTGACGCGAGCAGCTTCGGCAAATTTTTGTCGTCGAGCAATTGCTGCGCGAAAGATTTGGAACGGCGTCCGACATTTTTTTCGCCATACGGCGGGTCGGCGAGAATCAAATCAAATCGTTCGCCGTTTTGCGCGAGTTGTGACAGCGCGGTGAAAACATCCTGCGTACGCACTTGCAGATTAGCGTTGGAAATTTGCGCGGCATTGCTCTGGATAAAATTCGCGTGCCTTTGCGATTTCTCGATGCACAGCGCGGAAGCCGCGCCGCGACTCAAACATTCGAGGCTCAACGCGCCGCTGCCGGCGAACAATTCCAAAACGTTCGCGCCGCCGACGCGCGCGCCGAGCGAATTGAAAATCGCCTGTTTGACCAAATCCGGCGTCGGACGAACGTCCAGTCCTTTGGGAACTTTCAAAATCCGCCGCGCCGCGTTGCCGCCGGTGATTCGCATTGAAGAATTTTAACCACGAAAAACACGAAACACACAAAAGAAAATCCTTTTCGTGCCTTTTATGTATTTCGTGGTTTGAGAAATCATTTAAAAATTTCGGCGAAGAAATCTTTCATGGCCTGCCACGAGCGTTTGTCGGCTTTTTCGTTATATTTCGCGCCGGGATTGGAGAAGCCGGGATTGGGTTGCGTGAAGGCGTGAACTGCGCCGCCGTAGAAAGTGATTGACCAATCCACTTTGTTGGCGCGCATTTCATTTTCAAACGCGGTCAAATCGTTTGGATTTTGAAACGGGTCGTCCGCGCCCGCGAGCGCAAGCACTTTGCACTTGATGTTTTTGCCATCGGCGGGCGTCGGCGAATCGAGTCCGCCGTGAAAGCTGACGATGCCGTTCAATTCCGCGCCGCTACGGGCAAGTTCAATCACGGTTGTGCCGCCAAAACAATAACCGATGGCCGCGACGTTTTTTGTATCCACCAAATTATTTTTCTTTAATTTATCCAAACCGGCGTTGACGCGGGCGCGCAAAAGCTGGCGGTCGGATTTGTATTTGCCCGCGAGCGCGCCGGCTTCCGAAACATTTTTCGGGCGATTGTCCTTGCCGTAAATGTCAGCGCAAAACGCGACATAACCGAGTTGCGCGAGCATTTCGGCGCGATGTTTTTCGTAATCGGTCAGCCCAAGCCATTGATGGACGACGAGGACGCCGGGACGTTTGCCGGAAATGGAATCGTCGTAGGCGAGAAAGCCTTCGAGCGTCGTGTCGCCTTGCTTGTATTCAACGGTTTCGGTGTGAATGGCCGCACGCGTTGTCACGGCGCAAATTAAAACGAGAATGGTGGAAAGCAGATTTTTCATAACACACGTTTAACAAAAGCAAACGAAGAAAACAAAGACAAAGAAAATGGGTTTACTTCATTTCCTTCGTTTGCTTCTGTTTAATTTTTCGGCCAGAATTTCTTTGCGTGAGAGCGATTCTTGAAATCTCAAATCTGCGGATTGAGCGCGACGGCACGACGATTCTTGACGGCGTGAACTGGCGCGTGGAGCGCGGGCAGCATTGGGTGATTTTGGGCGCGAACGGTTCGGGCAAAACGTCCTTGTTGAGCGCGTTGACGGGTTATTTGATGCCGACAGCGGGAGAAATTTCGTTGCTCGGCAAAACTTACGGCGAATCCGACTGGCGCGAATTACGCAAAAAAATCGGCATCGTCAGTTCGTCCGTGCGGCAAATGATGAGTGACGACGAATTGGCGTTGGAAACCGTCGCGAGCGGCAAATACGCGATGATTGATTTTTGGGGACGGTTGACACGCGCAGAAAAAAATCAGGCGCGGAAATTATTACGACAAATTGAGGCCGAGTATTTAGCGGAACGCGAATGGCGCGTTTTGTCGCAAGGCGAACGGCAGCGCGTGTTGATTGGCCGCGCATTGATGGCGAAACCGCGCGTTTTGATTCTGGATGAACCGTGCGCCGGACTTGACCCGGCGGCGCGGGAACATTTTTTGCAATTTTTGCAACGGCTCGGCAGGAATAAAAATTCGCCGGCGTTGATTTTAGTGACACATCACGTCGAAGAAATTATGCCGGTGTTCTCGCATGTTTTGGTTCTGCGCAAGGGGCGCGTCCTTGCGGCGGGATTGAAATCGCGGGAATTGAACAGTCAATTGCTTTCAACCGCGTTTGATGCGCCGTTGCGATTGAACAGGACAAAGAATCGCTATTGGCTGAACGTCGCGGCGAGAACGCAAAAAATCATTTGAACGCGGACATCACGAGCCGCTTTTGCGCGGGTTCAATTCCGGCGCGATGAGCGAAGGTTGATTTGGTTCGTCCGCGCGTGAAGAAACTTTTTGTTCGGATTTCTGCCGGACTTTTTTCGGGCGCGCGCCGGCGGGCTTGAATCCTTGCGCCGCCACGCTCAAGTGATTGTTGATGCGGCGCAGGCCGTCGAGCAAGTCCAGAAAACATAAACTGCCGGAAAGCGCCCCACGGTCGCCGGGTTTCAATCGTTCGTAGTGAGCTTTCTTTTGGACGAGACACCAAGAATTGATTTCATTTTTGGCGTTGATGGTTTTTTGCGCGGTGACGGATTCGCGGGTGGTGATGAAGCTGGCGGCGAGGTCGAATTGCAGCAGCGTGCGCTGGTAAAGATGGTTGAGCGCGGCTTCGTCGTCGGGATTGAGTGAGACATTTTCGGACAGTTGCTTCATCACCGTGCCGGTGAGATTTTTTTCGATGATGTCGCCGATGGCTTCCAATTCGCTGGAATAACTCAAGAGCGTGAAATGCCATTTGCGGTCGAAGTCGTTCATTTCGCTGATTTGGCTCAAATAGAGCATCAGTTGCTGGTTGATTTCGTCAACGGTGTCGTCCTGCGTGCGGATGTTGCCGACCTGCCGGGCGTCGTTTTGCGCGTGCGCCGACCAAAGATTTTGCAGCATGACTTTCACTTCGTCGGTCATGCGCAGCGTTTCGCGCGTCGCGTGCGCCAGCGCAAGCGGCGGCGTTTCCAACGCTTCGGGATTCAGGAAAGTTTTCGGCGTTTCATCCGAATTCGGCGGGTCAGGAATCAAAGATTTTTTGATGGCCGTCAGCAATCCGCCGAGCAACGGCAGGAAAATCAAGGCCACGAGCACGTTGAACGCGGTGTGCATGAGCGCCAGCAATTGCGGCACGGGCAACGCGGAGGTGACGAATAAATTTCGCGGCACGAACGCCATGATTAAAACGGCCACCGTGATTTTCGCAAAGAGATTGGCGAGGCCGAGCCGGCGGCCTTCGAGATTGTTCCGCGAGACAAACAACGAAGTGAAGCCGAGGCCAATGTTTGTGCCGATAATCCAATCCATAAACAGCGATTCCGGCAAAACGCCGCCGCCGGCCAACCCGATGCCCAAGCCCACCGTCGCGGTCGAACTTTGCAGCAGCACGGCGAGCACGGCGGCAGCGAGACAAAGAATGTAGGGGTGATGATCGAGAACGCTGAAAATGACGCTGACATCGTTGCTGCTGCTGAAATCATTCGCGCCGTCGCGCAGAAAATTCATCGCCAGAAAAATGAAGCCCAAAGACAGAAGACATTGGCCGATGCCGCGAACGCGTTCCTGTGTGGCAAATTGAAATCCAATCACGCCCAGAAACAGCAGGACGCCCGCATAATCGCCGATTTGCAACGCGGCGATGTTGGCCAGAACGGTCATGCCGATGTTGGCGCCCAGCAAAACGGCCAGCATTTTTTCCGCGCTGGTCTTTCCGCTGCCGAGAACCTGCGCGGTGAGCAGGGATAAACCAGTGGACGACGGCGCGAGCACGCCGGTGAGCACTCCCGCGCCCAAAGCTTGCAGCCGATTGTGCGTCGCCTTTTCCAGCCAGACAATCAGCCGCCCGCCCAAGAGACGGTCCAATCCTTTGCGCAAAAAGCGCACGCCGAAAATAATCAGCGCCAATCCTGCGGCTAATTTGATTAAGAACATGATGCCATCACTGTTTAACCAAACACTATTATCACGCGTACTTTTCAGTGCAACACAAACCTTTTATACGCGAGACAAAATGCGGATGCCCCACCGCTCTAAAAATCATCAGGAATCAATTCCTGTCGCTATCTCTCGTTCCTTCCAGCCAAACAATTTCTTGGCTTTGATGACTTCAAAAATTTGCGGTGGAATCAATCTGGACAAGGATTCATCGCCATCGCGAATTTTTTCCAGCACGTCGCCGGAATAAATGTTCAACGTTTCCGCGTCGTAATTTTTG
>DASZXB010000012.1:0-42832 GCA_035546095.1 Verrucomicrobiia bacterium | reverse complement strand
AGGCTGGCTTACGGCCGTATAAACATTTTCAGAAACCATACACGTGCCATCCAATTGATTAATCCCACCATACTTGCTTCCGGCTTTGGTCACTTGCCCGCTGTCGTTATTAGCGGTTCCCCCCAAGTTGAAGTCGGCATACTGAAAGAAATGAAAGCTGATGGAACTACTCGTAAGATTCTGAATCGCAATTTGCTCCGATAAATCTGAAGTTCCGCTTTGAGCGCTGCCTCCGACCAACGAATACAGGATGGTCGCTTGAATTTGCGAACTGACATAAGTTGTTTGAAGTATGCTACTGCTGATTAAATCAACCGTTGGTGTGCCGATGGTGTTGATTGCATACTCTGGCCCAGTGCTTCCAATGCGATACCAAAACCATTGGTCGTTCAGTTGATTCTGGCCGTTGACAATCCAACTGGTCACGCCTGAATTCGCTCCAGACGCGTTTATGGCAACTGAAGAATTTCCCGACGTCAATGTGTATTGAGCCTGGCATAAACCGATGGGCAAATACAATACAACCAAAGCACAGCCGATTTGTTTTAAGGATTTCATGAATTTTGATCGGGTAATCGGGTAAATTTCACCAAAACACCTCAAGATTTTTTAAATCGCCGGGCACAGGCCAAAATGCTCAAACCTAATGCAAAACAACCAAAGGTGGCCGGCTCTGGAACAACATTGACACCGGCGCCGAAAGTGAAAACAGGACCACCAAGACCTGAATCTGTTATGGCAAATGTTCCTTGAGTGTCGGTATAACCATCAATGTGCGCGGTGCCGACGCCCATGATGTTCAAAAAGCTTGAATTCTGGGTTTGAACGCTGAGCGAATCTATTTCAAAACTGTAAACCGTGGAACCAACGGTAAACGTCCACATGGGTATTGGTGAAACCGGTGACGAATCGAATTCAAACGGATTAAACGTCACCGGAGTGCTAACAGAGATGCCCGCATAATTTCCAGTTTCTGATCCCGGAAACGGATTGATGCCGGCAATGATTTCGGTAAAAGCAGTGGCGCTTTCCAGTGGGCCGTTCAAGGTTGCTCCACCACTGAATGAAATTGAACCGTCAATTGACGATTGCGCCTGCGCGCTGATTGTCAAGCTGGCGATAATCAAGCCTGCAACATTTAGAGTAATTTTCTTGAGGATTTTCATAAATCAATCACAGGGTTAAAAAAATTTTTATACGCGAAACCAATCCCAAAAACGTTCCTTGTCGGTTGAAATCTTTCATGTTACCCAGCCGATTGGATTTTAATGAACTCTTCCTGCCACGCTCAACCGGTTCACCCAGATTGGTAGTCACTTGCACGCAGCGGTCATCCCAAAGTTCGATCATCCGCATGTCTTTGGTGTTGGTGACTTCCAAATCGGGCAATCCATTTTTCGCCAGCCATTTTTTGATGGCAACGACCTGTTTTGCTGAAGACGCACGCGCAGTGAAAATCTTTACGGTTTGACCTTCAGCCACCCATTTTTTGACGCGATTCAACATCGGCATTATGGGACTGCCGATTTCGTCCAGCGTTTTATTTCCGAGGTCGTGCGCCAGTGTGCCATCCAAATCAACACCAATCCATGGATTGCTGCCATAACGGACTTGAGTGGAATCGCTGTATTTTTTGCCGCATCGCCTGCAAACACTGATGTAACGTCCATCATCAGCCCAAAAAAATCTTAACTCTTCACCACAACATGCTTTACGCAGTTCTTCAGAAGATAATACTACTTCTTCTGATTTTCCTGATTCAGCCACCCTGCGATTAAATAGCAAAGCCACTTGCGTCTCTTGATTTTTTTTCAAGTCGAAATCGCTGAATGAATTATTTAATACATCATTCATTTATTTTTTCTTTGGCTTCGCGTCTCCTTTTTCGTTGAAACCGCGCCGGTTTGCAATCAATACATATTTACAAAGAACATTGCGTTGCTCACAGCGCATTCATGTATTTCACAAAACAAATTTTTATTCACAAAAACCGTTCGTATGAACGCATGAGGCAAAAAGTTATTTACAATTTTGAAAACTTATTCACAAAACGCATTGATTCGTTGACAAATTTTTTTTCTCTGTTTTAATTGTTTCTGTTCGCAGAAGTAAAAATCGTTGAAACAATTGGCGGTTTGGTTTTTTGAGACTTGCGAATAAGTTGTGCTGCCGGAGCAGTGAACGGGTCGCGGGTTTGTTTGGATGTCTATGTCACACAGCAGTGTCATCCAGGAGGCGGTTCAGGTGCCCCGAGAACAAGGTGGTAGTGGATTGGCTCATTTGGCTTATGGAACCATGTCGAAACTGGCGTGCAAGTGCTCGCCAAAAAATGACGTGGACTTCTTGATAAAAAAAGACCGTCTGGTGTGCGCTTATTGCGGACGCGAAATTCTTTGTATGCCGCCGTTGATTGGAATTTTCATGGCTGCCTGCGATTGTTGCAGTTCCACTTCTGTGAAATCTACTTTTGTTCTGGATTCGCGCGGCATTTACACCTGCACTTGGTGCGGGCGAACCAGATAAAATAATTTATTGCTCTCGGTCGCTCTTCTGATAAAGTTCACCTCCTTTTCGCAATTTAAGGAAAAGGCAAACGACCTAAAAATTTCGCGCTTGAGTGAGCGTTGAAGCGGTCATAACAACACTAAACATCAATCCCGTGTTCCGCGGGATGCTGCGCGAAAAACTCGCGCGGTTTTAACCAACGGAAAAAATTATGTTAAGCATTGGCGTAAAAGAATTGTTGGATTCAGGCGTCCATTTCGGACACCAGACGAAGCGTTGGAATCCCAAGATGAAGCCGTTCATCTTCGACGCGCGCAACGGCATTCACATTATTGACCTCTCGAAAACGCTTTCGCAACTTGAAGCGGCGACGAATTTTCTGGCGGCGACCGTTCGCAAAGGCGGCAAAGTCATTTTTGTCGGCACCAAAAAACAGGCACAGCAATGCGTCAAGGAAACCGCGAAGGAATGCGGCCAGTTTTACGTGACCGAACGCTGGCTCGGCGGCACGTTGACCAATTTCGGCACGATTAAATCTTCCATCAAACGGCTCAAGGAAATCGAGAAGATGGACGCGGACGGTTCGCTCGCGAATTATGTGAAGCAGGAACAAGCCGTGATTCGCCGTGAACAAGCGCGTTTGAACAAATATTTTGATGGCATCCGCGCGATGGACAAATTGCCCGCCGCGATGTTCGTCGTGGACATCAAGCGCGAGCACAACGCCGTGGCCGAGGCGCGCAAATTGAAAATCCCCATCGTCGCGCTCGTGGACACGAATTCCGACCCCGATTTGGTGGATTATCCGATTGCCGCGAATGACGACGCGATTCGTTCCGTGCGCACGATTTTGGCGACGATTGGCCAGGCCATTACGCAGGCCGGTGCGGAATTTGAAGCCAAACGCTCGCGTAAATCCGACGCGAATGGCGAAAAATTTGAATCGGCGCAGGCTGTGGAAATCGCTGTCGGCGATGATCCGACGACGCCGGAAAGTTCTCCGGCTTAAGATAACTTTGAGTTTTAAGTTTTGAATTTTGAGAACTTTGAAACTCAAAACTTTTTAGAATTATGGCTGAAATTACTGCTGGAAATGTGGCCAAACTCCGCGAGATGACCGGCGCGGGTTTGATGGATTGCAAAAAGGCGCTCGTCGAAACGAACGGCGACCTCGCCGCCGCCGTTGACCTGTTGCGGAAAAAAGGAATCGCGTCTGCCGAGAAAAAAGCAGGTCGTGCCGCGAATGAAGGTCTCATCGCGCAATACATAGCACCCGGCGGCAAACTCGGCGTGCTCGTGGAAATCAATTGCGAAACGGATTTTGTTGCCAAGAACGACAGCTTCCGTGCGTTCTGCGATGACATCGCCAAAAAATACGCGGCGAATCCGAACGCGGACGTGGAAGCCGACCGCGTCGCCGCCGTCGCGAAAATCGGCGAGAACATCAAGATTGCCCGCCACGCGCGTATCGAAGTTTCCGGCAACGGCCTCGTCGCGGCTTATATCCACACCGGCGCAAAAGTCGGCGTGCTCGTGGAAATTGGCGCAGGCAAGGCCGAAACCGTCGGCAAAGACGAATTCAAGCAACTCGTCAAAGACATCACGCTGCAAATCGCAGCGGGACATCCGCACGCCGTTTCGCGTGATCAGGTTTCACCCGAAGTCATCGCGAAGGAACGCGAAATCGCCGCGCAATCCGACCGTTTGAAAGGCAAGCCGCCGCAAGCACTGGAAAAAATTCTCACGGGCGTGCTGGACAAATTTTTCCAAACTTATTGCCTAGTTGACCAAGGTTTCGTGAAACGCAACTCCGAAGTCAGCGTGAAAGAGCACGTCGCGCAAATCGGCAAACAACTTGGTGATGAAATCACGATTCGCCAATTCGTCCGCTTTCAAGTCGGCGAAAGCGTGTAAAAAATTTCCAATCAAATGACAAAGGCGTCCAGTGATGGACGCCTTTTTTATTTAACCAACTGGCTGTAAATCTTTTGGAAATTGGCTAAAAACAGACCATTGTTCCGAAGTTATTTCCGAAACTTGATTTCTGGAATTCCAAACACGATTAAGATGCGCGTAGATATGGCCAAGCTCAACGCCGAATTCTGATTCATCATAGTTGCCGCGTTTGGTCATCGTTTCAATGAGCTTTTGCAAATGTGTCCGCGCCTCATCCAAATCTTCAACAAGAATCGCCCATGCGACATAATTGTCCTTTTGATTTATCATGTAGAAGTTGATGTCATTTTTATTTTTCTTTGTCCAGATTGAATTAGCACTTTGAATTGACCTTCGCACATCGGGCTGTTAAACATTTCGTAATGCTTCGCGCGATTCAAATTTCATGACGACCGCCAAAAAACCAAAATTTTCCCGCATCCTGCTCAAGTTGAGCGGCGAATCGCTCGGCGACGCCAACGGTATCGGCATTTGTCCCGAGGCCGTGCATCACATGGCCGAGCAGATTTGTGAGGTGCGCCAACTTGGTGTGCAGGTCGTCGTGGTTGTCGGCGGCGGAAATATCTTTCGTGGTTTGAGCGGCAGCGAACGCGGCATCGAGCGCGCGACTGGCGATTACATGGGCATGTTGGCGACGGTCATCAATGCGCTCGCGCTTCAGGACGCGCTGGAAAAACTTGGCTGCCCGACGCGCGTGCAAAGCGCGATTGCCATGTCGCAAGTCGCCGAGCCGTTCATCCGCCGTCGCGCCGTGCGGCATTTGGAAAAGAGCAGGGTGGTCATTTTTGGCGGCGGCACGGGCAATCCTTATTTTTCCACCGACACCGCCGCCGCGTTGCGCGCCAACGAAATCGGCGCGGAAGTGATTTTGAAAGCAACCAAAGTGGACGGCATCTACGATTGTGACCCGAAGAAAAATCCGAAAGCGAAACGGTTCGCGGAAATCTCGTATCTCAACGCGCTGCAAAAGCAATTGAAAGTGATGGATTCAACCGCATTTTCGCTTTGCATGGACAACAAAATGCCAATCATTGTTTTTGATTTTTCCAAGTCGCATAATTTGAAGCGCGTCATTCTCGGTGAAAAAGTCGGCACGCTTGTCAGTTGACAAATCTTCATGCCTGAACTTCCTGAAGTCGAAGTCCTTACGCGGCATTTACGTCCGGCTTTGCGCGGAAAAATCATACGCGGTGTTCACGTCAATCGCGCAAAAATTCTCCGTCCAACTTCGGAACAAAAATTAAAACTCGTTTTGCTTGGCGCAAAATTCAAAAATCTGTCGCGGCGCGGAAAGTATTTACTCTTCGGTTTCACGCCAAAAATGGGGAACAAAACTGTAACTGTTCTCGCTCATCTTGGCATGACCGGCAAAATGTTTCTCGCGCGAAAAAACGAACTGTTGCCCAAACACGCCGCCGTCGTTTTGGATTTGGGTGCAACCAATTTTATTTTTGAAGACACGCGCTATTTTGGCCGGATGACGTTGGATTTGTCGCCGATTGAAAAACTCGGCCCCGAACCGCTGGACGACAAATTTTCCGTCGAACATTTTGCGCGCGAATTGAAACGCTCGCGCCAGCCGATTAAAGTCAAATTGCTCGACCAAAGTTTGGTTGCCGGCGTTGGCAACATTTACGCGAGCGAGGCTTTGTTCCGCGCCAAAGTTTCACCGAAGCTTGCGGCGAACAAATTGACTTTGTCGCAGGTGAAAAATTTACGACGACAAATTCGCGCCGTTTTGACCGAAGCCATCAAATTTGGCAGCACCGTGCCCGTGAATTTTTCCGGCGCAAAATCCGACGGACTATTTTATTTTGGCCGCGCCGAAAATGCACCGGATTTTTACGAAGAACGCTTGCGCGTTTATGACCGCGCGGGCAAACCATGTTGGAATTGCGGCGCAAAAATTGTGCGAATCGTTCAGGCCGCGCGCAGCACGTTTTATTGCCCGCGTTGTCAAAAAGCGGGATGAAATCCGATTGACCGCGCGCGCGGCGGCTTGTAAATTACGCGCCCATCTGCGTTCCAGAGTAGCTCAATGGTAGAGCACGCGGCTGTTAACCGTGTGGTTGCAGGTTCGAGTCCTGCCTCTGGAGCCATGTCGAACGATTTGTCGAACCCTTCTTTAGCCCGCCTTGATTCCGAATTTACGGTTTTCCATTGCCCCAAAACAAATTTGAAATACGCTTTTCACGCAACGCGCATGAATTCATTCCGCAACCACCGGCTTCGCGATTTTGCCGTGCCCAATGGCAAAAAATCGGCAATTAGGTAATGACTGGATGAATTAGGTAATGAATTGAGTGATTATTTTGACAGCGATGAACCACCACCATGTTTGAACAAACTTTCAGAAACATTGACGACATTTTGCGGAAGGAAGCCGGTTGCACGACCGAACTCGATTACACCGAGCAAACGTCGTGGCTGCTCTTTCTGAAATATCTCGACGGCCTCGAAGCCGACCGCGCCGCCGAAGCGCAACTCGAACGCAAAAAATATTCCCACATTCTTGAAAAACAATTCCGCTGGGAAAATTGGGCCGCGCCCAAAAACGCCGCCGGCGACATTGACCACAATCGCGCGTTGACCGGCGACGATCTCGTCGAGTTCGTCAATCAAAAGCTGTTTCCGTATCTGCACGGTTTCAAATCCCGCGCCGCCAGTTCCCAGACCATCGAATACAAAATCGGCGAAATTTTCGGCGAAATCAAAAACAAGATTTCCAGCGGTTACAACCTGCGGGAAATCATTGACCACGTGGACGAATTGAAATTCCGTTCGCAGACCGAGAAGCACGAACTCTCGCACCTTTACGAAGCCAAGATCAAAAACATGGGCAACGCCGGGCGCAACGGCGGTGAGTATTACACGCCGCGCCCGCTCACATCATTGAAGGAATCGCCGGCGGCGATGACTTGATAATTGAGGGATTTAAGCGTCGCCACAATTTTTTGTTTTTGATTCTTGATGCGCAGTTTGTAATTCACAATCCGGCCATTTTTAACGACCAGCCGGTGGCACAACAATGTCGGCCAGCTCAATTGCTTCATCAACGGCGCGGCAAATTGTTCAAAGGTGTCGGACAAAATAATCACCCGAACTGATGAGCGCAGTTCATCGAGAAATTGTTTCGCGCCGTTTAACGGCTGCAACGTGCCAATGACCCGCTGAATGTCGGAGAATTTCAAATTGTTTTTTTCCAAAACGGCCAACCGACCGCGCATCAGCTTTTCAAAATTTGGTTCATCGCGTGTGGTTCGACGCAATTCAGGAATGCCTGTTTTTTCGGCGACGGCAATCCAGATTTCAGGAACTAAAACTCCTTCCAAATCCAAAGTGACGATGGATTGCTTCATTCCACGACCCGTTGAGCATCGCCCGCGCAGCGGATGCCGGTGTAATGAATGTTGATAATGGCCGCGTCGTTGTCGCGCCGATGCGCACAGCGAAAACGAATTTTCTGCCAGCCAACACAAGTGCCGCCGCGAACAACGCGCGTTGCGCCGTTTGACGGGGGACGCAAGTCGCCGGTTGCGTAACGTTGATAAACGTCCCATTGATACGGCTCGGCGCACCATTCGTCCACGTTGCCCGCCATTTGAAAAATCCCGAAAGGCGAACGGCCATCGGGAAAGGCATCCACAGGCGCGGTGGTTTCATACTGCGGCAGGAATTTGCCGTCCCAGCGCAGAAGATCATCATGCCATTCGTTGCCCCACGGAAAAATCCGACCGTCCGCGCCGCGCGCGGCTTTTTCCCATTCGATCTCCTTCGGCAATCGCAAACCGGCCCAATGGCAATAAGCGTCCGCACCAAACCACGAAACATGAACGACGGGATGTTTCTCAAAACCATCCATGACGCGATACATTTCATTTTCGTTCGCGGGCGGAATGATTTTTTCCGGCGACGGAATCCAAAGTTTGAATTGCTCCGGCGGTGGGAATGTCGCGTTGAGAAATTTCGCGAATTGTTCGTTGGTCACGGCACATTCGCTCAAATAAAAATCCGGCAGGAACACGCGGAACTGCGGCAATTCATCGAGCAACGTGAATTCGTGCCCGCCAATGTCCATGAGCCGCACCGCCTCGATTTGTTCCGGCGTTGAACCCATAATAAATTCGCCCGCCGGAATGAGTCGCATAACGGAGCCGTCTGTGGGATTTATGATTTTCGATTTATGATTTGTGGTTGCGTCGGCTCGCTCAACGCGTTTCGCCTGGCGCGTCAATCGCAAATCGTCAACCGTCAATCTTGAACTGCATTCAGTCATGCGTCGTTCGGGTTGGCGGTTTTTGATAGTGTTCACTGGGCAAATCGCCGCCGGTTCGCAATACTTCACACAAAGCGTGTTCGATGTGCGGCTCCAATCCCAATCCTTCATACGCGCGAATGGTTTCTTGAATGTCGTAAGCGGTGCGGTGCAATGTCACGTCGCCATCTTCCCAAATGGCGTAAGCCGCGCGCGGGTCGCCATCCTTCGGCTGACCAACACTGCCGGGATTGACGACGAGCGTGCGGCGAAAACGGGTTCGCATCGGCAAATGGGTGTGGCCGAAAAGCAAAAAATCAGGATGTTGTGCGACAATGATTTCAGATTCCCAAAGTGTCACCGCCGCATTCGGCGGCATGTAATGATAGAGTGGGTCTTTCGGCGTAGCGTGGCAGGCAAAAAAGGTTGCCTTATCTATTTGAAAACGCGCGCTGGGTTTGAGACCGGCGAGAAATTCTTTCAATTCCGGGGCGAGCAATCTTTCCGTGATTCTTTGCGTCGCTGCTGCCAGCGCCGCGTAAGCCGCCGAGCAATGCGGGTCGGTGTCCAATCCGAGCGCGCGGTCATGATTGCCTTGCAGGAAAAGCGCCCACGAATTTTCTTTCGCCCACGCGACACATTCCACCGGCATCGGACCATAATTGACCAAATCGCCCAGACAGATGATTTGCTCTGCGTCGGATTCAGCTTCCAGCACGGTGCGCAATGCCGGCCAGTTGCCGTGAACGTCAGAAATGATAAGCACTTTCATAACTCGCTACCTTTCCATCTTTTGGTTTGGTAGGAGTCATTAGTTCCATGAACGGAACATTTTCCCGCGAGCGGGCGGCAGAACCCCATTGCCTGATTTAATTTAGCGCATTCTTTCTTTACTTCAACCCTGACCAGAAATTCTTCGACAACAAAAATAAAAGGCATGATTCGGCGCAGACCATTCGATGAATTTCCCAAAAGAGGTGTCCCGGTATGAACCGAGTGATGTTGGTCTCGACTGTTTATGCTGGGCTCATGGAGGCGTAGACCGAGACCGTAGGATGTGGACATCACATTCATAATTCGCTACCGGGACAAAACAATTTTCTGTTCAGTAGGAATTATCAGCCAAAGGCGGTTTCCGCTGGAAGCGGGAGGCAAATTCCATTGCCTAAGAAAAGAGGCTAACCATATTTTGCAATCCGGTCAACCATCGCGCTGCGATTACAGCGCAGCTAATACAATACATTATGCCTTTATCTAAATTCCCGCGCTGCCGGCGATTTATTCTAATTTCATTTCACACCCAGCAAATGTGACAACAGGAAATACAAAACAAATGAAACGATGCCAGCCACGACGGGAGTTAAAAACCATGAGAGAACGATTTCTTTCATGGCTTTCCAAAATTCAAGGCCGTGATTTTTTTCATGCCGCACTGAAAAGCAAAGCCAAACAAGCATTGGCCGCCTGCGAAAAAGATTTCGCCAAATTCAGTAATACCGTGGCGAAGACGAATGAACGCAATTTACAAAACACGAATCGAAAATTGAAAGGCCTCTAATCGTCCGTGGATTTTGTTTCTATTGGCAAGCTCGCCTCTTTGCCGTGGGCGAAATAATGGGCAAGACGGTCGAGCGGTTCGCACAATTCCTCTGAAATCCTGTCAAAAACTTTTTGCTCATCGTCGGAAAGTTCTCCGTATCCCTTCATCTGTTTCGCTTCCAGTTCGATGGCCGCGAGGCTGGCGAACGCCAGATGATTGTGCGCCGCCCACAGCGCGCCGATGCCCGGCGGTTTCAATGGAATTTTCAAATCGTTCAGCATTCGTTGCATTGTTTCACGCACTCGAAGAATGTGCTCATGTGCCACTTTCCGTTGAACAGGCGTTGAGTCTTGAACATATTCTTGAAATGGCGACGGCGAGTCAGCGGAGTTCAAAATATGTTCCGTCTCAGAAAGCAATCGGTCAATATGCCGAAACGTCACGAGCAAATGTCGTTGATGGCTTTCATTCATGGAGAAATGCCCGCCGGAAAAATTTCGTGAATCCGCCGGTCCAAATCAAGTAATCGCAAACTGTGCAGGTTGCTCAAGTCATAATGGCCGCGCGCAATTTCAATCAATAATTCGCAGAGGATTTTGGGATTGCCCTCGCTGCGCCGATGCAACCAATCCACAATGCCCGAAGTTTTTTCGGGAATGATTTTTTCCTGAATGGCGGCGGCAACGAGCCTTTGTGCTTCTTTCGGGTGAAACGATTCCAATTCGATGTGCTCAAAACGCACAAGCAGCGGCCAGATGCGGCCAATGTCCCAGGGATGTTCCGAGCGCGTGCATAACCACACGGGCCCAATCATGCTGACGTTTTCGATGAAGTTGCCGATTTTCGGCGTCGTCCAACTTGCGCCGTCGAAAACCACTGTTAGTTTCGGAATCATTTTGAGTCGGCTTAAAATCCGGTTCTTGCGTTTGACGATGAGCAAATCGTCGTCGGCCAGTTCCAATTCGCGTTCGAGTGATTCGCAAATCTCGCTCAAATGCTCGGAGTGCGGGCAAACCCACAGACCGAGCGGCGAATGCAATTGCTCGACGAGCGCGGACTTGCCGATGCCTTCCGCGCCGAGCAGCAGGACATTTTTGCGCTGTTTGTGCAATTGCCGCAGCCGCGCCATTTCTTTTTCACGACCGATGAATGGAAATAATTTATTCATTTTATTTTAACCACGGATGGACACGGATAAACACGGATTCTTTTGACGCGAATTGCGCGAATTTTCGCCAATTGATTTTCATTCGCGTTAATTAGCGAAATTCGCGTCAAAGGTTTTTTATTTTTTATCCGTGTTCATCCGTGGTTCAACTTTTTTCAAAAATTTCCTGATACAAATCCGCGCCGTAGCTGGTTTCCAACGGCTCGCCCGGCGACAATTTGAAAGTGCGCTGTCCGTCCGCTTGTCTTTCGGCGCGCAGAAAAATCGCGTCATTCATTTTGCTTTCCCAAAGGCCGTTGGCGAATTCGTAAAGGTGTGTCACGAAAAAGATTTTCACACGCGCTTCCAACAATGCGTTGACAATCTGTTTTGCAATTTCCGCGCCCTCGCGTTCATTTGTCGCGGCAAATGATTCGTTGAACAGCAAAAGTGAATCGGGTGTCAGCGAGTCAACGATGCCGCTCATGCGATCCAGTTCCTCGTCAAATTTCCCGCTGCGCATCGTGGCATCTTCTTCGCGTTTGTAGTGCGTGAACAAACCGCTGCAAATGTTGGCGGTGAATGATTCGGCGGCTACGAACATGCCGCATTGCATCATCAATTGCGCGATGCCGATGCTGCGTAAAAATGTTGACTTGCCGCCTTGATTTGCGCCGGTGATGACAAAAAGATTTTTCCCATCGGCGTTCACGTCATTGCCGATGACATTCCGTTCCATGCTCAAGACAAGGCACGCATCGCGCAGGTCTTTGAAAGAATGATTGCGGTCTCCAACTTGTGTCGGGACGGGAAAACAAACCGGCGCATTTTTATGGCGCAGCCAGCGATGCAAATTGATGCAGCCGATGTAAAACGCCAGTTCCGTCCGCAGCATGATGAAAAAATTCATAATGTGATCGGCGGATTGGGCGACCGCGTTCGCGGCCAGATTGATTCCCTGATCTTGCAGTTCCGACAACGACCGGAAACCCGCTTCGTCGCGCGGGTCAAGGCGGAATGTGTAGCCCGACGGTCTGGAAAATAATCTTTGAAACCAATTCGGTTTGGGTTGGAGCGATTTCCGCAAAACATAATTGATTCCCTGATTGCCTTGCCCCAATTCCGTACTGACCAGCACGCCGTCACGAAATTCCAATTCCTTCAATTGAGTTTTGGCACGGGCAAAATAATCGTCCGCAAGTTCCGCTTTGATCATCGCAAAAAAAGTTTTGAAACCCTTCGACTCAAACTTGTCCACGCTCTCGCCGGCAGTGCGCTTCAATTTGCCGACCACCTCCATCAACATTTTCAGCAACCGGACGGCTTCATACAAAATGCCACATGGATAACGGCTGAAAACGCCGAGCCAGCGAGTCCGTTTGGTTTCAATGGCTTCGATGGCGATGTCGTAAATTTCTCTTACGACGGATTCGTTTCGCAAACAGTCTTTGAAAATTGCTTGGCGATAAAGAATAGTGTCCACATCATCGCGCAAACCCGACAACACCGCTTGTTTCGCCACTTGAAACAAAAGTTCATCGTTGCCTGACATCGCGCGGAACAAAGTGTCCAATTCCAAATCCTGCATCAGCGCGGATTCATTCGGCGGCAGTTTCTGCTGCAAATCAAAATCGCGTTCGCGATACATCAAATGGGCTTTCATGGCTTGAGCCGCTCCTTCAATCGGACGTAAGTGAGTTCGTATTTTTCCGCAATCGCCAGCGCGTAGGCCAAGCCATCCGCCGGTTTGCGCTCAATTTTATGAGTCCGTTGCGACGGATTTTCCGGCACGACCGTGGCGACGGCGCTCACGATTTTTTCATTGCACGAAGCGAGTTCATCCAAAAACGTCACGCACACGCCGAGCAAATCGAGACGCGCCAAATGTTCCATGATTTTCTTCCCCAACTGAACGCCATCTTTCACGCTCGTGGAGGAAAAAATTTCATTGATGATGACGATGCTATTCGGCGTGGCCTGTTCAAGAATTTGGTGAATCCTCACCAAATCATCCTGCATTTTACCGCGTAACGTTTTGATGTCTTCCTCACGCTCGAAGTGGCTGAAAAGCCGGTCGAAAAGAAACAGGCGCGCCTCCGAACCTGGGACCGGACAACCGAGGCTCGCCAAATAGTGCAATTGCCCGAACGTGCGAGCAAAGGTCGTCTTGCCGCCTTGATTCGGTCCCGTGACAACAAAAATTCTTTCGTGACCGCTCAAAAAGAAATCATTGCAGACGACCGGCGAATTTTCTTTGAGAAGTTTTCTGGCGAGCGCCAAGTCGAAATTTTCACGGCTGTTGACTTCCTTGCTAGCGCCGGAAACCTGCGGGTAACAGAATTTCAGGCCGGCACACTCGAAAGTTTTCATGTGCTCCAAATAGGCAATGTAAAATTGGATTTCACGGTCGAAGGCGACAATTGTTTTGTCCAAAAAATGTTCATGCTTCGCGCAAAAATCGTCGAGCGCGTGAAATGCGTCGGGATACAAAAGCGCAACGCGATCCGAAATCGCGGCTTCAACATGATTCATCCCCAAAAAAGCCGTGGTTTTGACGAGATAGTCTTTCACTGCCCCCTGCTTAAACTTCTCAAATGTTTCCTCAACAGTGGCGGTATAATCTATTTCCGACTCATAAGGGCGCACCGTGACGCCGCCGCCTCGGATGAGCACGCAATAGCGAATGGCCAACAGGCCGGTCTTCACCTGTTTAGCGAAGTCAGAAAAATATTTGAACTGTTCTGATTCAACATACCGCTTCAAAAAATTTCTGAAATATGTCAATCCACGTGAATGAGGATTGCTGCGTTCGAGATTGCACACCAACTTCGTAACAGCTTCACGATACGTTTCTGAAGCGTCCAGAAACCACCGTGCTTTTGCGTATTTGTAAGACCAGCTCTTGGCTGCGGCAAGATGCTTACGCATTTCCCGCATCTGACTTGAAAAGGATTTGACGCTTTCAAACAACGCCGCGTTTTCAAGGTCGCGCATGATTTCCTGACGGTAAATAATTGCCGCAAGACTCGTCAGGCGCGTGTAAAAAATCGGTTTGAGATTGTATTCATCCCGGTCGCGCGCAATGGCATCAACGACTTGATCCAGGTTCAAATCATGGAAATAAAACGGCGGCTCAATTTTATCCCCGATAGTTTCAGAATCGGGAAACAGAATGCTGCGAAAATTCTCCAACTCGCCGTTTTTAGGTGTCGTGTGAAGTGACGCTTGAAGGTTTTCATCAGACGCCCGCGCAGCGCGTTCGCCTCCTCCTTCAATTATCGCCCGTTTGGGTGTATCAATTTCGCGCTGTTCGTTTGAATTTATTGTTTGCATGACACCACCGATACCAATTCAGTTTCGGTAGAAGTCATTAGCCTGAAGGCGGTTCGCCGCAGAAACGGACAGGCAAACTTCATTGCCTCAATTAACTTATCATTCGCCGCAATTTCTTCAAATTGATCACCGTTTTATTTTAAGAGGGGCGCACACGACTTGAGGTGGTGACCGGATTTCTCCCCGATCACTCCTGCCTGATGATAATGGAGTTTGCCAGGGAAAGCTCAAGGCCGCGGCGTCCCCAAATTCAAAGATCATTTCCATCGGGTGCGAAATATCGCACCTCCGTAACGTGCTTTTTTCCCCAACTCGCGTTCAATCGCGAGCAGCCGGTTATATTTCGCAACTCGTTCAGAACGACAAAGCGAGCCGGTTTTGATTTGGCCGGCGTTTGTGCCGACCGCGAAATCGGCAATGAATGAATCTTCCGTTTCGCCGGAGCGATGCGAAATGACAACGCCATAATTTGCCTTTTGCGCCATCGCGACGGTCTCCAATGTTTCGCTGACCGTGCCGATTTGATTCAACTTGATTAAAATTGCGTTGGCGATTCCAGCGCGGATGCCTTCAGAAAAAATTGCCGGATTGGTGACAAAATTATCGTCGCCGACGAGTTGCAATTTTTTGCCGAGAATTTCTGTGAGGCTGATCCAGCCGGTGATTTCGTCTTCGCCCATGCCGTCTTCGAGCGAGGCAATCGGATATTTTTTGATCCACTCGCGATAGAGTTCGACCATGCCGGCGGCGTTTTTGCGGCGGCCATCGGATTTTTTGAAAACGTAATCGCCGTCCTCGTAAAATTCGCTGGCGGCGGGGTCAATAGCGATGAAAATGTCCTTGCCCGCTTTGTAGCCTGCCGCGCGAATCGCTTCGAGAATCAATTCAACGGCTTCCTCGTTCGAGCCGAGGCTGGGCGCGAAACCGCCTTCGTCGCCGACGGCGGAAACGAGGCCGCGTTTTTGCAGAATTTTTTTGAGCGTGTGAAACGTCTCCGCCGCGTAGCGCAGGGCTTCGGCGAAGTTCGGCGCGCCAATCGGGAACAGCATGAATTCCTGAAAATCCACATTGTTCGTCGCGTGTGCGCCGCCGTTGAGGACGTTCATTTGCGGCGCGGGCAAAATGAATGGCGCATTGGATTTAATGCCGTGAAGTTTGCGGATGTAAGCGTAGAGCGGCATTTTTGAATCCAACGCAGCCGCACGACACACGGCCATCGAAACTCCGAGAATGGCGTTCGCGCCGAGTTTGGATTTATTTTCCGTGCCGTCGAGTTTGCGCATCAAGTCGTCAATTTCTTTTTGCGCGTGCGGCGATTTGCCTTTCAGTTTTGGCGCGATGATTTTGTTCACGTTGGCGACGGCTTTGAGCACGCCTTTGCCACCGAAACGCTTTTTGTCGCCGTCGCGCAATTCGACGGCTTCGCGGATGCCCGTGGACGCGCCGCTCGGCACGCAGGACGAAACAGCGATGCCATTGTTGAGCGCGAGCGTGACCATGACGGTCGGATTGCCGCGCGAGTCGAGGATTTCTTGTGCAGTGATGTTTTGTATTTTTGTCATAAATTGAGTGAGTTCTGGTTTTAACTTCGGCAAAGCAGTCCGATGATCAGCGCGACAATCAACGCGAGCAGCGTGTAAGCGGCGTAGGCGTTGAAACGACCGTGGTGCATGGCGGCCAGCACGCGCGCGCACCACAACGCCGCCGCGCTGACCGGCTGCAACACCAGTTTATCCATGAGATGCACGCGCTCTTTTTCGCGGCGGATGGCGGCGCGGAAATGTTGCGCGACGGTTTCGCGCGTGTCGGAAATCGTCGTCGGGCGAAACACGGCGTCGAAAATCACGCGCACGGGATTGGAAAAACCCGTGGCCGTGTAAGTCATTTCCGGCAGCAATTTTCTCACGCCGCCCGCCCAATGTTCGCGTCGCGATAATTTTCGGGTTCGCGTCAGCCACAGGCGGATGATGACGTAAGTCAGCAGCAGCAAAATCGTCAGCACGACAATCATGTAGGAAGTGGACATGGCGAACACGACGGGATTGGATTCGCCGCCTTGATGCAGCACGACGAGGCCGCGTCCGGGCAAAACGCTTTGGCCGACTTGTGCGCCGAGGTTGTGAAAATCTTCGACGAACGCGGGTGGCAAAGTATTGTGCGCGGAATTTGAGGCGAAGAACGGCGGAACCAAATTTTCCGCCGCGCTCGCGCCAGCCAATGGATTCAAGGCGTTGTCCAACGTGGGAATGATGTAAGTCGGCAAAATGCCGAACAAAAGGCACAGCGCGGCGAGAATGAAAATGGGCGCGAGCGCGCCGGATTTGGCTTCGGCGATTTTTTGATTTTCGTCCAGCCGCCGCATTCCCAAAAAATTCATCGCAAAAACTTTGACGAAGCAGGTTACGGCCAGCGCCGCCGTGAGCGCGAGTCCCGCGCCGCAAATCGCAAAAACTATTTTTGCGCCGATGGAAGACAATTCCGCCGAGCGCAACATGGTTTGCAGCGTGAGCCATTCGCTGACGAAGCCGTTGAACGGCGGCAGCGCGGCGATGGAAAGTGTTCCGGCCAAAAAACCGAGCACGGTCAACGGCATCCAGCGAATCAGGCCGCCGAGTTTGTCCATGTCGCGCGTGCCGGTTTGATTTTCCACCGCGCCGACGCCGAAAAACAGCAGCGTTTTGTAAAGCGAATGGTTGATCAAATGATAGAGCGACGCGACGAACGCGATGGCCGCGAGCGCGGGATGATTCGCCGCGACAAAAACCATGCCCGCGCCAAAACCGGCGATGATGATGCCCGCGTTTTCGATGGAGCTGTGCGCGAGCATGGTTTTCAAATCATTTTCCGTCGTCGCGTAAAGAATGCCCACGAGCGCGGACAGCGTGCCGATGGCGAGCGCAATCAAGCCCGGTTCGATTTGTGTCGCAGGCAAGAGGTCGGCGTTGACGCGGAAAATGCCGTAGAGGCCGAGATTCAACGTCGCACCCGCGAGCACGGGCACGAAGGCGCGCGGCGCGACGGCATAGGCGCGCGGCAACCAGAAATTCACCGGCACGAGTCCGGCCTTGACACCGAAGCCGAAAAAGGAAAGCAGAAAAATCGCCCAGCGCGCGCCCGCGCCAAACGTCGGCGCGGCGGATTTCATTGCGCCGAAGTCGAATGAATTGGCGCCAATCGCGAGCAGAAGAAAACCGACCGCCGCCGCGAGCGTGCCAGCTTCGCCCATCGCCAGCAGCAAATAGCCCGGAGCCGCGCGGCCATTTTCTTTTTCCCGTGTGCAGACAATCAGCAGCCAGCAAAAAACGGACATCGCTTCCCACGCGAGCAGAAACAACACGGCATCGCCCGCCAGAAAAACCAGCGCGATGGACGCATAGAGTGCGAACATCAGCGCGGGAAAAGTTGAAGGGTTGAAGCGTTGAAGCGTTGCGGTGTTTCGGTTTAATTCGCCGCCCGCAAAAATGGACGCGGGAAACAGCACCAATCCGGTGATGAACAAAAATACGGTGGAAAATTTATCAAGATTCAGCGTGAGCGTTCCCAAACCGGGTAACGGCCACAGCGATTGCTGAAACGTTTTGCCCGCGAGCAATGCGTTCGCGCCGGCCAAAATCAAGGCAATCGCCGCCGCGCAACCAAACCATGCGAACACCGTTCCCTTCGATTTCGCGGGCGCGGCCAGCGAAATCAAAATGCCCGCGCCGCAGAGCGCAAAGAAAATTAAAATGAGTATTTGAGTTTGCATCAGCGTCTGGCAGAAATAATTTCAGTGGCCGATGGTTCGCGTCTGACGGCCACAAGCAATCCGTGCAAAATCGCCAGTGGCGGCGGCGGTTGGCCGGGCACTTCCACGTCCACGGGCAAAACGTCGGACAATCCTTTGGAGCAAACGAAACTGTCGGCGAAGACGCCGCCGGTTAGCGCGCACGCGCCGACGGCAAGCACGCGCTTGGGTGTCGGCATGGCGTCATAAACTTTTTGCAACGCCAGTTTCATGTGGTCGGTCACGACGCCGACGACCAGCAGCACGTCGGCATGGCGCGGCGAGGGCGTGATGAAAAATCCGAGCCGGTGCATGTTGTAATACGGGTTGGTGAGTTTCCGGACTTCGTTGAGGCACGCGCCGCAATCGCCCACGTCCACGACGCAAATGTGGATGGAGCGGTGAAATGGTTGGGCAAATTCATGCTGGCCGTCGCGAACAGTTCCCCATTCATAATTTTGTTCCCAATTTGCCGGATGCTCGACGTCGCGCAGGCAGCGATAGCAATGGATACAACGGCGGCTGTCCGCCGAAATTTGCTCGTTGTTCCGGCTGAAGACATTGGTCGGGCAACAATCCACCAGTGCTTCCGCCGCAGACGACGACGGCGCGAGGGTGTCGCGCGGCAAACCGGGCGTGACGCCGGCGGCGCGTTCCTGATGGCGCGGATACGCGGTGGTTTTGATTCCCGTGCGCAATCCGTTGATGACCCATTGGCTCATATTATTTACGATTGACGATTTGCGATTTACGATTTTTCCGTTTCATCGGTCATTTTCCGCGACTGACAAATCAAACGTGGCCAACATGATCGGGAAATCCTGGAACGCGAATTTCTCGACGCCTAAATGGAAGCCGTGCCAGTTGGCGAAGGACGGCGGAACGATTCGGTAGCGCGAAATTTTTCCGGCTTCGTTCAATCGCACCCAATGAAACGCGCCGCCGCGCGGGGCTTCGACCCAGCCCAACGCCGCGCCGGTTTGAAATTTTATGGGTTCGCGGACGCCGCCATTTGGCAACGCGGCGACGGCTTGCTCCATGATGCGAACGGATTGGCGCGCTTCGGAAAATAAAATCCGCAAGCGCGCGTAGCCGTCGCCTTCCTTTTCGCTGGGCACGTCGAATTGAAAATGTTCGTAGTCCGAATACGGCTGTGCTTTTCGCAAATCGCGGACGACGTCCGACGCGCGGGCAATCGGGCCGAGCAGGCCGTAAGCCGTCGCGTTTTGCTGCGAGACGATGCCGACTTCTTCGAGGCGATCCAGAAAACTGCTCGAAACGCGCAGGCGTTTTTCCAGTTGATTCAATCGTTGCAAAACATTCTGCGATTGTTGAAGCGTTTTGCGGCAGGCGTCATCGGACAAATCGCACAGCAATCCGCCAAGTGCGAGCAGGCCGAACAGATAGCGGTGGCCGGTGAGTTCGCAAGAAATGCGAAGCAAATCTTCTTCCAAAATTCCGGCCTGACTGTTGGCGACGACGAGTGCAGTGGATTCGCAAATTTCCTGAATCGCGCCGGCGTGCTGGCGCAGACGTTCGAGTTCGGCGAGAAAAACGCGGAGCATTTTCGCACGCGGTGGAAGGTTCGCGTTGCAGATTTTTTCAATCGCCTGACAATAAGCGAGTCCGTGGGCAAAAGCGGTCGTGGCCGCGAATCGTTCCGCGAGCAATAACACTTCGTCCGGTGATTTGCCTTCGGCGAGTTTTTCGACGGCGCGCCATTTGTAAAACAGGCGCGGCATCGAGCGGGTGACATCTTCGCCGACGGTCTCCAGCAGAAAATGCACCGGCTCGGTCACGCCGGAAAATTTGGGGCCGACGGTCATGGCAAACGCGCCGGGTTCGTGCAACACGCGTTGCGGACGCCAATTCACGTCGGGCTGACGATGCTGCATCGCGGCGGGCGCGTCAAAATTCCGGCGCATCGGCTCGACGTTTTCCTGCCAGGCGTCGTCGTGCAAAATGAAATCGCCAAGGCGCGGGTGGCCTTCAAAGTTCAGCCCGAACAAATCCTCGGCTTCGCGCTCGTGCCAGTCCACGGCGCAAACTTCCTTCACGATGCTCGGAAAGTTTTTTTCCGCGAGCGGCGCGTGAACCAAGACGTGAACCCAGCCTGCTTCGCGTTCGCCGTAAAAAATATAACGCAACTGCCATTCGGTCTCGGCTTCTTCAACGATCAAACCGGCGAAGCTGAAATTCCATTCGAGAAAGAGCCGTCCGCAAAGTTCCGGCAGCACGGCGCGGGCGCAGGTCACTTCGCACGGTGCGTCAACGTCAAACCGGCATTGCGCTTGGTTCGGCCAGCGTTGTTCAATTTCTCTTTTGAGTTCGGCGTGATTCATGGTGACGGGTGATTTATCAGCGCGGCGGCGGCTTGCGTCAGCAAATCCTGCAATGGTTGCGGAATGTAAAAACCGAAAACGAAAACGGGAATGGCGGCGATGATTAGCGCGAGTTTGCAACTGAAGGGGAGATGCGAATTGGCGATTGCCGATTGGCGATTGGCGATTTGGGAATCAGCGGCGGCGGTTTCATTTTCATCCGTGCCGAAAACCATTTTATTGACGTGCAGCATGATGCCGAAAAAGGCGATGACGATGAAAATGGCAAGCAATGCCGTCGCCAGATATTCTTTTTGCGTCAGTCCGGCTTTGAGAATGGAAAATTCGCTCAAAAAAACCGCGAGCGGCGGCGCGCCGGTGATGGCTAAGCCGCCGAAAACCAGCGCGGCGCTGGCGAATGGCGCGCGGGAAATCAGTTGGCGCACGGACGCGATTTGCCGCGTTCCGACCGTGAGCAGCACCGCGCCGGCGGCGAAGAAGCAAAAGGATTTGGTGACGGCGTGGCTGACGATTTGCATCATCGCGCCGTAACCGGCGACGGACGCGCCGAGGCCGACGGCGGTTAAAATAATTCCCATGTGCTCGACGGTTGAAAATGCGAACATGCGTTTGTAGTCACGGACTTGCAGGAGCAGAAACGCCGCCGTGCCGACGGAAATCAAACCGAGAACGATTGCCCACGTTTCGGCGTGAGAATTGGGCGAGGCTTGCATCACCGGAAACAGGCGCAGAATGACGTAAAGTATCGCCGACGTTTCGATGCCGGAAAGCAAGCCGCACACGGGCGACGGCGCTTGGCTATGTGCGTCGGGCAGCCACGTGTGCATGGGCACGAGACCGACTTTTGTGCCGAGGCCGATGAGAATTAAAAGAAACGCGGTTTCCAAAAGCACCGGCGGCATCGTCGGCGCGGCGGTGATTAAATTGTTCCACGTGTAGGCGTCTTTGCTGCCGGATGCCTGCATCGCGGCGAACAAAACCAGAAATCCAAACAGCGCCATGCCCGCGCCCATGAGCGAGAGGACGACGTATTTCCACGCGGCTTCCAAGGCTTCGCGGGTGTTTTCAAACGAGACGAGCAGCGCGGAACAGAGCGTGGTGAGTTCAACGACAATCCAGACGAGCGTCGGCTCGGCGAGCACAGGGATCGCCAGCATGGAAAAAACGAACAGGTTGTAATTGGCGTAATAGAGCCGGAGTTTTCCGGCGGTTAAATTTCCGTGCGCCATGTAGCCGACGGAAAAAATTGCCGCCGTCACGCCGATAAACGCGATGAGCAATAAAATCAACGCGCTCAAGCCGTCCACGTTGATCCATTTGAGCGCACCAATTTTCAAATCGGACGTGATGGAATTGCCGGACGACGTGAGCCACGCGATGCGCGCGGAAAGAATCAAAACCGCCAGCGACGAAACGACGGTCACGCCCGACGCCCAGAATTTTTTGAAGGGCAGGCACACGAGCGCGGTCGCAATGACCGGCAGCAATAAAATGATGAGAACGCTCATGGCCTTTAGTGATTCGGCGTGGATTTTTCCACGGGTTCAACGGTCGCGCCTTCTTTCAACGTCGCCAGTTCGCCGACCGCCGTCGTGCCGACTTGTTTTTGCACGGCGCGAATCAGCACGCCGGCGATGAAGACGATGATTAAACCGTCGGTGGCAATCGCCAGTTCCACGAGCAGCGGCAGGTTGCGCGAAATGGAAATGCCGGTGAGGAACGCGCCGTTTTCCATGACGAGCAGGCCGATGAGCAGTGGCAGGGCTTCGCGGCGCACGGTGATGGTGAACGCGCCGAGCAGCAGTCCGGCGATGCCGATGGGGACATTTGGCCCGCGAAATTCCGGCGCGACGGCGTTGAGCAATGGTTGTCCCAAAAAGTAGGCGAGAATCGCCAGCGCGAGCGCGATGAGCAACGCGGTCGGGATGTTGAGCACTTGGTCAACTTCGCGGCGCGTGTAAATTTCCGACGGCGAAACTTTTCGCAACAGCCACGGGACGATGATGGGTTTGCTGATGACGTTGACGATGGCGACGCCGTAAAGGTGCTCGGTGTGATGGCGCAAACCCAACAGCGCGGCGGACGCGGCGAGCAACAACGATTGCACGATGAACAGATTCAAAACGCCGCGCGCCTGCCGCATGGCGACGATGCCGAAACACGTCAGCAAAAACAATCCGACGGTTAGGGCGTTCAAATTATCCAGAAGCTGATTGGTGGTTTCGCTCATTTTGGTTCAAGGCAAAAAGACTTGCGCAATCATCGCCGCGACGGACGTGATGAACGCCGCGCCCAAAAATTCGGTGATGCGGAACAGCCGCAGCTTTGAAAGCGACGATTCGATGACGACCATCACGAGCAAAAAACAAAAAATTTTCAGCAGCACTTTGGGAATCGCCAGCAGCACGTCGCCGCAATTTTGGCTGGCAGCCAAACCCCACGGTGTGATGAGGACGTTGAGAAAAACAATCATCAGCACGAAGGATTTCATATAGCCGCCCCACTTGATGAGCGCGAAGCCGCGCCCGGAGTATTCGAGCGATTTGGATTCGTCAATCATCGCCAGTTCAAAATGGCCGGTCGGATTGTCCACGGGAATCCGTCCGCCTTCGGCCAGAATCAACATCAGAAACGCCAGCACGAGCAGGACGTGCGAGGGCATGAAAAAGTTTGCTAGGGGCGTCACCCATTTTTCTTGGACGATGTAGGGAATCGTCGAACCCGCGACGAATGACACCGTGAAAAACACAATCATAAACACCGGCTCGGCGAGAAAGCCGACCATGCGCGTGCGGCTGGCGCCGATGGGGCCGAAGGGATTGGCCGTATCAATCGCGGCGATCGTGGCGAAAAATCCGCCAAGTGACAGAATGAATCCTGCGCCAATCATGTCGCCCATGAACGCGAAAAAAAGCGGGTAATTCGTCAGCACCGGAATCAACAGCGTGACGAAAATCGGCACAACGAAAACGATGTAGGGCGTGAAACGGAAAATCCACGAACTGTCTTCGGAAACGATTTCATCCTTGTGAAAGAATTTCCACAAATCGCGATACGGCTGAAAAATACTTGGCCCGCGTTTGGATTGGACGATTTCTTTCAACCGCGCGAGGACGCCCGAAGCCAGTGGCGCGAAAATCATTACCACGGCGACTTGAATCAGGTTGAATACAATGTGGTTGAACATAATCAACTTTTTGGCTGTTCTACGCCGATGGCATTTTCTTCATCGGCGCGATAATCAATCACGCGCGCTTTTTCGAGCGTGACCAGACCGCCTTTCATCATTTCATCGAGCACGGGCAGGAAGGCGTTGATTTTTTCCTCGGCATCCACGATTTCGATCACGAGCGGCAAGTCAAAGGAAAGGCGTATAATTTTTGCCGTGTGCAAGCGGCTCGATTTTCCAAATCCCATCGGCCCGCGCAGCACGGTCGCGCCAGCCAGGTGCATTTCGCGCGCCTTGAGCACGAGCGCTTCGTAAAGCGGCTGATGATGCCAGCGATCGCTTTCGCCGATGAAGATTCGTAGTAACATTGCGTCATGTGGAATGTGCATATTTATCCTTTCGGTTTGAGAAGCATGGCGGCCACGTAGCCGAGCCACGCGGCAAACATGCCGAGGGCAACTGACGATAATATATTTAATCCCGCGAACAACCATTCACCGTCGGCGGCCAGATTGAGGGTTTGCAAACTGAAAGAGGAAAAGGTGGTGTAACCGCCGCAAATGCCCGTCATAAAAAACGCGCGGTAGGTTGGCGACACAAAAAAACGCCCTTCTGGATCGGTCAAGGTGGCAAAGAAACTGATGATGAAAGAACCGGTGACATTGATTACCAATGTTCCCATCGGAAATGTGGAGAAATATCGAGAAACAACGCCGTTCACCCAAAAACGCGCGATTGTTCCAAGTGCGCCGCCCAAACCTAGAATCAGATACATGAGCATAAAAAAATCCCACCGACACTTTTGGTCTCGGTAGGAGTTATTAGCTCTGAAATGGTCAGGCGGTTCTCCCTTTCGGGAAAGGCAAACCCCATTGCCTTATTGACATTCTTATACCACCAGCCAATTGTCGCAAGTTTTTTTTGAAAAATTTTATGTGAAGGAAAAATTACGCGGCGAGTGAACAAAATGGCAATCCGGTTCAATTTTTGCCGAGTTGTTGCGCTACGGTGATTTTTGCTTTCACTTCGATAAAGTCGTGCTGGAAATCTGGATTGGCCTTCAATTCACAAACGATTGCTTGCGCGAGAACACGGCCGGTGTAGATGTCAGTCGGATAGTGGTGGTGCTGGGCTTGATCTGACTTTATGTCGGCTAAACCCGTCCCAAACTCGCAATGGTTGACGGTTTCGCGCGTGATGTGGCACAATTAAAGTTGTGAACAAAATAGTTCAGTGGCAGCAAAAGAGTTGAGGTCTGACATGGAAACTTTGCTTGAAGCGGGAGTTTTTGCCGATGCCGCAATCAATCGCGAGCTGACGCCGGAGAAAAAAATCAATCTGCTGCGCCAGATGTTTCGCATCCGCCGGTTTGAGCAGGCGGCGCTCAAGCATTATCAGGCGGGCACGCACATGGGCGGGTTTCTCCATCTTTACATCGGCCAGGAATCGGTTGCGACGGGCACGGTTTCGCTGTGCGGCGAAAACGATCATGTCATCACAGCATATCGCGATCACGGCCACGCGCTTGCCGTGGGCATGAGCATGAACGAGTGCATGGCGGAATTGTTCGGCAAGACGACCGGCTGTTCCAAAGGCAAGGGCGGCTCGATGCACTTTTTCGCGCCGGACAAAAATTATTGGGGCGGTCATGGCATCGTCGCCGGCCAGACGCCGCTCGGTCTCGGTCTGGCGTTCGCGTTGAAATACAAGGGGCGCAAAGGTTGCTGCCTGTGTTTTCTCGGCGATGGCGCGGTCAATCAAGGCGTTTATCACGAATCGCTGAATCTTGCCGCGCTTTGGAATTTGCCGGTCATTTACGTCATTGAAAACAACGGTTACTCGATGGGCACCAGCCTGGAACGCTCGTCCGCTTTCAAAAATTGTCTTGCCGCCCGCGCCGAGGGTTACAACATCGAATGGGATCAGATCAACGGCGAAGATATTTACGAAGTGCGCGCGAAAACCTGGAAAGCCATGCAGCGCGCGCATGATGAATCGCGCCCGACCGTGCTGGAGATTGACACGTATCGTTACTACGGCCATTCCGTCGCGGACGCGAACGCCAAAAAATATCGCGACCCGGAGGAGATTGAGAAATATAAAAAATTTCACGACCCGCTCCAGCTCTGGCAAAAACGTTTGACCGAGGAAGGCGTCATCAACGAGGAACAAGCCGCCGCGCTCGACGCCGAGGCCAAGGCGGAAGCGGACGCCGCCGTAAAATTCGCCGAGGAAAGTCCGCTGCCGGAAAAGGCGGATATTTTTTCGGACGTTTATTACGAGGTGGACCGGCAAACACCGGCGGGGCGCACGGGCAAACATTTCTTCAACGACTAATTTCTGACGGATTCTTATGCCGCAAATCACTTATCGCAAAGCCTTGAACGACGCGCTCGCGGAAGAACTGACGCGCGACGAAAACGTCGTCCTCATCGGCGAGGAAGTCGCGCAATACAACGGCGCTTACAAGGTGACGGAAGGACTTTGGAAACGCTTCGGCGACAAACGCGTCGTGGACGCGCCGATCAGCGAAGCCGGTTTCATCGGTATGAGCGTGGGCGCTTCGATGCTCGGCATCCGTCCGGTCGTTGAACTCATGTTCTGGAGTTTTGCCTATGTCGCTTACGATCAAATCGTCAACAACGCCGGTTGCGTGCGTTACATGTCCGGCGGTTTGATCAACTGTCCGATTGTCATTCGCGGCCCCGCCAACGGCGGCACGAACGTCGGCGCGACGCATTCGCACACGCCGGAAAGTATTTTGGCGAACAATCCCGGCGTGAAAGTCGTTTGCCCCGCGACGGCTTACGACGCGAAAGGTTTGATGAAATCCGCCATTCGCGACAACGACCCGGTTTTCGTGATGGAAAACACGCTGCTTTACGGCGAAACGTGGGAAGTGCCGGACGAGGAATATCTGATTCCGCTCGGCGTCGCGGACGTGAAACGCGAAGGCGCGGACGTTTCGCTCATCGCGCATGGCCGCGCGGTTTTGACGAGTTTGAAGGCGGCGGAAATTTTGGCGAACGAACACGGCATTAGCGCCGAAGTCGTGGACTTGCGTTCCATCCGTCCGCTCGACGAAGAAACGATTTTGCAATCCGTCCGCAAAACGCATCGCGCCGTTTTGGTGGATGAAAACAAACCGTTCTGCGCCGTGAGCGCGCAAATCGCCTCGATGATTCAGGAAAAAGCCTTCGACGATTTGGACGCGCCGGTGCTGCGCGTTTGTTCGCTCGACGCGCCGGCGATTTACAGTCCGCCGCTCGAAAAAATGCAACTGCCCACGCCGGAGCGCGTCGTGGAAAAAGTGTTGAGCATCCGCTGAATTGGAAATTTTTGCCGACTGATTATGCCTTATCTTGAAATGCCCAAATTGAGCGACACGATGACCGAAGGAACGGTCGTCAAGTGGCGCAAAGCCGTCGGCGACACCGTGAGCGTCGGCGACGTGCTGGCCGAAATCGAAACCGACAAGGCGGTGATGGAATTGGAAGCGTTCGACGACGGCACGCTCAAGGAAATCTGCATTCCCGAAGGCGGCAAAGCCAAAGTTGGCGATCATCTCGCACTCGTGCTGGGCGCGGGCGAATCCGCTCCGAAGAAAACAGACAAAGCTGCCGTCGCGGAAAAAAAAGTTGAACCAGTTCAGCAAACTTCAACCAAACCCACCGCCGCACCGACAACTTCCGGCGGACGCGTGAAAGCCTCACCGCTCGCAAAAAAAATCGCCGCCGCCAAAGGCGTTCAACTGGCGACGATTCAAGGCTCCGGCCCCGGCGGTCGCGTGGTCGCGAAAGATTTAGAATCCGCTTCGTCACAAACGCCACACGCCATTGCTCCGGCTTCCGCGCAAACAATTTTTCCAACGACTTTGCCGGCGGGCGCGAAACGCATTCCGCTTTCGGGAATGCGCAAAATCATTGCCGAACGATTGCTCGCCAGCAAAACGCAGATTCCGCATTTCTACCTCAACATCGAGGTGGACGCCGGCAATCTTCTGAAAATGCGCGCGCAGGTGAACGCGCCGTTGGAAAAAGCCGGCGCGGGCAAGCTCACCATCAACGATTTTATTTTGAAGGCGGTGGTCGCGGCAGCGGTGAAAGTGCCGCGCGTCAACGCGAGTTACGCGGGCGACGCCATCATCGAATATCCCGACGTGCATCTGTCCGTCGCCGTGGCGGTGGAAGACGGTTTGGTGACGCCGGTCGTGCGTTCGGCGCAGAACAAATCGCTGCGCCAGATCAGCGAAGAAGTCAAAGACCTCGCCACGCGCGCCCGCACCAAAAAATTGAAGCCGGAAGAATATCAGGGCGGCACGCTCACGGTTTCCAATCTTGGCAGCTACGGCATTGACAATTTTTCCGCCGTCATCAATCCGCCGCAGGCGATCATTCTGGCGATTGGCGCGATTGTGAAAAAGCCCGTCGTCAACGCGCAGGATGAAATCGTTCCCGCGCACCGGCTGGCCATCGGCTTGAGCGCGGATCATCGCGTGGTGGACGGCGCGGTCGGCGCGCAATATCTTGCCGAACTGCGGTTGCTGATCGAAAACCCGGCCTTGATGCTGATTTGATTTATGAGTTACGACCTGATTGTCATTGGCGGCGGACCCGCCGGATACGTCGGCGCCATTCTCGCCGCCCAACTCGGAAAACGCGTGGCGTGCGTGGAAAAAGAACGCGCGGGCGGCACTTGTTTGAATTGGGGTTGCATCCCGACGAAATCGCTGCTGCGCAACGCGGAGTTGTTTCACCTGATGAAACATCGCGCGGATGAATTCGGCTTCACGTTCGACAATTTGAATTTCGACTGGAGCAAAGTCGTCAAACGCTCCCGCAACGTGGCCGACAAAAACGCCGGCGGCATCGAATATCTGTTCAAGAAAAACAAGGTGGATTACATCCTCGGCGAAGGTTCGCTCGAACGCGCCGGCGTCGTGACCGTGAAATCCGCCGATGGCAAAACGCAAAAACTCGAAGCCGCGAAAATTCTGCTCGCCACCGGCGTCGTGTCGCGGCCCATGCCCAATTTTCCGTTCAACGGCAAAACCGTCATCGGCAGCCGCGAGGCGATGATTTTGGAAAAGCAGCCGAAAAGCATCATCATCATCGGCGCGGGCGCGATTGGCGTGGAGTTCGCCTACTTCTTCAACGCGTTCGGCACGAAGGTCACGCTCGTCGAAATGCTGCCGAACATTTTGCCGCTCGAAGACACGGAAGCCTCGCAGACGCTGGAAAAAGCCTACGCGAAACTGGGCATTCAAGTTTTGACGAACACAAAAGTCGTGAAGGCGGAAGCCGGCAAGGACGGCGTGAAAATTTCCGTCGAAGGCAAAAAGGCGGAAACGCTCGAAGCCGAAGTCTGCCTCGTCGCCATCGGCGTGCAACCGTTGCTGCCGCCCGGCCTGTCGCTGCAACTCACGCCGCGCGGTTTCATCCAGACGACGGATCGTTATCAGACCAGCGTGGCGGGTGTTTATGCGGCGGGCGACATCATCGGGCCGCCGTTGCTCGCGCACGTCGCCAGTTACGAGGCGATTCAGGCGGTTGAAGGCATGTTCACGAATCATGTTCCGAAGCGCGTCAACGTCTTTCCCAGTTGCACGTATTGCCAGCCGCAAGTCGCGAGCGTCGGCCTGACCGAGCGCGCGGCGAAGGAACAGGGATTGAAATTCAAGGTCGGCAAATTTCCGTTTTCCGCGAGCGGCAAAGCGCGCGCCGTCGGCGAGATTGACGGCTTTGTAAAAATTATTTTCGGCGAACCACATGGCGAAGTTTTGGGCGCGCACATCGTCGGCGCGGAAGCGACGGAGATGATCGGCGAACTCGGCCTCGCCATCACGCTCGAAGCGACGCACGAAGAAATCGAAGCCACGATCCACGCGCACCCGACGTTGAGCGAAGCCGTGCATGAAGCCACGGAACAGGCTTACGGGCTGGCGATTCATATTTAATTCGCCGGAAATTGGTGGGGTGAGCGTCCTCGCGAGCCGCGAACGTTTAAGGCTTGGTCAAGCCCGGCTCGCGGGGGCACTCGCCCCATCTTTTCAAAAAACGTAAAGCTGTATTCAAAATACAGCTTTTGCTTGCTTTCGAGACGAGGCGCGGCCATTTTGTAAGGCAGATGCAGTTGAGCGCTTATTCTGATTACGCCATCCGGGTGCTGATGCAAACCGCCTTGCGTCAGCCGGAACGAATGACGGTGGCTGAAGTGGCGGAAACTTTCGGCGTCTCGCGGCATCATCTCGTCAAGATCGTGCATGATTTGGGGCGGCACGGTTATCTTGCGACGCAACGTGGCATCGGCGGCGGCTTCACGCTGGGGCGCGCGCCCGAAAGCATCCGGCTCGGTGACATCGTGCGCTTGGGCGAGGAAAGCGACACGGTGATAGATTGTCGCGAAGACGGAAATCGTCTTTGTCGGTTGCTGCCGGCCTGCCGGTTGAAAAACATTTTGGACGAGGCGGCGAGGGCGTTTTTCGCGGTGCTGGATGATTGCACGCTGGCCGATTTGATTCAACAGCCGTCGCGGATGCGGGACGCCTTGGGAATTTGCCGGACACAAACGGTCGCGCAATCGCGGCGGCGATACATCGGCGCGGAATTTGAAATATGAAAATTGAAAGTAAAAGCGTTGACGAAACCAGCGCGGACATTTGTCTGGATGAAAATGCCGCGTGTGACGGTTGCGGAAAATTTGGTGCTTACCATTTCGACGGGCGGACGCTTTGCGCGGAATGTTACACGGGCTGCGGCTCCTGCTGCCCGGAATTTGGCAAGGACGATTTGTGGGCGGTAAATCAGCCAACATGAAAAATGAACAAACCCAAAGGCCGTTTGAGTGGATGACGATTTTCACAAACCAATAAATTAAAAACGAAAGAACAAAAAATATGAGCACACCTATCGTAGATCGTGATTTGACCAAACAAGCTCCGTCCAGCCCGCGCGACCGCGTCGGCGGATTCGTCATCGCCAAACGGACGATTGACAAATGCCGCGCCAGCCTGACAGGAAAACTCGGCGACTATCATTACGATTGTCCGCTGGATAACGTGTTGTTTGGTTTCAAAGAAATCAACGGCGAACAATTCAAGGCTGCGGTTCAGGCGGCGAAAACTTATGAGGAAGTCGGCGACTGGCTGCTGGCTCACGGCGCGAAGAAAACGCCGGAGGAAATCAAAGCCTGGTCGGATAAGGTCGAGGCCAACAGTTTATACAACGACCCGGAAAAGCGCGCCTACTTCGTCGAAAATTGCGCGAAGCTTGGTTTGAAGCCGGAAACCAGCACGACGTTTGACTGGCTCGAAGCGGATGACCGCGCGAGCTTTGCCGCGAAATGAAAAGCTGGCCGAAGAAGTCATTGACATGAACCATCAAACCCGCGTCTACGAAAACATTTTTGAACTGCTGCCCGGCGAGGAAAATCCAACGCCGCTGGTGCGCCTCAACAAGCTTAATCCGTTCGCGGAATTTCCGCTTTACGCCAAGCTCGAATGGATGAATCCGTTCGGCTCGGTGAAAGACCGCGCGGCGTGGGAATTGTTGCGCGACCTCGAAGCACGCGGCGAACTCGGCGACAGTCGAGGGCTGGTCGAGCCGACTTCCGGCAACACCGGCATCAGTCTGGCCGCGATGGCGCGGGCGCGCGGACATCGTCTGCTGGCCGTCGTGCCGAATAAAATTCCGCTGGAAAAAAAAGTGCTGTTGAAAATCGCCGGCGCGGAACTTGAAGTCATTTCCGATGAACTTTGCCCCGCGCCCGGCCTCGGCGACGGCTCCATCAATCTGGCCAAAACGCACGCGAAAGCTTCGGCCAAAAAATACGTCATGCCCAACCAGTATGAAAATGCGAAGAACGTGGAGGCGCATTTCAAGACCACCGGGCCGGAAATCTGGAAGCAGACCGCAGGCAAAATCACGCATCTGTTCACCTCGCTCGGCACCTGCGGCACGGTGACGGGCACGGCCAAATTTCTGCGCGAGAAAAATCCACACGTCAAAATCATCGCCGTGCAGCCGACGGAAGGCCACGACGTGCCGGGCTTGCGGAACGTTTCCCAGCTTGGCGTTTCAAAATTGTTCGACGCCTCGCTCGTGGACGACATCATCGAAGTGGATTTTCAACTCGCCTACACGCGCGCTTTGGAATTGTGCCAGAACGAAGGATTGCTGGCCGGCCCCAGTTCGGGTTTGATTTTTGAAGGCGCGCTGGAAATTGTGCGGCGCGACAAAAACGGCCACGGCGTGATGATTTTTCCCGACAATATTTTCAAATACACCTCGAACATGGTCAAACACATCCCCGGACTCGGTTCGGGGACGCAACCGTAATCATCAAAAAATCTATGGCAAACTACTCACATCCCGAAGTGCTGGTCGAAACCGACTGGGTCAAACAAAACCTCGGCAAGCCCGGCGTCAAACTCATCGAAATTGACGTGGACACCAAATCCTACAACGCCGGACATATTTCCGGCGCGGTGGGTTTCAACTGGCAGACGCAACTGCAAGATCAAGTGCGCCGCGACATCATCACCAAAGAGCAATTTGAAAAATTGCTCGGCGACGCGGGCGTTTCTCCGGACGACACGGTGATTCTTTACGGCGACAACAACAACTGGTTCGCCGCTTACGGTTTCTGGCTGTTCAAAATTTACGGGCACAAGGATGTTCGCCTGATGAACGGCGGGCGCGTCAAATGGCTCAATGAATCTGACAAGGAATTGACCACCGAGCCGCCGAAAATCACGCCGACGCAATATCGCGCCGCCGCGACGGATTTGAGCCTGCGCGCGCTGCTGCCCGAAGTGTTGCGCGTGCAGCAGGAAAAAATCTGCAATCTGGTGGACGTGCGCAGCCCCGACGAATTCACCGGCAAAGTCATCGCGCCGCCCGGCATGACGGAAACCGCGCAACGCGGCGGCCACATTCCCGGCGCGAAAGGCATTCCGTGGAGCACCGCCGTCGGCGCGGACGGGACGTTCAAACCGGCGGACGAATTGCGCGCCATTTACGTCGAGCAAAAAGGCGTGGACCCGCAAAAGGAGACCATCGCCTATTGCCGCATCGGCGAGCGTTCGAGCCACACGTGGTTTGTGTTGAAATATCTGCTCGGCCTGCCGAAGGTGAGAAATTACGACGGCAGTTGGACGGAATACGGCAGCATCGTCGGCGCGCCGATTGAAAAATAATTTTGAACAGAAGATAACGAAGGGAACGAAGTCGAAACGGCTTCGTTCCCTTTATTTGCTTCTGTAAAAATTTTGCGGAAATCTTGGCGGTTAAATTTCCAGCAACATGCGCGTGGGATTTTCTGCGGCGTCCTTGACGCGGCGCAGGAATTGCACGGCTTCCCTGCCGTCCACGATGCGGTGGTCGTAAGTCAGCGCGACATACATCATCGGACGGATGACCACTTGCCCCGCCACGGCAATCGGGCGTTCCTGAATGGCATGCATTCCCAAAATGCCGCTTTGCGGCGGATTGACGAGCGGCGTGGAGAGCAGCGAACCGAAGACGCCGCCGTTGGTGATGGTGAACGTGCCGCCTTCCAATTCTTCAGGTTTGATTTTGCCGTCGCGGGCGCGCTGCGCGAAGTCCACGATGGCGTGTTCGATTTCCGCGAAACTCAAACGGTCGGCGTCGGCCAAAACGGGAACGACCAGTCCGCGCTCGGTGCTGACGGCGAGGCCGATGTCGTGATAATTGTGATACACGATGTCCGTGCCGCGAATTTCCGCGTTCAACTGCGGAAATTGTTTCAGGCCGTCAATCACCGCTTTGACGAAGAACGACATGAAGCCGAGTTTGACGCCGTATTTTTTCTGAAACGTTTCCTGATATTGCTGCCGCAGCGCGAGGATGGATGACATATCCACTTCGTTGAACGTCGTGAGCAACGCCGCCGTGTGCTGCGCTTCCACCAATCGTTTGGCGATGGTGCGGCGCAGCAAGGTCATGCGCACGACTTGTTCTTCGCGCGTGGACGCCGCCGGTTTGGCGACCGGCGCAGGCGCGGGTGATTCGGTTTTGCTTTCTTTCTGAAGTTGTTCGACGTGGCGCAACACGTCTTCTTTTGACACGCGACCGCCGGGGCCGGTGGCGGACACTTCGTCGGCGCGCAAATGGTGTTCCGCCAAAATCCGCTTGGCCAACGGCGTTGTCTTCACGTTTTCGGGCGCGGTTTTTTCCGCAGGTTTTTCCGCCGATTTCTCCGTTTTGGCTGGCGACGCGGGCGTCGGTGTTGTCACCGCCGCCTCGGTTTTTCCGACTTCCATTTGGGCGACGACTTCGCCGACTTTGGCAGTTTCGCCTTTGCGTTTAAGAATTTTGGTCAGCGTGCCGTCGGCGGGCGCGGGCAGTTCGACGGTGGCTTTTTCGGTTTCGATGACAGCGACGGCTTCGTCTTTGGCGACGGTTGCGCCTTCGGTTTTCAGCCAGCCGCCGATTTCGACTTCGGTGATGGATTCGCCGACGGCGGGCACTTTCAATTCGATGGTCATAATTTTATTTTTCTCCAAAAGCTTGCGCGATGACGGCGGCTTGTTCCCGTTTGTGGGCGTTCGCCGAGCCGCTGGCGGGGCTGGCGGAAGCGGGGCGCGAAACGCCCGCGAACGGCCAGCGTCCGCAAAGGCGTTCGCCGAAGCGCACGCGGAAATCATACCACGCGCCCATGTTCGCCGGTTCTTCCTGCACCCAAAAGACCGGCGTGCCGTCGGCGTATTTTGCCAGCGCGGTTTGCAACACTTCGTCCGACAGCGGATAAAGTTGTTCGACGCGCAGAATGGCGACGTCGTTGCGTTTCAATTTTTCGCGCTGCTCCAGCAATTCAAAATAAATCTTCCCGCTGCACAACAGCACGCGCTGGATTTTGGACGCGGCATCCGGTTGTTCGTCGGGAATGATGCGTTGAAATTGGCCGTTGGCGAGTTCGTCCAGCGGGGAAACGGATTTCGGATGGCGCAGCAAACTTTTCGGCGTGAGCACGACGAGCGGTTTGCGCCAGCGACGCAACGCCTGCCGCCGCAGCAGATGATAATACTGCGCGGGCGTGGTCGGATACGCGACTTGGATGTTGTCCTCGGCGGCCTGCCGGAGAAATCGTTCCGGTCGCGCGCTGGAATGTTCCGGCCCTTGGCCTTCGAGACCGTGCGGCAACAGCAGCACCAAACCGCTCAAGTGATCCCATTTTTTTTCCGCACTGACGAGGAATTGGTCAATGATCACCTGCGCCGCGTTGACGAAATCGCCGAATTGCGCTTCCCACAAAATCAAACCGCCGGGGCAATCGAGACTGTAACCGTAATCGAAACCGAGCACGCCGGTTTCGGAAAGCGGACTGTTCCAAATATCCACCGGCGCCTGGTCGGGCGCGAGATGTTGCAACGGCGTGTAAATGTGGCCGTCCTCGAAATCGTGCAAGACCGCGTGCCGATGGCTAAACGTGCCGCGTCCGCTGTCCTCGCCGCTCAAACGCACGCGCACGCCGGACGTCGCCAGCGTGGCGAAAGCCAGCGATTCGGCGGCAGCCCAGTCCAGCGCCTGTTCGCCGCGCGCCATTTTTTGACGGGCTTCCAGCACGCGCTGGATTTTCGGATGCGGATGAAAATCGGCGGGCAAACGCGTCTGTGCTTCCAGCAAATCCGCCAGCTTTGATTTTTCCACGCCGGCGATGGGTTCATCCGCCGGTTCGGGGCCGCCGAAATAATTTTTCCATTTGGCCGAGCGCACGAGTTTGAGTTGCGCGCTGGGCGCGCTGCGGGCTTCGGCGAGATTTTTTTCCAGTAACGCGTGACGGTGTTCGGCAATTTCGTCCGCTTCGGCGCGGGTGACTTCGCCAAGTTTCAGCAAATGTTCCAGATACCCTTCGCGCACCGGCTTGCGCTGGGCGATGCGTCGATAGAGCACCGGCTGCGTGAACGTCGGCTCGTCGCTTTCATTGTGGCCGAGGCGGCGGTAGCCATACATGTCAATCACCACGTCCAGCTTGAATTTCGCGCGGAACTCCAGCGCGAGCAGCACGCATTGCGCGACGGCTTCGGGGTCTTCGCCGTTCACGTGGAAAATCGGCGCGGGCAGCATTTTCGCCACGCTGGTCGCATACATCGTGGAACGGCCTTCGTCCGGCGGCGTGGTGAAACCGATTTGATTGTTGACGATGACGTGCAGCGTGCCGCCGACGGTGTAGCCGGGCACGCGGCTCAAATTCAGCGTCTCCTGCACCACGCCTTCGCCGATGAACGCCGCGTCGCCGTGAATCAACAACGCCAGACTTCGCGTCCGCTCCGTGTCCCCGGCGTCGTCCTGCCGGGCGCGCACGCGACCCGTGGCCACGGGATTCACAAATTCCAAATGGCTCGGATTGAAGCAAAGCGACAGATGCACTTTTTTGCCGGTGGCGGTCACATAATCGTTGCTGTAACCAAGATGATATTTCACGTCGCCGCCGCCGTTTTTGGCTTTGGAATCAGTGTCCTCAAATTCACGGAAAATTTCACGCGGACTTTTACCGATGATGTTCGCCAGCACATTGAGCCGCCCGCGATGCGCCATGCCCAAAATGATGTCGTTCACGCCCTGTTCGCCCGCGCGTTCAATCGCCAGATCCAGCAGCGGAATCAAACTCTCGCAGCCTTCGAGCGAAAAACTTTTCGCGCCGATGAATTTTTTGCGGATGAATTCCTCGAACACCACCGCGTCCGTCAACCGCGTGAGAATGCGCAGTTGCTCATCACGGCTGAGCGCGAGCCGATTTTGCGTGCGCTCCATGCGTTCTTGCAACCAGTAGCGCATCCCGAAATCGTCAATGTGCATGAACTGCACGCCGATGGAACGGCAATAAGTATTGCGCAACCGCTCGATGATTTCGCGCAACGGCAGCAGACGATTCGGCTCCATCGTCGCGCAGGCAAACGGACGGTCCAAATCCGCGTCCGTCAAACCAAAATAAGCCGGGTCCAGTTCCGGCGGCGCTGGCTTGGGCTGCCGCAGCGGATCAATCTGCGCGACGATGTGGCCGCGCGTGCGATAACTGCGCATGAGCGCATCCACGCGTTCCTGTCGTCCCGCCACGCCGGATTCCTCCCGCTGCGCCAGACCCCCGCGCCGGACAGGCGGCGGATTGAAAACACTGTAAGCGCGAAAAGACGGTTCCAGCGCGGACAGCGGCTCGGCGGCTTCGCCATTGACCAACCCGGCAAAATAACGCCGCCACTCCGGCGGAGCCGACGCCGGATCACGCAAATAATCCGCATATAGGCCTTCCAACCAAGCGAGGCTCAGGTGATTAAGAACTGGCGGCATATTAGCCATATAATCTATTCATTATAACTATGCAAAATAGTATGCGCAAACAGTTTGCCCTTTGGGAACGACTGGCCTTGTCTCGAAATGATGGACAAGTGTTGGATGATAGCGTGAGCTAAACCGCAAAACTAAACAAAACCACAGAAAGACGGAATTAGGACGAAAGTAATTTCGTTTGTTTGATACATCGCGTTGTAAATCTCTTAGCGCATCATGGTCCGATTTGAATTCGATAAAATCTCGTCGGGTCAGCGAAATTGATACCGGTCAATATGAAAGGTGTGACCGGAGAATTCGTCATGAATACTGTCTGCCAATCCATCAAATTGGTTGAGGTCAGTAAAGTGTAATCAGGTCCTTGCGGCCCATTGATGGTTATTCTGAATTGTCCCTGATTCAAATTTACAGAACTGATTATGGGATTGGTAATCGCGTTGACGATCACGTTGAAACTGTTGGTAGCGCTCAAATTTGGCGAACCGTTGTCTGTAACCTGTATTTGAATCAGATTGGTCGTATTGGCCTGACTGACGAGCGGACGCCAGTTGAAAATTCCGTTGGACGAATTGATGGTTGCATTGGCTGGCAGGGAGTTTACCGGACTGAATGTCAGCGTTTGCGGCGGCAAATCGGAATCTGTCGCAGTATTCGTGACGAGTAAAGTGACGCCGACATTGTCTGTTTCGTCGGGAACAGGCGCTAAAACCGGTGCGGTGTTTTGAACACCGGTTTGCCCGACGAATGTCACGACGCTCATAGCCGGAATGGTATAAGTGAATGACGCGTTGGTGACGTTCACGACCATTTGCGACGTCAATGAAAGTGTGTCGGACGTAATCCACGGTGTCACGGAAGCGGCTGTGAAATTGGTCAGGTTGAATGTCTGTATCACATCGGTGGCGACGTTGGTGTTGACCACGACAATCGCAAACGCGGGCGAGTTGGAATCTTTGTAAGCGCTGATTAATGCCGAAGGTTGGGACGATGTTGCGTTGATGCGATAAAAATTCGGGCGAATGAACCGGCTATATTGGCCAAAGGTGAACAGGCGCTTGGTGGGAGCAGCGTTGTTGTCCAACAATCCTTCGTTGCCTGACGTGGATGAAAGGGAAACCAGCCACCAATAATGATAGGCGTTTGCCTGCGCTTGGGTCATGTATTGATAAATCCGTTGTGCATAATAGACGCCATTGGCAATGCTATTGTCGTTGCCGGAAAGCAATGCGACTTCCGTTTCCCACAGAGCTTTGCCTGATGTGTTTAAGGCCGCCGGTGCGGTTTGATCTCCAACAGCGTTGTTCGCCACGTAATTATGATTGGCAATGATGCTTACATCAGCCGCTGTGTTTGGGTCGTTTAATGTCGGCCCCGCCAGATTATGCGGGTCGGTCCAATTTTCGCTTTCGGGAATTATGATTTTGGTGGAACTAACTCCCATAGTTGTCAGCGCGTTGTATAGATTGGTGGTGAAGTCATGGATTTGTGCGCCGGTCCATTGACATGCTTCGTAAGTGTTAACGCTCGCGTCCGGTTCATTTTGAACGGAAATGGCGTAAAGATTTATTCCATAGGTGTTCTTCATACTGGCCACATAATTGGCAAGCTGGCTGGCATAATTTACGTTGGTGATATTGTTTCCGCTGCCGAGATAACTTCCGCCGTTTATTGCATTCGTAATAGGCAGACTGTCATAAATATCGTTGGTGTTCTTAAATCCAGCCGGCGGCGTCCACGGAGTGCTCCAGACCTGCGCGCCACGGGCTTGCGCCATTTGCATAATGGACGTTTCCACAGTGGTCGGAACTGCGCTCGCGGAAGTTGTGCTGGCGTAAGCGATATGGTTTCGCAACAAAGAGAGGCCAGCGCCGTTATAGGTGGCCGATTTGTAAGAAATATTATTGTTGGTGGAAAAAAGTAAATCCGCTTCGGAGGCGTTCCAAGTGCCATTCCACGCCGATGAAGCACCAAAACCATCAATCCGCTGATGCACGTTGTTCCAATCCACAGTGGAAACACCGCTGATGGGCGGTGGCGGCGGCTGAGGCGCCGTTCCTGTAAGTTGAACATCATCCACATACATTTTGGAAGTTCCGCTCAGCGCGTTGCCATAAGTCTGTAGTTGAATCATGATTCCGTAGACGCTTGAGCTGATGTTCACCGGAACGGAAAAAAACACCCAATTCGTATTGCCGGCTGGAACCGAATAATAGCCGCCAATCTGGGTTTGCGGGTAAGCGCCGCCGGGCGTCGTGTCCAGATAGAAAACAATCGTTCCGAACGTCATGCTTGAAGCATTGGTCGCGGAACTCGGATCGAACCGGATGTAGCAGGAAAAATTGGTGATTTGCGCGCCATTCAAGGCGGGGCTGTAATCGCCGGTCCAGACGACACTTTGCTGGTTTGCTCCATTAAAAACGCTCGTGATCAACAATGAGCCGGAATCCGGATTGTCGTCGGCATCACTGGAATCCCACTGATTCGTGACGTATTGAAAAATTCCACTGTTCCAAACCCGCCAAACCGGAGGACTTGCCGAAGCGGAAGCATCAAATGTGTAATTGGTAATAACGACGGATTGAGCCTGACTAGACGAGTCAAACATCGCGAGCAACGCAAACAATGCGATTGCCCGGAAAAATTGTGCTACATAATTTTTCATAATTTGTGGAATCTTGTTTATACTCACCGCAATCAAACCTTCTGTCACTCAATAAGATATGGATTATTCTCCAATGGTTTCCATTTCAGCCGGGCTAAATTGATGAATGATTTTTACATTTGTAGATCAATGGGTTGAAAATCTTGCGCAAACCGATTTTTGCACTCGCACACGCGGTTCGCTCCGCAAAAATTGGCAAATAAAATTCTCTTCGCAAACACGGTTCGAATACATATCATGGCCGGAAATAAATTTTCAAAACAACAACTCAACCAACCATGAAACGAATTCAATCGCTGATTTTGGCGCTGGGCGTTGCAACCATTTTGTCCGCTTGCAACAAAAGTGAGAGTGGTGCGACCAATTCAAGCAATGCCACGCAAAAGAAGTTGAAACTGGCGTTTGTGAGCAACACCGCGGCAAATTTCTGGACGATTGCACGTGCAGGTTGTAACGATGCGGCCAAGGAACTTGGTGATGTGGAGGTGGATTTTCGGATTCCTTCACCGCCGGATGCTGCCGGACAGCAACAAATTCTGAACGACTTGGTTGCCGCTGGCGTGGACGGCGTTGCTGTCAGCGTGGATGACCCGGATAACCAGACGGCCTTCTTGGACAAAGTCGCCAGCCAGACCTTGCTCATTACCACGGACAGCGACGCGCCAAAAAGCAAACGTGTTTGTTACATCGGCACAGACAACGTTGCGGCGGGCGCGCAGGCCGGGCAACTCATCAAAGAGGCACTTCCGCAAGGTGGCAAAATCATGCTCTTTGTCGGCAATGTAGATGCACAAAATGCCAAGGAAAGAAGCGCGGGGATCAAAAAAGCGCTCGAAGGTTCCAACATCCAAATCATTGATACGCGCACTGACGATGCCGATCCCATTCGGGCGCAAAACAATGCCGCGGATACCCTTGTCAAATATCCCGATATCGTCTGTTTGGTTGGCCTGTGGGATTACAACGGCCCGGCGATTCTGCACGCTGTCCGTAATTCCAACATGGTCGGCAAAGTAAAAATTGTTTGCTTTGACGACCTTCCAGACACGCTGTCGGGCGTGGCTTCCGGCGACATCTATGGCACGGTTGTTCAGCAACCATATGAATTTGGCAAACAAGCCATCACGCGCATGGACAAATATCTGCACGGCGACAAGTCCGCGCTGGCCGGCGCGGATGGAAAAGTTTTCGTTCCCACAATTGCCGTGACCAAAACCAACGCCGCTGAAATTCAGGCCAGGGAAAAACAACTGCTCGGTCAATAATGACTTCTGCGCCGTTGCTTGAAATGCGCGGGATTTCCAAAAGATTTCCCGGCGTCATTGCGCTCGACAACGTCAGTTTTCAAATTAGCAAAGGCGAAGTTGTTGCGATCTGCGGTGAGAATGGCGCGGGCAAATCCACGTTGATGAAAATCCTCGGCGGCGTTCATCAGCCGGATGGAGGTCAAATTCTTTTGGACGGCCAGCCGACGCAAATTCAAGGCGTGCAGGATTCCATCCGGTTAGGCATCGGCTTTATCCATCAGGAATTGAACGTCCTGGAAAATTTGGACGTGGCGGCAAATGTCTTCCTTGGCCGCGAACCAAGAAATGCGTTGGGTTTGATTCAGCGTGCAAAAATTCATGCCGACACGGAACCATTTTTAAAACGACTCGGCTTGAACGTTTCCACACGCACGCGGCTTGGCAAACTTTCCATTGCGCAACAGCAGATGGTTGAAATTGCCAAGGCGATTTCGCTTAATGCGCGCTTGATCATCATGGACGAGCCGACTTCAAGCCTGACGCTCTCTGAAACAAAACGATTGCTTGAGCTGGTCTGTGAATTAAGCGAGCAAGGTGTCAGCATCATTTATATTTCTCACCGATTGGGTGAGATTGATGAGTGTGCCGATCGCGTGGTGGTTTTGCGTGATGGCAAAAACGCGGGTGAATTGTCGCACGAAGAAGCCACGCACGACCGATTGATCAGCATGATGGTCGGGCGCGAAATCAAAAGCTTTTACGTTCAGTCAAATGTGACGCCGACATCGGGATTTCTCAAAGTGCGCAACGCCGTTTCATCGCTTTATCCGAGCAAATCAGTTTCCTTTGACGCGGCGCGCGGAGAAATTCTTGGTTTCGCCGGACTCGTTGGCGCGGGACGCTCGGAAATGGCCAAAGCGATTGCCGGTTTGGATTCCTCGCCACAAAAAGAAATCCATTTGGACGGCCGGGAAATATCTGTCAACACGCCGCGTGACGCGATTGCTCATGGCATTTATCTCGCACCGGAAAACCGGCGCACGGAAGGACTGGTAGTTGAAATGACTATCCGCGAAAACGTCAGCCTGCCTTCATTGCGAAATTTTTCGCGATTCGGATTGATTTCCCGACGGCGCGAATGTGAAGTGGCACGACAACAAGTGGATTCGCTGAAAGTCAAAACGCCCGGGATTGAAACGCGCGTTTTGAATTTGAGCGGCGGCAATCAACAGAAAGTTGTATTAGGCAAATGGCTGGCGATGAATCCCAAGGTCATGATTTTGGATGAACCGACCCGCGGCATTGATGTCGGCGCGAAGGCGGAAATTTACCGGCTCATGCGTACATTGGCGGAGCAGGGGACGGTGATTCTGATGATCAGCAGCGACATGGAAGAAATTTTGAATGTCAGCGACCGCATTGCCGTGATGCACGAAGGTGAAATCACCGGCGTGCTGGAACGTCTTGATTGCAATGAAGAAAACGTCATGCAATTGGCCATCGGCAAAAAGATTCCTGCTGCAAAACCTGCTTTTCAAGATTGATTTACAAATGAAAAAAGAAATCGGAATTTTTATTTTATTGGTGGTTCTTTGTGCCGTCACCG
>DASZXB010000011.1:0-78785 GCA_035546095.1 Verrucomicrobiia bacterium | reverse complement strand
TGCCGTTTTATCGGCGTAATGGTGATAATAATTGTAAAGTGCGCCGCCGCGAAACGAGAGAATGGCGAAATGCACCAGCGTCCAGCACCACATCACTTTCCACGGATTGTTTTTGAGCAAGTCGGCAAAATCCTGTTTGGGTGAGGATTTTTCCTTATTGATGGGCTTGATGCGTTCGTGTGTCGTGGTGAAGGTGATTAAAAACAAAACAAGGCAAAGCACCGCCCAAATGGTCATGGTCATTTGCCAGCCGTATTGCTTGTCTGCAATTGTTGCAACTCCGCCGGTTGCGTGCTTCGCCGCAAATTTGGCGACAAGCGGCAGCGTGAATCCGCCGACAATGAATTGCGCCGCGTTCACGGCGACGAAACGATAAGAGTTCAGCTTCGCGCGTTCGTTGATATCGCCGGTCATCACGCCGCCGAGCGCGGCGTAAGGCATGTTGTTCATCGAATAAATCGTCATCAGCAACGTATTCGTGATGGCGGCGTAGGCGACCATCGCGGCCATGCTCCAACCTTTTGGCGTCGTGTAAGCCAGAATCATGATGACGACCCACGGAATGGCGGTGAACAAAATCCAAGGACGGAATTTACCCCAGCGCGTATTCGTGCGGTCGGCAAGAATGCCGACAATCGGGTCGGCGATGGCGTCCCACAATCGCGGCCAGAGCAAAATGGCCGACGCCGCGAGCGCACTTAATCCGAAAACGTCCGTGTAAAAATTCAACTGAAACAACACCATCGTCATGAAGACGAAATTCGCGGCGGAATCTGCGGCGCTGTAACCGGCTTTTTCGACGAACGACAATTTTTGGTTGGATGTATCGGCCATAATTTTTGAGGATTATTTTGTGACGGTCAAAATCACTTTCTGCAAATCACCATCGCGCGAGGAATTGCCGACCATAATTTCAAATTCGCCCGGCTCAACGACAAATTTCATTTTCAAATCATAAAACGCCAGTGATTCCGGCGTGATGTCCAGCGCGACGGTTTTGGTTTCGCCCGGCTGCAATTCGATTTTCTGAAAACCTTTCAATTCCTCGATTGCCCGCGTGACGGAACTGACCAAGTCACGGATATACATTTGCACCGTTTCCGTTCCTGCGCGTTTGCCGATATTTTTCACGTCCACCAAAATTTGTGTTGAATCCTTCGCGCGGATTTTTTTCTTTTTGAGCCGAAGGTTTGCAAATTCAAACGTCGTGTAACTCAAACCGAAGCCGAATGCGAACAGTGGCGAAACGTCGCCGAACAAATAGCCGCGCCGCGCCGACGGTTTATAATTGTAAAACGCCGGCAAATGACCGGCAGAACGCGGAATCGTGATTGGCAATTTGCCGCTCGGATTGAAATCGCCAAACAAAACATCGGCGACCGCGTGGCCACATTCCTGACCGAGATACCAGCATTCAAAAATCGTCGGCGCATTTTGCGCGAGGTAATTAATGGAAAGCGGACGGCCATTGAACAGAAAAACAATCACGGGTTTTCCCGTAGCGAGCACCGCTTGAACCAATTCATTCTGGCGGCCAATCAAATCCAAATTCGTGCGGTCGCCCATGTGTTTCAAATTCCACGCTTCGCGCGACGTTTGCTCATTGCCGCCGAGCGCCAAAATAATTACGTCGGACTGTTCTGCGATTTCAACCGCGTCGGCAATTTGTTTTTTATCTTCTTCAGGATTGCTCGCGACCACTTCGTCCTGTTGCCACGAACCGCCGACGGTGATTTTGCAGCCTTCGGCGTAAATCACTTTCGCGCGATTGCCAACCTTCGCTTTAATTCCTTCAAAAACAGAAACGTCGTGCTTCGGCGCGCCAGAATAACCGCCGAGCAAACTGCGATTTGCATTTGGCCCAATCACGGCAATTGTTTTGATTTTTTTCAAATCCAGCGGCGCAAGATTGTTTTCATTTTTCAGCAACGTGATAGTTTCGCGCGCGGCTTGCAGCGCGAGTTTGCGGTGCGCGTCGCAACCGACAATTTTTTCCGCTTCGTCGGGATTCACGAACGGGTCGTCGAACAAACCCATTTTGAATTTCCAAAAAAGCATCGGCGCAACGAGTTCATCCAATTGCGATTCCTTGAGAATTTTTTTGCGAACCAATTCAACGAGATGTAAATAACAATCCGGTTCGGGAAACTCGATATTCACACCCGCTTTAACCGCGAGTTCGCACGCCTCGCGTTTGTCGCGCGCGACGAAATGACCGTGCGTGTCGGGCCGATGATTCAATTCCCAAATCGCATAATAATCTGAAACGACGAAGCCTTTGAATTTCCATTCCTTCCGCAAAACATCGCGCAACAGCCATTGGCTCGCGTGCGAAGGCACGCCGTCAATTTCGTTGTAGCTCGCCATGACGCTGATAGCCCCGGCCTTTTGAATCGCAAATTTGAACGTGGACAAAAAAGTTTCGCGCAGCACGCGTTCGGAAACGTTGACCGGCGCGCAATTCATTCCTGATTCCGGTTGACCGTGCGCGGCAAAATGTTTCAGCGTGGCGATGACGCGATTTTTATTTTTGAAATTCGCGTCGCCTTGAAATCCACGAACAGCGGCAATTCCCAATTGCGAAACCAGAAACGGGTCTTCGCCGTAAGTTTCCTCGACGCGACCCCAGCGCGGGTCGCGCGCGACATCTACAACGGGTGTAAGAGCCTGATGCGCGCCGCGCGCGCGCGTTTCGGCGGCAGTCATCGTAAAAAGTTTTTCGACAAGTTTGGGATTGAATGTCGCGCCGAGTCCAATCGGTTGCGAGAAACTCGTGCCCTCATTGGCTGCGTGGCCATGAAGACATTCTTCGTGAAAAAAAACCGGAATGCCGAGCCGTGAATGTTCGATGAAAAATTTCTGAATCGCGTTTGTCAATTCTGCCATGCCACGCGCGGTTTTGCCGCGCCACGGTTCGGTCGGCGGACTGCCCGCGTCGCTGGGACGTCCAACTTGTCCGATGCCGCGGCCATTTTTGAAAGCGGCTTTGGCTTTGGCAAAATCGAAATCGCCGTTGGCATCGAGCAATTTGGAATTTTTTTCCTGCCAGACGCACATCATTTGCGCGGCTTTTTCTTCGAGCGTCATGCGCGCGAGCAAATCTTTGACGCGCTTTTCAGGTGCCAGTTCGGCATTTTTATAGTTCGGCATTTTGGCGGCGGAATTTTTCTTCATGTTTTAATTTGCAAACACCGGACATTCGGAAATGACACGCAGTATTTCAATCATGGATTCGCACTGGAATGGACGATGCTATGATTTTCAAATAAATTAATCCTGTCCAGAATTTCGTGAAAAATTTTCCTCCAACAAGGTTTCATCAATAAATGCCGATATTTTTATTTGTTCGTGGCGCGAACTTTAGTCTTGACAATCCCCTTTTGCTCAATTAAGTTCGAGCCACGAACAAATCCAATTGAAACTGTTTCCGAATGGTTTTGTGCCCGCGCGAAATCAAGTGTTTGGCCAATTTAATTGAAGCTTAAATGAGACAAATGAGTGCAGTTGGTTTAAAGGTCGTTGACGACAGGCTTGAGGATCGTCAAGTGTTCAGTGGCTTTCGTGTATTATCGAATGACGATCTTGATAACGCGAAAACATCAAGCGCTTCCCGCAATGATAAGGCTGCTTCGCGCCGGAAAATTGACCGGTGTATCGCTTACATGAAGCAACATCTTAATCGTCCGTTGCAGGTGGCGGCGTTGGCGGCGTTGGCAAATGTTTCCCCTTCTCATTTCTTTGCCCTGTTCAAGAACCAAACCGGTTGTGCGCCGATTGATTATTTTACACGCTTGCGGATGCGGCAGGCGCGTTGGTTGTTGAATAATACCGGGCTTAGCGTCAAGGAAATTGCCGGTTTTTTGGGTTACGACGACCCGTTCTATTTTTCCCGCGCTTTCAAATCCATCAATCAAGTTGCTCCCAGCGAGTATCGTTCAAGGCAAAGGAACTTGGCGGAACCAGTTGATGACAACGGTGATGAGGGCTTGAATTACATGCGATTGCCGGGAATCAATAGTCGTGTTGTTTTGGCCAAACCAAATCGCGCTCCGAATTTTAATCTCCAAACGTTACAAAGTTCATATAATCGCTAAATAATAGTTTAATCCATTCCCCAGAAAAAGAATTTATGCAATTATATCGAAATTCCAGCGAACAGATTGCCATGCGCATGAAATTCAAATCCTCTTCTCCTGTCAGGAGAGCTTTTACGCTGATTGAATTGCTGGTTGTGATTGCCATCATTGCGATTTTAGCGGCTATGTTATTACCGGCTTTGGCCAAGTCAAAATTCAAGGCTAAAGTAATCAATTGCACCTCCAATTACAGGCAGTGGGGTGTGATGGTCAATATGTATACCAGTGACGATTCGCAGGGACGGATGCCGTCGTGGCCGGCTACTCAAGCCGGCGGCAATCCTACGGACGTTTCCGTTAATTTTGTCACCAATCTCGCGCCTTATGGGATGACAGTCCCGATGTATTTTTGCCCGGTCCGGTCTCAAGATTGGGTGGAGGCAAACAACGAATTTAGAAACGGAACGAGCGCGGGAACAGGCTTGTCGGCGCAACATAGAGATATTACATCTATTGGAGATTTATCAAAATGGTTCTCGACGGCGAAGTCTGTAAATGGAGGTTATTCCAAACTGTTGCATGACTGGTGGGCACCACGGACATCGGGATTAAGTGGGGGATTCACTTTTCCTACTTTGACGACGCCGAATGACTTGGCCAATACCAACAGTAATCCTTACGGCTGGCCGGCCAAAACGAGTGATAAGGCCGCCTCAGTATCGCCGATCATCAGTGATTTGGCGGAAATTGGAGGCACTTCACAGGATCCCAGCAATATTCATCCCGGCCAAACCGGGGCAAATACTACAAGTTCTACAACCTATGCCTGGGGCAACGCGCATTTTTACAGCGGGGCACTTAATTCCATTAACCTCGGCTTTGCCGACGGCCATGTGGAATCTCATAACCGTTCTCAGATTCAATGGCAATTTAGCGGGAATAGTAGTCAAAATAGTTATTTTTACTGAAAGTCAAGCTGTAGGATATTCCATTCACGAAGCAGAAATAAAATGATATAAACAGTCAAATAACCGAACCAATTTGCGGACGATCACATAGTCAACCATAAAAAAAATATGAAAAAGTATATTAAAATCAGTATCAGTGTTTTTCTAACAACGCTGGCCGTGATATTCTGCCAGATGCCGACGCTAGCCGATCTCGTGGGGGGCGTGCAAACGGCCACCGCCTTTCCGGGCAGCGGCACAGGTGCCACAAACTGGGTTTTGGACCCGGGCGGCAACGCTCCTTTTTATGCCAGTGGCAGTCTCAACACTAACAACCCACCCTCTGGCAACAACCGGTTTACCGGCCAGGGAGAGCAAGCGCCTAATGTCGGCAATGGCGCAGTAGCAAGCCTGCTCGCTGAAACCGTCACTATCACGAATACGTCCGGCGTTAATTACGACGGCACCACGGGCGGCGTGTTGTATACAAATTATGCCTTGACCGGCATTTCCCTTTTGCTTTCGGGCGGACCGGACACGCATCCTTACAGCATTCACATTTTTGACGTAACGACAAATTTGTCTGACGTCAATGTAACTGCTTCGGATGAAACCTACAATTTCTCGCAGAACGGCGACCTGTTTGGCAATGGCTTGGGCGGCGGCGTTGTGTTCACGAATTCGTTTTTAGGTGGAGCTTTGCAGCAGGATTATTTTGGTCTGACCAATGGTCCGGCGGGCAACGATTTGATTGTATTGGGAGCCGGCCACACCTATGCCGTCGAAGTCTGGTTTCCATTCGGTTCGGCCACATTCTATGCGCAAAAAACTTCGGGCACGGTATCCTTTGGATTGACAACGGATGCGGGCGGCAATTTGATGGCCGGCACCGACACAAGGTTGTCTGCTTCGCGACAAACCGGCTCGGCGGCCGGTTTTTACGGCGGTACTGTGCACAATTGGCTAATCGCGCTTTATGGTTATCCCACCAACGCTCCGTTGACGGTCAATACGTCCACGAACATGCTTCCACCACCGCCACCGGCGCCGGTGGTTGCAGGCATCGAAAAGGCGTCGCCGGGATTGCGCCTTTTTGCCGCGTCCACCGCCACCACCACCAGCCGTGAAGAACTGGCAACTGCGGATGAAGGTCAATCGTGGATCAATCCGACCCATTATCCGGTGAGCTATTCGTTCAGTTTATTGAGCTATCCAAGCAGTATCAATCAAACTCACATCTTCCTCATACCAAAGAACACCGCCGGTCAGGCCAATCTGGGCAATGGTGACGGCGGCAATAACAATGAAAATATTGATTATCAGGCAAGCAATTCGGTTTGGCTGGTCATTAACCCCGTCAGCAATGGAATAGTTACCGCTAGTATTGGATGGAAAACAAATACGCCAAACAGCAATCCGACCATTACACAAGTCGTGCTGACAAATTCAACGGCCATCGGCACTTGGGCGCTGACGTTTAACAACGACAATTCTGGCACTGTGACGGCACCGGGAGGAAACGTCCAGCCGTTCACGATTGCCGACCCCAGCATTGACACAGATTTCGCCAATCCGTTGATCGCTTATTTTGGATTGCAACCGAATTCGGCTGCCGGCCAGGGTCAATATGAGGATTGGGGATTCATTTCAGTCAGCGGTGTTTCTGGCGTTAATGAAAATGAAGACTTCACCAAAGAACCAACCGGCGCTCCTTCAAGCGCATGGGTGGTCAACTCGCACGACGTCAATGCGGCGCAAGGAGCGGTTGTTGTTTCAACCAATGAAGTGCCCGCTTATTGGGTGAATTGGACGCTCCCGGCTCCCAATTTCAATGTCGGCACGCGGACCAATCTGGTTGGTGGCGGCGATTGGATCAACCCGGCCTATTACAGCAATTATCAGGATGAAAACAATCCGCGCGGTAATGCGTCTCAATTCGGTCTAAAAGAATGGGCGTTGCTGCCTCCCGATGATTTGCCTACGGTGGACGGAAATCCGGGCAGTCTGATTGCGCCGACAGCGTTCTTCATCATCAGCACGCAAGTTGTCTCGCCGTGATGAACATGAAATAGTTTGCACCAAACGGCGCCGGATTTTTCCGGCGCCGTTTTTTCTACAATGCCTCGCTTAACATGAAGGCCGAAGGGAAAAAATGGAATGGGCTAACCGTGATGCAAACGGTGGACGTCCTGATTTTCTTAGTGTTCATAATTGCTTGTTTTGCCGCACCCAATTGGGATCGTCAAATCGGAAAATGCGCGTGAATGTGAATAAGTTGTGGCGCAAATCATAGTTTCATCCATTCCATAAACATGAATTGCTGATATTTTATCTTAAGATTGGTTGGTTTAGTAACAATAAGTAACACAAGCAGTAACACTTTTTATGAAAATATATATCAGAACTTTGTCCATCTCAGTGAGCGCTTTGACGTTGTGTGCCACTGCTCAAGCACAGTATGTTCTCGGCAGCTTTCAGGGTGCTGGCGATCCAAACAATGCGGGGTGGGTTAATCCAAATAGCGGCAACCCGATAACATCAGATAGCTCAAGTAGTTTCGTGGCTGCTGGAGTGCCTGGGTATTCGCAAAGTCTCGATATTTTGGGAACTGGTGGTTTTGGCCAACCCAGTCTTGCACTTAATTTGTCATCAGCACAAATAGCTGCTTTTAACGCGAATTCATTACTCACATTCACATTCTCTGTCGCAACGGGTGCGTCTACGGCGGGATATTCACAGATATACAATCTTGCAATAAATGCACCGGGTTTTACCAGTCCATTTGGAAATGGTAACATAGGCGCTGGTGGCAGTTCAGCGGCGAGTTGGGGGACATATTCTACAGCGACAGGCAGCGTTGGCTCTAATCAGAGTGGGGAGCCTAATTTCTACTTCTACAGCGGTGCGCCGGCCCTGTTTTCACAGACAGTGACATTTAATTATTCAAGCTTTCTGCCTGCTATTGAGGCTGGTGGAGAAAGTTCGGTTCAAATATTGTTTCAAGGAAACACAGGTGGCGGAGCTCCTGAAGATATGCTATTTAATAATGTGACGCTTTCCTCCGTTCCCGAACCGGCTTCGATGGCGTTGCTGGGCTTCGGCTCGTTGATTGGCGCGATGGCCATTCGTCGCCGCAAATAATTTGAAATTAATTAAAATTCATAACAAAACCGCCATCAACAGGTGGCGGTTTTGTTATTCAAGGCCACGTCAAAATTTGATTGTTAACAAAAACTAAAATTCTTTAATTTGATTTCTGGGACTAATATATTGTCGCGAAATTTTTCACTATGCGAAGTGCTTTTACGAACATATCAAAAATTAAATTCGAGGGACCTAAATCAAAAAATCCGCTCGCGTTCAAACATTACGACGCCGGTGAAGTCGTCGAAGGCAAGACGATGCGCGATTATCTGCGGTTTGCCGTCGTTTACTGGCACACCTTTCGCGGCACGGGCAGCGACCCGTTTGGCGCGGGCACGATGCAACGTCCGTGGGACGACGGCAGCAATTCCGTCGAAAACGCGCAGAACCGTGCGCGCATCGCGTTTGAATTCATCGAGAAACTCGGCGCGCCGTTTTACGCGTTCCACGACCGCGACATCGCGCCGGAAGGCTCAACGCTTGCCGAGTCCAACAAAAATCTGGATGCGGTCGTCAAAGTTTTGAAGGCAGAACAGAAACGCACCGGCATTAAATTGCTTTGGGGCACGGCCAATCTGTTTTCCAATCCGCGCTTCGTTCATGGCGCGTCCACCAGTTGCAACGCGGACGTTTTTGCGTTCGCTGCCGCGCAGGTGAAGAAGGCGATGGAAATCACGCACGAGCTCGGCGGCGCGGGTTATACATTCTGGGGTGGACGCGAAGGTTATTCGACTCTGCTCAACACGGACATGAAACGAGAGCAGGAACATCTCGCGAAACTGTTGCATCTGGCCGTGGATTACAAAAAGAAAATCGGTTTCAAAGGACAATTTTACATCGAGCCAAAACCAAAAGAACCAACGAAGCATCAATATGATTCTGACGCCGCTGCGTGCCTGAACTTTCTGCGCGAATACGATTTACTCAAGGATTTCAAATTGAATATTGAGACCAATCACGCGACGCTCGCGGGACACACGATGCAACATGAATTGGAAACGGCGGGCGCGGCGGGTGCGCTCGGTTCGATTGACGCGAACACCGGCGATGAATTGCTCGGCTGGGACACGGATCAATTTCCGACGAGCATTTATCTGACGACTTACACTATGCTCGCGATTTTGAAATACGGCGGTTTCAAAACCGGCGGGGTGAATTTCGACGCGAAAGTGCGACGCGAAAGTTTCGAGCCGATGGATTTATTTTACGCGCACATCGGCGGTATGGACGCTTTCGCGCGCGGATTGAAAATTGCCGCCGCGATTCGCAAAGATGGTCGCTTGGCGAAATTTGTGAAGGAACGTTACGCTTCGTGGGATTCGGGTATCGGCAGGAAAATCGAATCCGGCAAAACCAATCTGGCGGAACTGGAAAATTATATGCTCAAGAAAGGTGATGTCGCGCCGAATGTCAGCGGTCGTCAGGAATTCCTTGAAAATCTCATCAACGAATTTATCTGAATTATCTGAATCTGAAGAACAATTGATGGCGCGTTCACGAAAGTGGCCGTGCCATTTTTATTTGCGGATTCAAGATTCTTTTTCGGTGATTTTCAATCCGGCGCGCAAAAATCCCAGCGCGTAAGCCATGCCCGCGTGCCACGGCGCAGCGCAGGCCATTTGCGGTGCGTGGTCGGGAATAATCACGCCATCGAAATTGTTTTTCTTCAAGATTCGCAGCACGCGCAACACGTCCACGTCGCCGTCGTCAATGAACGTCTCTTTGTAAAACGGAACTTTGTCATGCACGTTGCGCAGATGGACGTAGGCCAATTTGTTTTGGCGACTATAAGTTTCCACGGCGTCATAAACATCGCCGTCGCGCATTTCGGCGATGGTGCCGACGCAAAATTCGAGCGCGTTGCGCGGGCTCGATTTCAGGTCAATCAATTTCTGGTAAAGCTGTGGTTGCCAGACGAGGCGCGGCTGTGCGCGAACGGTCGGCAACGGTGGGTCATCAGGATGCGCCGCCAAAGTCACTCCGGCTTCTTCGGCGACTGGAATCAATTCGTCGAGAAAAAATTTGAGGCGCGACCAAAGTTGTTCGGTCGTCGCGGTTGGAACAATTCCGAGTGCAGCATTTTTATCGTAAACCATGTTCCAAACCATTCCGTTTGGCAACGGTTTGTCGTCCGCGCCGTTCATGCCGACGGCTTCTGCTTCACCGCGCGCGAATTTACCTTTGATGCGCCCAGCGACTCCGGCAATGGAAAAATTGTAGCCGAAAACGGGAATGTCCGCTTTGCCGACGGCGCGAATAATTTTTTTGAGATTTTCGATTTGTTGAAATTTTTTCGGCCCGTCGAGCAAAACGTCGTGCCAATGCGCGGGGTCAAAGTTTTCAATCGCTTCGAGTTCAAGTCCGGCGGCGTTAATTTCCTTTTTGATTTGCGCGAGTTCCTCGTAAGTCCAAATTTTGTTCGGGTCACCGGCAAACCCCCAGCCGGAGTCGTCGCCGACGGGTTGGTCGCCGGGCGAATTGCTGCGCGAGGAACGAAAGTAATCTACGAGATGAATGACGAGATGCGTGCAGCTGCATTGCCTGGCGAATTGATAATGCTCGCGATTCAGTTGGTGGCGGTAAAGTCCGAGGCCGAGTTTCATGGCGCGTCAGCGTCCGGCTTTGGCGGCTTGAACGAATTCCGTCGCGCGGCGGGTCAATTGCGGCCAGTCGTTTTGTTCGAGAATTGGCTGCGAAATCATTGTGGAACCAACGCCAACAGCGGCGCAACCGGCTTTAAAAAAATCCGCGATGTTGTTCACGCTTACGCCCCCGGTTGGCACGATACGCAAATGCGGCAGCGGGGCGCGCAGGGCTTTGATGTAATTCGCACCGAGCGAATCCGCCGGAAACAATTTCACGAAATCCGCACCTGCTTCGTATGCGGCTTGCGCTTCGGTGGGCGTGTAGGCGCCGAGCATGACGGGGCGTTGCGCCGCGTGCGAAATCTGCACCAGTTCCGTCCGGCAAATGGGGCTGACGACAAATTGCGCGCCGGCGTCAATCGCGGCGCGGCAGGTGTCCGCGTCGAGCACCGTGCCGACACCGATGAGCGCGCGGTCGCCCATTTTCTCGCTCGCCGCGCGGATACAATGGATGGCGTCGGGCGTGGTCATGGTGATTTCAATCGCGATGACGCCGCCGGCCAGCAGCGCTTCGGTTAACGGCAGAACTTGCTCCGTTTTTTTCGCGCGAACCACTGCGATGACGCCGGGATTGGTCAATTGTGAAATGATGTCTGCTTTCGTGCGCATGAGACAAAGCGATAATGGCCAATTTGAGCGGCGTTTTCAATTCCTGATTGCATTTGAAAATCGGCCTTTATGCGGCTACAATTTCACTTGCGTGAACATCTGCGAACTTAAAGCAAAATGAAATCTGACACTTTGACGGAAGAATCAACCGGCTTGGACATTTGCGCCTTGCTCAAGGAAAACGAAGGCCGCAATTACGAACTTCACGCGGAACACATCAATCCGTCCAATGCGAAGACGTTAAAGACCATCGGTTTTGACCGTTGTTATGTGCGCGCCGAAGGACAATATCTCTGGGACACGGAGGGAACGAAGTATCTTGATTTTCTTTCCGGTTACGGCGTTTTCAGCTTGGGGCGCAATCATCCCGAAGTGCGCCGTGTGTTGATTGATTTCATGAACGCGGATTATCCGAGTCTGGTGAAAATGGAAGCGCCGTTGCTGGCCGGCTTGCTGGCGGAAGAATTGAAAAAACGGATGCCGAACCAATTGGACATGGTGTTCTTCGCGAATTCCGGCGCGGAAGGCGTCGAGGCGGCCATCAAATACGCCCGTTGCGCCACGCGCAAACCGGCCATCCTGCATTGCCAGAAAGCATTTCACGGTTTGACTTACGGCGCGTTGTCGCTCAACGGCGACGAAAGTTTTCGCGAAGGCTTCGCGCCGTTCCTCACGGATTGCCGCATGATTCCGTTCAACGATCTGGCGGCGCTGGAACGTGAATTGCAAAAGAAAGATGTGGCCGCGTTCGTGGTCGAACCGGTGCAGGGCAAAGGCGTGAACATCCCGTCGCCGGGTTATTTGCGCGAAGCCGCCGCGCTCTGCCGCAAACACGGCGCGCTGTTCATTGACGACGAAGTGCAGGCGGGCATGGGACGCACGGGCAAATTTTTGGCGATTGAACACGATAGCGACGTTGACCCGGACATCGTCATTTTGTCCAAGGCGCTTTCTGGCGGTTACGTGCCGGTCGCGGCGGTGCTCTGCAAAAAATGGATCCACGAAAAAGTGTTTTCGAGCATGCAACGGTCGGTGGTGCATTCCTCAACGTTCAGCCAGGGCAGTTTTGCGATGGCGGCGGGACTGGCGGCGCTGGACGTGATTGACCGTCAAAACTTGATCGCTCAAGCGCGCGATTTGGGAAATCGTCTCGGTGAAGGCATTCGCGCGATGATTCCGCGCTTTGAATTTCTCAAGGAAGTCCGCTGGCGCGGTTTAATGATGGGCATCGAATTCGGTTCGCCGCGCTCGCTCGGTTTGAAAACGGCGTGGGGTTTGATGCACGCGCTGGACAAAAATCTTTTCCCGCAGGCGGCGGTCATTCCGTTGCTCGACAAACATCATATTCTCACGCAAGTCGCGGGACATCACATTGACGTCATCAAACTGCTGCCGCCGCTCGTCATCAGCGGCGAAGACGTGGAATGGTTCTTGAGCGCCTTTGAAGAAGTGCTGACGCAAATGCACAAATTTCCGGGGCCGGCATGGGACGTGATCGCCGACATCGGCAAAATGGCTGTGACTTCGCGGCCGAGGTAGTTAGTATTGGCTCGCTTTAGAGCTAATGTAAATTTTGCAGGTTTTGTCAAATTGATTTTATGTCAGAGGAAAATCCTCAATTAGGGACATGTGGTGCTTGCCATAATTTGATAAGCAAAGAAGCTTTTCATTGTCCACACTGCGGTTATCCAATTAAATCACCGATTCCAACCTTGTTTTATCTGGTTGCGGTGGTTTGGCTGATTATTGGTATTGGATTTATTTTAATCTACTTGAACCATTTATTATCCGTAGGAAGTGCGGTCAATACACTTTAATGGAATCATGCTTATCCTAGATAAGCCAACAAATTGACGGGCAATTAAAGTTGGCCTAGGCTCCGCGTTGAAAAGCTCGGAACATGAATCTAACCGAATTACTGGACGCCGCTGTTGAGTGCTGGCCGCAAAAGCCGGCGTTGATTGAAGATTCTACAATTATTTCCTACGCAGCTTTGGCGGAGAAAATCAATTTCTGGGCGGAAAAATTAAAAAGGTTTGGTCTCGTTCCTGAAAGCCGCGTCGGCCTGTGTTTTCCCAATTGCATTGATTATGTGGCGCTGACGTTTGCGCTCTGGAAAATCAACGTCATCGTCGTTCCCGTGCCGGTGGAATGTCCGCTGGAAGAATGGTCTGAAATCGCGGAGACGATGGAATTGTCCGCAATTTTAAGCCAAAAATCTCTTGGTCAAAGCGAACCATTGCAGCCGAATTGTTTTTTGACGTGCTTGAACCGAGCGACTTTGCCGGATAATCACGGATTGAACATTGCGTTTATCCGGTTCACTTCCGGCACGACCAGCGCGCGCAAAGGTGTTGTGCTTTGCCATGAAACCGTTCGCGCTCGCGTGTTCGCTGCGAATAAGGCATTTCGGATTTCCGAAAATGATACGGTGATTTGGTGTCTGCCGATGGCGCATCATTTTCTCATCACCATCGTTTTGTATTTAAGCCGGGGCGCGACTATTGTTCTAACACGACACATTTTAGCACGGGCGTTTTTAGAAACCGTCAATCGTCATCGCGGGACTTTTCTCTACGCGGCGCCATTTCACTATGCGCTGCTCGCGTGCGACAATTCCGATTTGAATCTGGATTCCGCGCGCATGGCGGTCTCTACCACTTGTGCATTGCCGAAGGAAGTCGCCGCCAATTTTTTGAAACGCTTCGGCAAGCCATTGGTTTCGGGATTGGGCATCATCGAACTTGGTCTCGTTAGCTTGAACACGGACGATCCAAGACATCGTTGTAATTCCGTTGGCCGGGCAATTGAAGATTTTCGCGTAAAAATCATTTCCCCCGATGCCGAAGGCGTGGGCGAAATTGCCGTGTCCGGTCCGGGAATTTTCGACGCCTATACCGCGCCGTGGATTCCGCGCGAGAAATTATTGCCGGACGGCTGGTTTGCCACGGGCGACATCGGCTGGCTGGACGCGGAGGGTTTTTTATTTTTAGCCGGTCGCAAAACGGCGGTCATCAATCTTGCCGGGCGAAAAGTGTTTCCTGAAGAAATCGAAGCGGTGCTGAATCGCCATCCGGCCGTGGCGGAATCACGCGTGTTTGGCCGCGCGCATCCGCATTTGGGCGAAGTGGTGGAAGCCGAAATCGTTTTGTCGGCGGTGGCGAATGGATTTGAAGATTTGCCCGCTTTTTGCCGCGAACATCTTGCGGCGTTCAAGATTCCGTCGCGTTTTCATGTGGTTGATGCCTTGCCGCGCACGGCGGTCACGGGTAAAATTCGCCGAAACTTGGCTGCCGTTTGAATGATGGGACAGGGCGAAATTGAAATTGAACTACTCGCGTTTCTGCGCCGGGAAATTTTCGCGCCAGAAACCAATCTGACGTCCGAAACCGATCTGGTCGCCGCCGGTTTTGATTCCATGTCGCTCGTGCGATTGCTGCTGTTCATCGAAACGCATTACGGGCTGTGGATTCCCGAAAGCGAAATCACCAACGCGACTTTGCTGAACGTCCGCGCGCTCGCGGCCACGGTCGCCCGCCTCGTGCATGAAAAATGATCCGCGTCTCAACGGCCTGGACTATCTCATGCTTGGCTTCGATCACGAACTGCGCCGCCACGGATTTGCCGGCAATTCCTGCCAGATCGTTTTGGAATTGGACACCGCCATCACGCCTGAAGCGTTGCAGCATCGTCTGGCGAAACTGGCACAGCAATTTCCAGTTCTCAACGCGAAAATTGCCGGATGGTTCAAACCGAAATGGAAATTGCCGCGTGGAAATCCAATCGCGCCACAGGTTTGTGTTCACGACGAAAATGCCGATGTCCGCCAAAAAATTCTCAACACGCCGCTGGCGATACAGCGCGGCGAATTGATGCGTTTTGACCTAGTGCGTCGTGCTCACGGACGCATGGATGTTGTTTTCAACTGGACGCACGCGCTCATGGACGCGCTGGCGGCTGAACATTTCCTGGCGGCGGTCGGCGATGAAAAATCAAACCTGCTGGGCACGGATTCGCCGCCGCACCGCGCGGGTTTAAGTTTGTTCCAGCGAATCAAGTCCGGCTGGAAAAATCTTCATCAACTGGACGATTTTTGCAAAAGACCGCCGCGTTCGCTCGGCCACCGCCAAAAAGGCGCGCCGCCTCAATTGTTCGTCCATGTCGAAAAATTTTCTGGTGAAGAAACCACGCGTATCCGTGCCAATGCCACGCGCTATTGCGGAATTTTGGGCGACGCGCAATTTCACGCCACCTCTTCGTTGATGGAATTGCATCGCCTGCACCAACGACTTTACCACCCAAGCCCGAGTTATGTTCTGCCCGTGCCGGTCGGATTGCGGACAAAAGGCGGGTTGGAGAATCTTTTCAGCAATCAGGTCGGGATGTTGATGATCCAGTTTTTCCCGGAAAATCTTGATTCGCTGGCCGACGCCATCGCCTATCTGAAAACGCAAACCGTGCAGGCGATGCGCGACGGTTTGCTCGAAAGTGGATTGATTCTCTCTGAACTGTTCCGCTTTCTGCCGTTGCCGGTTTTTGCCGCCGCGCTCAAACGCGGTTTGCGCGGGGAAATTTGTTCGCTGTTTTTTGGCGACACCGCCGTCGTCAATCCACGACTTGAAAATTTTCTGGGCGCGACCGTCCGGGATTGCACGCACGTCGCCGCCGTGACGCCATCGCCGGGCATCGGCACGATCTTTTATTATTTTCGCGGCGAACTGCGATTGACCGTTGTTCATGCTGCCACCGTTTTAAGCCGGGCCGAAGCGGTTGAATTCGCCGCCGGACTTCGCCACCGGCTGCTGAATCCATGACTGAAACTTTTGACATCGCCGTCGTCGGCAGTGGCGCCGCCGGAATCGCCGCCGCCATTACCGCTGCGCGTGCCGGCTGTCGCGTGTTGTTGCTCGACAAAAATGCCGCGCCGGGCGGCACCGGCGGTTTCAGCGGATTGACCACACTTTGCGGGCTTTTTGACGAAGATGGAAAATTTCTCAACGAAGGTTTCACGTGCGAATTCACCGAAGCAATCGCTGAAACTGCGCCGGTGAAAACCGGGCGTGTCTGGATTTTGCCTTATCGCTCGGAAAAATTTCGTGCAGCCGCCGAAATTTTTTTTGCCGCTACGCCAAAATTGCAGACTTGTTGGAACACGCCACTGGCCAAGGTTATGGCGGAAGGAAACCGAATTGTTTCCATCAACGGTTTTCATGTCGGCGCAATCATTGATTGCAGCGGCAGCGCAGAAGTCGCGTATGCCGTCGGAGCGGAATGTCTGGCGACCGATGGAGCGACACAGGCGTCGGCTGTGATTTTTCCGTTGCACCATGTCATGCGAAAATTATTTTCGCCTGCTGACGCCGCGCAAATCCTGTTGCCGTTGGCCCGCGCCGGATTTCCGCCGCTGAATTTTCAACCGAATCTTGAACCGGATGCCGTCACCGTCAAATTTACCGGCCGACCGGAGCAGATTCCGCAAGTCATCCAATTCTTACGCCGGAATATTTCTGGTTTTGAGAATTGTCTTACGCCATTGGAAAATTTTGCGCCCGCCCGGCGCGCCGGACAAATGATTATTGGCGAATATCTTTTGAGTGGCGCGGACGTTTTAGCCGGACGCAAATTCCCCGATGCCATCGCACGTTGTTGTTGGCCGATCGAACAATGGTCGCCGGATGGAAAAGTGTGTCTGCGTTATTTACCGCCGAATACTCATTATGAGATTCCTGCGCGTTCTTTGCGGGCCAAAGGCATGAAAAATTTGTTTATGGCCGGTAAAACCATCAGCGCAGACGCGGATGCAATCGCCAGCGCACGTGTTATGGGTTGTTGCCTTGCGACGGGTGTCGCGGCTGGTCATTGTGCGGTGCATTATTTAGAATCAGCAGCCAGAAAATGACACGCGCGTTCGAAAAAAAATGGGATGAGGCGTTTCGTTACGCAAAAAAGAATTCGCCGTTTTACCGCGACTTGTTCCGTGATTGGAAAAAAACGCCGCGACCCGAAGATTTACCGACGGTGGACAAACAAATGTTATCGGCGCGCAATCTGGATTTTCTCTGCGTGTCACGCGAACGAATTGTGGAAATCGTCACGACCAGCGGCACGTTGGGCAAACCGCTTTTGTGGATGCTGACGGAATCCGACACGCAGCGGCTCGCGCTGAACGAAGCTATTTCCTTCACCTGCGCCGGACTCACCAAACGCGACACGGTGCTTGTCGCCGTCGCACTCGACCGCTGTTTCATCGCGGGGTTGGCTTACTCGCTCGGATTGCGCGAACTGGGCTGCGCCGTCGTGCGCGTCGGGCCGTCCTCGCCGATGCTCGTGCTGGAAATGATTGAGCGTGTCCAACCGACGGCGATTGTCGCCGTGCCTTCATTTTTGCGCGCCATCGCCGAAAAGGCGAACGAAGTAAAATTTGATTTGAAGCATTGTCCGGTAAAAAAAGCGATTTGCATCGGCGAACCGATTCGCGACGTGAATTTTCGGCTGAACACGTCTGGCGCGGCGATTGAAAAAAACTGGGGCGCAAAAGTTTTTTCCACTTACGGCGTGACGGAACTGGCGAATTCATTTTGCGAGTGCGACGCGAGCACAGGCGGTCATTTGCATGACGGGCAACTGCACGTTGAAATCCTCGATGACGACGGAAATATTTTACCCGACGGTGAGGTTGGCGAAGTAACCGCAACAACTTTTGGTGTAGAAGCGATGCCGTTGATCCGTTATCGCACCGGCGATTGCGCGGCTTTGTATTCCAAAAAATGTAAATGCGGCAGAAAAACGCCACGCCTCGGCCCGATTGTCGGGCGCAAGCATCAAAAATTAAAATTCAAAGGCGCGTCGCTGTTTCCTTCGACACTGCAAATGGTTTTGGAGGAAACCGGCGGCGTGAAATCATTTGTGATTGTCGCGCGCGTGGAAAGTGAATTGTCCGACTCGGTGGAAATTTTGTTTCACGGCGGTGCTTCGCCGGCGGTTTTGCGCGAAGCAATTCAGGCGCGCGCAAAAATCGCGCCGCAAATCCGGCGGGTTTCGTCCGCGGAAATCGAGTCATTGCAAATGCCGCCGGAAACGCGGAAACGGCGCACGTTCGTGGATTTGCGATGAAACTCTGCATCGTCATTCCGTGCTACAATCATCCGGCGACCGTCGCCGCCGTCGCGCGCGCGGCGCGACAATTTTGTCCGGTGTTTGTCGTGGACGACGGCTCAACGCCGCCGTTGCCGGAATTGCCCGATTGCACACTGATTTGTCTGGAAAAAAATTCCGGCAAAGGCGCGGCGTTGCGTGCGGGATTTGCGCGGGCAAACGAACTCGGTTTCACGCACGCGATTACGATGGATGCCGACGGCCAGCATTTCGCGGAAGATTTGCCAAAATTTCTTGCGGCGGCGGAAACGCAACCGGACGCGCTGGTCGTCGGGATTCGCAACCTTCGCGAAGCCGGCGCGATTTGGCATCGGCAAATTTCCAACGGCATTTCCAATTTTTGGTTTCGGGTGGAAACGGGAATTCGTTTGCGCGACACACAATGCGGTTTCCGCTGTTATCCACTGGAATTGACGCGGAAATTGAAGGCGCGCTCCGAACATTACGCGTTTGAACTGGAATTCATGGTGCGTGCGGCGTGGGTCGGCGCACCGGTCGTCGCAGTGCCGGTGAAATGTGTTTATATTGACGGCATCCGCAACTCGCATTTCCGTCCGGTGGTGGATTTGGTGCGCATCACAACGATGAATATCGGATTGGTTTTGCAATCGTGGATTGTGCCGGAAAACATTCGCGCGGCGCGTTCATTTGGAAAAAAACAGTCCATTCGCGAAATCATCGTGGAAATTTTTTCCGACCACGCGCATGAACCGGCGCGACTGGCGCTCGCGGTGGGCATCGGATTGTTTTGCGGCATCGCGCCGTTGTGGGGAATCCAAATGCTCACGACGGTGACGATTGCGCATTGGCTGCGTTTGAACAAGGCGATTGCGCTGCTGGCCAGCAATATTTCCATTCCACCGGTCATTCCGTTCATTTTATACGGCGAATTGGTGTTGGGACACTGGCTTTGCACAGGAAACACGCTGAATTTTTCCACCCATGACATCTCGCGCCAATTGATTTGGCAATACTTTGGGGAATGGTGCGTAGGCAGTCTGGTTCTGGCCACGGCTTTGGGCGTGTTGGGAACGATTGCAACTTACAGCGTGGCGCGAATTCTCCGCTCAAAATGAAATCCGAATTATACACGCGCTTGTATTTGTGGTTATCGGCGCATCGGCGCGCGGTTTTTTTCGCAACGCTGCTGGTTGCCGCCGCCAGCGTTTGGATTTCTTCGCGGATTGATTTGGACGAGGACATTCTCGCCACGCTGCCGCAGCGTGACCGGACGGTGGACGATTATAAATACACGTTGCGAAAATTTCATCAGATTGACCGGGTGTATATTGATGTCGGCGTCACCAATGCCGATTCGGAAACGCTCGCGCGCGCGGCAGACGCCGTTTATGCCACGTTGGCGACCAACTCGGCATTTGCGCAAATCACTTATCGTTTTGAAAATTCCGGCCAGCGGCAGGTTGTGGATTTTTTGACCGGTGCATTGCCGAATTTATTCACCGAAGCTGACGCGCAAATTCTGGCATCAAAACTGGAAACGAATTCCGTGCGCGAATTTCTCACGGTCATGCGCCGCAAACTCGCCGGGCCGGAAGGCATGGTTTTGAAAGACGTGGTCGCCGCCGACCCAATTGGCATGAGCAGCCTCGTGCTGGCCAAAGTCGTGCCGTTGCAAACCGGATTTGGCAGCGCGCACATTGATGACGGACGATTGGTCAGCAGCGATGGCCGCCATGTGTTGCTCATGGCCGAGCCAAAATTCCCCTCGTCCAATTCCGGCCAAAGCGCCGCGCTCGTGGATGAAATGTTGCAAACGGCGCGCGCCGTCGAAGAAGAATTTCCCGGCGTTCACGTTGCCATCACCGGCGGCCATCGCATGACGGTGGACAACGCGACACTCATCAAAAGCGACGCGACGCGCTGTATTTTTCTCGGTCTGGCGGCAATGTTCATTTTGTGCGTGACGGCGTATCGCCGTCGCTGGCTGGCGGCGATGGTATTTTTGCCGTCGCTGTTCGGCACGCTGGTCGCGGGCGCGGCGCTGGCGTTGTGGGACAAACATTTATCGGCGATTGCGACCGGCTTTGCGACCATCGCCATCGGCATCACGGTGGATTACGGAATCTACGTCGTGTATCACCTCGAAAACGCGGGCGAACTCGACCGCAAAGCGGCGGGGCGAATCGTCGGACGGCTCGTGCTGCCGACGTGCATCGGCGCGCTGACCATCATCGCCGCGTTCATGGTCATGGCCAATTCGCCGATGCACGGCTATCAACAACTCGGTATTTTTGGCGCCATCGGCGTGTTGTGTTCGGCGGCATTCGCCTTGATAGTTTTGCCGTTGCTCGTGCCGCTTTCAAAAAAGAATGAAACATCCTCGTTATGGCTCACGCAATTGTTTGAAAATTTTCACCGCTGGCAAACGCGCTGGCGACTCTGGCTTTTACTGGTCGTGCTGGCGCTCACAGTGGTCACGGCGTTCGGCGTGAAACGGCTGCGGTTTGAAGGCGACATCGCCAAACTTAACGGCATCACCGAATCCACGCGCGCGGACGAACAATCCATCCGCGAAACATGGGGCGACGCGCTGGGCATGACGTTGGTGGTCGCGCGCGGGAAAACCGTGGATGACGCGCTCGCGCAAAATGACCGCGCCGCCGAAATCCTCGCGCGTGAACCGGATGTGACCGGCGTTTATTCGCTCGCTACCGTTTGCCCTTCAATCGCGACACAGGAAACCAACATTCATCGCTGGCAGCAATTTTGGACACCGGCGCGCTGCGCGGCTTTGCGCCAAATCTTGCAACAAGTCGGCGGCGAACTGGGATTTCGCGCGGACGCCTTCGACCTTTTCTGGCAACGACTCGACAGCGAACCAAAAATGATTTCACCGGAAACGTTTCGCGGCACGCCACTGGAACAGGCGTTGAGCGAGCGCGTATCGTTTGGCGCGGACGATAACGCCGTCAGCACGCTCGTCAAATTGAGCGACCGCTCGCAGGTCGGGAAATTGCGCGCCGCATTGCCCGGAATGATTGTGCTCGACCAGAAAAATTTCGCCGTTCACATTGCGCAACTGGCGAAACAGGGCATGAAACATTTTGCCGTCTGGACGGGAATTTTCGTCGCGGCGATTGTTTATTTTGCGCTCGGCTCGATTGAACTGGTCGTCGCCACATTGTTGCCGCTGGCCTTCGGTTTGTTGTGGACGTTTGGCGCGATGGGCTGGCTGGGATTGCCGATTAACATCATGAACAGCGTGTTTGTCATTTTCGTCATCGGCATCGGCGAAGATTACAGCATTTTTCTGGCGACCAGCAAATTGGATGTCTGGCGCGGACGCCCGCCGCGCATCGCGCCGACGAGCGCGTCCGTTTTGATTTCGGCGCTGACGACCATCTTCGGATTTGCCGTGCTGATTTTCGCCCGGCATCCGGTTTTATTTTCAATGGGCACGACCGTGCTGCTCGGCATGGTGTTCGCGTTCATCGCGACGATGATTCTCACGCCGCTGCTCATGGATTTGCTTCTGTTCCGCGAACAACCGCGCGGCGCGCCGCGCTGGTGGCATTTGCTCGGCACAATTTGGGCCGCGCTGTATTTGGCCGTCAGCCAAATTTTCCTGTATTACATTTTGCGCCCGCTGCTGAAAATCTTTTTGCCGCGCACCGCCGATGACAAATTGCGCCGTGCCACGCGCCGTCAGGCGCGCGGATTGATTAAATCATTTCCGTTCGGGAAAACGGAATTTCACAACCTTGCGCCCGAAACTTTTTCGCCGCCCTGCATCATCATCAGCAATCACCAATCGGCGGTGGATGTCGTGCTGATGGTCGGCTTGCCTACCGACATCCGGCAAACGGCTAAGAAACGCATCTTCGACACGCCGATTCTCGGTATCGGCTGCAAGCTACTCGGTCATGTCATGGTCGAGCCGGAGAATCCCGAGGCCACGCTGCGCCGCTGCCGCGAAAAACTGGCGTCCGGCGCATCCGTGCATTTTTATCCCGAAGGCACGCGCTCGTCCGACGGATTTGTGCAACGCTTTCATCGCGGCGCGTTTGAACTGGCCGTCGAAATGAAACAGGACATTTTGCCGGTTATTTTGTGTGACACCAACACCGCCATGCCGCGCGCCGCCTACTGGTTCGAGCTGTATCACGCCGCCGTTCGCGCCTTGCCTCGCGTCACGCCGCAAAATTTTGATTATTCGCAAGGCGCGACGGCGTTGATGCGCCACTGCGAAAAAATCATCCGCGCCGCGTTGCAGCAACAATTGGATGAACTCAACACGCCGCGCGTTTTGCACCGCAAAGTCGCGCGGCTCTACCGCTATCAGGGAAAATTCGTCGAACAATTCGTGCATTGGAAAATGAAAATGGACCCGCTGTTCGCGGCGTTGGACGAAGTCGTGCCGCGTCAAGGATTCATTCTCGATTTGGGCTGCGGCTACGGTCTGGCGACCCATTGGCTGGCGCAAATCACCGACGGCAGGAATTTTTTAAGCGTGGATTACGACGCGGAGAAAATTCGCGTCGCCCAACGCACCGCGCCGCGCCATCCGCGCATCCGGTTTGAATTTCAAAACATCCTCGAATTTGAATTTCCTGCCTGCGACGCCGTTTTGCTGTTGGATGTGCTGCATTACTGGACACCGGAGAAACAGGAAATGATTCTCGCCAAAGCCCGCCGCGCCTTGCGTCTGGGCGGCAAATTAATTTTACGCGACGCCGCGCGCGGCAAAAACGCCGGACATGAGAGCGTCGCGTTTTGGGAGAAAATTGCCACGCGATTAGGCCACAACAAAACCGAGGAAGGGCTGCATTTTCAGACGCAGGCCGAAATAGAAGTGATGTTGCGCCGCGCCGGATTTGCCGGTTGGGAAATCAAACGCGAAGCGGAGCGGGATTCAAATCTGTTGTGGCTGGCAACGGCGGATTAAATGCCTTTCACCAATTCACTGACCTTCACTTTCGAGGCTTTGGCGATTTTTACAAGAGAATCAACAGATGGAGATTCTATTCCGCGTTCAGTCAGTATCCGCGCCCAGACCTTCGCAGATTTTGAAGTGGAATTACAGACATTGGAACAGACCGCAGTCTTGTCGGCGAGTCAATTGCCGGAAAACGCCACGATTTTCTATTCCGCCGCGCACTCGGGATGACCGCCGCTCCCCGACGATTACCTCTGTCATTTTGGCCCCCCGGAAAGGGCGTGATTGTCGTTGATGATGTGGATTATGTTTGCGAAACCGCTTCGACAACAGTTACCTCATCAAAATCATTAGTCAAAATACGAGCCACTCTGATGAAAAAGGGAATTTTCATCACGGACTTAACTTTTTCCTGAATGGAGAATGGTCAAGAAAACGCCGATTTAGGACAATTCATCTGTCAAGTATCACGAAACAAGCGTGCGCGCTGGCTGAAGTCGAAATGCCAATCAGTTTCGCGACTTCCCCTGAAATCACATTGCAATAAACACACGCACAACCATCCGCTTCGTTGCGCCGCAATAAATCCGCAACTTCAGACAAAAGGTTTTCGCTGTTGCCAATAAAACACAAGTTCGGGCCGGTGAGCCGGTGGCGAATGGCGATCTCGCCCAGCGCCGCGCTCGGCAAGGTATAAGCGAACAATGTCGGGCTTGGGCCGCCGACGGTATCATTGCCTTTCCAAAATTCCAGATCCGTCGTCAACGAACCGGCGTTGGTCGCGAGGCAAATGGCGATGCGATCGCGTGGAAATTTTTCAAATTCCACCGCAAAGGGTTCAACAGCAAGCAAAGCAAGCTGGCTTTGCAAATCGAGCCGGCCAAAGCGCGCGCCAAGTTTCGCGGATTTCAAATCCGTTGCCGTGACGCGATGGGTCGCCGCGATGAAAATTTTATTCATGGCTTAAAATGAGCGCGCCGTTGACGCCGCCAAATCCGGTGTTTAATTTCAAAACGTTTTTCAACTGCGCGCTAAATTTCGGTTCAAGCACGATGCTCGCGGGAACGCCATCGGCGACAGAATTTAATCGCGGCGTGCCGGGCAAAAAATTTTCCCGCAGCGCCAGCGCGCACAAAATCGTTTCCAGCACGCCCGCCGCACCAAGCGTGTGGCCGAGCATTCCCTTCGCGCCGCTGAACGGCGGGCAGGCTTCGCCGAAAATGGTTTGCAACGCGAGTGATTCCATCGCGTCGTTGTAAGGTGTGCCGGTGCCGTGCGCGTTGACGTAATCAATCTGTTGCGGCGACAATTGCGCGGAGTTCAGCGCAACACGAATGGCCTGCGCCAGTCCCGAGCCGTCGCGCGACGGGCCGGTCAAATGATTCGCGTCGTTGCTTACGCCCAAGCCGCGCAAAATGATTTTGGGAGACGAAATCAATTCGCCGCGAACTAAAACGATGGCCGCGCCGGCTTCGCCTGGACTCAAGCCGCAACGATTTCGGTCGAACGGCTGGCAACCATTCGGGTCGAGCGCTTTGAGTGCGGTGAATCCGGCCATGACAAACGCGGACAAACAATCCACGCCGGCGACCAGCACGGCGTCGGCTTCGCCGCGTTGAATCATTTTCGCGCCTTGTTGTAGCGCGACCAATCCTGAAATGCAGGCCACACAAACGCATTGAACCGGACCGCGCGCGCCAAATTCCGTCGCCAAATCAGTCGCGAGCAAATTTCCCTGCAAATGGCGTTTGGTTTTTTCCGAACAAGTGCGATTTTCCGCGAGCCTTTCCAGCGCGATGATATTGGCTTTGGTCGTGGAAAGCGCGAGGCCAATCCGTTCCGCCGGAATTTTCTTCAGAATGTCACTCGCCGAATCGCGCGCTTCCGTCAACGCCGTCGTTGCGAGTTGCCAAACTGGATTATCACTTTCGCCAACCTTTTCTACTTGCGGAATAGCACCGACCATTTTGGATTGAAAACGCGGCGAATCGAACCATTCACACGCGCGCAGGCCGCTGATGTTGGCGCGCAATGCGTCGCGCAGAGCGTTCACGCCCCGACCAGCGGCGGAAATCGCACCGCAACCGGCGATAGCCACGGCCGGTTCACGCATAGAGCGTCAAATCTCCCGAGGCGATTTGATGTCCGTCGCAAAAAATTTTGCTGGAAATGATTTGCATCGGGCCAATCCGTTTTCGTTCAGCGATTTCAATCCGCAGTTTTTTTCCGGCAGGTGGGCGCGATTCGATTTTGAAGTTGGAAACCGCCACGAGCATTCCCATTTCCGCGCCGGAACGGTCGCCATTTTCCTTGCCGCGTCCCAGCGCGGCAGCGGCGGTTTGCGCGGCGCATTCGATGAGCGCAGTTTCCAGCACCGTGTCATCGCTCACGGCGAAATTTTCCGCGTCGAAATGCGCGGTGGCCACGGCGATTTTTTCCGAAAGTTCATCAAGTGTTTCGATGAAACGCATCGGCGCGCGATGCGGAATGAGGTTTTCTATGGTGATGGACATGATTCGGATTTCAATTTCGACGGCGGTTGTGGTGATTCATCTTTTTCCCAGAACGGGAAAAAATTATACCATTGCATCGGGTCGCGCAGGAGAATTTTTTCGAGATTGGCGGCAAAACGCGCGGCGCAATCGCGCAGGTAGGCATCGCGCTGATGATGCGGCGGCATTTGCGGGCGTTGCGGCGGGAAGCCGAAGAAATGGTAATGGCCGCCGGATTCGCGCAGATTGAAAACGTGAACGAGCGGCGCGCCGGCAATCGCGGCCATCACATACGCGCCGACAGGAAACGCCGCCGTGCCATCAAGAAACGGGATGCTGGCCGACGCACTGCCGTAAGCGCGGTCACCGAGCATGGCCACGATTTCGCCGCGTTTCAACGCCGCGACAAGCGCGATGGCGTCGGTCGGCGAGCCGGTCAGCGGCAGCAGGCGAAAATTCGCCTTGCTCGCTTGATTGAGTAATGCGCGAACTTCAGGCGATTCGTTGTCGAAGCCGGTCACATTGATGACCGCGCCGATGCGCGAAAGCAATTGTCCGGCGGCTTCCCAGTTGCCGATGTGCGCGGTGAGCAATAAAACGCCATGACCCTCGGCCAGCGCGTTACGCAAATGATGTTCGCCGTCGAAGGAAAATGAAAAATGCCGCGTGTCGCCCGCGAGCACGGCGGTACGGTCAATCAACGCGCGGCCAAAGGAAAAGAAATGTTTGAACACGAGCCAGCGGCGTTTCCACCACGGAACAGGACCGAAAATACGCCGGTGAAAATCCATCGTGGCGGGAACGTCCGGCGAACGGAATGAAAAATAAATCGCCACCGGAATGGTCAAAGCGTAAGTCGCGCGCAATCCAAGAATTCGCAACGCGGTGATAAAGAACCAGACGCCTCGGCGTCCGCCACGCATTTTGCCGGAGCCTGACCAATGGATATTTTTCCGGCTGGCTTTGGTTTCCGGGGCTGTTTTTTTGTCCATCACGCGCGGCAAGTCATGCTAACGGCGGGCGAAAACTTGTCAACGCAGACGGCTCAAATGAATTGCCAATCGTATTGACATCTTGAACGCCGCTTCGTTAATTTTTTCAAAGTCGTTCAACCAAAACCAAAAAATAATTAAAATGGAAGGAGCCATTATGAAAAGTGTTTGTGCCAAAATTCTAACCGTGTCGTTGCTGCTCGCTTTGGCCGGTTTCACATTGCCGGCGTTCGCGGCGGAAAAATCTGAAGACCAGTTGATTACCGATTTGAGTTCGCCCAAGGAAAGCGTGGTCACCAGCGCGTTGCAGCATCTGGAAAAACAATATCCAACCAGCACGAAAGCATTGCCCGCCATCAAGAAACTTTTGGGCGATTCACGCGACAAAGTTGCCCGCAAAGCCGCCCGCGTGCTCGGTTCGCTACACGCGCAAGTGAGCGCGGACGACGTCGCAGCCATTTGCAAACTTTTGAAATCATCCGACACGGACACGGTGATTGACGGCTTGAAATCGCTGCGCGGCCTCAACGCGACATCCGCTGTGCCGGAAATCGTGCCATTGCTCAAAAATCCGACGGTGAACATCGTTCGCGATGCCTGTCGCACGCTCGCGGTATTAGGCGACAAAAGCACCATTCCTTCAATCGAGCCACTGTTGAAAAGTTCCGACCCAAAAATCCAAAAAGACGCAATGGACGCAATTGACGCTTTGAAACGGAAATAATCTATAATCCAAACACAAAATTGTTTTGAATCGCGCCGCGAATCTTGTGAAAGGTTGGCGGCATGTTTTTTGACCCGACGCGCGCATGATTACTCTCGACGGACATAAACTTTCCATCGCCGAACTCTGGCAAATTGCCGCGTTGAAAAATGCCTGCGCGCTGGCCGATGGCGCGCGACCGCTCATCCGCCGCAGTCGCGAACTCGTTGAAAAACTCGCCGCGCAGCCGCGCGCGATTTACGGCATCAACACCGGCTTCGGTCCGTTGAGCGGATTTCGCATCGGCGAAAAAGATTTGGCGCAGCATCAAATCCATTTGCTCCACCATTTGTCCGTCGGGCAGGGCGAATTGTTTTCCGAAGCGGAAACGCGCGCCATCATGCTCGCGCGCGCGAACACTTTGGCGCGCGGATTTTCCGGCATCCGCGAAGAATTGCTCGAATTGCTGATTGCTGCGTTGAACAAAGATGTGTTGCCGGAAATTCCCAGCGAAGGTTCGGTCGGCGCTAGTGGCGATTTGGTTCCACTCGCGCACATGGCGCAGTTGCTCGTCGGTTTCGGCCATGCCAATTTTAACGGCGAAAGAATTTCCGCGATTGACGCGCTGGAAAAAATTGGCTTCGCGCCCGCCGTTTTGAAATGCAAGGAAGGTCTCGCGCTCGTCAACGGCACTTCGGCGATGACCGGACTGGCCGCGCTCGCGACGCACGAAGCGGAAAGAATTTTGCGCTGGCTGGAAATTTTGACCGCGTGTCTGTTTCAAGCGCTCGACGGCGAACCGGAAGCGCTTTGCCAACAAATTCACAAAGCGCGCGGTTTTCACGGACAATCGCTTTCCGCGAAACGCATCAGCGATTCATTGCGAACGCATCCGGCATTTGCGAAAAAAATTGACGAACATCAATGGGGTTCGCAGGCCAAGCCGATTGAGGCGGGCGCGGAAATTCAAGACCCGTATTCGCTGCGTTGCGCGCCGCAAGTGCTCGGCGCGTTTCAGGAAGCGCACTGGCACGTCGCCGAAGTCGTCACACGCGAACTCAACGCGAGCACGGACAATCCGCTGATTTTTCCCGACAGCGAAATGGTGATTCACGGCGGCAATTTTTACGGCCAGCAAATCGCGATGGTCAGCGATTATCTGCGAATCGGTTTGATTAAAATTGCATTGCTCGCCGAACGACAAATCGAGCGGCTCGTGAATTGGCGTTACAGTCGCGGTTTGCCGCCGATGCTCGCAGGCGGCGCGCCCGGATTGAATTCCGGTTTCAGCGGCGCGCAACTGCTCGCCACTTCGCTCGCGGCGGAATTGCGTTTGCTTGGCACGGCGGCGTCCATTCAAACTATTTCGACGAACGCGAACAATCAGGATGTCGTCAGCATGGGATTGCACGCAGCGAAAATGACGCGCGCCGCGCTGCCGCTCGCGTGGAAAATTCTGGCGATTGAAACGCTCGCGCTCGCGCAGGCGGCGGATTTACGAGTGCCAAAAAATATCACGTGCGGCGATTACAAAAAACTTTACGATTTGGTTCGCGCCATTTCGCCGAAATTGGAAAATGATCGTCCATTGAGCGAGGACATCGCGCGCGTGGCGGAATGGTTGCAATCCGAGGACGCGCAGAAAATTTTTGGATTCGATAAAAATGATGAAACCGATTGAGACGGATATTTTGATTATTGGCGCCGGCCCGGCGGGTTCGAGCGCGGCGGCGTTGTTGCATCAGCAGGGCTTCAAATTGCTGGTCGTGGAGAAGCAGATTTTCCCGCGCTTCGTCATCGGCGAAAGTCTGCTGCCACATTGCATGGATTTGCTCAAGGAAGCCGGATTGCTCGACGCGGTGGAAGCGCGCGGGTTCATGCGCAAGTGCGGCGCGATTTTTTTGCGCGATGGGGAAACCTGCGACTTCGATTTCGCCGACCAGTTCACCGAAGGTTGGAAATACACGTTTCAAGTGCCGCGCGCGGATTTTGACCAGACGCTCGCCGACGCGGTCGCGACTCGCGGCGTGGAAATTTTATATCAACACGGCGTGACGGCAGTGAGATTTGATTCCGAAAATGCGTTTGCGACAATTGAAAAAGCCGACGGCGGCAAATTCGAGGTGAAAGCAAAATTCATTCTGGATTGCAGCGGTTACGGGCGCGTGTTGCCGCGATTGTTGGATTTGGAAAAACCGTCCAATTTTCCGCCGCGTGAAGCGTTGCTCGCGCACGTCACCGGCGACCAGCGACCGGCGGGGCGCGAAGAAGGAAAAATTTGGGCGTGCATTCATCCGGGTGGTGCGTGGATTTGGGTTATTCCATTTTCCAATGGCAAAACCAGCGTCGGCGTCGTTTCCAGCCCGGAATTTTTTGAAAAATTTTCCGGCGAACCGGAAGAAAAATTCCGCGCGATTCTGGCTCAAACTCCCGGCGCGGATAAACGATTGGCTCAAACGCAAATCGTGTTCGGCCCGCGCAAAATTTCCGGTTACGCCTGTTCCGTGAAACAACTTTTCGGCGCGCGCTTCGCGCTGGCGGGCAACGCGACGGAATTTCTTGACCCGATTTTCAGCTCCGGCGTCACGCTCGCGCTCGCCTCGGCTAATCGCGCCGCCAAACTCATCGCGCGCCAGTTGCGCGGCGAAACCGTGGATTGGCAGGCCGATTACACCGCGCATCTCATGCAGGGCATCAATACCTTTCGCGCTTACGTCACCGCGTGGTATGAAGGGACGTTGCAGGAAATCTTTTTTTCCGCGGGCGCGAATCCCGACATTATGCGGCAGATTTGCTCGGTGCTCGCCGGTTACGTCTGGGACAAAACCAATCCTTACGTCGCACAGCCGGAACGCGCGCTGACGTTGCTCGCGCAAGTCGTGAAATCCCGAAATAAAATTTCCGCATGACGGATTTTTTCAAGCAGGACCATCTCTCCGCGTTCGACGCCAAATCCGCCGCGCAACGCATCGCGTTTGCGCCGGTCACATTTCAAGCCTGCCGCATTTTGCGCGATCGCGGCATTTTGGAATTGGTGCAAAAAAGCGGCGCGGCGGGAATGACGCTGGACGAAATTGCCGCGAAAATTTCCTTGCCGCGCTACGGAATCAAAGTTTTGCTCGAAGCCGGACTGGGCATCGGACTGTTTTGCTTGAACGAAAATCAAAACGAAAACCGTTTCACGCTCACGAAACTCGGCTACTTCATGTTTCGCGACGAAATGACGCATGTGAACATGGATGTCGTTCACGACATTTGCTATCGCGGTCTGTTTGATTTGGACAAATCCATCGAGCAGGGCAAACCCGTCGGCCTCAAAACGCTCGGCGACTGGAAAACATTTTACGAAGGATTGTCATCACTACCGCCGCACGCGCGCGACAGTTGGCTGCGCTTCGACCATTTTTATTCCGACGCCGCGTTTCCCGACGCACTGAAAATTGTTTTTGCGGACAAACCGAAACGCTTGCTCGACGTGGGCGGCAACACCGGCAAATGGGCCGTCGCCTGCGCGAAATTTGACGCCGATGTGAAAATCACGATTGCCGATTTGCCGCAACAATTGGAACTCGCGCGTGAAAATGTCCGCAAAAAAAATCTGGAAAACCGCGTGGATTTTTTTGCGACCGATTTGCTGGATGAATCCAAACCGTTGCCGGGAAATTACGATGCCCTCTGGATGAGTCAGTTCCTCGATTGTTTTTCCGAGAAAGAAATTATTTCCATTTTGAAACGCGCGGCGAAATCCATGAACGCCGGCAGCACGCTTTATATTTTGGAATTGTTTTGGGACCGCCAGCCGAACGAAACCGCCGCGTTTTGCCTGCAACAAACGTCGCTTTATTTCACCTGCATCGCCAATGGCAACAGCCAGATGTATCACTCGTCCGATTTGTTGCGCTGCATCGCCGAAAGCGGATTAAAAGTGATTGAAGACCGCGACCAAGTTGGACTTTACCACACGCTGCTGAAATGCCGGAAAAGTTAGTTTGGTTTCAGCCCTTCAAGCGTCACGTGAAAAAACAAGTGCTGACGTCTGATTTGAAAATGATTTAGCTCCGCCTGTTCTGCAAGAGAACGCAATTCCCGGACGGTGAAAGCGGCGCGACAGGATTGCGCCGCATCGCGACGAAACGCGCTGCTTTTCGTCAAGAATGGCGTTAGCAAATTCGTCACCCAAATACAAAACCAATTGCGGCGCAAATCATTCACGATATAACCGACGCACGCCAGTTCCTGAATGCGCCGCAGAATCGCAACGGCGTCCGCCAAATCAAAATGATGCAATGCGAGCGAACACAGAACCAAATCAAAACTTTCCGGCGCGTAAGGCAACGCGCGCAAGTCATGTTGTTCCAACCGGATTTCCGGCCAGTCGCGGCATGATTCGCGCGCGATGCTCAAGATTTCGGAATTATTGTCCACAGCAGTGATGGTTATCGGCAATTGACGTTTTCTGGCCCAATCCACAATGGTGCGGGGAATGTCCGCCGCGCCGGTTGCCAAATCGAGAACGTTCAGCGATTTGATTTCGGAAACGCCAATGAGCCGTTCGACGCATTGCAGCATCAAGTGATGTCCACCCAATCGCCGGTTGGCCTTTTCGAGAATCCGCAATTCTTCACGCAGCAACATTTGTCCGGTGTCAGGCCGGTCAATCAGTTCGACACAATCGGGACTGAAACGTCGGGCGGGCGCGAACCAGTTCATTTTTGAAATGCAATCCAAACTGCGCCCGAGAATCAAGCTGCTTATGGCGAATCATAGTTGTGTCCATTGCGCCAGCCGCCGCGAGATTATATGATATTGGGTCTGAAACGGGTTGGAAACAAAGGCGATTGTGAGCGTTGAACTACATCTTAACGGCCAGCATAAGGACGTTGCGCCCGGTCTTTCGTTGTTTGATTACGCGGAAACGCTCGGAATCAAAGTCCCAACTTCCTGCCAGAAAAATGGCAAGTGCAAGGAATGTCTCGTGGAAATCGCCGAAGGCATGGATTTGCTCTCGCCGAAAACGCCGGAAGAAAATTATCTCAAGGAAAATTTCCGCCTCTCGTGCCGTTGCAAAATCATTTCTGAAACCGGAATCGTCCGCTGTCACACAATGCGTCGCGGCGAAATGCGAATTGAGCATGAAGCATTTCAACTTCCGACGACTTCACAAAAATTAAAACTTGATCCTGCCGTCACACGCGACGGCGACCGGATTTTATTGGACGGCGAAGAAATCGCGCGCTCAACCAAACCGATTCACGGTCTCGCGATGGATTTGGGCACGACAACGATTGTTCTGCGATTGCTCAATCTGGAAACCGGCGAAATTGTCGCCGACGCTTCGTTTGAAAACCCGCAGCGTTTCGGCGGCTCGGACGTGATGTCGCGGATTTTTTTCGACACGCACGATAAAAGCAAATTGCTTCAGCGCACGCTCGCCGGATATTTGACGCACGCGATTGAGGAATTCCCCGTTGACCCGCAAACGATTTATGAACTGGTCGTCGCCGGCAATTCCACGATGCGCGACCTTTTTTTCCGGCTGAACGTCTATTCCATCGGCCAAAATCCGTATCGCTCGCTGACCGAAATCGAGATGAGCGAAGGCAAACGCGCGACGACCAGTTTGAGCGAATCCGCGAAAAAATTGTTGCTGCCGATTCATCCCCAGGCGCGCGTTTATGGTTTGCCGATTGTCAGCGGACACGTCGGCGCGGACGCGGCGGCGTGTATGCTCGCGATTGATTTGGCGAACGAAAACCGCATCGTCGCCGTCATGGACATCGGCACGAACACGGAATTGATTCTTGGCAACAAAAATAAAACTTTCGCCGTATCATGTCCGGCGGGACCGGCGTTTGAAGGCGGCGCAATTTCCTGCGGAATGCCCGGTCTGCCCGGCGCGATTGAAAAAATAAAAATCGCCGACGATGGTTCAATTCGCGTCAGCGTCATCGGCGATGCTCCGGCGGAAGGCATTTGCGGTTCCGGCCTTGTAGATTTGTTGAGCGAATTGCTGCGGACGAATCGCATCAATTCGCTTGGCCGTTTTGAAAACGGCGAGGACAAATTTATTTTGAACGTGAAAAGCGATTCGCCGATTTATTTCACCGAAAGCGACATCAACGAACTCGCGCAGGCCAAAGGCGCGAACGTCGCCGGACTGCGCGTGATTTTTCACGACTACGGCATTTCGTTCGACGATGCGGACATTTTTTATCTCGCCGGCGGATTTGGCCGTCATTTGAACGTCGAATCGTCCAAGCGCATCGGCTTGATTCCGAACCTTGACGATTCAAAAATTTTGCAGGTGGGCAACGCGGCGATTGAAGGCGCGTGCATCGCGTTGCTTTCGCGCGCGAAACGCACCGAATTGGAAAATCTCGTCAAACGCGTTCGGCATTGCCGACTCGAAGTGCACCCGAACTTTTTCGATTACTTCGTCGAAGGCTGCCAGTTCAATCCGATTGAATCGGCACACGCCGTGGAAAATTTTGCGTAATTGAAAATGTTCGAATTATTTGAAACCAATCCATCGGTGAACGTGCAGGAAGCCGAATACAAACGGCTGCTCGGATTTCCGAAGCGTCACGAATTGAGCGGACGTTCGCGCGAACTCGCGGATTGGTCGCGCGATTGGTTTTTGCAAAACGGCAAGCCGTGGTTTTACGCGCGGCAAATTTCGTCACTGGAATTGACGGATGAAAAAGTGCGCGTCGCTGGAACGGAATTTTCTTCAAAGCCATTGCGCGACCTATTTGCTGAGGCGCAGGCGGATGGCGCGGTGCTCGTTGCTGTCAGCGCGGGCAAGGAATGTGAAGAACACGCGCAGCGCCTTTGGCAGGAATTAAAGCCGGACGAATATTTTTTTCTGGAAATGTTCGGTTCGGCGGTCGTCGAGCATCTCGTCACGATGGCGAGCGGACGCATTTGCGGCTGGGCGGACGCAAACGGCGCGGCAGCTTTGCCGCATTACAGTCCGGGCTATTCCGGCTGGGACGTGGCCGACCAGATTAAATTGTGGAATTTAATCCGGCAAAACGGCGCGCCGCATTTCAACGGCAAACTGGACGTTTTGGAAACCGGAATGTTGCGGCCCAAAAAATCGTTGCTCACGATTTTTGGAATCACACGCAATTTGGAAAAAGCGCGCAAACTCGCGAAATTGATTCCCTGCGAAAATTGTTCGCTGCCGAATTGCCGTTATCGGCGCGCGCCTTATTTGCATGCGCCGCCGCAAATCGAGGACGTTAGCGCCCTGTTGTCGCACACATTCGAGCATTTCAACGGGCGGAACGGTTTTCCCGCGTTGAAGGCAAATGCCAAATACGCCATCAATCCGCGCGCGCTGGAAAAATGGGCGAACGAACGGTTGCAATTGCATTTTCTGCCGGACAACTCCGTCGAGGCGAAATTCCGTTACGAAGGCACGACCTGTTCAAACATGGGTCGCGCGCTGGAATTTGATTTTCGTGTCCGGCTTGCGCCGCCGGAGGAGCATTTCAAGATTCTGGAAATGAATTGCGTGCCCGCGCCCGGCGACGACGGCCACAAATTTCAGTGCGAGTATTTGAACGACGCCGAATCGCTCATGCGGAGCATCGCCAATGAAAAGCCGTTGTTCGGCCAGCCGCTCGACGACGTTTTGAACTGGAAACGCGAATACAATCCAGCCGGTTGTTTCTGCGACGTGACGCGGCGCGAGCACAAATGGGGATTGGTTTTGGAAGCGATTCATTTCGCTTTGGTCCAGCGCCAAAAAGCAACGTCCAATGGACATTCGGAAATGGCCTTGAAATGATTGGAGATATTTTATGATAAAACTTTGTGACATCAACGCCACTGCCAAAGATAAACTGCCGCCAAAATTCGCCGAAAAATCCGGCATCGGTTCGCATTATGTGGATGCCTTCCTCAAACCGATGAACGCGAAGTTGCCCGACGGCACGCGCGTCGGCTGCAAACGCCGGGGCTTGAAAATCACGCTCACCGTCGGCGCGAAAAAAGGCGAAGGGCTGATGCGCCGGCTTGCCGTGAGCAAAGACCCGATTGTGATGTTGCAAGCCGCGCTTCAGGAAGCCGCGAAAGCGGCGGGCGTGCAATTGCAAATCACCGACACGGAAATTTTGGTGATGCCGTGACTGATGACAAAAATTATTCCAACAAATTGCGAATCATGAAATTCAAACTTTTTTCCGCAATCGCTTCCGCTTTCGTTTTTTTCACCGCCGCCAATTTCTGCGTCGCGCAAAGCAATCATTGGGTCGGCACGTGGGGAACGTCGCCGCAATTGACGGAGACGCGAAATCTGCCGCCCGCGCCGGGTTTGAGCAGCAACACGCTGCGTCAGGTTGTCCACGTTTCCATCGGCGGGAAAAAATTACGCGCGCGATTTTCAAACGCCTTCGGCAATTCTCCAGTGACGATTGACGCGGCGCACATTGCCTTATCCGCCGGTGGCGGCGCAATTAAAACGAAAACGGACAAAGCGCTGACATTCGACGGAAAAACTTCGGTGACGATTCCTGCCGGGGAAATAATTTTTTCCGACCCGCTTGATTTCGATTTGTCGCCGCAGGCGGACGTCGCGGTGACGATTCATTTCAACGAAACGTCGAGTCATGTCACCGGCCATCCCGGCTCGCGCGCCACGTCGTATTTGCTGGCAGGCGATTTTGTTTCCGCCGCCGATTTGCCAGCGGCGGCTCAAACTCAACATTGGTATATTTTGACAGGCATTGATATTGAGGCGGAAAATTCCAGCGCGGCAATCGTGACGCTGGGTGATTCCATCACGGACGGGCGCGGTTCGGAAACAGACAAAAACAATCGCTGGCCGGACGATTTGGCAAATCGTTTGCGAACAAATGAAAACACAAAAAGCGTCGCGGTTTTGAACGAAGGCATCGGCGGCAATTGCGTTTTGCGCGGCGGTTTGGGGCCGACGGCGTTATCGCGTTTTGACCGCGACGTGCTGGAACAAAATTCCGTGCGCTGGCTGATTGTGTTTGAAGGCGTCAACGACATCGGCGGCAGTCGCGGCACGAATTCCACAGTCGCGCAGGATTTGATTGCCGCTTACGAAAAATTCATCGCCGAAGCGCACGCAAAAAACATTCGTGTTTATGGCGTGACTATCACGCCGTTCGGAAAATCATTTTACGACAGTCCGGCGCATGAAATTGCGCGTCAAACCGTCAACGATTGGATTCGCAACAGCGGCAAGTTTGACGCCGTGATTGATTTTGACGCGGCGGTGCGCGACCCGCAAAATCCGTCGCAACTTTCACCGGCGGCAAACAGCGCAGACCATCTACATCCCGGCGTGAAGGGTTATCAAATGATGGCTAATGCGATTGATTTGAAATTTTTTGAAAAATGAGAGCCAAAATTTTCCATTCGCCTTCGAATTAAATTACAACAACCATCAACCGATTCCGACCATGCGAAATTTATATTTGCCGATTCTTTTTGCCGCAATTCTGGCAATCACCAGCCGCGCCCAACAATCTGCCAGCACCAATTTTCCCGCGCCGATGAATTGGACGGCGAATCAAGACCATCAAAACATGATGGAACAATTAGGCATCAAAACGTTGCGACCGGGCGCGGAAGGCATGAATCGCAACGCGCCGAATTACCAGAACACCGACGAAGCCAAAGCAAATCCATTTCCGAATTTGCCCGACCCGTTGACTTTGAAAAACGGACAAAAAGTCACGACGCCGGAAATGTGGTGGAAACAGCGCCGCCCGGAAATCGTCGAGGATTTTGACCGCGAAGTTTATGGTCGTGTTCCGGCCAATGTGCCGCCCGTGACGTGGAAAGTGACGAGCGTGACCAAAACAAACACCGGCGCGATTCCCGTCATCACCAAGCAACTGATTGGTCACGTGGACAATTCGTCGTATCCGCTCATCAACGTGGACATCCAATTGACTTTGACGACGTCGGCAAACGCCAAAGGTCCCGTGCCGGTAATGTTGGAATTCGGTTTTGGAAATTTTCCGGGCTTCGGCGGTTTGAACCGGACGAATCGTTTCGGAACAAATCGTCCCGCTGGAACAAATGCCTTCCGCAACTTCGCCGATTTCAGCGGCCCTAACTGGCAGCAACTTTGTTTGTCGAACGGCTGGGGTTGCGCCGTAATTGTGCCGACGAGTTATCAGGCCGACAACGGCGCGGGTTTGACGCGCGGCATCATCGGTTTGTGCAACCACGGCCAGCCACGCAAGCCGGACGATTGGGGCGCGTTGCGCGCGTGGGCGTGGGGCGCGAGCCGCGCGCTGGATTATTTTGAAACCGACCCGGCGGTGGACGCAAAACAGGTCGGCATCGAAGGACTTTCGCGTTACGGCAAGGCGACGTTGGTCACGATGGCTTACGACCAGCGATTCGCGATTGCGTTGGTCGGTTCGTCCGGCGAAGGCGGCGCAAAACTTTCACGTCGCAATTGGGGTGAACTCGTTGAAAATTTGACCGGCTCCGGCGAATATCATTGGATGGCTGGAAATTTTCTGAAATACGGCGGCCCGTTGACGCCCGGCGATTTGCCGGTGGACGCGCATGAATTGATTGCGCTCTGCGCGCCGCGTCCCGTGTTCATCAGCTACGGCGCGGCATCCGGCAAACCCGGTGTGGAAGGCACTTGGGTGGACCAACACGGCAGTTTCATGGCCGCCGTTGCTGCCGGGTCGGTTTATAGGTTGCTCGGCAAAAAAGATTTGGGTATTTCCGGCGATTATCTCACCGCACCGATGCCGGCCATCAACGAAGCCGTGAGCAACGGCGACCTCGCGTGGCGGCAGCACGACGGCGGCCACACGGACGCTCCGAACTGGCCGACGTTTTTGCAATGGGCGAACCGCTACATCAAAGTCAAAAATCCATCGGCGGCGCAGTAAATTCCACGTCCACGAGGTAATGAAATTGACGGTGCAAAAATAATTGTCTCCTTTTCACGTCGGCGTCCATTATTAAGTGATGACGAACGACGATATGGCGCTGCTGCGCGAATTTGCGGAAACGGATTCTGAATCCGCGTTTGCGGAAATTGTCTCGCGCCATATTTCTCTCGTTCATTCGGCGGCGTTGCGGCGGACGCGCGACCCGCATCTAGCCGAAGAAATCACCCAGGCTGTTTTTATAATTCTGGCCAGGAAAGCGAATAAATTGCCACAACACGCTGTGCTGTCCGGCTGGCTTTACCGCGCGGCGCAATTTGCCGCCGCCGACGCGTTGAAAATCCAGCGCCGCCGCCATCGCCGCGAACAGGAGGCCTTCATGCAAAACATCTTGACCAATGACAGCGACGCCTCGTCGCCGCAGTTTCAAGAAGTGTGGAATGAACTTTCGCCGTTGCTGGACGAAGCGATGATGCGTCTGCGCCAGACCGACCGCGACGCGATTGTGCTGCGCTATTTTGAAAATAAAAATCTGCACGAAGTCGGCGACGCTTTGGGAATGGAAGAACGCGCCGCGCAGAAACGCATCGCCCGCGCGCTGGAAAAATTGCGGACATATTTCGCCAAACGCGGCGTGAGTTCGACGACGGCCATCATCGCCGGAGCGATTTCCGAAAATTCCGTTCACGCCGCGCCCGTTGCGCTGGCAAAATCTGTAACTGCCGTTGCGATTGCCAAAGGGTCAATGGCATCGGCATCGACCTTAACCCTTGCGAAAGGAATTATGAAAACGATGACATGGTTAAAAATCAAACTGGCATTCGGAATTGGAGTGGTAGCTTTGCTGGTCGGCGGAGCTACAACAGTTGTTCTTTCTGATGGCACATCCACTTCCAGTTCTGACATAAAAGTTGACGCCAATTGGCGCGGCGTTTCGATTGATCCAATTTTTCTGAAAGCGCCGGCATCAGAGTTTGACGCAATCATCAACAACCTCACCGATGGTCAAACTTCAATCAATCCAAAGTCCATAACATTTCAAAATTTTTTGGAACAACATCCTGACGTGGAGTATTTGGGATCGCCCAGCACTATCACTACTGCGGGAGAAACAGCCACCTTTTCAATAACCAAACCCATCCAAATCAACGGCGTAAATACAAACATTGGAATTACATTGCATGTGATTCCCACCATCCGACCTGATTTCAAAATTGTTTTGAATTATCAGTCAATATGGAGCGAATTGATAAGCAACACATCGCCGACAATCGTGGTTACAAAACAAGAAGGGCAAATGCCATCACTCTCTTCCGGTAAAATGTTCATCTTAAAGACGGGAATTGATAGTAATGCCCAAACTATCGGGCAGAACCCAAATAATGAAGCCGAAACCTTAATCACCTTTGTGAACGCAAATTTTGTTCGACTAGAAAAAGCAACTGTCAGAAGAGCACAATAATTCTACAATCCTTTTGAATCAAAATGTTCGCCGCTTTCAAAAACCGCGCCGTTGAACACGACGAATTTCTGTTTCCGCAGATTGGAAGTTTTTTCCAACGGCGAATGGCGCGTAAGAATAAATCGGCTACGAAAACCGACTTTGATTTGCCCGAATTTTTCCTTGAACGCCAGACGGTTTGAACTCACGCCCGTCGCGGAATTGATGACGGCCAGCGGTGAAAGTCCGGCGCGTTCCATCAATTCCAATTCGTTCAGAAATCCAATGCCGTGCGCCACGCCATACGAACCCGCGTCGCTGCCCGCGATGATTTGCACGCCCATTTCATGCGCTCTGACAAGGCTTTTCGCGTGCTGTTCCGAAATTTTTTTCAGATTGGAAATGACTTCGGAATCCCAACCCATCAAATCGGCGTGGTCAACTTGTTCTTGAACCGGCGCGAACGTCGGAACCCACGCGATTTGCCGGTCGCGCATTTTCGCGAGCTGGTCGTCGCGCACAAAAAATCCGTGCTCGATGGAATCCACGCCGCCATCAATCGCGCGGTCAATTCCTGAATCGCCGGAAGCGTGAGCGAAGGTCTGTTTGCCAAACGATTTCGCGGCGGCGACCAATTCGCGGATTTCGTCCGTCGTCATTTGCGGTTCGGTCGTGACCGCGCCCTGTTTGAAATTGATGATGCCGGTTGGAATCAGCTTGATGCGGTCCGCGCCGGCTTTAACCCGACTTTCCACGCACGCGCGAAATGACGTAAAATTTTCAATCGGCTCGGCCATGAAACTGCCGTAACGGCCTTGATGATGAATCGCCGCGCCGGGACTGTCCACGTAAGGCGCAAGTGGCCGCGACGCCTCGTCGCCATAGAATTGATGCGACGAGGGCGTCGCTTCCACAAATTTGCTCAACGCGAGGCCGACGCCGTCTTTGTCGCCCGCGTCGCGAACGGCGATTATGCCACGCCGGACCAATTTTTCTAATCGCGTTTTGGCAAATTCCAGCAATTTTTCCGGCGTTTGTTTCAGATAAGCCGCGCGCTTGTCGGCATTTAATTCGCCGCCTTCGAGAAAAAAATGTGCGTGGGCTTCAATCAATCCGGGCAGCAACGTGAATTCCGGCAAGTCCAAATCCGGCGCGCGCTGGTTTGGATTCAGTAAATTTGCCGCCGGCAAATTTTCGCCGAAAAAAAGGATTTCGTTTTTGTCATAAACGATATTGGCATTTCGCAAGGGTTTTGTGCTAACGCCATCGAGCAATGTTCCGACGCGCAGCCAGATTTTGCGTTCGCCGGTCGCGGCGGGAATTGAAATTTTTTCCATTAGAGTTCGGCCACTTGCGCTTCACCGCAAATGGCCATGATGGCTTCGGCCTGGCGGAAGCCGGAAATTTCGGAAGTTTCGCCTTCGCGCGGACGGCCTTGTTCGAGCGCGTCGCGAAGTCGCGCGACCATCGGATGATTTTTCGGCAGCGGCGCGGGATTTTTTTCGGGATTCGCCAAAGCGAAATCCAAACCGACTTCCATGCCCAAAGTCAGATACGCTTTTTCTAATTCTTCGCGGACGCCTTTGGGCGTGCCCCACGTGAAATTGGAAAGGCCGACAATCATGTGAACGCCTTTCAAATCCGGGTCGGCGCTGATGAGTTTCATCGCGTCGAGGCCGATGTTGACGAGGCCGTAAGTGTCCGCGCCGACGGGTGCGAGGCCGGGGTCAATGATGATTTGGTCGTTGCGACGATTGGCCTTCGTCACGAGCAGTTCGACAAAATGTTTTGCCGCGCGATAAGCGTCCTGCGGATTCAGACATTGCGCCGTGCCGCCGGGTACAAATGTTTCCGAAGCCATGACGACGGCGAGCGTGTCGTAATGTTTCACGAGTTCGACCATTTCGTCCAAATGCTCGCGCGAGGCGGCGAGGGAATTGAGAATCGGCGCGCCGCTTTTTTTCCGGTCGTAATGTTTCAGCGCGACTTTGTGATATTCAACGGACGGATTGTCGAACGCGATGGGCGTGGAAGTCGCTTCCTGAATCGCGGGAATTACATCGGGCAAAAAATCAAGCATTTCCTCACGGCGAACCTGAATGCGCTGCGTGCCGTCCAGATTCAACGTGAGAAAATCCGCGCCCAAATCCGTCTGCAATTTCGCAAGCTCCTGATAACCTTTCGGATCGCGTTCGGTGAACGCTTTGCGCGCGCGGGCGTAGGAATTGTTCATCAGTTCGCCGACGATGTGCAATTTTTTGTTCATCCAATTTTTTCTTCGTTCTTATTTTTCGCCGTATGGTCGCGGCCAAGCCAGTTGTTCGCCCACGCGGACGTGCCGCGCAGTCCTTGATTTTGCACGACCGGCGCGTGTTTCAATAATTCGTTTTCCCTGCCGTCGTGTTTCAACCGCTCGTAGGCGCGCAGCCAGATGCAATCGCCGAAGCCGTCCACTTCGCAGCGGCCTTCGCGCGTGCCGCCGCACGGGCCGTTGCGCTGGTTTTTCGCGCATTGCGATTCGGGACACAAAAATGCGATGTCCGGCAACGAGCAATCGCCGCAATCTTTGCAATGAAACAAAGCCGACTTGCTCAATTTTTCCAGAACGCGCAATGGTTTCGGTCCTTGAAATGAATCGTCCGCGCGCTCGCAAATTTTCGCGCCGAATTTTGCGAATTTGGTTTCCGGCGCAAAAAAATGGTCGTGCGTCCATTTCGACAATTGATACGTCGCGGTGATGTGTTTGGACGAGACAGAGGAATCTGGATTTCGTTTCGTTGGATCGGCCAGTCCGGTTTTGGGATTTTCGGCGAAATAAAAAAATTCGCCGGGTTGCGAAAATTTGATTTCGCGCGCGAATTGTTTCCAGTCGTCCGGCGCGAAGGATTTTTCGATTTCCAGAATTTTTTGAATCGCGGGAAAATTGTGAACGCCGCCGAGATAAACGCCGCGAAAACCGAGTCCGCGATAAATCGCCATTTGTTTGGCGGCAAATTCGTAAAAAAACGCCTTGCCGCCGTCGGCGGAATCGCCGTGTTTGAGGCACAAATCCAAAAGCGGTTTGGTGACGACGACGCCGGGAATTTTGCCTTCGGAAAAGATTTGTGCGACCATCGAACTAAATAGATAAACATTGCCAATCAAAGGCGTTTTTCCCAATCTCCGCGCGTCCATGTAAAACCGCAGTTCGGAAATTTTCCGCGAATCGAAGCCGATTTGGTTGATGATGAATTGCGCGCCACACTGGATTTTTTTTTCAAGCTTGGCGTATTGCGGCATGACTTCGCCTTCGCGCAATTTGAAATTGGTCGTGACCGCGCCAATCAGAAAATCCGTTTTTGCGAGCCGTTGGTTTTTGTCACGGCCATTTTTCGGGTCGAGGCCGTGATTCATTTTGTTCAGCATCGAAATCAAACCGACGGAATCAATGTCGAACACGGGTTTGGCCAAACCTTCATTTCCGGCGACGGGATAATCGCCCGTCATGGCAAGGATGTTGTGAAAGCCCTCGCTGTGAAGCATCCACGCTTCGCTTTCAAGGCCGTTGCGGTTCAAATCTTTGCAGGTAAGATGAATGGCGACTTCCTTGCCCGCGTAAAGAATCGGGCGGCCAAGCGTGAGCGGCGCGAGTTGCGGATTGCCGCCGGCGTTGTCGGTGATGGAAATCCAATCAATGTCGGGTGACGCGGCAAGTTCGTTGGCGAAATCGCGCGCTTTTATCGCGCTGCGCTCGGCCATGCCGCCGCGCACGGAAACGAGTTCCGTTCCGACGAGAAAACGGGAAGATTCAAACAATTTTTCGCGCAGCGTTTGCATTCGTCCGGCGGCATAACCCATTTTTCAATCACGGAAATTTTGCTTCGAGTTCCTGCCTGATGGTTTGAGCGACTTCGTCCGCCACGCCGTTGCGTTCCTGTTCGTCGCTCCATTTCCATTGCGAAAGGAAATCGTCCGCGCTCGTCAGGCCTTTGGATTGCGCCAGCGCGTCAATTTTCACGGCGAAACGCGGCGGCAATTCGACTTTGATTTCATTGAAGTCGTCCCATGCTTTGACTTGCGACGGCAAATCCTGCCAGTAAAGAACTTGAAATTTCGATTTGGCGCTTCCGTTTCCATTCGCGTGCGCCCGCGACGCTTCACGCTCGGCTTTGACTTCGTTGATGGATTCGATTTTGGATTTTTGTTTCGGCGGCGGACCTTTGCCAACAAAATACAAAAACAAATCCACCGCGCTCGAAGCGTCCGCGCCGTAACCGTCCGCACCGATTTCATCGGCGAACATCTGGCTGATGGGCGCGCCGCCGATGGCGAATTTCTGCGTCATGCCACGCTCTTTATAGCCGTCAATCACGGTTTTCATGTAAGTCATCGTCGTGGTGAGCAGCGCGCTCATGCCGATGATGTGCGGCTTGAATTGCTCGGTCGCGGCGAGAAATTTTTCGATGCTTTGATCCACGCCGATGTCGTGCACTTCAAAGCCCGCACCTTCAGCCATCATGCAGACGAGATTTTTGCCGATGTCATGCAAATCGCCGCGAACGGTTCCCATCAAAAGAACTCCTGCCGAAGTAACACCGGAATCTTTTGCGGAAAGTAGCGGTTTCAAAACGGTCATGCCGGCTTTCATCGCGCGCGCGGCAATCAGCACTTCCGGCACGTAAAGGATGTTGTATTTGAAATCTTCGCCGACGACGCTCATGCCCGCAATGAGTCCTTCCGTCAAAATTTCTTGAACCGGACGTCCTTCCGCCAGCGCGGCCTTGGTCATCTCTTCGACTTCCTTGGCTTTACCTTCGTAAAGGCATTGATTCATTAAAGCATAATCGGGCATCGGATTTCCTAAAATCAGGCGGGAACGCGACCGCAATTGAATTCTTCCAACGCCGCCAGCATCGCTTCAATGTTTTGTTTCGGCATCCCCGGACTCGTGCCGCCGCCGACGGATAAAATCATTCCACGGTCGCCGCCTTTTTCCAAAACTTCCAGCGTCGCCGCGCGCACTTCTTCGGGCGTGCCGCGCACGGCGATTTCGAGCGGATTCACATTTCCCATCAAACACATCCGGTCGCCCACGCGCTCTTTGACTTCGGCAATGTCCGTTTGCTTGCCCCAGTTCAAAACATTGAAACCGGCATCCGGTAGATAATCGAGGCACGCCTGCACTTCCGCGTCGTTGTGATAAATTTTCACCCAATCTTTCGGGAACGCGTCGCAAATGCGTTTGAGATACGGATGACAAAATTCCTTGTAATGCTCCTCGTTCACAAACCCGACAATATCGTCCAAAATAAAAATGCCTTCGACCGTGTCGCCCATCGCCTGATGCTGCGCCTTGAGCCAGTCAATAATGAGCCGCGTGCAAAGGTCGAGCAGTTTGTGCGCCCACTCTGGTTTTTCCACGAGGTCAATCATCAAATCCGTCGTGCTGCGGACAAATCCGGCGGTGCACATTGGCCCGCGCGACGTGATCAGCGGCAGAATTTCGCCGGTGTCCAGAATACGTTGCCGGTGCATTTTGATGCGGTGCAGCGTGAGCGCCATGAACGCGTCGTTTTCCACCTCATATTCGGGAAATTTTTCGATGTCTTCGATGCGAAAGAGCGTGTGATATTCGCTTGGCGTGTTGTCGTGCCAGAATTTGATTTTCGCGCCAAGCGCGGACGGTTCGGCGGCCATGCCATATTCCATCCACCACGAGGGAACGAAAATGATGTCGGGAAACTCCCGATGGATTTTCAAGTTCGATTGAAACCACAATTCCGGATCGAGGTAATAATCCATGTGTTTCAAACCGAGATAGCCCGGAATCCACGGGCTATCAATGATCATGGCCATTGGAATCTTGTCCAATTTTTCCAGCCGCGCGGCCTTTTTGAAAATTTCCCACTGTTCAGGTCTCATATTTTGCGGATGCGTCGTATAACTTACTTAAATTTGTTCGGGACACGAACAAAATAAATCCAAAGTGTCCATCAAGTGATTTATATTGAAATTGATAGTTGGAATCTAATGTTTTTTGACTGGTTACTCAAGAAAAAAGAAAAACCGATGATTACATCAGTTTTTCGCCCTTGAGACTGCTATTTCGGCGATTCTTCCACCAAATCAACCAATTACGCATAATTCCCACTCAACTTCCGTTGCCAGCGTAACTTGTAGTGCTTGATATCTGCGGAAAAATTGTGATGGAAAAAAGTGGTATTTAGAAATGGAGCCACGAGTCGGGATTGAACCGACGACCGACGGTTTACAAAACCGTTGCTCTACCGCTGAGCTATCGTGGCTTTCCGCAATCAAAGGCGATTGCGAGGAATCACGTCTATCAGAAACGCGTCAGCCGGTCAAACGCTAACCAGCCGTTGAATTGCCGTGCTGACTCCCGCGGCCAGTGCTCTGATGCGTGTTTTGAGCGGAAAATCTGATGGCGCTTCGAGCGTATAGCTTTGCCGCGTTTTGTTTTGCAGCAGCCAAAATGATTCCGGCCAGAGTGGACGTGTTGCCGGATCAAGGCTTGGATTAATGAGACCGGCGTTTGCTTCACGACCCTCAATCATCGGTGACAAATCAATCGGGCAAACGCGTGACACCGCTTCAAGCATTGCGCGCGCGAACGACGGTCTTTGTTCAGGATTCAATTCGTAAAGATAAAAACCGTGCGACTCCCAATCTTCATGCAGGCAAAAGGTGACGTTGAAATCCGGCTGTTGTTGCAACCAACGAATGTGCGCGGCGACTTCGTTGGATTCAGTGTTGCGATAATCGCGGTTCAAATCTTTACCGTCGGCATTCTCACGTCTATTCAATGTGAAGCCGACGGGATTCAGGCACGGCAACAAAAAGATTTCGGCGTTGTCCGGCCAGCGATTTTCCTGAATCAATTTCAACGCGGCGAGCGGCCCCGCCGGTTCATCGCCGTGAATACCGGTCGAAATGTAGATTTTAGTTGAGGATTGAGAGTTGAAAGTTGATAGGCGATGCAATGCGAGCAATGGAAAACCGCCGAGGTTATGAAACGTTTCCGAAGTCCAGCCGTGAAGTCCGGCGGCGATGTCCACTTCGCGCAGCACGGCGCGGATGTCAATCGTCTCGCCAAAATAGCCGCCGGAATTTTTGCCGAGTTTTTGCACTCAAGTAAATCCGTTAAATTAGCTTGGTTTCTCTCCAAACATTCACTTTATAGTCATGGATTTTATTTGAATCTCTGCAAATTATTTTTTGTCCAAACTTAAAACCCAGACAAAATTTTCGTGAGAAATTTGAAGCATATTTTGAGGAAACGGTGAAACAAATAAATAACCATCCCACCCAAAAATCATCATCAAATAAATCCAGCCGACCAATTCATCTTTTTCTTCAAAGCTGAAAAAGTTTCCGGGTTTATCAATTAACCAATTGTTTTCGCCATGATTTTTGCGAAGCCGCCAAATTAATGCGTCTTCGTCTTTCTTATGAAACGGCCAATCAGTTATCCAAAAAAGAGCGGAATCAAATTCTCCAATCCAAGCAATTAAATCACGGGCAAGATTTTGTTGTGTGCAAGATTCCGTTGGTGTATGAAAGGCAATTTCAAAATCACCGATTACACAAGGTGAATTATCCTCGCATAGTGCCGAAATTTTCTGTTGGCGTAACCATTCGACGCATTCGATTTGCGTTAGACATTTCATTTTACAGCAAGTTCGGCTTCGCAATTTTCATTTCCGCAGATGTAGCCGTTTTCTTCCTGATCGCTGAAATGGCTGTCCCAGCTTGGATCGAGGCCGAGGTCTTTAAGCATCTGCAAATCTTTTTCGACAGGCTGATTCAGCGTCGTGAGATAGTTGCCGACCATCAGCGCGCTCGCACCGGCCATGAAAATCATGCTTTGCGCGTCGCGCAGATTCACCGTGCGTCCGCCGGCGATCATGATTTCCTGTCGCGGCAAAATGAAGCGGAAACACGCGATGGTTTTCAAAATTTCCAAAACGGGCAGGCGTTCGTTTTTTTCAAACGGCGTACCGGGAATCGGATTCAAAATGTTCACGGGCACGACATTCGCGCCGATGGAACGCAATTCGAGCGCGAGATCACAACGATCTTCGCGCGTCTCGCCCATGCCGATGATGCCGCCGGAACAGATTTTGAGTCCGGCTTTTTTCAGATAACTGATGGTTTCCAAACGGTCGTTAAATGTGTGCGTGGTGCAAGTCTGCGGGAAAAAGCGGCGCGAACTTTCGAGATTGTGGCCGTAACATTCGAGGCCGGCTTCTTTCAAACGGTCGGCAACTTTTTGTGATTTGATGATGCCTAGCGACGCATCGGGGCGCGTTTTGCCGCTGGCTTTCAATTCTTTGATGCGGTCGCAAACTTCATCCAGCATTTTACCTTCGTTCAAGCCTTTCCACGCAGCGACAAGCCCAACGGCGGTGACACCATTTTTGTTCGCTTCATCGGCAGCTTCGAGAACGGGTTCGGGATCAACAAACCCATATTTCGGCGAGCCGGTTTGGTAAAAGGACGATTGCGCACAGAAACTGCAATTCTCAGAACACGCGCCGGCCTTCGCGTTCACAATCGAGCAAAGATGAATTTTATTGCCCTTGAATCGTTCGCGAATGCGGTTCGCCCACGACAGTAGGTCCAAAATGTCGGCGGACGATTCAAGATTGAACAAAAACATTGCGTCATCGCGTGAAACCTTTCCGCCGGACAAGACAAATTGGCCGAGTTCGGAAATTTTCGTGTGATTGCTCGCGTCAACCAAGTTTGCTGTCATGGTTGACAGCATAATTCCGAAATGAATGGATGCAAGCAGCGAAACAGAAAAATTATTCAGTCACTTTGCCGAGAATGTCCGCGCGCGGGAGCGGGCCGAAAGTGCGGCTGTCACAACTGTTGTTGCGATTATCGCCCATCACGAAATACTGGTCTTTGCCGCAGCAGAAATACTCGCTTTCATTTTTTTCGTAGGCGTAACTCGGTGTGAGCGGTAGGAGATAAGGCTCGTTCAACAATTTGCCGTTGAGATAAACTTCGCCACGATAAAGATAAATGGAATCACCGGGCAAGGCGATGATGCGCTTGACGATGAGGCCGCCGTCCTGCGGGTCCTTGGCGGCAACAATGTCGCCGCGTTTTGGTTCGCCGACGATGAGTGCGTAGCGGTTCAGCCAGTAATTTCCCGCATTGTGAAGCGTCGGATACATGCTATTTCCCGAAACCTGAACGGATTCAAAGATAAAATTGCTGATGAACCAGTAACTCAATGCACTGAGCACGACCAACGTTGACACACTACAAAGTTGCTGAAAAAACCATGACCATGAAAAGCGCAAGCGATAATCAGCAAGATAATTAGAAAATGAAAATGGGAAAATCTTTTGCAGCACCACGTTCAACATACGACTTGAAAAATATTATGATTGTTTCCGTTTCTTTTGCAAGCAAAAAAATGACTTGTCAAAACTTGTCAAAATCACTCAGTTTTTTCGGGAACTGACGATGGAATGGCCGCATTCAGGTAGGCGGCTAAAGAGGCGATTTGCATGTCATTCAACGGACCGCCGTTAGCGGTTGAAAATGCCGGCATGAGCGAACCTGCTTTGCCATACGCGATCCATGTGCGCCAGAACGCAATATTAGTAGGCGTTTTCAAATTATGCAAATCCGGCACCATTGTCGCGCGGTGTTCACCCTCATGACAAATTGCGCAAAGGGCGTCGTAAAGCGGCTTGCCGTATTTGCCATTACCCGGTTTTACATGACAAGTCGCACAATCGCCATGAAAAACCGCCTGCCGGTCCACTTTTGCCATAGCCAATCCCCGCGCACGGTCGGATTCCGTCATCGCCGGAACTACTGGCGGCAAGAAATTGATTGTCAAGAGAAGCATCTTGCTGCCCTTGTCGGTATAGACCATCACGGTTTTGAAAAGTTTTCCCGACTTGCCCTCCACACTGACCGTTACATCCATCGAACCATTTGTGCCCGGCTCCAGCGTCCACGGTAACGGCGGTAGTTTCGCAGTGGTGCAGCCGCAGGAAGGATGCACGCTCAATATGACAAGTGGATTAACCGAAACGTTTGTGAAGTAAAACGTGAAATGCGCCTGTTCGGCATCGACGGCGACGTTGGTTTCCTTTGAAATTGCGTCCCACACAAGAATGCCATCTGGCATCGGCCCTGAAGCCGGAACAGGCGCAGGTGCGGAGTGAACAGTTGCGTGGTGCTGAACACACGCGCCGGCAAAAATAATGGCTGCCATTCCGCAAATAAACATCAACCGGAATTTCATATTTCAGTCAACGCTAATCGGTTCACTTTGCTTTGACGAGTCAGAACTGATTTGATTCAAACAAATTACAACCGATTCAGCGCGCTCAACACGGCTTTGACTGACGCGAGTTCAATGTTCGTGTCCACGCCAGCGCCCCATTTTGTTTTTCCATCCGCAGTTTTGATTTGAATATAAGCAATCGCCGCCGCTTCCTCGCCGGAACCCAATGCGTGTTCGCTATAACTAGCGATTTCAAATTTCGGAGCGCCGACCTGTGAAAAACCATGCACCAGCGCAGCGAGCGGGCCATTGCCTTCGCCGTTCAAATCAATCGTCTTGCCATCACGCAATAATTTGACGCTGCATTTTACGACGCCATTTTTGCTTTCGGTTTCAAATGATTTGAGCAACCACGGCGAAGTTTTCTCAACGTATTCGCGCCAGAACATTTGCTTCAATTCCTTGCCCGAAACTTCGCGTCCCAATTTGTCCACTTCGTCGTTCGCAATCGGCCCGAATTCGCGCTGCATGTCTTTTGGCAATTCGATGCCAAATTCGCTTTCGAGCAAATACGCCACGCCGCCTTTGCCGGATTGCGAGTTGACGCGAATCACTTCGCGGTATTCGCGCCCGATGTCCGCCGGATCAATCGTCAAATACGGAACATCCCAATGCTCGCGCTTTTTACTTTCCCATTCCGCGAGACCTTTTTTAATCGCATCCTGATGCGAACCACTGAACGCCGTGAACACCAATTCGCCCGCATACGGCTGGCGCGGCGGCACGGTCATGCCCGTGCAACGCTCATAAACTTCCACGATGGAATTGAGATTTGAAAAATCCAATTTCGGGTCAATCCCGTGCATGTAAAGATTCAACGCCACCGTCACGATGTCCAAATTTCCCGTGCGCTCGCCGTTGCCGAACAGCGTTCCCTCGACGCGCTCCGCGCCCGCGAGCATTCCCAATTCCGTCGCCGCCACGCCGGTGGAACGGTCATTATGTGTGTGCAACGAAATGATGAGCGACTCGCGATTTTTGATATTGCGGCATATCCATTCGATTTGGTCGGCGTAAACATTCGGCATGGCGACTTCCACTGTGTCCGGCAAATTCAAAATCATTTTGTGTTGCGGCGTCGGCTGCCACACGTCCATGACCGCTTCGGAAATTTCCTTCGCAAATTCCACTTCCGTCATGCTGAAACTTTCCGGCGAATACTGGAGCATCACTTCCGTGCCTTTGAGCCGCGGCAAACGCTCTTTAATCCACCGCGCGCCGTTCACCGCGATGGCTTTGATTTCATCCTTTGATTTGCCAAAAACGACGCGGCGTTGCGCGGGCGACGTGGAATTATACAAATGAATAATCACCTTCTTCGCGCCAATCAAAGATTCCACTGTGCGCTCAATCAAATCCTCGCGCGCTTGCACGAGCACCTGCAACCATACGTCGTCCGGCGCGTGGCCTTTTTCAATGAGCAAACGGTTGAACGCAAATTCCGTGTTCGACGCTGACGGAAAACCGACTTCGATCTCCTTGAACCCGATTTTCACGAGCGTCTGGAATAATTCCAATTTTTGCGAGACGTTCATCGGCACGGCGAGCGCCTGATTGCCGTCGCGCAAATCCACACTGCACCAACGTGGCGCGTGCGTGAGCGTGCGTGCCGGCCACTGGCGGTCGGCCAATTTCGGCGCGTGTTGAAACGGCTGATATTTCTTGGATGGATTTTTCAACATAAATTTTTCAAATTTTTATTTAACCACGGATGCACACAGATGAACACGGATAAAAATTCGTGTAATTCGTGCCTAAAAATCTGTGTTTATCTGTGTCCATCTGTGGTTAAAAATTAAAACAAAAAACCCACCGCCAAATTTGGCAGTGGGTCGCTAAATTCCGTGAACGAAATCAAAACCCGACTACCGCGCTGTTCAGCAGCGCGTTCGTAAGCAGCAGGTTTAAGTTACAATTCACGATTTGAAATTAGTTGCGATTCAATTTTCTGTCAAATAATTACTTCAACCAACGAACGCCGCGTGAACCGCCTTCGTCGCGGTTTCGCCTTTCACCAAATCTATTGTCACGGAAATTTTGATTTCACTCGTGGAAATCATGTCAATGTTGATGCCTTCGTTGGCGAGCGTCTCAAATAATTTTCCTGCGACGCCGGTGTGCGATTTCATGCCGACGCCGACAATCGAAAGTTTTCCAATCTTTTCAGCGGTGACGACTTCTTTGAAGCCGATTTCCTTTTTCAAACCGTCAATAACTTTTTGCGCCTTCAGTAAATCAGCTTTTTCCGTCGTGAACGAAATGTCCGTCTGCGGACTACCTGTGCCGTGGCTGACGTTTTGCACAATCATGTCCACGTTCACCGTTGCGTCGCCGAGTGCCTTGAAAATTTTCGCGGCTACGCCGGGCTTGTCGGGCACGCCGATGAGCGTGACTTTGGCCTGATTTTTGTCGAAGGCGATGCCGCGCACAACGACGCCCTCCATGCTTTTCGTTTCTTCTTTCACAATTGTTCCTGGATTATCGTTTAAGCTGCTGCGGACTTCAAACACGACGCCAAATTTTTTGGCAAATTCGACTGAACGCGACTGCATTACTTTCGCGCCGAGACTTGCAAGTTCGAGCATTTCATCATAAGAAATTTCCTGCAATTTTTTTGCATCCGGCACAATGCGCGGGTCGGTCGTGTAAACGCCGTCAACGTCGGTGTAAATCTGACAAAGGTCAGCCTTGAGCGCCGCAGCCAGCGCAATTGCGGTCAAATCCGAACCGCCGCGCCCAAGCGTGGTGATTTGGCCTTCCGATGTTTCGCCTTGAAAACCGGCAACAATCACAACATTACCCGCATTCAATTTCTCGTGAACCTGTTTCGGCGTGATGTTGTGGATTTTCGCTTTGGTGTGAACACCATCAGTGACAATCCCTGCCTGCGCGCCGGTCATTGAAACAGCGGGAATCTCAAGTGAATGCAGGGCGATGGCCGTGAGCGCGATGGTTTGCTGTTCGCCGGTCGCAAGCAGCATGTCCATTTCACGTTCGCTCGGCAACGGCGCGATGTCTTTGGCCAATTTGATGAGGCCATCAGTGACGCCGCTCATCGCCGACACGACGACGACAATCTGGTCACCGCGCTTGCGATATTCCGCGACGCGTTTGGCGACGTTTTTGATGCGGTCGGTGTTGCCGACCGACGTGCCGCCGTATTTCTGAACAATCAATGCCATGAAATTTTCAGAGCCGCCTGATTTTTAGAGGCTCAAATGGAAATGGCAGCATAGTCAGAATTGACTTATTTGAAAAGACGGAACTGAAATGTGTTTGGACCAAACCGTGGAACGTTCAATTTTTCCGCCGGAAAAATTTCTTATTTGCTGAAATAATTTTTGCGCGTTTTCTGAAACATGAACTACTTTATAGCAGAGCTGGGCTTGCAAAGTAGCAAGCAAACTGGCATCAAAACAACCATCAGGAAGAAAGGACAATTATGACACAGGAAGTGAACATGGAAAAAATCATGGCGGACCTGAAAAAAATATCCCGCGACGCGGAAGCGGTGTTGCAGGCAACCACCGGGCAGACCGGCGAAAAAGTGAACGAAATGCGCGAACGCCTGTCTTCGACGCTGGATTCGGCCAAAGACGCGTATCACCGGCTGGAAAAAAAAGCGGTCGCCGGTGCCAAGGTTGCCGACAAAACCATTCGCGAACATCCGTATGAATCCATCGGGATTGCGGCGGGCGCGGCGTTTGGCATAGGATTGCTGATTGGTGTGCTGGCCGGACGCCGATAAAATCATGGCTGAAACCAATCAACCCGAAGGCGGCTTGTTTGCCACCTTCAAACGGATGTTGGCGACGTTTCGCAACATCCTTGAAAATCGCTTCGAATTGTTCCTTACCGAATTGGAAGAGGAACGCATTCGGCTATTCGACGCGTTGCTGCTGGCATTGGCGGGTGTGGTTTGCACGTTGATGGCATTGATTGTTCTCACGTTTATGGTCGTGGTGATTTTTTGGGACACGCATCGTGTCTTGGCACTCGCGATTTTTGGCCTCATTTACGCCGGACTGGCTGTGGCAGTGTTTTGCCTCTTGCGTTCCCGATTGCGCCGATGGAAAACGTTTTCGGCGACAATGGAACAAATCAAAAAGGATCGCGCATGTTTCAAAAAACAGAACTAGAACGCCTGCGTTTGCACAAGGAACAATTGGTGGCTCAAAGTGAAGCCAATCGCGTTGCTTTGCTTGCCGACTGGCAACGCTTGCAATCGTCTGGCAATTGGTTGAATAATGCCAGTGGTTTCCTGCGGCGACCGATTTGGTCAACTGCCACCGCCGTGGCCGCCGGAATTTTAGCCATGAAAACGTTCCGCAAAAGTGGTTCAATCTTCGGGACGATTGGGCGATTGGGCCAATACGGCTCCACCGCACTTGCCATCTGGAAATTGTTCTCCGAAAAGATTCAGAAATGATTATCGCTGATTCCGCTTTTAGGCGTAATTTTGAATCAGGTATTGTTTGAACTTCTCGTAATCCACGCCCATCCGGTCAAAATCCTCCGGCAATTTCAACGAAGCCGCCATGTTCGCCGGCACGTCCGGCTCCCAATTCATCATTTTTTGGATTTCTTCAGGAAATTTCGCCGGATTGGCGGTTTCCACGATCACGGCAGGCAAATCGTTCAGCGATTCCGTCGCCAGCCAATCTTCAAATCCTTGCCATGCGACCGCGCCATGCGGTTCAAGCAACAATTGATATTTGTCCCAGAAATTTTTCAACGCTGCGCGCGTGCGCTCGTCGGAAATGGAACTGGAAAAAATGTCGCGTCGCATCGCCACCAAGTCCGGTTGTTTATGGATTTTCCCTGTTTCATCCATCTGGCCGCCGTAAATCGCCACAAGCCGCACCAAATTGCTCGGATGGCCGACGTTCATCGCATTGGAAACCGAATTGCGCGAGGGCGAAATCTTTTGATAAACGCCATTCGCCAGAAATTTGGGAAACGCGTCGTTGTCATTGACCGACGCGATGATTTTCTTCACGGGCAAACCCATTTCGCGCGCGACGACCGCGCCCATCATGTCGCCAAAATTGCCGCTGGGAATAGAAAAGACGATTGGCTCGCCGGATTTCGCGAGGCGTGACGCGGCATAAAAATAATAAACGCTCTGCGGCAACAGTCGTCCAATATTGATGGAATTGGCCGAGGACAAAGGAATTTGCCTCAAATCTAAATCGGCAAATGCGCGTTTCACCATCGCCTGACAATCATCGAATTTTCCATCAATGGCGATGGTGCGGACATTGTCGCGCAATGTCGTCATCAATTTGCGCTGGCTTTCGCTGACTTCGGCAATGGGAAACAGAATGAGAACGCGCACGCCGGGAATGTTGTGGAATGCGTGCGCAACCGCTGCGCCGGTGTCACCGCTCGTTGCTGTAAGAATGGTCACTTGCTTCCCATCTTCACGCAAAAAACGCCCGAACATTCGCGCCATCATTTGCGCGGCAAAATCCTTGAACGACGCCGTCGGGCCTTGGTCCAAACGCATCAGAAAAATCCGGTCGCGGATGATTTCCAGCGGCACGGGAAAATTGTAGGCATCACGGCACATCGCCGCCAAATCGTCGGCAGGAATGATCCCACCCGTGAATTTCGACAGCACCCGAAAAGCGATTTCGTGATATGGCAATTTTGAAAACGCGGCGATTTCTTCCGGTGTCAGTTGCGGAAATTTTTGCGGGAAATAAAGTCCACGATCGGGTGCTTGCCCGGCGAGCAACGCTTCACGCAGATCGACTGCGGGCGATTGCGCGTTTGTGGAACGAAAAAGAAGTGCAGCCATTTTATTGAAAATTTTCAACGCGCAACATGACCGGCTGGCCTTTGACGACCGGCAGTTTGCCGATTTTTTTCAGCGCGTTTTGAACCGCGCCGTTCGTCGCGTCATGCAGCATGAAAATCAACGGCACACCTTCGCCTTCGTGTCCTTCCGGCTGGATGACCGATGAAATGCCGATGTTTGATTCGCCAAAAATTTTTGCGATCTTTGCGAGCGTGCCCGGTTGGTCAATGACGTTAAGCCGCACAAAATATTGCGAAATCACTTCTGTAATCGGCAAAACCGCGCCGGAACATTCGTGCGGCACGAACGGCGGCAAACGATGTTTGTTCGCAAATTTCAAATCAAGCGCGGCGTCGGCCAAATCGCTCAAGACCGCGCTGGCCGTCGGGTCTTTGCCTGCGCCGCGTCCGTAAAACAACGCATCGCCGACGACATCGCCGTGAACGAAAACGGCGTTGAAGGAATAATTCACGCTCGCGAGGACGTGCGAATTGGGAATCAGTGTCGGATAAACCGAAACCTGCACGCGACAATTTTCGCAATCGCGTTTTACGATGCCGAGCAATTTGATGGTGTAACCGAGTTCGCCGGCAAATTTGATGTCGAGCGCGGAAATGTGGCGAATGCCTTCGACGTGAATTTTCTTCGGGTTCACCCAAAAACCATGCGCGAGCGACGCGAGAATCCCAATTTTGTGCGCGGCGTCGTGGCCGTCAATGTCGAGGTCGGGTGGCGTTTCGGCGTAACCCAATTTTTGCGCGTCGGCGAGAACTGTGGCAAAATCCGCGCCTTCAAGTTTCATGCGCGTCAAAATGTAATTGCACGTGCCGTTGACGATGCCATAAAGCGCGCCGATGCGATTGCCGACAAACCCTTCGCGCAGCGATTTGATAATGGGAATGCCGCCACAAACGCTGGCTTCGTAATACAGATTTGCGCCAAATTTTTTCGCGGCGGCAAAAAGTTCCTCGCCATGCGCAGAGAGCAACGCTTTGTTCGCTGTGATAACCGGCTTGCCAAGTTTGAGCGCGGATAAAACTATTTCCCGCGCGACGGTCGTGCCGCCGACGAGTTCGGCGACGATTTGAACTTTTGGATTTTCAACGACTTCGCGCCAATTTTCCGTCAGCAGATTTTTAGGAATTTTGACGCTACGATTCTTTTTGGCAGATTTGACGGCGATTTTTTCAATGTGAACGCGGATGCCGATGCGGGAAGACAACAAATCGCCGTTGCGCCGGAGCGCGTCAAAAACGCCGCTGCCGACCGTGCCGCTGCCAATGATGCCGAGGTTCACTTGCTGCATGAAGCGCGCAGTTTGCCGCGAAAATCACGGACGGACAATTTAATTTTGAAGTTAGAGGAAAGTCAAACAGCTCTGGCCAGCAATTGTTTCCACTGTCGCCGCCAGCCGAGAAATAGAAGAATGACGATTCCAAAATGCGCGGCAACGATGCCGAGCAGGTTGTTCAGATTTTCGTCGGCGGGATTTGCAAGCGCGACGACGCCGGGCGCAAGCAGTGATAATCTTGCAAAGGTCGCATTGGTAAAAACCGCGGCGAGGATGAACGGCAAAATGCACAAGATGAAAAGCCAGAGCGCGACGAAGCCGAGCGCGCGGCGTTTGTGGCGCAGGCGGCAAAATTCCAGCAGCAACGAAAAAATCAGGAAGAACGTCAGTAGATTGCCGAGCGCAATGAAATAAATTTTCCACGAATCGGAATCCGTCGAATGAATGAATTGCGTCAGTAAAATCGCGCCGGCAACGGCGGCGAGGACAAATGCAAGCGCAACGGAACTTTCGGGAAAAATCGCGCCAAGATTTTTTATTTTCAGCCGCAGGATTTTCAGGCGAACAATTTCAAGTTGCAATCCTGCCGCCGCCAAAATGATTATCGCCAGAAAAATTGTGCCGCAATGGACGATGGCCATGAGTGGTTCGTAATTGTCATATCTGTGGTTGCCCGTTGGAATTTGTCCGTGCCACAAATTCCAAATCAATCCGTGTTGCGTGAAAAGCAGGATTCCGAAAATTGCAACGGCTTCCCAGCGGAACAGTGATGGTCGAAACGGATTTGCCGTTTTGCGGATCGCCGCGCGCCAGAGAAAAATTCCAATCAGCGTTTGCAAAATCAGGCTCAAAAGGATTGGATAAACCGGCAGGTTAAAAATTTCCGGCAAACCGCTCCAGCTATTCACAGAATAACTATTGCCGGAGTCATCGCTGACGTGAAATAGATTGGCGATGCCATAAACCGGCAGGAGAAAATTTGTCAGCAAAAATTTCGGCAGAGTGAACGAAGGCATTTGCAGAAAAAAGAGCAGAGCGATGAAAGCAATGCCAGCTTGGGGTTTTTGAAGAACCAAGCCGACAATCACCGCGAGCAATCCGAAAAACAACGCGGTGCTGAAAATTAAAATTTGCGTGCCGAGCCAAAGGGTCATCGGCAATTTGCCGAGCAGCACAATGAAAAATCCGGTTCCGGCGAGAATCGCGGCCATGTAAAACTCGCGCAGCGGCGAGCCGAACCAATAACCCACAACAAGTTGCGACGGTTTGAGCGGCGTCAGGCGGTTGCTGTCCCAAAGTCCGGCTTTGCGTTCGTTGACGAGCACGCTGGAAATCCGGCTGAAACCGCCGATGACGAGCACAAGAATTTCCACGCCAATTGTCCAGCCGTAAAAAATTTTCCCGGCTTCCTGCGGCGAACGAATATTTGGAAAATTCAACGGGTCGGCGAGGTCGGCAATCAATCCCGCGAGCAAACTCAAACCGACGAGCGCGGCAATCAAAATCGCCGCAAGCACGCCGCCGCGATGCACAAGACGCTTTTGCGTGAGAAAAATTGGATTCTCAAAAAGTTTCACATCAATTCCTTCGCGCCGGATTTCAAAAAGATTTGTTCCAAATCATCGCCGCCGCCGCGCCATTCGGAAATACGGACGCCTTGCGTGACCAAAGTTTTGAGCAATTCATCGAGCGCATCGGTTTCACCGTCGAAATCGAACGTCGCGCCATCGCCGGTGATTTCGAGATTTTTTGCGCTCGCATTTTTCAAGATTTCCAAAGCCTTGTCGCTACTGGCGCGCCATTTGACGGACATTTTGCGCGAACTCATTTTCCTGCCGAGTTCGGAAATTGCGCCGGACGTGACAAGTTTGCCGCGTTCCATGATGGCGGCGGTGTTGCAGAAACCGGAAAGCTCGCTCAAAATGTGCGACGAAATCAAAACGGCTTTTCCGGCGTCGCGCAGTTGCAAAAGAATTTTCCGCAATTCAATCCGGCCAAGCGGGTCGAGGCCGCTAGCCGGTTCATCAAGCAACAGAACTTGCGGGTCGGGCAAAAGAGTTTTGGCAAGAACGAGCCGCTGTTTCATCCCGCGCGACAAACCTTCGCAAAGCGAATTTGTTTTTTCCGTGAGCCAGGTCAGTTGCAAACATTCGTCAATCCGTTTGGCGCGATTTGGAACGTCGTAGGCGCGCGCAAAATGGTCGAGGAATTCCGACGCGGTGAGTTGATCGTAAGTCGGGCAAAAATCCGGCATGAAACCGAGCCGCTTTTTCAATTCATCCGGCTCACTGGAAAATTCGTGTCCGCCCACTTTGACCGAGCCGCGCGTGCATTCCTGCAAACCGGAAATCGCGCGCATCGTCGTCGTTTTGCCCGCGCCGTTCGGGCCAATGAGACCGCAAACATCACCCGCAGCGATGGCGAGCGACAAATCATTGACCGCGACGATATCGGGAAAATCCACACGAAGATGCTCAATCGTGAGGAGCGGGTTGGCCATGCCTGAAGTATGAATGACGCCTTGTGAAAGGCAAGCATCTGTTGACGATTCACCAATTCACCGGCACGGTCATTTTTTTGCCGAAGCGATTGTTGTAATGGATTTGCCTGTGCCGCGCGCCGTGCTCGTGAACGAGTTTCGTCAATTTCACGTCGTAACAGCAATACTCCGCGATCTCCAAAAATTTCCCGTCCTTGAACCAGCGGATGGCTTGCAAACCTTCGGCGGTTTTTTCCACGCCAAAAGTCGCCGTCGCAATCGAATCCAGCGACAGCCGGTGATTCAATTTATTTTGCAAATCCACCATCAAATCCAGCGTCGGCAATTGCGTCAAATCGAACGAAGTGTAGCCATGCAGGACTTCGTAATCGAACCGCAGATTATTGAAACCCACGACTAGATCCGCGCGTTGCAATTCCGTGATCAAATCGTTCACGGATTTCTCATGGAAAACCTTATATTCGTTTTGTGCCAAACTGAACGTCACGCCGATGCTCATGCCCATTTTGGAAATATGATTCCAACCGCCCACTTCATCGGCAGATTTTTGCGTTTCCAGGTCGAAATAAACAATGTTTTTGGCCACGATTTTTAGACAGGATTAACAGGATTTACCGGATTGAAAATTAAATTCTGTTAATTCTGTCTGAAAAAATCGTTTTGAAGTTTTGACTTCGGAATTATATTTCGCGCATGGCCTTGACACCTTCCACCATGCTGCCGCTTGGCACAACCGCGCCCGACTTCAAGTTGCCGGATACAAACAGAAAAATTGTTTCGCTCGCTGATTTCAGAAATGCGCCCGCGCTGTTCGTCATTTTCATGTGCAATCATTGTCCTTACGTGAAACATATTCGCACCGGCCTCGCACAACTGGCGCGCGATTATGCGCCGAAAAATGTCGCAATGATTGGCATCAATTCCAACGACGTTGAAAACTATCCCGAAGACAGCCCAGCGAAAATGAAGGACGAAGTGAAAAACGCCGGCTACATTTTTCCGTATTTGTTCGACGAAACACAAAGCGTGGCCAAAAATTATCGCGCTGCGTGCACACCGGACATTTTCCTGTTCGACAAAAATCAAAAGCTCGTTTATCGCGGCCAATTTGACGACAGCCGCCCCAGCAGCGGAATTCCCGTGACCGGAAACGATTTGCGCGCTGCGCTCGATGCCGTTTTGTCCGGCAAACCTGTTTCGCCCAATCAAAAAGCCAGCATCGGCTGCAATATCAAATGGAAAGCGGGCAACGGGCCGGATTATTTTTAGACACGAATTTGCCAATTTTCGCGAATTTAATTCACGAGAAACATCCGCGTTAATTCGTGAAATTTGCGTCTCATTTTTTCGGCAATTGCACGGCGTTTGACAAGCCGACGGCAATTTGAATTTTAGTTATGGCTGCGATTGTCCTGCCCATTTCTTCGGGCGGCGGTGTCGGCAAAAATCATTCCGCTCGCGGCGAAAAAATAATTCAAAGGATTTGCCCGCGTGCGGGTTCAAATTTTGCAAAAGCACGCAACATGGCCGACGCCGATGAAGATTTGGTGTTGCAATGTCGAAATGGCAACGTGTCGGCCTTTGAATCGCTCGTGCGAAACCATCAACAAATGATTCACGCGCTGACATTTCGGATGACCGGTTCGTCCGCCGACGCGGAGGATTTGGCGCAGGAAACATTTCTGCGAGCGTTTGAGCAAATCGGCAAATTCAACGGGCGCGCGAAATTTTCGACGTGGCTTTACAGCATCGCCGTTCATGCGTGTTTGAATTGGCGGCGGGACGAGGCGCGACGATTTCAGGCGCACGCGAACTGCGCCGAAGAAATTTCCACGCGACAGGCGAACGGCGAATTTTTGTTCGCCGAAAACGAAGCCGCGCAACAGGCGCAGGCGGCCTTGTTGAAATTGCCCGCGAAACAGCGCGCAGTCATTGTGCTGACGATTTACGACGGTTTGAACCACGCCGAAGCCGCGAAAATTTTGCGTTGCTCGGAAACGACGGTTTCGTGGCGCGTGTTCGCCGCGAAACGGAAATTGAAACAAATGCTGTCCAAACGATGAATGATTTTGAGTTGGAATCGAAGCTGAAAAGCGTGCGCATTCCAGCGCGGACGGAAACGTATTGGGAAAACTTTCCGTCGCGGATGCGCGCGCATTTGCCTCGCGCAAATGCCGGATTCACGCCGCAAAATTCATGGCTGCCGCAACTCGCGTGGCGCGGCGGATTTGCGCTAGCCTGCATCCTTTTCGCCTTGGCGCTTTGGCCGTCATTCAACGTCTTTTTGAAAAATGAAAGGATGCTGCGGCATGAGTTGGCGGAATTGCCGGCGCATTTGCGCGTGCTCATGGCGGACGAACACGGATTGCATTATTTGGTCGCCGAACAACAATAAATTGAGATTTATGTTTTCAGAAACGGCTCAAACAACGGATAACGAAAGGCCGGATTTGTCCGCCCCGCAAATTTTGGAGCAACTCGTCCATCAAGCCGAGCGCGCGGGCGCGAGCGACATTCATCTGCAAATGCGCGGCAAATTGGCCGAAGTCGGTTTCCGGCTCGACGGCATCATCACACCCACGCGCGAATTGCCCGCCGAAATCGCCGAGCGCGTTTTTGGTCGCATCAAATTTCTCGCGCGCCTCAAAACCTATCAGGAATCGCTGCCGCAGGACGGACGCATTTCGCGCGACGAATTGAAATGCAAAAACGACATCCGCGTCGCCACCTATCCCACCGTCACCGGCGAAAAAATTGTCCTGCGCCTGTTCAATTCCACTTCCGTCAAAACGCTGGACGAAATTGAATTTCCGCAAAACGCGCGCGCGGAGCTGGAAAAATTTTTGCGGCGACCGAGCGGCTTGCTCCTGCTCACCGGCCCGGCGGGCAGCGGCAAAACCACGACGATTTACGCCTGCTTACGTCAGCTCGCCGAAATCGGCGGACGCCACATCATCACCGTCGAAGACCCGGTGGAACAAATCGTTCCCGGCACGATGCAAACGGAAATCAACGAAGCGATTGGTTTGGATTTTGCCAAAGCCGCGCGGCATTTGCTGCGGCAGGACCCGCAGGCGCTCATCATCGGTGAAATCCGCGACGACGCCACCGCGCAACTCGCCGTGCGCGCCGGACTCACCGGCCATCTCGTCATTTCCACGCTGCACGCCGGTTCGTGTCGCGGCGTGTTTGAACGGCTGCTCACGATGTGTCCCGACCATTCCGCCGTCGCCAGCGCGGTTGAACTCGTTTTGAACCAGCGCCTCATCCGCAAAGTTTGCGTGGCGTGCGACGGCGGCGGCTGCGAAATTTGTCTGCAAACCGGCTACAACGGACGCATCCCGCTGGTGGAATGGCTGCGCGCGGACGAAAAAATGCGCGACCAAATTCGTCGCAGAGAATTGTCCACGCTCGCGCCAATACAAACTTTGGAATCCGCCGCGCGTTCACTCGTAAATCAAGGCGTGACGAACGAAACCGAATACAAGCGAATTTTTGGGCTGTGACAAATTTTAATTTATGAAATACGACGAATTTGCGTTCTTCAATCAGCAGCTTGCCGCAATGCTGCGCGACGGCATTCCGCTCGAAGGCGCGCTGCAACGGCTCTGTCAGGAAATGCGGCGCGGCCAGTTGCGCGACGAATTGCAAACGCTCGAAGCCGACCTCGCCAAGGGCACGCCCATCGCCGACGCGCTTGCGCCGCGCCAGTTGCCGGAACTCTACAAACGCATGGTGCTCGTCGGCGTCAAAAGCAACGACCTGCCCGGCGCGCTCACCATGCTCGCCGATTATTTTCAACGGCAGAACAATGTCTGGACGCGATTGAAAGGTTTGCTGGTTTATCCGTTCATCGTTTTGTTCGCGGCATTTATCATTTCATGTTTTCTTTCGTATATCCTCGGCCATTTCATCTGGAACAGTTTGGGCGAATTAACTCATTTCTATAATTCCTATGATGAGTTTTACGGCAGACACACAACTCCGCCAACTACCGTTGGACTATGGATTCCACCAATTTTTTTTGGCGTGGTATTGGTCGCCGGACTTGCCGCTTTGCTGATTTTGCCAACGCGCCGGGCGTTGCGCTGGCGATTGCCCGCGTTCCGGGAAGCCAGCCTTGCCGAAGTCGCCTCTGCCATTTGGCTGATGCTCAAAAACGGCGTGCCGTTTGGCGATGCGCTGCAATTTGCGGAGCAGTTGGAACGCGATACTCTCGCGGAAAAAGAAATTGCGCGATGGCGCGAACAATTAGCTTGCGGCAACGGAAAATTTTCCGACATCGCCGCTGTTGGCGACAAAAAAAATCCCAAGCCTCTGTTTCCGCCGTTGTTCGTCTGGACGGTGACTCAATCCGGCGAAGATTTGGCGGCGGGTTTCAAACACGCGGCGGAACTTTATCAAAATCGCGCCTTGTATCGCATCGAACTGCTGCTTTATTCCGCCCTGCCCTGTTCGATTCTTTTGGTGGCATCGCTCATTTTTTCCCAACTGGAACCTGTTTTCAATATGTTGACTGCGTTCATAAAAGCGTTGTCGTATTAAAATGACTATTGACTCAATCACATCTTTGCCAATGCTGGCCGATGGTTCTCTTTTACCGTCGTCGTTGATCACATTGTTTGAAGCTATTGATTTGCTCCTGAAATTTTTGGCCGTGACCGTTTCATATCTTTTTTCGATTGGTATTTTTTGCGGCTCACTTTATGTGATTCATTTTTTGTTTTCACTGCCGCTGCGGCGGGATGAACATGCCCGCCTTTTTTTGAATCTGGTGGAAAACGCCATAAAACGTGGTCAGGCGGTTGAGGAAATGATTGTTTCACTGGCGCAAAGCTGCGACCGCACCGTTGGCGTGCGGTTTCATCTGATTGCGACATATATCGAAAGCGGCTTAAAATTCGGCGAAGCATTGAAAAAAGTGCCGCGCTTTTTGCCGCCGCAAATTGTCGCCATGCTTCGCGCCGGAGAAAAAATCGGCGACCTGCAAAAAGTCCTGCCCGCCTGCCGCGAAATTTTGCGCGACCGGACGGCAGCCATCAGCAGCGCCACGCATTACCTGATTTTGACTCTGCTGATTTCTTCGCCGGTATTCATCGGAGTGACATTGTTGACCGCCATTTTTGTCATCCCAAGATTCAAAGACGTATTCGCCGGCATGGGCGTCCGTTACAGTAACGAAGCCATTTTTGTTTTTGGAAACATAAATTTGTTGATTGGCTTTGAAATTTGTATTTTGTTGCTGCTCGCCGTAATCGTGATCCTCTACATCGGCGGACCGCAATTCGCCAATCTGTTTCAAATCAAAAATTTGCCCATTGTGGACTGGGTAGCGTGGCGGATTCCGTGGAAACAAAAACGATTGCAACGGACTTTTTCTACGATGCTCGCTGTGCTGCTCGACAGCGGTGTGCCGGAAGCCGAAGCTGTCCGGCTCGCGGGCGAATCCACCGCGAACGAAATTTGTCGCCGCCGCGCGCAACGCATCATCGCCGCACTTGAACGCGGCGTGAAATTGGATGACGCCGTCCGCGCCTTTGACGACACCGGCGAATTTCATTGGCGGCTAGCAAACGCCATTCATGCACGCGGCGGATTTTTGAACGCCTTGCATGGCTGGCACGAGTCGCTCGACGCGAAAGCGTTTCAGCAACAGGAAACCACCGCGCACTTCCTCACCAGCGGCGTGGTGATTTTGAACGGCCTATTTGTCGCCCTCATCGCTTCGGCGATGTTTGGAATGTTAACGTTGATTTTGAAAAGAGTGCTGGACGCAACATGAAAACTGAATTCCATCCTTCGCCTTGCGAGAAAATCCGCCGACAACGCGGTTTTCTGCAAGTTGATTTGCTTGTCGCGCTCGCGATTTTGGCCATTGCGATTGTGCCGCTCGGATTTTCATTTGAACGCGAACGTCACCTGCTCCGCATCGAATACTGTCGCAGCGTCGCCGATGAAATCGTGGACGGCGAAATGGAAATTCTCATTGCAAGCAACGCGAAAAATTTGCCCGACGGCTCGCAAATTTATCCGATTCATTCCATTGCCGCCGACCATTTGCCGCCGGGACATTTTCAACTGACGCACAACGAGAGAAATCTGCGGCTGGAATGGCTGCCCGACAAAGGGCGCGGCTATCACCCGGTCGTCCGCGAAATCACGCTCAAATGAAATTACGCCCCAACATTTCACGAACGCGCGCCGCTGGTATTTCGTTGCTCGAATGTCTCGTTTACATCGGCGTGCTGCTGATTCTGCTCAACGGCGCGGGCGCGGCGTTTTATTTTTGCTGGGATCACACGCGCGCGGTGATTTTTGCGGGCGACGAAATTCAATCTGCTTTGCGCGCGGGCGAAACTTGGCGCGCGGACATTCGCGCCGCCACCGGAAAAATTTCCGTCGAAACGCAAGGCAAAGACGGAATCACAAATGAAATCGTGCGGATTCCCGAAAGCGGAAATGAAATTATTTATCGGCTCGAATCCGGCAAATTGAGCCGTGAAATTCCCGCGCAAAAAAATTCGCACCCGCTGCTCACCAGAGTAAAAGCGTCGCAAATCCGTCCCGACCCGCGTGGCGAAATTGCCGCTTGGCGCTGGGAATTGGAAGTGACGTCGCGCCTTAACAAAGACACGCAAATGCCGCTGCGCTTTACCTTTGAAGCCGTCGCCAAAAATTCGCCATGAAAATTCAGCGCCAAAATTTGTCGAAGAAAAACGAGGCCGGCCTCGCCACGGTCGTTTTCATCGCGCTGCTGGCAATTATGATGATTCTCGTCACGGCGGAAACGCGCGCACTGGTTCAATTGCGGCAGGAAAATAAATTGCTGGAGCAACAACAAATCAAACGGCTCAACGCGATTGCCGCCGCGCAATCTGAAACCAAATCCGAATCCAAATGAACGCCGACGCCATCGCCAAAATCAAGATGCTCAAAGGCTCGTTGCATTGCCTTGCCTTCGGGCTGTTGAGCTTGCTGCCGATAATTGGTTTGCCGTTTGCGCTCGTGGCGTTGTGGATTTCCGGCAGCGTGCGCCGTCAAGAAAAACGCTTTTGGAACGCAGCCAGACCTTATCGGCTCTGCGGCGTCGCTTGCGCGGCCATCAGCGCAATTCTTTGGAGCGGCATTCTGATTTTTGTCGTCGGCCATTTGCTGCTGTTTGATCTTAACGGTTGATTTGAATTTAGTTCTTCGGCAATTTTTCCTCGACGATTTCGCAAAGGACGTGCATCAACAGCTTGTGCGCTTCTTGAATCCGCGCTGTTACTGTGCCAGCCACAAGTAAATCAATCGTCGCAATTCCCTTCGTGAATCCACCGTCGCGACCAAGAAAGCAAATGCTCTGTATGTTTTTTAGTTTCGCCTCTTCCAGCGCGCGCAAAATGTTTTTGGATTTGCCGCTGGTCGTGAACGCGATGAGCACGTCGCCGGTTTCACTCAGTCCTTGAACCTGCCGCGCAAAAATTTCGTCGGCGTGATAATCGTTGCACACGGCGGTCATGAATTCACCGTTGGCCGTGAGCGAAATGGCCGGATACGGGCGGCGGTCTTCGCGGAAACGGCAGAGAAATTCCGTGGCCAAATGCGTAGCGTCCGACGCGCTGCCGCCATTGCCGCAGACGAGCAATTTTTTGCCGGAAGTTAGGCAATCCAAAACCATTTTCACCGCGCGATTCAACGGTTCTTCCAGTTTTGCCAAGTCACGAAACATCGCGATGGATTCGTCAATTGCCTTTTGTAAATGCGCCATGCGCGAAGATTAAATGTTGGCCGTTGAAAGAAAAGGCGAAACCAGCTAGTTTTTACATGTGCCGATTTACGAATTCCATTGTGAAAAATGCGAACGTGATAGCGAAATTCTAGTGCGTTCGACTGATTGGAAAAACGCCGAATGCCCGCACTGCGGCTCGAAAAATCTGTCGAAGAAATTCTCCACGTTCGTGGCGGCGGGTTCTGGAACGGTTTCGGCCACTTCATCCGGCGGCGACGGCGGCGGACATTGTTGTGGCGGTGGTTGCCATTGCCATTGATTTTCAACGCGCGCAAATTTCCCGTGCGCTGATGTGCGACAAATTTTCCACAAGCCAGTCCGGCTGATGATTTTTTAATTCTTCCAACGTCGCGCCGCCGGTCGCCACTGCCAAAACTTTCGCGCCGATGAATTTGCCGCAACGCACGTCAAACGGCGTGTCGCCAATGACGACAATTTCCTGCGGTTGCAAATCTTTTCCCAGCACGCGCCGCCCGCGTTCGAGCGCGGCGATGGCGATGTGATTGCGGTCTTCGTGGTCGTCGGCAAATCCGCCGAAATGAAAGTGTTCCCAAAGCGCGTAGCGGCGCAGTTTGATTTCCGCGCCGAGTTGGATGTTGCCGGTCAGCAGGCCGAGCATCGGCGGATTCGGCAGCGCGCGCAAATCCTCGATGAATTCGATGACGCCTTCGCAGGTTGTGCCATTGGTCTGGAGCAGAATCTGGTCGAGCCAGAAAACATAGTTCTCGAAAAAGCGGTGGAAATTTTTCGGCGATTCGTCGAGACAGTGGATACGAAAAAATTCGCGAACGAGGCTCACGTCAGTGCGTCCGGCGAATTTGATTTTTTCGATGCCGTCCGTTGCCTTGAATTCCGTCGCAAAGGTTTTGGCAAAGGCGCGCGAACCGGCGCGTCCCGTGTGAACGAGCGTGCCGTCAATGTCGAATAAAACGAGCCGAACCATGAGCGGACAAGTTTAGCGGATGAGAAAGTCGAAGCGAGATTTTTGGAAAGAAATTGCTTGGCCGTTCGCACGTTCAGGGTGTTAAATCGGGTAATCTCAAGATTTGACAATGCGATGAACCCTAACCGCGCGTTCACGTTGATTGAATTATTAGTGGTGATTGCCATCATCGCTATTTTGGCCGCGCTTTTATTGTCGGCGATTGGTCATGCGAAAGGTTCCGCGCAGGCGATTGCGTGCAGGAATAATTTGAGGCAATGGGGTTTGGCGACGCACGTTTACGCGGCGGAAAACAATGATTATTTGCCGCCGGAAGGCAAACCGACGCCGCTGGAAACGGATTTGAGCGATCCAACTTATCAGGCTTGGTATATTCAATTGCCGCTGCAGATGAATTTACCACATTACGCCGACATGCCTTGGCGGACCAATCCGGTGGCGGACGTGGGAAAATCAATTTGGATTTGTCCATCCAATCCCCGGCGTTGCGACGCCAGCAGCAAGACCAACAATTTGTTTCATTATTGTCTGAACGACTACGTCAACGGCACGGGCACGAGCAATCGAAAAATCAAAATGGCTTCGGTTCTTGAAAGTTCGCAGGTGGTCTGGCTGTTCGATTCAAAAAATCTTCCCGCCGTCGGGCAGGAAAATTTTGTCCACACTAACCTGCACAATCGCGGCGCGCAATTTGTTTTCCTCGACGGACACGCTACGCGATTCAAAAACACCGTGTATTGGGATTTCAAGACGAACAAAGCCATCACTAACAACTCCGATTTGGTTTGGATGCCTTGAAATCAAGGCAAGCGATAAACGCGGAAGAATTGCGGATTGCCGGAAACGTTGGTCGTGAAGGTGAACGTATTTGAAGTCGTGTAAATGTTCGTGGCGAAGAGCGACCAGTTGACGAGGTCGGACGATGTTTCGATGTTAAAGCTGCGATTGGTTTGAGCTTCCCACTGCAACGAAATGATTTCATTCGTCACGCCGACAGAAAGCAATTCAAACGGCGTGTCGAAAGGATTTTTGAAAACCATCAACACCGGCAAATGGTCAGAGGAAGTTTTATCGTCGTTGGCATTCAAGCCCGGCGGCAACGGATTCAACAAATCCGTGCGAAACACCGCGCTACCGGCGATGTTTGAGAAAAGCATCGCACACGGCAAAATATAATCGAAACGCGTGTCGAGCGAGCTTTGGATGGATTCCGTCAAATCGGTGTGCGTGACTGAATTAATGGGAATGGTCATCTGCAATCCGGTCGGCGCGGAAACCAGCCATTGAATTGGATGACCGCTGGCGTAATCGCTGTCAGGAAAATAAGCGTCTTCGTTCATGTCGCCGTCCAAAATGTAAGGATGCGTGCCGGTCGAGCCGGGCAAAAAAACGGTGGTGAAATAATTTGAGACGGCGGACGCTTCAGCGGCGCGTTTGTTGGCGTCATCCTGCGGACTGCTCGTGGTGGATTTCAGATGCGCGACGAACACGTGCAACGGCAGTGGCCAATTGGGCACGGCGATTTGCGCTTCAAACAGGTCGCGTGTAAATCCCGAACCGCTGTAACCAAACGGCGCGAGGCTTGATGCGTGAAGATGGCTCATCGAGCGCGTGATGGGAAACCGGCTGACGACGACATTTTGGATGAAGGAGTCACCGATGGAATTGGTGGCCAAATAATATCCCGGCAAAAATGCTTTTACCCAATTGGTCATCTGCGCGATGCCGTTGGCCGACGGAATTTCATTGAACGTGATGATGTCGGGATTGAGATAAATCAACTGGCGTCCGATGGCCTGAACTTGAGTCGCATTGGTTGTCCAATCCGTCGCGCCGTTGCCTTCGACGTTGTATTGCAAAACCCGGATTTCGCCGTTGGTGGTGTCGAAAGAAACCGGCGTTACGAGGAGCGTCGCGGAATCGCTAACGGCGACACCGGCGGAATTGCTCACGATTAAGGAATAATTTCCGGCCTGATTGGTCGTGACATTGTTCAGTGTGAGCGTCGCCGTCGTTTCACCCGGAAGATTCGTGCCGTTGAATTGCCATTGAAAATCTGGCGCGGGATTTCCGGTCGCGCTCGCGCTGAAAATCGCAAACCCGCCGATACCTGCGGCTGAATTTTGCGGCTGCGAAGTGATGGCTGGCGCGTTGGTGTCCGGCGGCGGCCCGGCGATCGTCGCTTGAAAACTCACCGTCAAGTCGTCCACGGCTATTCCCGCGTCGCTGCCGCTGTCATCCGTATCGCGCCAGCGCAGAAAAATTTCCTGTCCCGGCTGAACCACGGCTCCAGTCAAAACAATATCGGTGAAAACCTGCCGGTTCGCACTGGCATTTCCGTCCAAGGCCGTTCCACCGCCGCCAACGTCCACAACGGGCGAATTAAAATTCAGCGCGCTGAAGGAAGTCCACGTTTGTAAATTGACCGCGTCCGCGCTCGTCAACGGCGAATCGGAGATTTGATACGAAAACGCAAGCGTATTGACCGTAGCATTTGCCCCATTGGCATCGCGCCATTGTTCACCGGTGTAGGAAACCGTGATGTTCGTTTGTGCAAATGCCGTGTCATTGACCAGTCGCACGCCGTAAGCATAAGCATTTCCTGAAGATGCAATTGAACCTAGCGCGCGGTCGGAAAGCGGATTTACCCCGTTGGTTCCAAAACTATAAATACTGCCGGCAAAACTGGTGCCGGTGCCGGGCATGTAAGTGGTGGCTTCGGCGCTTCCCTTTGCCGCATACCAGCCCGGCAAAGTAGAATTGTCCACCCACGCCGGCGAGCCACTGCTAGCCAGCGAATCGAAATTCTGCGAATACGTTCCGCCGCTCATCAAAACCTGCGCCGATGAAAAATGCGCGCAGCAAAGTGCGGAAACGGTCAAAACTCCTTTTCGCCACCAGCCTGAAAACGACAAGGCTATTTTCACGATAAAATCAGGATAATAATCTAACGCCGTTGATTGTAAGCATTTTGCGAATACTTTTGTCGAGCTAATTCTTCCGCTTTCAACAGAAGATTTTTGTCCGGCACAAAATTTCCCCACGCGACCTTTGATTTTTCCTGCGCGACTTCGCGCACCGCGTTTTCCCATTCCGCACGTTTCAGTGAAACCGGCGGCGGTTGAATTGAGCCTTGAATCAACAAACCCGATTTGTTTCTGCGCTGCGCTGCGCCCGCGATTTTTTTGCCGTGCCACAGCAAATCAAATTTTTCGTAGCCCGCAAAACACGTGCCGGAAATTTCCGTTTTTTTCTGCCGCGCCAATTCAGTTTCAATTTCCAATTTCGCAAATGCGGCAAAAATCCATTCGTGAATCCGGCGATAACTCTCTTCCGCTTTGAGCAAATGCCATTCGTGATTTGGCGGCGCGACAAAACTGTAAGTCCAATCACAATCATGCGGCACAATTCCGCCGCCCGTCGGACGGCGAATCAGCAGACGCCAAGGCGTTGCGCGCTCGACTTCGGAAAATTTTTGAAAATAGCCGAATGTCGCCGCCGGTTCCGTCCAACCGTAAAATCGCAAAACCGGTTTGGCGGTTTGCGACGCATTTTCCAGCAACGCTTCGTCTAACGCCATGTTGAACGCTGCACCGCCTTTGCCGGAATTTAAGAAAAACCAAGAATTCATTTTAACCACGGATTAACACAGATAAACTCGGATTAAAAAAATGACGATTGAAAATTGGAATTCATCTGTGTCCATCCGTGTTCATCTGTGGTTAATTTTTTCCTTCACACCGATTTGCGGACACCATTTTTTCACTTCACAATTCGCGCAATCCGGTTTGCGCGCAAAACAGCGTCGCCGTCCATGCCAAATCAGCAAATGACTGAATAACGCCCATTTCTTTTGCGGCACAAGTTGCATCAAATCCTGCTCGATTTTTTCTGGCGAATTTTCCTTTGTCAAACCAAGTCGAAATGAAAGGCGAGCGACGTGCGTGTCCACAACCACGCCAATGTTGATACCGAACGCATTGCCCAAAACGACATTTGCTGTTTTGCGTCCGACGCCGCCAAGCTGAATCAATTCCTCCATCGTTTGTGGAACGTTGCCACCATATTTTTCCACGATGTCAGCACAGGCGGATTTGATGTTGCGCGCCTTGTTTTTGTAAAAACCGGTCGTGCGGATGTCATTTTCCAATTCCGAAATCTCTGCGTTCGCAAAATCTTTGGCCGAGCGATATTTTTGGAACAAATCTTTTGTGACGATGTTGACGCGTTTGTCGGTGCACTGTGCGGAAAGAATCGTAGCGATTAAAAGTTCCAGCGGATTTTGATGAACCAACTCGCAATGTGCGTTCGGATATGTTTTCTCCAGACCGGCGATGATTTTTTTGACGCGGGCAATTTTGGCTTCGGCAGTTTCGCGCATGTGAAAAATTTTAACCGCCAAGACGCAAAGGCGCGAAGAAAAAGTTCATACTTTCAATCTTGCATCTGCGGCAAATTCCATTGTAAAAGCTTCATAATGAAATCAAGCTTTTGGCTGTTAATTGGAATCTCAATTTTAATTTGTGGGTGTTCGTCTACTCCACACACCCCGCGTGACCCAGCCGCAAAATTTTATCAAAACTATGCTGGCACTCAAAATAATCTACCAACGAGTCAATTCGTTTTTTCACGTCAAGTTGAAGGCGTGACTTTTTACAACGGATTTCCACCTTACCCTTATACGATTATCGGTAGTATCTCCGGCCAAAAATTGCGAGACGCAATTTTTGCACGTTCCGCCAAATTTCATGGCGCTGATGCGGTCGCAATGGTGACAGATAAACAAATTGTCGTAGGGGAACACACGGACAATGGTATGATGTTCTTTGGTGGAAAATGGATTTACACAACACCATCAACGACGAAGACCATATTTGCAAATTATCGTGAGGCTTTACTAATAAAAACGAATTCAATTAGCACTACACACTAAACCAACTCCGGCTCTTCAATTTCTTTCGGTGGTTTGACGAGCGGCGTGCCGTCTTCGGCTTCGGGATATTCAAACACTTTGCCTTCGTAATTGCGGATGAGCACGCGCCCGGCGTTGCGGCACAAAACGTATTCGGGCGCAACCGGCACTTTGCCGCCGCCGCCGGGCGCGTCAATCACGTAAGTCGGCACGGCGTAGCCGGTCGTGTGGCCGCGCAATGCTTCCATGATTTCGAGCCCCTTTTTCACGCTCGTGCGCAGATGCGCCGAACCGGAAATCAAATCGCACTGATAAATGTAATACGGCTTCACGCGGCACATCAAAAGTTTCTGCACGTGCGCTTTCATCACTTCGGCGCTGTCGTTGACGTGCTTGAGCAAGACGCTTTGATTGCCGAGCGGAATTCCCGCGTCGGCCAAACGGCCAAGCGCATCGCGCACTTCCGTCGTCAGTTCGCGCGGATGATTCGAGTGAACGCTCATGAACAGCGGATGAAATTTTTTCAGCATCGCGCACAGTTCCGGCGTGATGCGTTGCGGCAAAAACGTCGGGATGCGCGAGCCGATGCGCAAAAATTCCACGTGCGGAATCGCGCGAAGGCGGCTCAAGAGATTTTCCAATTTGTCGTCGCTCAACAGCAACGGATCGCCGCCGCTCAACAGCACGTCGCGGATTTCAGGATGTTGCGCGATGTATTCGATCTGCTTGTCGAATTCGGGATGAAAATCGTAGCCGCTGGCGTTGCTGACGAGGCGCGAGCGCGTGCAATAACGGCAATACGCGGCGCAACGGTCAGTGACAAGAAACAGCACGCGGTCGGGATAGCGATGGACAAGTCCGGGCACGGGCGAGTGCGAATCTTCGCCGACGGGGTCGCTCATTTCCCACGGCGCGGTGTGCGATTCGGCAACTTTCGGAATGACCTGCAATCGCACCGGACAATTTTCATCCACCGGATCAATCAAATTAAAAAAATACGGCGTGATGGCGAGCGCGAGTTTAGTGTTCGCCAGTTTTGCGCCGGCCAATTCTTCGGTCGTGAGCGTGGGCAAAAACTTTTGCAATTGCTCGACGGTCGTAATGCGATTTTTCAACTGCCAGCGCCAGTCGTTCCAGTCTTTGTCCGAAACGTTGCGCCAGAAGCCGCGACCGGCGGATTTGAATTGTTTCAGAAGCTGGGGATTTTGACCTGATGGCGGCTCCTCGCTGCCTGCCGGTAAATTGTCAGTCTGCATTTTCTTGGTTTAGCAACTATAAGTGCGTTTGGCGTCCTGTCAAGTTGGCCATTTTCCTGATTTGCCTGACAATCAAGGCCGCCAAACGTCTGGTTTGATGGCGACTTCAATGGCGCGGCGTTGGGCGTCCAATTTATTGAGTTTTTTGAGCGTTTCCGCCGCGCCAGCTTTCCGAACCACCGGCGTGCGTCCGGTTCGAGTCGTCGAAGCCGCAAGGCCGCCATGTTCTCCCAGATAAGCGGCGAGCGAACGCCGATAGCCGTCGGTCAATGCCGCCAATTGCGGGGCCATGCGCAATTGCGCGAGCGAGAGGTCGCGTAATTTGATTTGGAAAATGCTTCTCTGCTCATCGGAATTGAAATTGCGAATCACAGTTTGCAACGAAATTTCCGCGTGCGTCGGCAAGGCATTGGATGTCGCGCGCATTTCCACCGGCACGCTCAAGATTGCTTCCAACTTGTCACGGCTCACCGCAAGCGTCCAGCGCGGGCCGGGATCGTGGGCAACGAAACCGACGATTTGCAATGCCCACCATTTTTCCACTTCCAACGGTTTGGAAAATTTTTCGCGGAACGCTTTCAGGAAGGCCGACTGCCAATTGTAAAAACGCGGCAGGTTCATGAGCATTGTCCGTAAATTCGCCGGGCCGTTTTTCAAATTCAGCAACGCGGAAACGAACAATTGCGCGCTGGCATAATACACACCATTATCCGCGCCAGATAGTTGCGCGCCCGTCGGCCAGTTCAATTGGTCGAACGTCAGCGCGGAAGAATTCTGCAAAATATTGCGCGCGCCCGCGAGCGGGTCAATCCCGGTTTTGTTCGTGACCAATCCGTTCAAAATTTTGTTCGGTTGAGACAAAATGATTTCCGAAAGATTTTCCGCGAGCAATTGCTGCGACAAGCCGTCCACGAGCCAGGCGGGGACTTCGGCGGCGCGTCCTTGCGCGTTGCGATTGGCGAATTCCATCAGGACCACGGATACCAGCGCGCGGGTAAAACGCGTCCGCGAAAGTACGTCGGGCAATTGAATCTGATAATTCCAGCCGTTGACCATCGGCGCGCAAACGATGGTGACTTCCTCATTGAGCGATTGCGCCGGATGCAACACGAGGGAAATTTTTCCGCGCCATTGGCCGTCGATGTCGAGTTTCTGCCCGAGCGACTTTTTAATGCGCTCGGCAGAAACGGCCAGCAGTGCCGGTTCCAGTCGGACAAAATTGGAATTGGTAGCGACGGTGGGCGCATTGGCCAGAGGAGAACTCTGCCGGGCGCCCGTCACGATGAATTGGCCGCTGGCGCTGCTCGCCAAAACTTTGTCCGGCAGTGAAAATTCCGCGTTGGCCCGGCAGCAAAATGCAGCCAATAAAATGAAGCAATGAACGGCGCGCAAAAACCGCGCGGGAAGCATAATCAGGTTTTGGCTGGAGTTTTGGCCGGTTTATTCTCCGGTTTCGCGGCCGGTTTCGATTCGCCACCGGAACTTTTGGTTGGAGCGGAATCTTTTTTGGCCGCTTCCGTGTAATTTTTGCTGCGATAATCCGTGATGTAAAATCCGCTGCCCTTGAAAAGCAAGCCCGCGCCCGCGCTGACTTTTTTCTTTACCTTGCCGCGTCCCCATTTTTTCCGCGCGCACAAATCTTCCGGGCAAATTTTTAAAGGCGCGGCGGAAATGGATTGAAAAGCTTCAAATTCATGACCGCATTTCTCGCAAACATATTCGTAAGTCGGCATAAAAATTTCGGGAAATTTTTATCAGCCCCACTGGTCAATGTGCCGGCGTATTTGTTTTCGGCGTGACTTGAACCGAACCGTCCGAGCCGATGACAACGTTAAGATCGTATAAGGAATTTCCGCCTGATTTGGCCGGCGCATTTGGATTGGCGGCGGCTGCGGTGGCTGCGGTGTGCTGCATAAGCAATTGTCCGCCCTTTGGTTGCGCCATCGGGTCCGCGCCGGCCTGCATCCATTGCAATCGGCGGGCGGCAATCAAATCGTCATGCAGTTTGCGGACTTGCGCGCGCACTTCGTTCAAATCGTTGAACTTGCGCTCCAATTCCTCGCGCTCCGCCAATTCCTGTTTCAATTGCGCGGCGAGAAAGGAATTATTGGTTTCGGAGCCGGAAAGTTTTCGCCGCGTTTCCGCGATTTGCACGTTCAATCCGGCGATGGTGTTGGAAAGCGAATTGGCGCGTTGATCGAGTTCCTGATTTTGCGATTCCAAATCGGCGACGTGGTCGTTCAGGCTGGTGATTTGATTCTGCGCGCTTTGCAACGACGATTTGGTGTCCGCCAGCGCGTTGGACGCGTCGGCGAGACTGTTGGACAGCGATGAAACCTGTTGCTGACTGGCCGCAAGGTCATTGGTCAGCGTGAGATTGACCTGGCGCAATTCATCCAGGTTGGCATTGGCGCTGGTCAACTGATTGGAAAAATCAAGAATCGCGTCGGCGTCTTTTTTGCGCGCGTCATCAGTTTGTTTTTTCATGACCATCAGACCGATGGCCAGCCCGACACAAGCCGCAACCAAAATCGTTAATCCTGTCTTCATAACTTTTCCAAAGATGACGCGGCCCGCCGGATTTGGCAAGCGCGTCAGTTCGCCGCCGGTTCGTTGGTCGCGCTCGCCGCCTTCAAGGCATTGGCTTCCGCCGTCGCCGCCGCCGCCTTCAAATCGGCGTCGGTGATTTCAACTCCCGCGGTCTTTTTCAAATCAGACAAATAAGGCGGCGCCAGTTTGGCCACCTTTTGCTGTGTGAGGTATCTTTTTATGCTGTCGGAGACAGTTGTGTCGCCGGCGGGCACGGTGTCCGTCAACTCCAATTTTTTGGCCGGCGTCTTGTCGAGCAATTTGATGATGTGATACCCATATTGCGTGGTGACGACATCGCTAATCTGATTCGTGTTTAAAGCGAAGGCGGCAGAATCAAATTCGGCCACCATTTGCCCGTGCGGGAATGGCGCCAACTCGCCGCCGTCATCCTTGGAGCCGGGGTCTTCCGAATATAGCGTCGCCAGTTTGGCGAAGTCTTCGCCGGCGCGGGCGCGTTTCAGAATGTCGTCAATTTGCTTGCGCTTGGCAGCTTTCTGGTCGTCGGATAGCGGCTGGCGCGTGGTCGGGTCAATCGTCATCAACAGAATGTGCCGCACATGAACCATTTCCGGTTGCTCGAAATTGTCCGGATGATCGGCGTAAAATTTTTTGATTTCATCGTCCGAAACCGTGATTTTCAACGCGCTCTCCAAAACTTTCTCTGCTGTGAACTGATCCACAAAGCCCTTGCGCACGTCGTCAACGGATGACATGCCCAAAGCCTTGATTTGCTGATCCAGTTTTTCCTGAGAACCGGCGCGTTTCAGCAATGCAGCAATCTGCGCGTCCGCTAATTTTTGACCCGCAGCCTTGTCTTCAGCTGTGGCTTGCTGTAGTAAAATTTTAGTTTCAATGAGCCGGTTCAGCATCAAGCCTTCATACAATTTCAATTGTTCCGGCGGAATCGTTTGCCCGCGCGCGGCGGCGGCTGATTTCAGTCCCGTCAATACTTCATCCAATTGGCTCTGCTTGAGTTCAAAACCTTTACCCTTGGCGATGACCGGGTCGCCAAACAGCGCCGTCATGGTTGCGTTGGGATTGTTCGTGTCTGTTGCTGGTGCGGTCGCGTTGGCGGTTGCCGCATGGACGCGCGGCAAAAGCATTATGGCGATAAGAAACGCCGCCGGAAAAATTGATTTCATTTTGATTTTCATGTTTTGGTTTGACCCGATTTTGTTGGATTTGTTCACAGTTTCACCACTCTGACATTGCTGATGTCGGCGTCTTTTTTCAATTCATCCAGAACAGCCGGTGGCGGCGCACTGTCCAGATTCAACACCGTCAACGCCGACCCGCCCACAGTGTCGCGCGACAAACTCATGTTGGCAATGTTGACGTGATGTTTGCTCAACAACGTGCCGAGATGACCGACGATGCCCGGGCGGTCTTTGTTGTTCAAAAGC
>DASZXB010000010.1:0-6275 GCA_035546095.1 Verrucomicrobiia bacterium | reverse complement strand
ATCCGAAAGGAAAACACTATTTCCCGAACTGTCAATTGCTGTCGGTGTTTGCAAAGTGACACCGCCGGAACCGGCATTGATAATCAGCGTCGGCGGCAAAATCAACGGAACGCCGCCTTCGGGTCGGGGTAGCCCGGAGCCCGTTATGTGAACTCCATCGCCCGCCGTCAAAGAAACTGACGCAGATGGATCGTAATCGAAAAGATGATCTCCCGGTCCGCTGCCGCCGGAAGCGGTGCCGTTAAATACGCCGTTTGGATTCCGCACTTCCTGCAAATAGATGTCTCCTTGCGCGTTCAAATCCCAACTGCCCTTGGCTAGACTCAAGGCCACATTTTGATTTCCTTCCGACGTGCCGATATTTTGACCGGCGTTGATTATGCCCGCGCCGTTCATCACGATATAATTGCCATAAACGCTGCCGCCGGCGGTGATTGTGACATTCCCCGATTGCGAACCAAAAGCTCCAATTCCCGGATCGCCGGCTGCGACAGTCGCAGTTGGAAAACTGATCACGTCACCACCGGCATTGATGTTCACGTTTCCCCCGCCTGCCGTGGCAATCCCACCCAGATTTGATTGATTAAAATTGATACGCAACGTCGTGCCCAAACCGCTGACTGAAAAAGGCGTGTAATAAGGCGCTATTGGCAAGTAATTGAATCCAGATGCGCTGGTCCCTGAATTGACGTTTCCATTCAATGCCGTCACAGAAATATCGCCGCCTTTAATCGTCGTCACGCCGCCCGAACCGAGCAAAACGTCTTGCCCCGCCGTCAAACTGATTGAACCCAGCGCCGTTTGAATCGAGCCGCTGTTGTTCAGCGGATTTGAGCCGTCAAAGTTACCGAGGTAAATCGAACCAATGCCGCTTTGAACCACGTTGTTGACGAAATCATATCCGGCTTGCAGTGACACCGACCAATTGTTCGCGTCGGAAATTTTTGAACCATCGCCGAAAATGATGTTTCTGCCGGCTTCAAGATTCAGTTGGCCACTGGATTGTCCCGTGCTGCCGGAAAGATTCCAAACCGTGCCGGCGTCGAGCGTGATATCATACTTTGCCTGCAATGTTATTTGCGACAGTCCGATGAATGCAGAATCGGAAAAGCCAAAATCACTGGTGCCGACATCGAGAAACAAAGTGCCGCCGGGACTATTGCCAACAGACACAGAACCATTGTTGCCGTCGACATTGAGGCTGTCACCGCCAGATTCGTCCAGTTCGATAAAATCCGGGTCTAACAATAATTTGCCACCAACACATCCCGATTCTGCCTGACCAATGACTTGTGAATTAACAGCAGCCATTGATGACGCGCTGATTTCCACACTGCCACCATCGCCGCCTTGCGCGCCGCCGGAGACATTGATGGTCGAACCTTTTTGATCGGAGAAATTGTTGTCTGCCTTGATAGTAATCGAGCCGCCCGCGCTGTTGCCTTGCGCATCTCCACGCGCTGAAATAATAGAACCCGCTCCCAGCTTAATACTGTCGCTTGCGACCAATTCAATCGTTCCGTTGATATCTTGAACGGAGTTGGCTTGAACCAAACCATTTTGATTCACAAATTGCGCTTGAGCCGCAATGCTGCCGGCATCGGCAATTAAATTGCCTTCATTGTCCACTGAGCCTTGAGGCAAAGTGACTTCGGCGCTCAATCCGCGTCCGTCGGGCGACATCGAGAGTAAAACCTTTTGACCGGCATAAAGGCCGATATTTCCATTCGGCGCGGAAATCGTTCCGTCATTGATAATGTCGCTCGCAATCAAATATGCCTGACCGCCGCCGGTAATGCTGATTTTTCCGTAGTTGACGATTTTTGCCATCGGCGGTGGCGCGTCAAACGACCACGTTCCACCGCCGGAAAGATTCAAAGCAGGTGTTGAAGCGGTGGTCATCACAAGTCCATGCGCCGTGATGACCGCCGAGCCGCCGACAGTGAAGCCGTTTGGATTCTGCAACACCACGTAACCGTTGGCGTTGAGATTTCCATTGATGCTGGACGCATTGGGGTCGTTGATAAAATTCCACGCGACGGAAGTGGACGACGGTTGATTGAAAGTCACCGTTTCGCCGGAACCGATGTTGAACGTCTGCCAATTGATGAAGGTGTTGCCGGAAGTTTGATTGATGGTCAATTGCGGGCCTGAAGAATTGAAAGACGCCGCGCCCTGACTGACAACGCCGCCGGTCGGCTTGGCGCTGACTTGAATTAGACCCGCCGAACAAACCAGCAAGGTCACAATTTTCGACAATTGGTGAAAATGAAAAAATGGCATATTACTGTTCATTTTACCCGACAGACGACAGTAACATTTCGCATTAACCGGCAAAATTTTTTTAGGTGACATTTGTGTTAAATTAGAATTGAGCCGTGAGGGCAAAATTAAAATAAGGTTGATTGCGCGCCACCGTGCTGGTGCTGGTGAATGGCAGCGAGAACAAAAAGCGCGCCTGCCAGGAAGAACCCACCGACGCGGTGAAACCGAAGCCAGTTCCCCAAAGTGTTGTGCCTGATGGCTGGCCTTCCGGCGGGTCCAACAGATAAGCGGCGGCAAAATCCAGATAGATTGAACCGCGAACCGCCAACGGCTGTTTGCCGCCAATCGTGCCCACCACATATGGCGGCGTTTGTTGTTCCAGCGAAAGATGCCAGCCGGTGTCGCCAAAAATCTCACCTTCGTGATAACCCCGCACGCTGTTCACACCGCCAATGCCAAATTGCTCGTTGCTGATCAAAGGTTCGCTGGCCCACTGACCGTCGGCACGAAAGGTCGTGACCCAATCGTTGAAAAATATCAATTGCTGCGAGTAGCTGGGGCGAAGAATGATCCAATGGCCGGAAGATTTAGACGAGCCGGTGATGTTTTGAAGGCTGTTTTTTCCAGTAAATTCCACGTTTGCGTTGGTGGTTGTGGAGCCGGAATACCAAAGGTTCGCGCTCAAACCCAATCCAATTGTCGCAGGGCCGATGAAATTATTCAGGTTTCCGTTGTAGCTGATTTCAAATGGTAAATAATCCAACTTCTGCACTGTCGTCGGCGTCGGTGTGGGAATCGTGCTGACGTTGACGAAGTTCTGGCCGTTGATGTTGTATGATTGAGTTTCAATGAAGATGTTGGTGTTGTAATTGGCCTGTGAATAGGTTTTGTAATCCAGTCCTCCTGAAAGCGTGGAATAAAAATCGCCGACCGGCGGCAAAGGTTTGCTTAATTGAAAACCAATATCCTCATTAATCGTGATGCCCTGTTGAACTTGTTGCTGATTGAGGGAAATGTTGGTCGAACCTAAAGCCGCATTAAAATTACGATTCAAAATAGTTTGCACCCCGGTGTCAATCGTCGCGCGGCTGGCATAGACATTCAATTCCGTCTGTCCCGATGCCGGCGGCAAATTAAACTGGCGCGTAGCTTCGTTGTAACCAAAGCTGTTGGGATTATTTGCCACGGCGCTTTCAACCGGTTCGGGATTGCCAAGAGGAAGTCGGTAAAACGCACTATAGTAAGCTACCGACGGCTTATCATAAAAATTCCATTGGTCGCCTTGCTTGTAATTTTCCGGCGAAAAACCGTATTGCAAACCGAGCGAATGATTCAGTTGCCAAAGATTGTCTTCAATTGCCGAAGCGTTCAGGCGCAAATCCGGCGTGCCGGGAGAACTTTGATTGTTCAATTCGAGTTTGGCATGAAGCGGCAATTGGTCTTTGACCTTAAGCGTGAGCGCGCTGGTGTCGGGATACGGGCCGGGACCGATGACCGGATAAATCTGCCGGTCTTGATTGGCGTTTGCCCGATTCAATTCCGCCTGCAAAATAGGCGCGTTGAGCAGTATGTTCGTGTGTAAACTGGGCAACGCGCGCATCACGTTGTTGGAACTGAAATAGCGATTGTCAGTCACATTGATGACCGCAAGTCGGCCTTCGGTCACTTGCACTTTCACCGTCGCATTGGTCAGTTTTTGTTGCGGCAAACCGACGGCCACGGTCACATAACCGTGCGCGCGATACGCCGCCTGAAGTTGTTCCACGACCGTGCGGATACCTTCAAAACTGACATTGGTGCCAAAAGCGCCGTCAATGTTTGTGATCGCCGTGCTGACAGTTTCAGGTGAGAGAATGGAATTTCCCGTGACCAGATATTTTTCGACAACGAATCTGGGGCCCGCATTTGTGGAAACAACATGAATTCGTTTGTCATTTTCTCGCGCGTCCAACTCGGCCATTTTTTGATGCAACGCGGCTTGTGTTTTGGCCAATTCTTCGAGCGTGGCTGCATGTGTTGGAAGAATGACGGTAGGTTCAACCGGATTGGCGGAAGGAACAGTCGCTTCAGTCACTGATTGCGGCGTTGTAGTTTTAACATGATTGCTCGGAGTAAAATAACGAACACCGGAAACGACAATTTGCGGCATCGCCGTTTGAAAAACATTCATCGTGACAACGCCGTTGGTGATTCGCTCTTTTGTGATGGCGATGCTCGTTGCCGGATAGCCCTGATTGCGATATTCCGTCTGTACGTCCGCGGCAGCCTTCACGATTTCATCCAAACTGACATTGTCGCCGGTGTGTTTAATGAGCGCGGCAGCGAGCACATTCGTTGGAAGTTCTATTTTACTTTTAACGACATAGGTTGTGACATTGAAACGAACTGCCGCCGGATTATTTTGGGTGGTTGCCATAAAATTATTCGTCAAGGTCGAAACCGAAACCATTTGAGTGTCACCCGTTTCCTGTGCTATCAGCTTGAAAGCCCCGTTTTCTGTCCAGCAGCCAAACAAAATCAGAAGATAGACAGCAGGTTTGCACCAAAATCTTGCAAGTGGAGAAAAAAGCCCGGTCATTATATTTTGTTTTCTAAAATTCATAAAGCCGGCCGGCAGGTTCCGACGGGTTCCTCTGCGCAATGACCATTGCGGGAAAATGTTCAATCCATATTACGGATTTCAGTCAGGTTTGTGACAATCCAGCAACAAAGGACGGAGAAAATCAGGAATTTTAACGGGTGCAGTGAACCCAAATTTTTATAGCTACATTTAAATCAAAACGTATTAAAACAACAGTGTGCCGATGTAATGAGGTTGATTCCATTTACAATTCAAAAGTAGCTGGAATCAAAAATGAATTTTTTCAAAAACAGTTTCCGTTGTTTTTCCAGAACGCAACTTTTCTGTAACACGAGCTTGTTAGAAATCATCCGTTGTCGCGACTCGAATCAAAAATTTCAGTTCAAAGCGACATTAAGCCTAAAGCAGATTGTTTTCCGGGAAACATGACCAATTTGAATTGCCTCCACGAAACTCATTTGAACCTTAAATCATTTTCCATATTGCCGGGTGAAAAATGGTCAATAAAGTCGGTCGGATGGTTTTTGTTTCAAATCAAAAAAGGAAATGGTTGCTGGTCGCAAAATGGGGCAAATGTTGAATTGGAAACAGGAGCAGTTTTGTTGACCGCCGGAGGTGGACAGGGACTCATTCGTGCCGATCAATTGGATAAAGCCGTCGTCTGCGGTTTCCATGTGATGCCAGACCATTTGCTTGGTTTGTTCACGTTGGAAGAACAGGAGTTTTTCAAAAAGGCGGCATCCCGCCATGAACTCGCGCTTCAAATTTTTGCGCCTCATCATCCGGTCGCATCAAAGATGAATACGGTTTGCGCCGACCATTTTCAAAATGGATTGCCGGGCAAGACGGCTTTGTTGCAACTTTTCGTGGATACGTTTGACAAGGAACTAAAACCGGTTGCGGCCAATCTGGAAAATACCGGTGCCAGAGAACGATTGCGATTGCTGCTACGCAACACGTCGCCCGGCGTGTTATTGGAAATCAACTTCAATAAACTGGCGCAAATGACCCATTGCACACCCCGCCATTTAAGCCGGATTTTTTATGATTTGACCGGCGCATCGTTCCGCGAAAAGCGCGCTCAAATACGATTGACGCGCGCTAGCGAATTGTTGACAAGCAGCAAATCCAAAGTCGTGGAAGTCGCTTTGGAAAGCGGCTATAAATCCTTGAGTCTGTTCAACCTGATGTTCGCGCGCCGTTTTGGAACAAGTCCGAGCCAATGGCGACAGCGGCGCGGAATCAACAACCAAACCGGGAATTATCTTAGCGCCAAAACGCGACCTATTCAGTTGCCAGTCCGACTTGTGTGATATTGAGTTGTTGGAGGACATCGAGGATATTGATCATGGATTGATAATCCACGTTATCATCCCCCTTAACCACGACGGACAAATCGGGGTGGGCCGATTGCAACTGTTGCAAATCG
>DASZXB010000009.1:0-77766 GCA_035546095.1 Verrucomicrobiia bacterium | reverse complement strand
ATTCATCGTCACCACGTCCGCTTCCAATCCATTGACAACCGACTGCGCCTGCTTGCTGGAACCGCCGTGCGATTGGCTGATGACTACCGTGTCACCGGTCTTCTGTTTCCAATAATCAGCGAATGCCTTGTTGTAGTCCTGGTAAAATTCGCGGGTGACATCATAGGAGACGTTGAGAATTTTTACATCAGCGCCGACAACTGCGCTGGCACTCAACAACAGATTTGCCGCGAGCGATGTGACTGCCATTTTTTGAATCCAGTTTCGCATGGATAATTTGTAATTTTATTTTCATGGAAACTTCCGGTCGTCCGGTCAGTCGTTTAAATTCTTTATTCTTTGTTTTTGTTCACTTTGTTCAGCCGTGATTTTTCCAGCCGCACGCGCTCGTTTTTTCAATCTGCATGACCCGCGAATCATGCACGATAATATCCACCACCCCGTAGAGCAGCGAACCGACGTGTTGAATCACCAAATCCAACCACCTTAAATCGTCACCGGCCTTTGCCTTTAATTCTTGCTAGCTAAATTTAACTCCGACTTAAAAAGTCGGTTTATTTATGATAAAATTGTTTTCCGCTATCCTAATAATCGCCAATACTTTTAAAATTAATACCCTTCAAAATTATGTCGCGAATTAAAATAACGACTTAATATGTCGTTATTATCCACAATGATTCCTCGATGTCAAATGTTTTTTTGGCTTCAATTGGCCAGTTCAACGTTGTGCCCGAAAAGTGTGAAGCCAAAAAAGGAGAAATGGTCGGAGTGACAGGATTTGAAACCTGCAAAAACTACCGATTCTTTAGGAAATCCAAACAGTGACACACAAAGAGACTCACAAACTCCGGTCGTGTTAGGGCATGATTTGTCCCAAGTTGTCGCCGCATGGAAAAAACTTCCTGATTAGCCATTCTCACCATTGCCAAATCAGTAAAAGATTCTTCTCAATTAACGAAGGCAAACGATGAACCCAAATCCTGAATTGTTTAATCCATTTTCAACGCGCTCAATAGCCATGACAACATTTCACAATTGTTTTCGAGATTTAACTATTTAATTTTCAAATCTATTGTTATTCAATTGTTATGGCAATGATCGCCATTGACCTCGGTTAAGTTGCCAAAATAAATGTTCTGAATGTTCATACGTCAGCTTAACTACCTCATTGCCTTGGACAAGCATCGGCATTTTGGCCGGGCGGCGGAGAGCTGTCATGTCTCGCAGCCGGCCTTGTCGAATGGAATCAAAGAATTGGAGCGCGAACTTGGCATCACCATCATCAAGCGCAATCGGACGTTTGAAGGAATCACACCGGAAGGCGAACGCGTCATCGTTTGGGTTCGTAATGTGCTGGCTTCGTTGAAAGGGCTTCAACAAGAGGCCGATTTGATTCGTAGTGTGCCGCGGGGACATCTGGCGATCGGCATGATTCCCACTGCAAGTCATGCCGCCACGTTACTGAGCGCACAATATCGGGAAATGCTGCCCCAGTTGACGCTTGAGGTGGCTTCCCTCAGCACACCCGTTATTTTACAACGATTGAAGTCGCAAGACTTACATCTGGCGATGCTTTACGGGAGATCAGTCACCGGTGACGATTATGACGTGCTTCCATTATTCTCGGAGCGTTATGTTTTAATTGCCAGCGAACAGGCGTCGCTTCCCCGCCAACTGAGTTGGGCGGAAGTGGCTGATTTGCCATTGTGTTTGCTCAGTCGCGACATGCAGAACCGTCAAACGCTGGATGAGATTTTTCAGAGTGTCGAGGCCACGCCCAATGTGGTGCTGGAAACCAATGCCATCCATGTTTTGCTGCTCGAAGCCAGAAGCGGGCGCGCGTTCATAATCATGCCCCTTAGCGCCATGCCAACACAGCATGAGGGAAGCGGCTTACGCATCCATTCAATTACACCTGAACATGCCGAAGATGTCTGTCTGGTCAGAATTCGGCGTGAAATACAGCCTGCGCTATCCACTGCTGCCTGGCAGATTGCAACCAAGTTGGACCTGCAATCCATTCTTAACGAGCCGCTTGCGAAAATAAAACAAGCGTGAGAAGCGTCGTTTATCTGTGCCGCTTCATGGCGATGCCATCCGTTTGATTCAAGTCATTCTTATAGAACAGCTTAAAACGGCATTGGCCAGCGTGATAACTGTCAGTTATCATAAGATTCGAACAAACGATTGGACGATTTCGAGAGGAGAATGGCATTTTTCACTGGAGGGCGGCAGGGGGCGTATGCAACTGTCTATAAATTCAATAAAACGCATTCAAATTTATGGCGAAAATTCTCTGTGTTCTTTATCCCGATCCATCAACCGGATATCCACCAATTTATCCCCGCGACGAAATTCCAACCATCACTCGTTATGCCAACGGCCAAACCGCTCCGACTCCGAAAGGACCGCTCGGTTTCAAACCGGGCGAACTCGTCGGTTGCGTTTCGGGCGAATTGGGCTTGCGCCCGTATTTGGAAAAGCTCGGCCACGAATTGATTGTGACCAGTGACAAGGACAGTCCGAATTCGGAATTTGAGAAACATCTTCCCGATGCCGAAGTGGTGATTTCTCAACCGTTCTGGCCGGCTTATTTGACGGCGGAACGAATCGCCAAAGCCAAAAAACTGAAACTCGCTCTCACCGCCGGAATCGGTTCCGACCACGTTGATTTGGCCGCCGCCGCGCGCGCTCATGTCACCGTCGCCGAAGTGACTGGCTCGAACAGCATCAGCGTCGCCGAGCACGTGGTGATGACGATTCTGGCGCTGGTGCGGAATTATCTGCCATCGCACAATCTTGCCGCCAACGGCGTTTGGAACATCGCCGATTGCGTGTCTCGCAGCTACGATGTCGAAGGGATGCACTTCGGCGCGATTGCCGCCGGACGCATCGGTCTGGCGGTGCTGCGCCGGCTCAAGCCTTTTGACCTGTGCCTGCATTATACCGATGTGCATCGTTTAAGTCCGGCGGTTGAAAAGGAATTGAATTTGACTTACCACCCCGACGCGGAGTCGTTGGTAAAGGCCGTTGACATCGTTAATCTGCAAATGCCGCTTTATCCTTCCACCGAAAATTTCTTTAACGACGCGATGTTCGCGAAAATGAAACGCGGTGCTTATCTCATCAACACCGCGCGCGGCAAACTGGTGGAACGCGACGCCGTCGTGCGCGCGCTGGAGTCGGGTCAGATTGCCGGTTATGCCGGTGACGTGTGGTTTCCCCAGCCGGCTCCGTCGAATCATCCGTGGCGAACCATGCCGTGGAATGGAATGACGCCGCACATTTCGGGCACGTCCCTCTCTGCGCAGACACGCTACGCCGCCGGAACGTTGGAAATTCTCCAAAGTTATTTCGGCGGAACCCCCATCCGCGAAGAGTATCTCATCGTCAAGGGCGGAACGCTTGCCGGTGCTGGTGCCAATTCTTACAAGCTGACCTGATCTCATAGCAAAAATAAAAAAAGCGCAAATTTATGATTCCGACTCTTAATCCTGAGAATTCACCCATACGCTTGAAATGGGGATGGTCGGTTGCCGTCGGCGTGGTTTTTGTTATTTTGGCCGCACTTGCCTTCGGACATTTGACTGCCGCCACTTTGGCATCCGTCATTTTTATCGGGAGTTTGATGACGATTGGCGGCGTCATTCATATCATCCACGCTTTTCAAATGACAACTTGGAAGGGCTTTATTTATTGGGCTTTTGCCGGTATGCTTTACGGCGTCGCTGGCGTGGTCGCATTGACTAATCCAGTTTTCGCCGCCGCCACGTTGACACTGATTTTTGCCTGGCTTTTAATTATTAGCGGTCTATTGCGCATTGGATTGGGAATTCATTTAAGGCGACATTCCGGTTGGGGTTGGATTGTGGCGTCAGGAGTTATTACCGGACTCGCCGGACTTATTTTTGCGACCGGTTGGCCGTCAAATACCCTCTGGCTGCTTGGCATGATTATCGCCATTGATCTCGTATTTCAAGGAAGCTCACTCATTGGGTTTGGTTTTGCCTTAAAACCGACGAGTCACAGTGGCAGTCGTTAAAATATTTGATTTTCGCGCTTTGAACCGCGACAAGCATTTGAATGATTGCCTCAAATCTGGAATCAAATTTATGAGCCGTGCAAACGAAAACTCTTTTTGTGCTATTCAGCTTTTTGAACCGGAACCAAATGTCATATATTCAATCGAAGTAACGGAGCGAATTACCCATGTGCCACGCCGCATGATCGCGGTGTATTGCAAGCATGGCCTGATATCGCCGGTCGGGAATCCAAACAGCGAAGGATTTTATTTTGATGGCATTGGTATCAAAATACTACGCCGCCTCGAATCAATGCGGACAGCATATGGAAAAAATCTGGCGGATATTAAAATGATTTTATCCTTTCTGAATGAGATGGAACAATTACGAACTGAAATACATTTCCTTCGGATTCATAAAAACAGGCTTTGAATTCTTACCGGGTTTTGACTGTCAGTAATTGCTCCCGATTCGAGTAAGCCTGCACCTTGAAATAAATTCGATATATAATTATGGAAACAATCACCGAATATAAATCCGTCTTGGACCATGACGTTGAAGCCTTTCAAAATCGAATCAACCAGTTAATCGCGGATGGTTTTCAGCCATTTGGCTCGGTTTCTCTCGCGTTCGTGCCCGACGAAAGCACGCTGTATCTGTGCCAGGCGATGGTAAAAACCAAATGATTCCAAATTAGTTCATCGCCATATAAAGTGAATCCGTCATCCTGCATTCTGGCAGTTGGCATCGCGATTGAAATCGCGGTGTTGGTGCGCGTGATGTTGCGCCCGCATCGCGAACCGGCTTCGCGCATTGCCTGGCTGGCGGTGATTCTAGCGCTCCCAATGGTCGGTGTGATCGCTTACATGCTGTTCGGCGAGGTGGACATCGGTCGGCGGCGGCTGGAAAAGCTGCGGGCAGTTGAACGCAGTATGCCACCACCCGAATCAGGCGCGGCGTCCGGCCAAGCGAACTTGCGCGCGCAAATTCCCGAACGATACGAACCCTTGTTTCGTGTCGGCCACTCCATCAGCGGCTTTGAGCCGGTCGCGGGAAATTCGGCGCGGCTAATAGCGGATTCCAATGCGGCAATCACGGCGATGGTGGCGGACATTGACGCGGCGAAGGAGCACGTGCATGTGCTGTTCTACATCTGGTTGACGGACGGAAACGGAAACCGCATCGCTGACGCGCTCCAGCGCGCGGCGGCGCGCGGCGTGCAATGCCGGGCGATGGTGGACGGACTCGGTTCCCGCGCCCTGTTGAAGTCGGCCATGTGGCGCGCGATGCAGTCCGCCGGTGTAAAAACCGGCGTGGCGCTGGCGCTCAATCATCCACTGTTACGGGTGCCATTCCGCCGGATTGATCTGCGCAATCACCGCAAAATCGTGGTGATTGACAACGGCATCACCTATTGCGGCAGCCAGAATTGCGCCGACCCCGAATTCCGCGTGAAGGCGAAGTTCGCACCGTGGGTGGATGTGATGATGCGGCTCGAGGGGCCGATTGCCCGTCAAAACCAACGGCTGTTCGCCTGCGATTGGATGAGCGCGACCAATGAAAATCTCGACAACCTCCTGCGGTTGCCGTGGCCGACAGCGTCGCCGGGCTTCCCGGCGCAGGTCATTGGCACTGGACCCACCGCCAGATTTTCAGCGATGCCAGAGATGTTTGAATCGCTGATTTACGCAGCGCGGCGGGAATTGATGATTACGACGCCGTATTATGTGCCCGATGAATCATTGCAGAACGCGTTGTGCGCGGCGGCGCAACGCGGCGTGAAGACGACAATCATCTTCCCCGCGCGCAACGACTCATGGATTGTGGCCGGCGCGAGCCGCAGTTATTACGCCGACTTGCTCGCGGCAGGCGTGGAGATTTACGAATATGTTGGCGGCTTGTTACACGCCAAGACGCTCACGCTCGACGGCGAAATGACTCTCATCGGCTCGGCAAACATGGATCGGCGTAGTTTTGAACTGAATTATGAGAACAACATTCTGCTTTGCGATTCGGAGCTTACGGGCGCGTTGCATGACCGGCAGCGGGAGTTTTTGGCGCGGTCGCGTCCGGTCACGCGCACGGCGGTTGAAGCGTGGTCATTGCCGCGAAAATTTTGGAACAACACCCTCGCCCTGCTTGGGCCGATATTATGAACCTTGGATGCAGAAACAGATGTTAGGCCACTTCACACCCAATGAACGAGACAGCCATTATTGTTTTGGGCGCACCTAACGACGAGCGTGGGGTGCTTTCGAGCATTGCCATCGAGAGATGCCAGCAAGCCGTGCAAGAATACCGGAAGCATCCCGAATCGAAAATCATTCCCACCGGAGGCTGGGGCGAGCACTTCAATACCACGAGTCAGCCTCACGGTCATTATTTGGCTGCCTACCTTCAGGCACAGCAAATTCCGGCTGGAGCTTTCGTGGAGTGCGCTGAAAGCTCGAATACCATCGAGGACGCAAAATTATGCCGCCCCATTGTCGAGCGGCACGGATTTCGCAAGTTGATCGTAGTGACTTCGGATTTTCACCGGGCACGGGCACAGTTTCTTTTTACTCGTGAGTTTCCAGATATTTTGATTGAGTTTTCAGTGTCCAAGACAAACCTGCCAGAGTTAGAGCTTAAAAAGCGAGTTTTGCATGAGCAGGCTGCACTCGCCAAACTTAAACAATGAGCCAGTGGCCTAACACATCACTGGAGCCAACGCCGGTTACGCCGGTCTGTTTTCGCTGCGGGTTTTGGGTTGGCGGAAGTCGCGGGCGGCGTGGCTCAGTTCTTGGTCGTTATGCGCCTTTCAAACTTTGATTTCCAAGAGGACAGTTTTATACTAGCAACGGAAGGCATAAATTAAAACGATTCGTATGAGCAACGCCAACAGCCCAGATTCCGCGCCGGTCGCGCAACCGATTCTCGCGCCACTGACCAGCGCCGCGATTTTTCTGGTCGTCTGCATCAAACCGGATGACGAGAGCTACGCGACCGTGCGCTCGCTGTGCGCGGATTTGTCGGGAATTTTTCGCGCCGTGGATTTTCGCCGCATGGAAGGCGGACTTTCCTGCGTCGCGGCTTTCGGCTCGGACGCTTGGGATCGGCTTTTCGGAAAACCGCGTCCCGCCGAACTTCATCCGTTTCGCGAAATCCGCGCGGGCGAACGCCATGCCGTTTCCACGCCCGGCGACGTGCTGTTTCACATCCGCGCCAAAAAAATGGATTTATGTTTTGAATTGGCGGCGCAAATCATGGAGCGCATCGGCGGCGCGGTCTCGACGGCGGATGAAACTCACGGCTTCCGTTATTTTGAAGAACGCGACCTGCTTGGCTTCGTTGACGGCACGGAAAATCCGCGCGCGCAAGCCGCTTTCGACGCGGCGCTCGTTGGTGAAGACGACCCGGAGTTCGCCGGCGGCAGCTACGTCATCATTCAAAAATACCTGCACGACATGAGCCGGTGGAACGCTCTGCCGACGGAAATGCAGGAACGCATCATCGGACGCAAAAAACTTTCCGACATCGAGATCAGCGACGCGGAGAAAGCGCCCTACGCCCACAACGCGTTGACGACCATCACCGAGAACGGCAAAGAAATGAAAATCCTGCGCGACAACATGCCCTTCGGCAAACCCGGTCACGGCGAATTTGGCACTTACTTCATCGGTTACAGCCGGACGCCGCGCATCACGGAACAAATGCTGGAAAACATGTTCATCGGACGCCCGCCGGGCAACTACGACCGGCTTTTGGATTTCAGCCATCCCGTCACCGGCAGTTTATTTTTTGCGCCGTCCGTGACTTTTCTGGATAATCTTGGGGACGAAGAACCGTCTCCGGCGGCGGACAATCCGCCGCCGGAATCAAACCAACCATCGCCTTCGCCCACGCGCAAGGCGTCACTTAACATCGGCTCACTGAAAGGAGAAAAACATGAATAACCTTCATCGAGAACTCGCGCCCATCTCGGACGCGGCCTGGTCGCAAATCGAAGACGAAACGACCCGCACGCTGAAACGGTATCTGGCCGGACGGCGCGTCGTGGACGTTCCATCGCCCGGCGGAACGGCTTTGCCGGGCGTCGCGACCGGCCACCTGAAACCGCTCACCGCTCCCGCCGAAGGCATCCTCGCCCGACAACGCGAAGTCAAACCCCTCGTCGAATTGCGAGTGCCGTTTGAATTGTCCCGTCAAACCATTGACGACGTGGAGCGCGGGTCGAACGATTCCAACTGGCAGCCCGCCAAAGACGCCGCGAAGAAACTCGCCTTCGCCGAAGACCGCGCCATTTTCAACGGCTACCACGCCGCCGGCATTCAAGGCATCCGCGAAGGCACCAGCAATCCCATCAACATACTCCCGATAAACGTGCATGATTACCCCAACGCCATTGCCCGCGCGTTGAGCCAACTACGCCTCGCTGGTGTGAACGGCCCCTACTCCGTCGTGCTTGGAGCTAATGAATACACCGCGCTCGCCGAAACCTGCGATCAAGGTTATCCCGTCCTCGAACACGTCAAACGCATCGTGGACGGCGACCTCATCTGGGGACCGGCGATTGACGGCGCGTTCGTCCTGACCACGCGCGGCGGCGACTTCGCGCTGAACGTCGGACAAGACGTTTCCATCGGCTATCTCGGCCACACCGAATCCGCCGTGCAACTGTATCTTCAGGAGACATTCGTTTTCCGCGTCCTGACCAGTGAAGCTTCCGTCGCGCTGTCGCCGTCAAAACGTCAGAACGACAAAGGAAAGAAAAAATAAAAGAAGCTGATGGCGGATAAAACTCCCCACATCGTTGTGCTCGGCGCCGGCTTTGGCGGTTTGACGTTTTGCCGAAGTTTTCAAAACCCAAACGCGCGCGTCACCGTCATTGACCGCACCAATCACCACCTCTTTCAACCGCTGCTCTATCAAGTCGCCAGCGCCGGACTGGCCGCGCCGGAAATCGCGCAACCCGTTCGCGCCATTTTATCCGACCGCGAAAACATCACCGTCCTGATGGACGAAGCGACCGACCTGAAACTGGCGGAAAAACAAGTCGTCCTGCGCGAACAAATTTTGGACTACGATTACCTCGTGCTCGCGCTCGGCGGCCAAAACAATTACTTCGGCCATCCCGAATGGGAACAATTTGCGCCCGGCTTGAAATCGTTGCGCGAAGCCCTCGACATTCGCAGCCGCGTGCTGGCCGCCTTTGAGCAGGCGGAAGAAACGCCCGACCCGGCGGAACAGGAACGGCTGATGACCATCGTCATCATCGGCGGCGGCGCGACCGGCGTCGAACTCGCCGGCGCGTTTGCCGAATTGACCCGGCACGTTTTGGAAAAAGACTTTCGCCGGATTGACCCGCGTCAGGCCAAAATCATTTTACTGGAAGGCAGCCCGCGCGTGCTCGCGAATCTGCCCGAAGACCTTTCGCAAAGCGCCGCCAAACAGTTGCAAAATCTCGGCGCGCAAATCCGCGTTTCAACGCCCGTGCAAAACATTCGCGCCGGCGAAGTGGAATTGAAAACCGGCGAAATCATCCGCGCCGGCAACATTGTTTGGGCGGCAGGCGTTTCCGCGTCGCCCTTGACGCAAAAACTCGGCGTGGAACTCGACCGCGCCGGACGCGTGAAAGTGAATCCCGATTTAAGCGTGCCCGGCCATCCCGAAGTTTTTGCCATCGGCGACCTTGCCCTCGTCATGGAAAAAAACGGCAAACCCGTTCCCGGCGTTTCTCCGGCGGCCATGCAAATGGCGCGGCACGTCGCCAAAATCATTGACGACGAATTGAGCCAAACCGATTCCCCGCGCGCCGCCTTCAAATACTTTGACAAAGGCACAATGGCCACCATCGGTCGCTCCAAAGCCGTCGCCCAAATCGGCAAAATCCATTTGCATGGCTTCGTCGCGTGGATGGCGTGGCTTTTGGTTCACCTCATTTTTCTGATTGGTTTCCGCAACAAAATCACCGTGATGATTCAATGGATTTATTCCTACTTCCTCTTCAAACGCGGCGCGCGCATCATCACCGAAAGTTCGCCAAAACCGGTGGAATGAACTCACAAAAAGAAGGAAAATGGTCGGAGCGACAGGATTTGAACCTGCGACGTCTTGCTCCCAAAGCAAGTGCTCTAGCCAGGCTGAGCTACGCTCCGACGCTGCAACATTGTCTCAGATATTTTCCGTTTCGCAATCTTAATCATTTTCGCGCGAGGCGAAGTTTCGATTCAAAGCTAGACGCGCCCGCCCGCCGTGTTAAATTATTTAGGTTATGTTAACTGAAGCGCCCACTGTTGCCGCACAGAAAAAAATCAATCTTCGCCGCCCCGACATCATGGAAGCGGTGCAGGCACAGGTGCTTTCACATTATCGCAGCGAACTGGTCGAACGCATTCGCGCCAATGGCGGTGTGCTTTCCTCGGGCAACCTGACTGTGAAGCTCGCGAAGGAATTCGGTTTCTGCTATGGCGTCGAACGCGCGATCGATCTCGCTTACGCTGCCAAAAAGTATTTTTCCGAGGTGTCACCTAATACGCCAATTTATCTCCTCGGCGAAATCATCCACAATCCCGAAGTCAACGACCAGATTGACAAAATGGGCATCAAAATCATTTCACCCAAACCGACGGATGAGGAATTGGCGCAATTGCAATCCGGTGACGCAGTGATTATTCCCGCGTTCGGCACGGAAGTCGGCACGCGTAAAAAACTGGAGGCGAAAGGTTGCGTGCTTGTGGACACAACCTGCGGTGACGTGATGAGTGTTTGGAAACGCGTGCGCCAGTATTCAAAGGAATCCGTCACGAGCATCATTCACGGTAAAGCGAAACACGAAGAAACCAAAGCAACGACTTCGCAGGCGCGCGCTTACGGCAGCGGACATTATCTTGTCGTCTACAATCTCGCGGAAACAGATTATGTTTGTAATTACATTTTGAATGGCGGTGACAAACATGAATTTCTTGAAAAATTCAAAGGCGCGCATTCTGACGGATTTGACCCCGACTTGCATTTGCAAGCCGTCGGCGTGGCCAATCAAACGACGATGCTGCGCGGCGAAACCGAAGAGGTCCAACGCCGTTTCAAAAGCGCCATGATTAAAAAGTATGGTGAGGCGGAAACGGGAAAACATTTTCGTTTCTTCGACACTATTTGCGGCGCAACGCAAGACCGGCAGGACGCGCTGGAAAAATTGCTGCGCGAGCCGATGAATTTGTTGATTGTCGTCGGCGGTTACAATTCGTCCAATACTTCGCATCTTGCTGAAATGGGCGAAGCAAAATTGCCGACGTATTTCATCAAGAACGCGGCAAAAATGCAGTCGGACAAAGTGATCCGCCATTACAATCAACACATCCGCGAAGAAGTGGAAACGCAGGACTGGCTGCCGTCCGGCAAAATTGTTGTCGGCGTCACCGCCGGCGCAAGTTGTCCGAACAATTTGATTGAAGACACCATCCGCCGCCTTTTTCAATTGCGCGGCATTTCCGTTCAAGAATTATTGGCGAATTAAAAACCATTTCATGCCTCGCACGCGACTCGAACTCGAACAAATCGAACGGCAAATTCTCGCGCCCTACGCGCAATTCAGTGGCGACACGCGCGGGCGTGAATTTCCCGAACCGCCGCCCGAATGGCGCACGCAATATCAGCGCGACCGCGACCGCGTGATTCACTCGCGCGCGTTTCGCCGGCTCGAATACAAGACGCAGGTTTTTCTCAACGGCAGCGGCGATCATTTGCGCACGCGGCTCACGCACACGATTGAAGTCGCCGCCATTTCCCGCAACATCGCCAGCGCGCTAAAATTGAACACTGATTTGGCCGAAACAATTGCACTCGCGCACGACCTCGGCCATTCACCGTTCGGTCACAAAGGCGAAACCGTGCTTGCGCGCTTGATGAAAGGCCACGGCGGATTCGAGCACAACACGCACAGCTTACGCATTGTCGAACAGCTTGAACAAAAATATCCCAATTTTTCCGGCCTGAACTTGTCGTGGGAAGTCCGCGAAGGTTTGGCGAAACATCAAACTGCTTACGACCACCCCGAACGACGAAAAGGTTTTGACGCAAAAAACTCCTCGCTTGAAGCGCAGATCGCGAATCTCGCCGACGAAATTACTTATTACAGCCACGATTTGGATGACGGCCTCGATTCCGAATTGTTGTCCGAAAAAAAATTGATTTCCAATGTCCGTATTTTTGCGCAAGCCGCGAGATTGGTAAAAAAAGAATTTGGCAATCTCGCCGATGAATCGCGCCGCTACTTCATCATCCGCACGATTATTGACATGCAAATCCGCGATGTCGTCGAGAACAGCGAGAAACTAATTCGCGCCGCGAAGGTCAATTCCGCCGATGACGTTCGCCGTTTTCCCAAAGCGCTGATTCAATACAGCACCGAACGTCGCAAATTGAATTTGGAACTGCGCGATTATCTTTACAAAAATTTGTATTACAATCCTGTCGTGCATCAGCCGAATTTGCGCGCCGTGAAAATGCTCGAAGAACTGTTCAATTATTTTCTGAAGCACCCGATGGAAATCGGCGAAGGCGCGCAGAAACGAATCAGAAAATTTGGCCTGCATCGCGCCGTGTGCGATTATATCGCCGGCATGACCGACCGTTACGTCATGCTCGAATACCAGCGTATCTTCGGCCAAACGCCTAAAGTTTTGTGATGATTTCGTCGGAAGAAATTTCCGCGAGCAATTGCGAAACTGTTTTGGTCTGATTCGGCAAAATCAATTCCGGCGCGATTTCACTCAACGGCTGCAAAACAAATTTCCGCAGATGCGCGCGCGGATGCGGTAAGATCAATTCCAGCGAATTGCGGATTTCGTTTCCAAAAGCAACCAAATCCAAATCCAGCGGACGCGGTTCGTTGAGAATTTTTTTTGGCTCGCGACCAAATTCAATTTCCAGTTCGCGTAATTTTTTCAGCAGTGATTCCGGAGTTTCATTTTTTTGCAGAACAAATCCAACAACCGCATTCACGAATTTCGGCGAGTCTGGCGGACAATTCACTGGTGACGTTTGCCAAAGTGAAGATTTACGGATTGGTTCGTCGGAAAACTTTTGTAATCGCGCCATCGCGTCCGAAATGGTTTTCCGTGAATCGCCAAGATTCGAACCCAAAGCCACAATTGCAATTAAAGATTTCATCGTCGCTCAAACCATTTCAGGCCATTAGGCAATTCATCCGCCGCAAATTCAATGTGCAACACTCGACGATGTGAAGGATTTTTTGCTGGCGAAGACGAATGTAAAATCAAAGGTCTCATTAAAAGCGCGCCGCCTTTTGAAATTTCACAGACGACAGATTTTTCTTTGCTCGTTAATTCACCAATTTGCGTCGAGCTTAATTTCCCATTCAAGTGAGAACCCGGAATTACTTTCAACGCGCCGTTATCTGAATTGCAATCGTCAAGATGCATACGGACTGTGACCATATTTTCTAAAATTTTTCTTGGCGGATGCACGTGAAGAACCTCGTCTTTGATTGACCAACCCGTGAAACTTAGCGTTTCAATTTTCTCAGCGACAGCAATTGCGAAATCCTGATGCCATGGAACTCGCCAATTAGATTCGGCTGTTTTGTCAAAAAATATAGCACGAACGGGAAATAACCTTTTGTCAGTCACTCTATCCAAAATGGAAGTTAATTTGAGCGAGGATGCAATCTCTGCAATTTTTCGATTTTGCAGTAAATTTCGGACGCCACCAATTCTACTTTTGGCTGAATTTTGGTAAGTTTCAAATTGCGCCGACAATTCTAACGCCAACAAATCGCATTGTTGGTCTGAAATTACCGCAGGGAAAATTTGAAAACCATTCTCTGTAAATTCCGAATTCATTTCAAACCCAGCACGTCCTGCATGTCGTAAAGGCCGGGTTTTTGTTTGGCGACCCAAAGCGCGGCGCGCAATGCGCCGTTGGCAAATGTATCGCGACTCGATGCTTTGTGTATCAGTTCCAGCCGTTCGCCATTGTTTGCGAAAACAACGGTATGATCGCCGACGACATCGCCGCCGCGCAACGAATGAATCCCGATTTCACCCGGCGCGCGTTCGCCGATGCCCATGCGACCGTGCCGCGCCACTTTATCCAGCGATTGTTTGCGGACTTCCGCGAGAATTTCCGCGAGCGATTTGGCCGTGCCACTCGGCGCGTCTTTTTTCAGGCGATGGTGCATCTCAATCACTTCGAGGTCGAAATCCGGCCCCAAAATTTCCGCCGCTTTGCGCGTGAGCCAGAACAGTGTGTTGACACCAGTGGAAAAATTCGCCGTCCATACGACGGGCACTTTAGTTTTGAACTTCAAAATCTCCGTGCGTTCATTTTTGGAATGACCGGTCGTGCCGATAACGATGGCTTTTTTGTGACGCGCACAAAGTCCGACAATATCCACTGTCGCCGTGTGCGAGGTAAAATCAATGATTGCGTCCGACTCGGTGATTACCGCCGGCAAATCATCGCCTTTGTCAATCTGTGCGACGACTTGCAGTTCACGGAAATTTTTCGCACAGGCAACCAATGCCTGTCCCATGCGCCCTTGCGCGCCGGTGATGATGATTCTTACGCTCATGAATTTTTAAGCATTTCCAAAATGGTGTCTTTGTTCGGCAAAAGGCCGCGCATTTCCCGTTTGTAGCAATGCTCGTCGGCCAAAACAAGTCCCGACGATTTTTTAACGTCCACAAAATGTTTCGCAATTTTTGGCGATTCCGCCCAAGCGGAAAGTTTCAAATGCGTCTCGCCGGACGGCTGGCAATATAAAACGTGGTCAAATTTCGCGCGGTCATGAACTTTTCCGTCGTGAACGTGAACGGTCGGAAAAAAGACCTGCGGTTCGAGCGCGGTGGGAAATTCAAATGCCATCGGATGCACGGTTTGCGCGCCGGGTTTCAATTTGAAAACCGCAAAGCCGAAATGCCGGTATTCCGGCAGCTTGGCGAATAAATCCGGCGGCATCCGAAATCGTTCGTCCAAACGGCTGAAATCTTTCACCGTTGGAACAAACGACGCCTCGAAATTTCCGACTTGAACGACTTCCAAAATGTGCGCGCTTTCAGGTTCAACACCTAAATTTTGCATCGAATCGGAGCGCGAAATCGGTCTCGGAAATCCAGAATCCAAATCGCCAAAAAAATTTTGATAATTCTCCAAGTCAATGAATCGAACAGCTTTTTCGTCCGAACCTTTTTTCACCGGAATCGGCAAAACCATCGCCAACGGCTTGGCCATGTCAATCGTCATCGAATAAACAACGAATTGCCGGTCACTTTCGCTCTTGCGCGCGAAAATGTTCGTCGCAGAAACAGATTTGACATGACCGGAAAAGCAGCACATAAATTTATTCCAACACGCCGGTGCGTTTGAGCGTCGTCCGCAACACGTCCCAGTTTTTGGGATTCATCGGCACGAGCGGCAGGCGATATTCTTCCTCAATCAATTTCATCATCGCCAACGCAGCTTTCACCGGAGTCGGATTCGTTTCGATGAACAAATCTTTGAACAACGGATAAAATTTCTCATGCAACTGCTGCGCTTTTTTGGCGTTGCCACGCGCGAATGCTTCGACCATCTGCGAAACTTCTTTTGGAATCACATTGGATGCGACGCTGACGACACCTTGCGCGCCGACCGCCATGAACGGCAACGTCAACGAATCGTCCCCGCTTAAAATCGTGAATTTCGGGCCGAGCGCCGTGCGCAATTGCGACACGCGGTCACAACTACCGCCAGCTTCTTTGATGCCGACGATGTTTTTGCAATCCTGCGCCAGCCGTTTCGTCGTCTCGATTCCAATTTCAATACCGCAACGACCCGGAATGCTGTAAAGCACGATGGGCAACTTTGTCGCGCGCGCAATCGCTTTGAAATGCTGATACAAACCTTCCTGCGTCGGTTTGTTGTAATACGGCGCGACTTGCAGCGAACCGTCCGCGCCGACTTTCTCGGCGGCTTGCGTCAATTCAATCGCTTCGTGCGTGGAATTCGCGCCCGTGCCGGCGAGCACTTTGATTTTGTCGGCGGCGAATTTCACGGACAATTCGATGAGGCGAATATGCTCCTCGCAATTCACCGTGGGCGATTCGCCGGTGGTGCCGACGGGCACGATGCCGTCCACGCCGCCCTTAATTTGAAAGCGGATGAGATTTTCGAGCGCGTCCTCGTCAATCGCGCCGTTACGGAACGGCGTGACAATCGCAGTGTAAGTTCCCGTGAACATGGCCGCACAGTGTCAGTAAAATCGGGAAGATTTTCAATCACAGATTTATGAGCCTAAATTACTTTGATTGAAGAATGTAAAATTGCTGGCCAGAATTCACCGCATTGGAAATCGTTACGTTGAAATTATTTGTGCCGCGCACAGTGACGAGATTTATCCAAATTGGCAGGTGGCCTCGAATTGGATATTCGTTTGAGACAAAATGTTGCCGGTCAAAATTGGTTGCGGCGACGGAACAATTTGTTCGGGCGTTGCCACAACCTGATCGCTGAATCCGTCACCAAGCTAGCCGTAATAATCCTGTCCCGCCGTCCAAACGCTGCTGTCTGATTTGAGTAAAAGGCTGTGATTCCTTCCACCTGCTATCGTTACGACGCCACTTGAAACAATTTGTTCCGGCGCGCTAATCGGACTAAAACTCATTACACCGTTGCCCAATTGACCAGAAAAATCTTGTCCCATCGCCCAGAGACTGCCGTTCGTTTTGACAAATAAACTATGCAACCATCCTGCGGCACTTCAGTTGTCGAAATGCCCTTGAATTTTGACGCGCGGCTGCGATGCACGGCATATGAGACTTCGTTGTTGGAAAGTTTACGTCCAAGTTTTTGTTCCATCTCACGAACCACCACGTCGCGTTGTTGTGAACGTTTGGAAAAGCGTTTCAACACTTCATTACTTGCGCCTTCAATCTCAAATCCATGTTTGGCCAGAGTGATATGAAAACCGATTTCGTAAATCCGTCTGGCCAGCCCATTCCGATAAACTGCCATCGCAAAACGAATGGCCTGATACATCGCCCCGGCTTGCAGTGCCTTTCAGCAATTCTCTTGTTTATCAAATGTGGCGTTGAACATGGTAAAATGCGTGTGCAACTGCGGGTCGAGCGCGCGGGAACTGTTGTGCAGGAAAGTGGCGGCGATCAGATTGCCGGTGGCGCGGTCGCGTTGGCTTCCGTTCTTACAAATGCGTGCTGCTGCAAATGTTTCCAGTTCCCGGAACGCGGCTTTTAGCGCACTGGACTATTTCACAACGCATGATCCACGTCATTTTGCCGACGAAAATGTCGATTTTGAAGCGTGACAAGTCAAATCCAGTCGGAACTGTTGGTGACTTAATCGTTGTCGCCAAAAAAGAGGCTGGATTAACACAAGAAAATCTGGGGAAATGACGGAGATTCATCGGCAATGGATTAGGCGTTGGAAGCGGAATCGTTTGCTTCCTTCTCTGGCAGAGCGCGGCAAATTGAGCGAGATTTTGAAATTATCGAAAACATCAAAAATGGACTGAAATTCCGATGCCGTGGTGCAAATAAATAAATAGTCTTCTTCACAGTGGCAAGAAATTTTATTTGCGCACGTTGAGTTGAGCGCGAACTTCCCTAGCTTTGGCACGGGTGATCGGATATGCCAGAATAATGAGAAAGCCAAGGATGAATCCAATCGGCTGGCTCAAAAGTAGGGACTTTAGCCAGAAGGTGATAGTTTCGGCTTTTTGAATCGCTACATGAGAATCAAATCCCGAGGCTGTCAGCAAAAATCCTTGTAGCAACATGGCAACACCCATCGCAATTTTGTCACAAGTAACAAAGATTGCACCGTAGAATGCTTGGCGTTGGTGGCCGAAATTCAATTCATCCACGTCGCAGACATCGGCCATCATGGAATTTAAGATCATTGGCATGCAGTTACAAAAGACGCCTATGCACGCGGCTGTCGCATAGACCGGCCAAGCCTTACTGATAAACGGCGGCATCTCTGTCATATCCGTCAACCAACTGGCAACCCTGTCTATCCAGCCAGTGATGTGCGGTTGGAAGGTAAACCAGACCGAGGCATAAGCCACAGCACTGGCGGCCATCAGCAGAAGTATGGCTGGCTTCTTACCAATTTTGTCAGTCATCCATACCACCGGCGCCATCGCCAAAAACGTTGACACGTTGATGACATTACAAAATATTCCCCACTGTCCGGTGCCAGCCTGCTTGTCGCCGCCAGACACATTATAGATGAGCAGATAGATAAAGAAGATGCCAGTGGAAACCATGCCGAATTTGAGCAGGAAATTACCGATTACCAGTGGCCAGAATGCGCTGTTTTTCAACGTGAATCGGATGGCGGAAAGAAATGAGATTTTGGATTCTTTCCCTGGCACGAATTTACCTTCGTTACAGCAAAAAATGGGCGTGAACGCCGCCAGCAATACGGTGATACCCACCAAAATTCCCACATAATGGATGCCGTATAGCCCACTGGCTTTCTCTGGTGCCACGCCACCGAATACAATGTCCAGCTTGACACACATCCATGGCAGCCAGGGTGTGATAAAGCCGCCCGCAGTATAGGCATATTGCCGCCACTTAAATAAGTGGGTGCGCTCGCTATAATTTGTTGTCAAACTATAACCCATGCCGGTGTAGGGAATGGTGAACAGTGAATAGCCGAAGCTGAACAGCAGCACCATCATCGCCACCACAAACGCGTTGGCAACACCTGAGCCCAACGATGTCGGGACATGCCACATAAATATTGCAATCAACGCCGCCATCAGTGCGCCAGCCAGCATCCAGGGACGCCGCCGGCCCCAGCGCGAGCGCGTGTTGTCTGATAGATAGCCGATTATTGGGTCAATAAAAATGTCAGCCAAGCGCGGAATACTTCGGGCCAGACCGATGACGCGAGGGTCAATGCCCATAGCCATATTATAGATAGGGTCTACTAGACCGTTGATCCCACCATAAATCATGCAGTCGGCAAAACCACCAACACCCCAGAAGAAACGCTTGCGTGTCGGAACCTGGAGTTGGGGTTGTAGTGGCGCAGGCTCCGCTATGGCGGGTGGTGGGATTGTGGTTGGTTTCATTGTCGCAGGATGACGGCCAAGCCGGTGAAATCAGGGAGCGGTGGAATAACAAAATTACCGCCAATTATTTTGGCGTCCGGCGGCAGATTGAAAGCGGTCTCGAGCTTCCACGAACCGCTTGGCAAAGGAACTTGCAGCGGCTCGGACGGCGCATCGGCAAAGGTGTGGATGACGCAGAGAATTTGCGAGCCGTCGGCAGAAATGCGGCGAAGAGCTTGCCAGCCGCGAGGGTGACGATAGCTGGGGCCAATTCTACCGAATCTTCGACTTATCCCGTCACGGATAATGCTGGCGGCTCGAAGATAAAATTTTTGAGCGTCAGCAAGAATAGTTATCTGTTCTGCTAAGAGGGTTTTAAGATTGCCGGAAATGGTCATTCGACCCAGAAAAGTGGCGGCGAGCGAGTATTGAATACGCTGGATAGTATCAGCCGATCGAAGAACAGCCCAGACCTGGCTTTGCATCGGTAGGATGACACGATGCAAATTGGCGGCGATGATTGGAATCTCGACGGTCTCGTGGGCATCAGAAAAAGATCCCATCGCGCAAATAGCCATCATCGAAGGTTCAAGACGGTGGCCACCCGAAGAACAATTCTCAATGACAAGTTCCGGTAGAGCTTTGCGGATGGCGCGGAAAAATGATTGAACGCCCTCGATATGCTGGCGGAGGCCTTCTCCGGGCGACTCGGCTCCGTCAACTCCGATGCCAATAGTTTCATTGTAGTCAACCTTGAGATAGCCAAAACCATTGTCGCGAAGAGTAGTTATGACTTTTTCGGCAAGGTAGTCGAAGGTGAAAGGATCGCGGAAATCCCAAAAGCGGCGAGTTCCAACACGAAGGGTTTCGCCGTCAATTTGGAGAAGGTGATCAGTCTTAAACCAAGCCTGAGTTCCTTCGGTGCAGACTTCAAATTCAAACCAAAGTCCGGGAACGAGTCCATGACTTCGGATGGCATCGCAGGTGGCTTTAAGGCCATCGGGAAAAGCCTTACGGTTGACAATCCAGTCGCCGTTTTGTTGTATGTTATTGCCGTGTCGTTCGGCCCAACCATCATCAATGACTAGATAACGGACAGGTGTTGTGGCTAGGCATTCGGCTGTTTCAGTCAAATGGCCATGGGTTGGGTTGCCCCAAGATGAACACCATTCATTGAAGATAATGGGAAGGTTGCGTTCAATGGCCGGCTGACGGTCGGCGGCGCGGCGATGGAGTGAAGTCAATGCGTGGCAGAGATCATCAAGGTCTCCAGTAACAGTCGAGAGAATGGCCTTCGGAGTGGTAAACGAATCTCTTGGAGCAATGATTTTCCACCAATGCCCAAATTCGCGGTCGGCGAGTCCGCCGGAGAAACTGACGTCGTCATGACGGCGATAGATTTCAAGCTGCCACGACGAAGCAATTTCAAGTTGAGCACCCCAACAAACTTTAATGCCGATATCTTCAATGGCAACGAACGGAAAAAAACCGCGAACCGGCATGGATCCGACCTGACCGAATCGTTCGCTAAAAGGGGCGTGACCAGTCCACGACCGTTCAAGGTGAAGCTCTTCAAGCAGACGCGATTCGAGCCGGCCTTCCGCGCTCCAACAGGAGCGAATGCGATGGACGCGCAATCGTTCGGAGGCATCAGATGAATGAAATGGACTGATTCCATTGAGATTAAAACTGGCGAGCATATCGAGCGTCATGGAGCGACTGGAACGGTTATGAAAGACAGTCCACACCCGGAAACCGGACTCGCCCTTAAACCATTCGAGAATATGATCTACGGCGAAGTTAGCTGTGGCTACGGTCGTTGTGATAGTAAGTGACTTATCGCAGTCCGCAAGGCTCTGTGACTCGAACTTGAGCATCTGGCAGGCTTCGCCGTTGCGCAGTGTCCGGCCTTGGGCGAAAGCGGCCGGCCCACTGACGCCACGCACATGAAGCTGCACCAATGATTCTGGAAACCGAGCCGGAATGGGTAACCAATCCGATGGCAGGTTGACAACCTCCGCAGTCTCCAGGATTCTCCGTTTTTCTACCCGCTTATTTAGCATCGTGGTTGGCAGACAGGTGAACTCAACCATTCCGGTCGGCAAATCAAGTGCGTAAACGGCGGTGATGCCATCGAGCGCAAATTCAATGTTGGGGTTTATAGTCGAGAGCGTGGAATACATGAAGCTTTTGTGCGATGTGGATGTTTTTGTGCCACATAAAAAACCATTTTATTTTTGACTACCATCTCAATTACAAGACATAGGTTCAACCAAAAAGACAACCGGAGAAGTTATGAGGCTTCTCCGGCTGCAGTTTTTCCTATCCACTTTCGTAAAGAGTGAGCAAACCAACTTATTGCGCGGACAATATGTAAAATCGTTGCGCTCCCACGGTGTTAGTTATGCTCAGGCCGGTCAGATTGCCGCTGCCATCAAAATTGCCGGTGGCTACAGTAGTCCACTGGCTGAAGGGCAGCGCCAAATTGGTGCTGGTCAGCAGAGTGTAGGATCCGCCAGCCGCGCCATTTAAGGCATTGAATGTGAGAATCCCGTTTTGCACTTGGCTATAGCCAACATCGGAGATAACTGGCGGCGGCAAGGTCGTCACCACACTTATAGAACCATTCACCGCCAACTGGCTGGTGTCCCAAGTATAATAGTTCGGCAGCACGATACTACTGAAAGATGAACCATTATAACCTGCGGCGGCATTGAAGAGCGTGAAGGTGTCACCCGCGTGCAATTGGCTTCCTATATTGGTTACAACTAAAGCGCCGCCATAATTGATGCTGGAGAGTGACGCCAGCCGGTCACAATTAGGATTGCCACCTCGATTAAGTTCCATCCGAGTAGTGCCGCCAAGAGTGATACTACCGCTAACATTGATTGTCCCCGGCGTTCCAGCCCAGGAATCACCACCCGGTGCGACTGTCACAGCATTATTACCGGCATCCAAATTGCCTAGAATCGTTCCCGTGCCCAGCAAACTCTGGCCGAAATTGTAAGGGCCTGTGCCCGGAGAAGGTTGGTCTTGTAAATGTAGAGTGTCGTCACTTTGACCAGTAACATCCATGGTTCCACCAGCCATAACGATATTGGAGGAATCGAGGAATGCGCCATTGTTGAGAGCTACTACCGCGCCGTTGGTGATGGTTGTGTCACCGGTGTAGGTTTGACCGGCAGTGAATACGACTTTGCCGGGCCCGATCAACGTCAAATACGGTATGCCAGCATATGTGCCTGCACTGCCACCGCTTTGTGTATCGGCCCAGTAGCCGGAAACCGTCAGCGTCACACCATTATTGATGGTAATGGGCAAGACAGTCTGAACCATGCTCATGTTTACCGCGCTAATCGTCGAATTGGCCGTGACGAGTATGGATCCAGGGCTGCAAGCGAAAGTTCCATATTGATCCCCGCTGTCTGACCCACTGTCCAGCACACCGCCATTAAGGGTGAGCTTGTTAAAATAAACATGGCCAGAATTTCCGTCGCAGGTCAATAAGCCGCCGGCATTGATAGTCGTCGGTTGAATGGTGACTCCGCTGCCGCCCGAACCCAAGGCATTGACGGCTAGGCAATCTACAACGCCATTAGCTTGAATGGATAATCCTGAACCAACGCTAAATGTAGAGGCGGCGTCCAAAGTCAATGTCCCATTGCTGACAATAATTGCTCCAGTCAAAGGCGACGCGGCAGTAAGTGTCAAATTACCGCCGCCGATTTGTTCAAAAGAGCCAGCCCCACTAAAACTGACGGTGGAAATGACTGAATCGGAGCGATCCCAGATAACGGCTCCGTCAGATGGAATGATAGTTGTTGCCGGAAGGTTTAACAGGCCACTATTACCACCATTGTCAATCTGAATAGTTCCGCTCGTCCAGTTATAAGTGGTAACAGTATCCGAACCTAATACTTGTAGCGTCCCGCCAGCGAGATTGAGTGTGCCTACGGTATCACTGCCAGGCAATTGGAGCGTGCCGCCATCAAGATTTAGTGCACTCAAGCTATTGCCTGGAGTTGTCAATGTTGTCGCGCCTGGACCTACTACATAGAATGGATTGGCCGAAGTCAATGAACTGCCGCTAAACATGTAGTTGCTTGAGCTACTGATGATGGTGGCACCTGGGTTAACACCTGACCCCACATTGACGTTGAAACTAGCGGCAGTATCATCAAAGTAAACTTCATCACCATTGGCGAAACTGACAGGCACACCTGCGTTTTGCCAGACCAGTTCACCGAGCGTGTCCCAAGTATTGGCGGGTGAACCCACCCATGTGAGCGCAGTATAGTTTGTAATCACCAAGTCAATTGCAGTTCCAGTGTCAAGAAGGTAACCTTGCACACCCGGTGTTGCGCCCAAAACAAATATGCCACTGCCATTTCGGGCGCCGTTGTAGGTAATAAGTGTGTTGGTGTTCGGCACTGTTTCCGGGAAAATGACACCCGAAAGATTCACCGTGCAGGTGCCGTTGTTAGTTAACCCTCCGGAATTTTTAATCGCGTAATTACCCAACGGTGTGGCACCATTGGCAGTAAAATTCATAGTTATAGTGTCGGATGGAGCAGTCCCTAATATCAGGGATGCCATTGAAAGTGTCGTGCCTGTCTGAAATGCTGTAAGGGTTCCATTGTTACCGACAAGCACTGGACCGGTTATGTTACCATAAGCGCCGAATGTATTGCTGCCGACCATCACCAACGTTGTTCCATTAAGACCGGATGCCAATAAAGCTCCACTGTTAATGATCGTTGGCCCGGTATAAGTATTGTTGGTTCCAGAGAGTGTCAGCATCCCCATTCCGGAAAGCGTCAGGCCACCGCCGCCACCACCATCTTGTAAATTTGAGCCGATGGTGATGTTAAAATTGCTGGTATTGATAAACGCGCCGCCGCTGAGGACATTCACGGCATCAAATCCACTTGACATGAAAGTAATACTGCTTTTGTTGGCCACTAGTGTGCCTCCGTTAAAGTTGAAGGTCGCGAGTGTATTGGTTTTGCCGGTGCCTTTGGAGATATTTCCCGCAATCATCTGCCCGCCATTAAGGTTAAGAGTGCCCATTGTATTATTTCCGTTGCAGAATATGATACTCCCTGAAGAGGTCTGTGTTTCTGTTCCGCCATTGATGTTCACCGTTGCATGTGCCACGGTGTTACTACCAGACATTCCTGTCGCCGATACCGGCACCGCATTTGCAGCCCCGGCCGCGCCGATAGTGAAAGTGGTAACACCCGTCAGCGTGCCTGCATTGATATTTAGAGTTGCCTGGCCGGCATTCGTGCTACCACTTGTAACACCGTTGGCCATGCTGAAGACGCCGGAACAAGTCAAAGTGCCTGCATTGAGGTTAAGGATTCCAACAGACCCAAACCGTCCGACATTGATTCCACTACCAGTGACATTGACATTGGCGTTCACATTAAAGATGGCGGTGCAAATGCTTTGGGCATCGGGAGCTGACCAGCCGACACCAAGATAACCACTACACCTTAATAATCCGGCGGTGCCTTGATTATAGTTTAATGTTATTACTGCATTATCGTTGGCGCCTACGTCTCCAATATGGATTTGGGAAGGATAACTCCCGCCGCTGGTATTCTCAGCAGTATTAACCGTAATGGTGTTGGTGCCATCGCCGATGAAAAAGACGGTGCTTGATGCAGTAACGCCACTGTTGCCATAAGTGGAAAGAGGTCCATTGGTGTTTGGGCTCCACTCGGCGGCGGTCATCCAGTCATAAGAGGTGCTGCCAGTTCCAATTTGGGCAGGGTCTCCCCAATACACATTTTGTGCCTGTGCCATGGAAACAAACCAAGGAAGTATGACTCCACTGATCGCAGTTATTAATAAAAGCGCGCAGACTTTTCTCTTAAAAATTCCGCTGCCACACCATACGATAGGCAGCGCAAATACAGTCGATGTTGCCATGGTTGATAGACGATTGGATGATATTGCTGTTCTATTCATAATTGCATTGCCTTTTTGGGGTTCTATATTGGTTATTTATCTCGGCATATTCAAGGTGTGAAGCTACTCTAGTAATAGTTAGAAATTATTTCATTATGCTTTTTGGTATTTCATTTTCGTTTTTTCAGCGCGCAGATATCCAACAGTCTGCGCGCGAAAATAGCAGCCGAAGGATTGGTCATTGTGCGATGAGCAAGTTTGACCTGACAAACTCGAACTATTCCCTGTCCGAAGCGTCTTTCAACAGCTGCCGGCACAGGTTTCCAATCAGTCGTCCAAGAACCATTTCCACTTTCAAGGATTGTAGTCCAACCGACAGGCGGGGGATCAAGAACCGTTGCTAGCAACGGAGTAGGATATCCAACCATTCCATCATGCCAAAACCAGAAGTCGTAAGGTTGAAAATCTGCCACGGACGCATGACCGGTGTTGCAATCCACAAAGTGGCGCTGCCCCATGCCGCAAGGAACTATATTAATTTCGCCACCAGAAATATTATGTTTGCCTATGGGTAATTCCAGAAATACTGCTGTGGCACCAGCCTTCACCGCTGCGTCAACGGCGGACTGTTGCCTACCAAAATCAGTCAGGTTATCCACGACGATAATATCTGTTGTCAGTGGTGTTCCATGACGAACATAATCAAGTCCCAGTTCTTTCGCCAATATGGTGGCCAGACCGGTGCGGTGACCTATAATAAACAGGCGTCTGGCATCTAATTTTGGCAACATGGGAAAAACTTCAACCTCCTGCGCAGTATCAACAAGAATTTTGCCGGACTGATTGGCCAACGCAAGGCGGATGGTGGCGGCATTGCGTTGATTTAATTGAGGAATTGCGAACCGGACCAAACCTTGTGGCCGAGAAGAACATTGCGGAATCCTGGCAGCGGCGCGGCCGGATTGAAGAATTCGACCATTGACTTCAAATTGATAGTGTAATCGTGCGTCGTAAGGAACATCGTGGTTATCGTTGCAAACCCATGCCTCCATCTCGATGGTTTCGCCCGCAAAAAAAGTATGACGATCGGTGCGCAATGAAACCGTCAATGGCGTGAGCGCCTCGCGATAAGCAAAAAAAGCTCTCTTTGGAATGCGATGGACATCCATGATCGCTTTCATCCAACCGCAAGGCCAGGCGTCAATGAAAAGGTGAACGGCGAAGGAGTTCATGCGCCAGTCACGACGAAATGCTTCCGTCATAGTGCGGACGACCCAAGCTTGATGTTGCTGACTGGCTTTAATCCATGTCTCAGGCGTCGTCTGAGATGGAAACCATAGATATTGGAATTTGTTGGTTTGAGAGCTACTCAATTTATCCGGTCGCCAAGGGGCAGTTGATTTTTGATCGGCAAGTGGAAGCCAACCTTTCGGGTAATGCTTACGCATCACTTCCAAGCTATCAAGTCCTTCAGCGCCGAACTCGCCACAACCATAATGCCAGCCAGCCTTGATTGGCATCCAATAACCACGGTTCAGGCGACCCAAATCAACGGCATGACCAACATACCAGCCACAGTAGCAATGATTGTCGGGCATCCCGGCGGAAGTTGGAGGATCATAGTCGCCTTCAACATTTTTGATGACGCGTTCCGGATTACTCATACGCACAACACGGCTGGCCATGTCAAAAAACTGCTCAAGCTCATCGCGAGTAAGGTTGCGATGCGGACGGCCCTGACCGTTGGGAAAAGGTTCATTGATATAACTGACCAGGATATTGCAAGGATGCGAGCGAATGAGTCGTTCCATCTCTTCTGCTTGGCGGATGGCTTCGCACAGTTGATTACGCCGCAGACAACCAAAGAGCGGCAAGTCGGTCTGGGTCATAAGACCGAGGCGGTCACAATACTCATAAACTTCGCGTTGAACCGGACGCTGGGTCAGGCGGAGGAAGTTCATATTACAGAGCTTCGCCAGTAGAATATCGTCAATAAGTTGTGACCAGTCCTTGTGAAACACGCACATCTGCTCGTGTCCCATCGTGTTGGCACCGCGCAGACGAATTTCCCGGTCGTTAAGATAAAACTTGCCCTTCGGCGTGGAGTTCTCGTCCTGCCGGAAAGTTCTCATACCGAACTGTTGGTGTCGCGCATCGCTAACCTTGTCGTGTTCATCCAGCAATTTTACCTGCAACTGGTATAACCATGGCGTGGCCGGATTCCAATGGCGCGCGCGCGGAAGTTCAAAGACAATACGGAATTGGCTGACGCCCGGGCCAGCCGGTTTGCGAATAACGGGCATCATCTCCTTGTCAAGGTCGCCATGACCACGAACACCGGCAGTAGTTGGTTGGATACGGCGGTTACGGAAAACAGTGGCCTTGAAATTTTGACCGAACAAGGAAAGCTCAAAAACAACTGGCGCATTGCTGAGATCACAATTGCAAACTTCAATCCAAGCCTCGGCACACCTTTCATCAGGTAGGGGGCGCACGAAGATGTCATGTATGAATAACTTTGGACGCGCTTCGATCCGAACGCCTTGATAGATACCCATTCCTGGAGGACAATGATGCCAGCCCAGTTTGGGATCATTATAGCCTAGACCAGTGGCGGCATAAATTTTATTACCATCGAGAGTCTGGCCATTGACGTCGCTGATGCTGCCCATACAAATGTGGTCATTTTCGACTTTCACCACGAGAGAGTTGACACCGAGACGTGCGTGATTTGTAAAATCAAACTCAAAGCCCGCGAAGAAACCTTCGTGCGAACCGAGGAATGCATCATTAATGAAGACGTGAGCCTTGTAGTCCACGCCATCAAAAACGGCAAACAAGGCGCCCGTGGCTAACATGTCGGCAGTAATTTCAAAATCAGTCCGGTAATAAGTGACAGCGCGCCCCAGCGGTGGTCCATAGTGTGGAATAGATACACGATCCCATCGCCCCGCACCGGAAAGAGTGGAAAGAAAATTCCGACGATCATCCTCGGTCTCTTGTCGCCAGTCAAAACTCTCCAGCGGAATGGAAATGCGGGATGTGCGTATTGACGGAGCCAAATTGACAAGAAACTTTGACATCCGCCGACGCAATTTGGCAAGTTCACGACGGATATCATCCGCTGTGTTCAATTTTTTAACCGGCTTAAAGGCGCTGTCGCCAGGCCGTTTATCCATTGGCAGCAAGCGATTCGGCACTGGCAGCGGCTGGGGCGCTGCCAAATCGCGTCTCCGCGCCTCATGTCGTTGCGTGGCTGCCCAGGAAAAAATATCGTTCGGTTCTATCAAGGAATTCATTGATATCCCTCATCAAGTTCTGAATTTGAGGCAATCATCACATGACCATAGTATTTAGTGGAACTGCTAAAAGAGTTTATCTTCGAGTTTAATAATAAGAGGTATAGTTGCCATAAACCCTCCAATTAATCTGATTTGCCGGGATGAGAACTGCATGGCCATCCCCATACGCCTGACTGATAGAGTGCGGATCCGTGCCTCCCCATCTATCAGAACCTGATGGCTTGATAGGATGGCCGCCACTGAAAGCGGATATGTCGCTCATGTTGGAATTAAATACATGCGTTCCATCACTAAAGTTTTCCAGAACGTCTGTGGTTATGGGGTTCGCATTAATGCCAACATCAGTAGTCTTCGCAGGCCAAGGCACGTTGTTGATTGGGTTCGATAAAGTGACATGGGAAGTTACTTTCAGACTGGCTGAACCGCCGCGTGGAACCCACCAATTATGTTGCGACATGACAAAACCTTGAGCCGTCCATCCTATTTTTGCGTTATAGTCCATGAAATCGGCCACGGTTTGGATTGGTCTGCCGAGAATTGTTGACTCCTCGTCCTGCGCCAATGCCCGGCATGGGCAGAACCACAGTTCCACGCTCACTCCATAGGCTGCCATGCCTTGCGGCATGTTTGTGGAAACATCAAACGGATCATCATCATAGATTTGGCCGTCATCGTTTTTGAATAGCGGCAGTCGTTCCTGATTATCATTGGCATAAACATTTGCCGCCAACGCCCATTGGCGAAAATTCGAAAGGCAATTAACCTCTTTAGCTCTAAATTTTGCCTTGTTCAAAGCGGGTAGGAGCATCGCCGCCAAAATCGCAATGATGGCGATAACCACCAGCAGTTCAATGAGCGTAAAACCTCCACAGTCAATTTGTCGGTTTAGAGTCCGAGTCATTCTTACTTCCATGTTATCGTCTTTCACTTTCTATTTTCTCATTGGTTCGCCTGAACGTTACATTTGTAATAGAATCCAGTGATGAATAGTAACTTTCGGACAGTTTATTGTCGTTATGCTTTTTGGTATTTTAGTTTGCCTTTTTCCTCATTTTATTTTTATTCTGACTCCGTCTTGCGATCTGAAAAGAAACCGGTTGGAATTCGATGAAGATAGCAGCCAAAGTAACATTGCAACAGAGAAGCGCGCTGCACCATGTTCGCCGCGATGTGCTACTGTTGCTGGGATCGCATGGTCATGCCTTGCGCTGTGGCATAGCCCGATATGCGCGCGAAGCCGACTGGATGTTGGACAACTCATTCGTGACGGTGGGATTGGTGCCGGTTTGGTGGCGTGGTGACGGCATCCTCGCTTTGATTACCAACCCAAAGGATGCGGCGGCGCAGCGGCATTTCCCAAACATTCCGCTGGTTGATTTTTCAAAAGGTTGGATTGCAAATTCAATGCCTAGGAAATTCCGGGCGGCGGGTGAAGACCGTCCAAGAGTTTTGTATGATAACGTGCAGATTGGTCGTTTGGCAGCCGGGCATTTTTTGGAGCGTGGATTCAAACACATTGCCCTGCTCAACTCCGGCAATTATTGGATGGAACAGGAACGGCTTCCTTCTTTCCGCCAGACGGTGGAAGCTGGTGGCGGTACATTCTATGAACTTAGGTATTACAAGTGTTTTTCTCACTTGGCATCACGTGCATTTCGGGATCATCTCGCAGCACATCGGTGGCTGGTTCAAACTTTGCGGCATCTATCTAAACCACTAGGCGTGGCGGTGGCATCAGATAGTGTCGCGTTGCGCGTGATGCGGGCATGTGATGAGGCCAAACTGTGCGTGCCGGAAGAAGTGGCTGTGCTTGGATGTCATAACGACCCACTCATTTGTGATTATGCACCGGTGCCATTGTCCAGCGTTGATGACGATCTTGAACGAGTCGGTTACGAAGGCGCGAAATTACTAGACAAGTTAATGGATGGCAAACCTGCCCCGCGCGAGCCGATTTTGATTCCACCCAAGGGCGTGGTCACACGCATGAGCACCAACATTCTGGCAGTTCCAGATGTCAAGGTCGCACGCGGGGTGCGTTTCATTTGGGAACATTACCGTGAAAATATCGGCGCGCCGGAGGTGGCCGCCGCCGCCGGCCTTTCGCGCAGCAGCGTGGACCGGGCATTTGCCAAACATCTTGGCCGCAGCCCGGCGCAGGAAATCTTGGCAGTTCGCATCAACTACGCGAAAAATCTGCTGATTGAAACTCAATTGAAGGCCCATGAAGTCGCCGCGCAGTGTGGTTTTACCAGCATCGTGCATTTCTCTCAAGCCTTTCATCGCGCCACAGGCATTCGTCCTAGCTACTTTCGCCGTCAGCATCACCCTGTGCAGTGAAGGACATACGATGTCGTCAATTTATTTGGGCGGAACCAAGAATACGAGCGTTTTATTCATGGTCGTTGATTTTCAGCGGAGTTTGCTGTGTGGCTACGGATTTTGCAGAGTTGACATATTTATCCAGAATCATTCGAGCTTCGGTGATGGTATCGCTTTGCGAAACGACTGGATAGCGGTCGCGGCGGTGAATCCATGCTTCGGTGTATTGACGCACCATGTGGTCAGCAACAGCGGCGTTAAAATCACCATCTTCATGCAACGTCCTAGAAGCATAATTCAAAAATATTTGCCACGCGCCACGATTGTAATCACCCATAAGACCGCCGTATTGACGTTGTGCATAGCCAAACAGTTCGCTATCAGGTTCGCCCCACAGAGTGATGAGACGTTTGGCATTGGCTTCATAACGGGCGTCATCGGCAGGATTGGAAGCAGCCTTGAGAGGAAACTCCAGATAGTGGCCGAACTGAAATAGCTGATGGGTGCGCAGCAGGCGGTCGGTATCATCTAATGCTTCCAACCAAGCGGTGGCGGCGCGGTCAAAGCGAGCGGCGTCCCTGGCCTTGAAGGCGGCGCGGAGTTCCGCGTGTAGTTGCTGTTGAGAAATATCCGACATCACTTGCCTGCCAAGATCAACTAGGTCGAAGCGATAGGTATCTTGATTGCCGAGCTGATCCGCAGCTTTGAGCAATAGACGAAAGGCTTCGCGAACGCGACTGGAGTCGTAAAAAATAGAGGCTCGCGCGAAACCGCCGCCCTGTTCGGATAATGAGGGCGGCATGGCGAAAAAACTCCCCTGCGGACCATGCCGCGAGTCTTTGCATTCGTAGAGCGTCATAGCGAGAATTTCCCATGCCTTGCGTGCATCAGGATTATCTTTGCCATACCGACGCCAGACGTATTGGCGCACCCATTCTGTCACATTCACCGGCTTGTCGCGCCATGCCATTTCATATAATTGATCAAAAACCAATGGGTTAACATCGTTGCCTTCGTTCAACGTGCCAATTCCTGACAAGCGACCTGCGGCTGGATTATCCAACAAACTTGGAAGTTCCGTGCCTACGCGATCCAAACGTCCATACATGCCCTGTTTGCCGCCCCAATTATGGATGATACACCAAAGCCACGGTTTGCCGAAAAAAGCATGAGTGACATTCCAAACTGGTTGGGCATCGGAACATAAATCGAGAATTACCATCCGGTCATTGGGCGCTCCATCAAGCAGCGCTTCGATACGCGGCTGAGTCCAAAATTTATCGGACAGGAACAACCAACCTTGCATGAACCACACCGCCTCGGAATCAGCGTCGGCCATTCCCCGATAGACCTGCCATGAGACGTTAGTCAAATATGCAAGATTGTTACTGGGCGGGGTCATTTCATTGAAAGGATCAGTAGAATAAAGATGGTCAGTGCCATAGAGACGAATGGTTTCACGGACCATGCACGCGCCAATGTCACGGAACAAGGGATCGCCGGGATCAAGCATCCAGGTTCCAGGGAAACCGTTCCATGGTTTGAGCCGCGTCATTTTGGCCTGCGGAAATTTTTCCTTAAGCGCTTCTGGAACATGCCCGCTAAAAGCCGGCAACACCGGCCTCATGCCGAATTCACGCTCACGGGCAAGAATCTTTTTCTGCAAAGCTTCTTGGCGGTCATACCAAGCTGATGAGTTAGGTCCGCCAAAACCATCGAGATTGCCCATCAGAAACCACGGCAGATAGGGCGGTCCAGCGATGAAATCATTGATGGCCTTGTCATCTATGCCGAGATTTCGATAGATGTTCCGATAGACGACTTCAGCTCCGGTGGCGGCCAGCGGCATGTTGATGCCATTGAGAGCCATGAAATCAATCTCACGTTCCCAACGTTTCCAGTCCCAAAACGCCATTGCGTAGCCGAAGGTGCAATAGTTGAAGGCATAGCGATATTTGTAGGGTGAAACTTTGCGAACATTTTCATTCACGGCCGGCAGTGGATTGGGTAGATTGAGCTGGTCTCCGCACCATGAAATTTGGCAATGACAGTAGTATTTGAGATACCAATTGAGCGCGGAGGCAATGCTCACACCATTGTTTCCACGCAGCACCAAACGGTTGGCGCAAGTTTCAATTTCAAATACATCATGGCCGTTGTCCGCAGGAATGATTTCATAAGCGATCTCGTCCTCATAACCTGGCAACAGACGTCCAATTAGCCCACGCGCGGCAGAACCGGCGGATTCGACGGCCATTGCAGGTGAGATCGTCATGTTAGTCTGGTCAGCGATACAGGTCATTCTGGCAAACGTGAACTCTGAGATGACCAAGACGAACAATAATCTGAAAGAGATAAGGATGTTAAAGTTATTTGCTATCATGGACGGCACAATAGTGATATGATGGTTTTATTTATAGACCTGACGCTTTTTTCTGGATACCTATCTCGTCAAACAAGATGGGTTTGAAGTCGGGAATTTTTTTGAATGCTTCAGCGTCGGGCTTTAGGCGATAGTCACCTTTAGCGGCATTGACAAAGCCGGGATCACTCTTTGTCTCCCAGTTGTTTTTGAACGGTCCCCATTCTGGCTTGCCATTTGTAAGTTTTCCACAGTTCACAATCAAATTCCCTTCGACTGGATCTGCGGGAACTTCAGGATTATCCTGCCAATACTTCGCCAGTTCAGGATAGGCGATACTAAACGGTGGCTGTGCCGCATTCATTTGGTTCCAGTCCTGCTGAAATAGCTTGGGGAACCATTCCTTCTGTGCCCAGTTTTGTGCCCGGTTATCCATCTGGAACGCAAGAACGCTGTCTATTACAATGTTGTCATGAATTTTATTGTATTTGCCGCCGCCAATCAGGAAAGTAGCCCGCCGACCTGCACGCACCAGAAGGTTGCCATAAATCTCGGTGCCACAGGAACAGTCATCCAGATAGATTCCGTATGTGCTATGCGTTTGTCCGAAACCAATATCGTGAAAATAATTATAGCGAAGGATATTACCAAATTCCGTCGGATTACGTCCCATGTAAAAAGCGCCCATGTCATCGCCATTCTCCATGACATGATGGATTTCATTGTATTCGATGGTGTGATTGTTACCGTGCAACAAAATGGCGCAACCCGGCGCGTCGTAAATTAGACAATGAGCAATACGATTGCCGACACCGATCAGACTAACCGCCGGGCAATAGGCGCGGCTCCATCGGTTGAACCGATGAATTTCGCAATTAACTACCGCATTGTTGCCCGGCGTGAGCGTCTTTTGATCGCCGCCATCCAGCATGACGCCGCCAGATCCAATGTCGCAAATGACACAATTTTCCAACCGATGATTCCTGCCAGTGGCGTCAAACGTTACGGCCGTCATGCCGAGATTACGCAACGTGCATCCAGAAAAGACCACCGCGTTTCCGCCTTGAACGGACACACCGTTTCCGCGCGAACATTCGATATGTAGATTTTCAAAACGCAGATGCGACACGTTCTTCAACGCCAGCACCGGTGAAGCGAGAGTGGAAATCACTACCTCTGTTTTGCCGGCCACATAATCCGCCGGAGGCAAAAAGAAAAGCTTGCTAGTCTTATAGTCAACAGCCCATTCACCTGGCTGGCTGATTTCCTCCAGCACATTGAGTGCGCGCCAGTTATTCCATGGTTTTCCGGATTGGAAACCGTATATATGCGGCTGGACTGTGGTAAAGATAATATCCTTGCCTTGCTGCGTTATAGACGCGAGCTGTAGCGTGGCGTCGGCATAACCGTTTGCAAAGAGACCCGTGATCCATACATCATTGGCACATTGCCAATGAAGAGGCCGGTCAGTCTCGACTGCAAATTTGCCGCCTCGATCGAGTTTTTCTCCGAAGTGCGGAACAGAACCTTTGTCGAGCACCTCACCAATGGGATTAGGCGACTCATCAAATTTCGGCCAACAAGCAATTGGCATCACTTTTCCGCCAACTATCAGTTCTACGGGTGCTGGAATTAGCGGGCGACCGAATCCGCGCGGGCCAATCTGGCCAAGGTCCATAATGCCAAGCGCGACGAGATTTATTTCTAACAACCCTTGGCGGGCTGCCGGTGAGATAATCCGGTTGAGAATGTCAACGTCCTTCACTTGTTTTATAAAAGCAGTCGGCACCACCATGCCGCCAATGATACGGGCAGTTTCGCCAGCCGCGGATTTCCATACCACCGGCTGATTTGCAGTGCCGGAATCTCTCGCGTCAAACTCAATCGATTTTCCATGCCTATAAATGCCCTGCCGGAGGACCACCACTAGATTATTGCGGTTGGTCGCATCACGCACGGCATCACGCGCGCATTCGAGCGTAGCGAACGGCTGGTCTTTCGTGCCGGGATTGATGTCGTTGCCAGTGGGTGCTACATAAAATTCGGCAGCGCGGGCCAGTGCCGTGCTCAGCATCATCATTGTTAGCGTCGATTTCATACGACAGCACCACGGTCGATGGGTTTTATGACTTATATACGCTGAATCAACCTGCATGGCCCGTAGAGTAAGTGGTAAAAATTTACCGAGCATGAGCAATTTTCTACGGTTAAAGCAGAAGTGAATTCATTGAGATAATTATTCATAAGATCATCATGATACTTTTTATCGGTTGCTCCTAATGGATTCATATTGGACCATTTGATAGCTTTAAACCATAACTTTTAGGAATTAACACATCGTTATCTTTTTTAGTATTTTGGTTAATTTTTTTCCGCATCAACAGCAGGCAGCCAATAGCCTGACGGAACGTCAGTCATTTGAAGATTAAATGCCACCAAAACCGCCATCATCAAAAAAACGAACACAGGCTGAACATCGCGCCGCCGATTCAGCTGAACACCATATTTCGGGCAAGGGAGACAATTCCACTGGCTAATCCGAAGCGACAAACGCAAGGGGCAGTCGGCGTTGGCCGCTTCTTCATGCGCCACTACCAAACGCTGGTCGTTCATCGTCACGGCCAGAACTGATACGGATTTTGGAGCTGAACAGGTGAAGTCGAAGAAAATCCTTCTCTCATCCGTGGCGTTCTGTCTCAAGGTCAGTTGATCTCCGGTTTGCGGATGCTGATTTTCGCATAGCGCGTAAAATTGTTCGCGCGTGACTTGCCCGCTTAAACCCAACCGTTCCGCACTCACGCCGGTCCACTGGCCGGGATGGATTTCATCGGCGGTGTAGTAATCGTTCTGCGACAAGTGCTAGACGAAATAACCTTCCGCACCCGCCAGATTTTTATGCGCAACGGCGCTGAACATACAACTGAATTCTATTTATTTCCAAAAAGGTTTTGTTGCCTTTTGGAACAATGTTTATTCACTTCAGACATAGTTTGTCAGATTGACTGTTTCTTTTTGGGTAAGCTGTTACCCAATCAGTAAACTTCTATGATTTTCACATAAACGGGAACAATGATTGTGCAATCTTTACACAAAATGATCGTCCGGTTTTGCCATGCTGGACAATTTTCATGACAACCATCTTTTCACATTTCCGATGTCGCTTTGCTCGTTTTTCAAACAAAATGATTTCTCCTCTCTATCATCATGGCTGTTCCCCATTTATCATTCAGTTGATTATTCTGGCAGAATTCAAAACGACCTTTGTGTAACCCGTTACACAAAGTGAAAGTGGTTCGGGGTTTGCAATTAAACGCTTCGCCTGCTATTCGTCGCGTGTGGCAAGGAATCATCCATCTCGCATCATTTGCTTGAGTGCCGAAGCGGTTGAAATCATCTACGCGCTCGGCTGCGGTGATCGTATTGTCGGCGTCACCGGCTTTGCAGTTGAGCCACCCTCCGTCCGCCGCAAACCTCGTATTAGCGGATTTTCCAGCGTCAATTATGACAAGGTGGAAGCGCTCAAGCCTAACCTTATCATCACTTTTTCCGACGTGCAGGCGGAGGCGGCGAAAGAATTGATCCGGCGCGGTCATCTTGTGCTGGCGACCAATCAGCGTTCGTTGACGGAAATCTTCGAGACGATTTTGTTGATTGGCCGTGTCATCGGTCGCGAAAAACAGGCGCAAAAACTCGCTGACAAAATGCGCGCCGAAATTTTCCGCCGCCATCCGCACAAATCAAAACGCCCTAAAATTTATTTTGAGGAATGGAACGAACCGTTCATCAGCGGCATCCGTTGGGTGGACGAATTGATTGAGGCGGCGAACGGCGAAGATATTTTCCCCGAATTGCGAACTCGTTCTCGCGCGCCCGACCGCGTTGTGACCGGCGATGAAGTCATCCGCCGCCGACCCGACATCATCATCGCCAGTTGGTGCGGCAAGAAGGCTAACCTTGAGGAAATTTGCCAACGACCCGGCTGGGATATTATTCCCGCTGTTCAGAGTGGGCGTGTTCACGAGATCAAATCTGCGCACATTCTCCAACCGGGTCCAAGCTTGTTGAAAGGTTTCCGGCAATTGCGCAAAATCATAAATTCCAATGACTCGTGTTCTGCTAGTCATCTTCTCATCAAGATACAATGATTGAGAAAATTCTCTTTTTTGTTTGAAATATAAGTTGACAGTAACTTTTTTTCTGCGATAAACGTCTCCACGTTCGATGAAAACTTGCTTAAACATATCAACTGCGGGTTGGCCGATTATGTCGGTCGCGAAAGCGACACGTCATAGCCGGTATAACCAAGGTTATGTGTTTAGCCTTGGGCTATCCACGGCGACCATTGGGCAGCGTCCCGAAGGTAATTTGGATAGACTCGGTGTAAGCAGGTAAAGAATCGAAATAGGATTTTTCTCACCCTGCTTACTGGAAGGTAAGCAGGGTTTTTTGTTTTCCCTGCATAACTGGCAGCGTGAAAGTAACGAAACGAAAGATTTAGCAATCTGTGAATAGAAAAAAAGCGACGTCTAAATGATGTCATCCGGCGACAAAATGAATTTAGCGAGGACAAGACATAAATCCTTACCGACGTGGTGTGCCCAGACGCGGCAGATCACATCGCCGGAAAGCGCAAAATCAATTTTACAATTTGAAGGCTTCGGAGGAGGTGTGCCTCTAAACACCGAAACAACCGCCGTGAAACCGCGGGTTGGTATCGCAAGATAGCAAGAGGTGTTTGTTCTTTATTGAAATGGCTCAGGCCGGAAGTGCAATGACACTTCCGGCCTTTTGATTTTCGCGGTTGTGATTTAACAGCAGAATGGCTTCTTGCCAAGGAGCACGTCCGGGTGCGATTCCCGGCAACCGCACCAATTTTCTACGCCGAGCGCCAGCTTGCGCAACAGAGTCTCCAAAACTTCGTTTGCTTGGGGCAGCACCAAGGCGGCGTGCCAATTTTCGGGGTCGTGGCAGACAAGCAATGCACTTGCCCTGCAAGCAAGTTGATGCGGGAGCGTTACCCGCCGACTCCACCAATTTCAATTGCGGGGAACTCGACTAAAGCACAGAGAGAAGCCTCATAAACTTCTTCAGGTGAGTGTGATTCTCACCCCCGCAACCATTGCTTGCGCAGGGCCACCAAGGGAAGTGATCCAGTTGTCCGACTGTAAATCGGATGTCGCAAAATAAAACTGGAAGTGACGAACTGGAGCGTTACCAGCGCTTCCCACCATTTGCTCTCGTAGCTGAATAGAAAAGCAACCCGTTGTCTGCGGGAAGATTGTGGGTGCAAGTCCCATCGAGAACGCCAATTTCAAAATGCACAGTGGGATAAAAGTAGTCCGCCCGTTTGTTAAACGGAACGGTGCTGGTGCGAGTCCAGCCTGTGCAGCCATTTGCTCGCGTAGCTTAAATCATAGAGCGCGATGGTTCTAACATCGGAGATGAAAGTGAGAGTCTTTCCGCGAGCGCCATTTTTCAGGGTGTAATGTCAGCAGCAGACGGCCTCGCCTGGAACGAGGAGGACGGGAGTGCAATTCTCTCCACCCTGACCATTTTTGGAAGGCAGGCAGATATAAGCTGGCTGCACTTGTCCCGAAAACAAGATCGGCATCGCCGAGGTCGGAGCATTACCGACGCCTTCCGCCAATTTATCAACCGTCAACCAAAGGAAATTCCATGAGACCAATTCTCCGTTACCAAAGCCAATTGCTTTTCCGCAAAAGCTATAAACCAAGTCGCGGCATCCGCATTCGTCCGGTGGGAAAATTGAAATTCATTTTCCGACCGCGCGGTGCCGGATTGAAGCCGCAGATGCAAATCGTCCCGTAGCTCAAAAGCAGAGCATCCGCCCGATAAGCGGAAGACACAGGAGCGTTACCTGTCAGGACGACCAACACTGGATGGTGTAGTCAGTCTGCACGCCGGTCTGAAAAACCGGAGGTGTCGGCGCAATTCCGACTCCAGTGGCCATTTTTCAAAGTCCGTGAATGCAAAGCAGCTCGCGCGCTCTGCCCTTCAAGCAGAACCTAGCCGGTGCGAGTCCGGCCACGGACGCCATTACAAATTGCTCCCAAGGTGTAATTAGTTTCTGCACGCCGCTCTGCGAAGGCGGAGGTTCGTGGTGCAAATCCACGTGAGAGCACCATTTGCCTCTGTGCCTCAGCAGCCACAGGAGCAGTTTCGTAAACTGCCATTCGTCGGTGCAAGTCCGACCAGAGGCTCCAGTTTCAATGGTGATCATGATGTAACAGCAGCATCACGCCCCGTGAAGGCGTTTGTGCCGGTGCGAATCCGGTTGGTCACCCCAATTTTGGCGGCGCGCTGTTGCGCCGCCATTTTCAAACCGCAACCCACAACCGAGGAGGCCGTATGGCAAATCAATCATTCAACGAAGACAGCTCGTTTTTTCGAGATCACCAGCAAGCGACGCAAAGGATTTCCATCCGAAACACGCGTGAAGCGCGGAATCCGCATCGTGCATGGCGACAAGGAGCTTCGAGAAAAACTCGGTCGCAATGATCCATGCCCGTGCGGTTCAGGCAGCAGCTTTCAAAAACTGCTGCCTCCGCACTGGTCGTTATGATGGCAGTTTGCGCAACCATTATTCGCGCGAGTGACCGTCAAAACTTTTCAAACTTTGAACCGGTTCGCAGCGATTCCGGCAGTTCGCCGGAACCGTTCTGCATTTGGCCGGTTCAATCGCGGTTCGAATCCGCACTCGGCTGAAAACCGATCCATTGGTTGGACACAACAAGTTCGAGGCAGCAAGGCCAGCGCGCAAGCGCAGCCTGAACGCGGCTCTGCGAAAATGGCGCAAGCGATTTTCCCGCCGCCGGACGGTGGTTTACTGCTTCGGACTTTTAATTTCAAAACAAACAAGAAAGGAAAACTATGAACAACGAAATCGTATCTGTAATTATTGTCCTGCTTATTTTCGCAGGCGCAATTGCCTGGCCTGTAATAAAAAAATTCCGCCGCGTCTTTTGCGTGCCGGAAGGTTTCACGGGACTCGTGTATCACCACGGCCTATTCATCCGGCGCAATAATGCCGGTCGCCACGTCGTTTGGGGTCGCGGCTGGACAATGAATCTTATTGATCTGCGTCGCGCCTCCTTCGCCGTCGCGGGACAAGACGTGCTCACGGCTGACAGTGTCGGTCTCAAATTCAGCCTGCTCGTTACTTATCAGATGGCCGAGCCGGTCAAGGCTGCGCACGAAACACAAAACTGGTTGAGCGAGCTTTACAACATGACACAACTCGCGTTGCGTGCAGTTGTCAACGGCATCGCCGTTGAAGTATTGCTCAATCAGAAAATGGAAATCGGCGCGCAACTTCTGGCGCGCGTGAAAGCAGATGCCGAAAAAATTGGCGTCAGCGTTCTCGCCGTCGAAGTGAAAGACGTGATGTTTCCGCCGGACTTGAAACGCGCTTTCTCCGAAGTGTTGAAAGCGAAACAGGAAGGTCAAGCGGCGTTGGAACGCGCACGCGGCGAAACGGCTGCGCTGCGCAATCTCGCCAATGCCGCTCGTGTTCTTGAAGGCAATCCGGCGCTGATGAACCTGCGTTTGATGCAGTCGCTTTCGACGGCTCAAAATGCGGGCAACACATTGGTGGTCGGCGTGCCGGGCGGTTTCGTGCCATTGAAAAATGGCAAGGTCGCCAGCGAAGAAAAAGAAAACGGCAATGGCGAAACGTAAAATTGTCCGCGAATAGCGGATGGTTGGAAACAATGCGAGCGGAGAAGAAATTCTTCGCTCGCAATTTCAATTTTATCCCGTTGGCCGAGCAGTTCAGGCGGCGGTTTGCAAAACCGCAGAGGCTGGTGCGATTCCAGCACGGGATTCCATTTCACTTTCGGCAGCATGATGTCGTTAGATAAACCGGCGTAAGTCGGCCAAAGCGGAAGGTTCCTATAACTCCGCGCCACGCGAGTGGTCATTCATGCAAACCCATCCCCGCAGGTTTACCCCGATACCAATCGGAGTGAACTGGGCTGGAAGCTGGAGTGCAACAGGCAGCCGAGGCCAACGGTTTAAGCTGCCACTAACGGTCGCGCCGAGCACGGCACTCACGCCAAACAGCGACAGTGAAGGGACAAGGGCAATCCGCCGGTTCGAGCTTTTGCAAGCAAGGGCTGGTGAGTAGAACCCGAGGTGACGGGACAGCGTTCGGCTGAATCGAGAGATACAGTCCGGGCGTTGCGCCTGAAGTCTTGGAGTTCCGTGTGACCCGGCACGGGAAGCACAAGAGGCGTGTGGCATAGCGTGAACCAAAAGTTTATGACACCACCGGACGCGCACGTCTTGTAGGAAGCTAGCTCAATGGTAGAGCAGCGGTTTGTTAGACCGCAGGTTGCGGGTTCGAAGCCCGCGCTTGAACGCAAAGACGCGTCCGCAGTCGAGGCCGAAAATGGCTTAATCCCTGAGTGCTTCGGCACAATCAGGGCGTCCGTTGTCCCGCAAGGATGGCGGAGGTCGGTTGGATTCGCACGGTGGGGTTGCTCCCTTTGCTGCCCGCGAGGCAGACGGAAGATGAATGCCGAGAGGTCCGACTGCAAACTGGAATCGTCACCAGTATAAAAAGGCAGCCATGCCGGTTTACGCGATTGCGGCTTCAGCCGGGTCGCGTGGAAATGTCGGGAAGCTGCGTCCGGCAGGACGCGGCGAATCCGATTAAAGGGCCGGCGCGGAAACTGGATTCTCAGGTTTCCGTTTTCATTTTCGAGCATAGGTGTTGAGAGATACACGCCGGTCTTCCAAACCGGAATACAGGGCGCGATACCCTGATGCTCGACCATTTTTCGCGACGCGAACACCGGTGTCGGTCAGGACTTCACAGGCCTGACTGCGGCGGTTCAACTCCGCCTTCGCGTTGCATTGGGTCGCAAACTTTGACAGTGAAGCTCCGGCTCTTAACCGGACGGAACACGGTGCAAGTCCGTGGCGACCCACCAATTGCCGATGTGGCTCAGCAGCGACAGCAGCAGTTTTGTAAACTGCCGGGCATTGCCCCACGAGAGTGCGAGTCTCTCCGTCGGCTCCATTTCGCATCCGTGGTGAAATTACAATCATCCTCCGCTTCGAACGGAGAGTTTGCAGGTGGGAGTCCTGCCGGATGCACCAAATTTTTCGGCGCGTTAGCCCAACAGAAGAGGCGTCCCGCTCAGGACGGGAAGGTTGAAGGTGCGAATCCTTCACGCGCTACCAATTCTAATTTGCCCACGTAGTCCAACGAAGAGACAGCGCACTTAAAACGCGCACAGTGCCGGTGCAAATCCGGCCGTGGGCACCAGCCGCGTGTAGCCCAATGCAGAGGCGCGAAGCTCAAAACTTCGACAGTGCAGGTGCAAATCCTGCCACGCGGACCAATTTGGAATGTCAACCGGACAAGCGAACCGGGCCTCGGTGCTAACGAGTGCGTCCCGCTTTTGCGGGAAGTGGTGCGAGTCCACGGCATTCCGCCACGGCGTGTAGTTCAAAGAGAACCGGCGGATTTATACTCCGCATCGCACTAGATGAGTGCCGAGTCCGGGAGCGTTACCCGGCGCGCCGACCAATTTCATTTTACTCGCGTAGTCCAACAGAAGAGACACGACGTTGAGAACGTCGCCAGTGTCAGTGCGAATCTGACCGCGAGCACCATTTGGCCTGCAAGCATTAAAGTGATGCAGCGGACTTTTAATCCGCAGAACGGGGCGCGTTACCCCGGCGGGCCACCAATTTTTGCCGGGTCGTCTAATCGTAGGACAGCGCCCTTTGAAGGCGCGAATGTTGGTGCGATTCCAGCCCCGGCAGCCAGTTTTGGCAAGTCGAACTTCAACCGCCCGATGGTGAAATAGAATCATGTCTCTCCTACAAAGAGATGTTGAGGGTGCAATTCCTTCTCGGGCGACCAATTTCATTTCGATAAAGAACAAACACCAAAAAAATTTATGTCCGACATACTGAACAAAAACATCGTGCTCGTGCTCAACCGCAACTGGCAGGCGATCAACATTCGCACGCCGCAGGACGCCTTTTGCCAGATAGCAACCAACGCTGCCACCGCACTCGACATTGAACTTGGCGAAGGCGACCGCGCGCAAGCATTGCGTCCCGTGACGTGGGACGAATGGCTCGCGCTGCCTGTTCGCGATGGCGACCAATTTGTGCAAACCGTTCGCGGCGCGGTGCGCGTGCCCACCGTCATCATCGCGGTCAATTACGCGCGCGTGCCGAAGAAACGCCCGAAACTCTGCGCCCGCGCCATCCGCGAGCGCGACGGCAACCGCTGCCAATACACTGGCCGCCTGCTCGCTCCGGACGAAGGCAGCCTCGACCACGTTCTGCCCCGCTCGCGCGGCGGCGCGAATACATGGGAAAACCTCGTGTGGTCGGACAAAGCCGTGAACGCGCGCAAAGGCAACCGCCTGCCGCACGAAGCCGGACTGAAACTGCTCAACCCGCCGCGCGCGCCACGCGGATTGCCAGCGACCGCGCTCATCCGCAACGCCCACGGCATCGCGGAATGGAAATTGTTCTTGAGCCAATAAACAACGGAGAGCGAGTGTCAAAAGCTCGCTCTCCTAAATAAAGTTTTGCAAACTTTTCACGCATGGAACCGAATCAATCAGAAACTAACAAGCTTTTGAAAAAACTCGCCAAGTCTGCGAGTTGGTGGTGTCGTTTCTTTGAAAGCAGCGACGCCGAGGAAATTCATCAAATCATTTCTGAGTTGTCGCCTCTTGATTTGGCGACGCTCGACCAGCGTGTTCGTGAGAGCTGGACGACTTATCGTTATTACAATCTTCAAAACTGGCAAAACCTCCGGCCTTCCGATGTCGGTCGCCTTGCCCAATCAAAGTTCGCAACAAGTCTAGTCGGTTTGGCGAGTTTTCATTTCAGTGGATATGTCCGTGAAGCTGCCGTCGCTGAATTGGCTTTGCAGCGCACGGGCAAAGAGTTGCCGTTTTTGCTTATTCGACTCAACGATTGGGTTTCACAAGTTCGTGATGCCGCCGCGCGTGCGGTGCGAGTGCGAATTGAGCCGACGTATGCGGTTCATTTTCTCGCAAACATCAGCCTTGTGCTCCGGCTGCGCATTTGTGGTCGAGTTGAAAAGAAATTCGTGGATGACATTTGTGATTTGTTGAAGCGCGCCGAGTGCAAAGACATTTTGCAAGCTGGAACCACTTCCAAAGACAAGGCCGTTCGACGAATCAGCTTTCAACTTGCGGCAGAAGCCGAACCTTCAACTCGCGCTGCGATTATTCGCGCGGCGATGACTGATCCCGATGCGGTCGCACGTTCGTGGGCTGCCCGCCATTTTCTACCCGCCGTGTCGCTCGATGAATTGCCGGAAGTAATTGAACCGATGTTAAAAGACCGCTTCATGCCCGTGCGGCGAGATGCGCTTTGGTATGCCGCCGCAAAACGTCCAGACATCGCCAAGCAGCCGCTTCGTGCTGCTTTGTTGGACAATCATATTTCGATGCGCGAAACCGCCCGGCAATTTTTGGCCGTGGCTGAAGTCAAAGACGCGGCAGGTTTTTATGCCGATGCGATTGCCAACGGCAGTGATAAACAACGCTTCGCTGCAATCTGCGGACTTGGAGAAACAGGAAAGGCGGCAGATGTGCCGCTGGTCATGCCATTTCTGAACTCGCCTTTGACAAAAATTCGGCGCGCGGCGACGTATGCCATTGGCAAACTCAATCTTGAAGGCCAGCTTGAGCGATTAGTCGGCGTTTTGTCCGACGCGAAACCAAGTGTTTCACGCGAGGCATTGAAAGCGTTGCAATCAAAGGCTCGTTACATCGCTCTGGTTGATTTAGAAAATCTCTTTGTAAATGCGGCGGATTTTCATGTTCGACGCAACACCCTCACTTTGATTTTGCATACCGACAAATGGAAAAAAGTTCCGGTCTTGCTAAAAGCCTGCGCAGACAAGGACGAACGGATTGCCAAACAAGCAGCTAAAGCATTGCGAGCGTGGTCAATCAATTACAACAGCAGCTTTGCCGAACCAACACGTGATGACTTTCAAAGAATTTCGTCAGCATTGATTCAGTTTGAATCGCATTTGCCGCACGGATTTGCTGCTGAATTACGGTCATGCTTGAAAATTTATTTCAAATGAACACCAAAGATTTTTTGCGAATGGGAATTCCGCTCGGCGAAGCCACGCGGCGGGCGACGGATTTTGTTTCCCGCTTCATACTCAGCGGCGGCGATAAATCGCGGTTGCGCGAGGAAGTCGCGGCCATTGTCGCCAATCCGGCGGCGTTCGTGGACGCCCCGTTGCGCGGCGAGTTTGCCAAAGCGTTGCTCAACGCTCCGCCTTTGCCGCGCGCCAAGCCGGTGAAGTATCATCAGTGGGGTGAAGGATTGGAGCACGACGCGGTGATGCAAATGGAAAAGGCGTGTCTGTTGCCGGTGTCGGTCGCGGGCGCGTTGATGCCGGACGCGCATGTCGGCTACGGCCTGCCCATCGGCGGCGTGCTCGCGACGGAGAACGCGGTGATCCCTTACGCCGTCGGCGTGGACATCGCGTGCCGCATGAAGATGACGGTGCTGGATGTTCCATTGCGCGATTTGGAAAATAAACAGGACCGGCTCACGCGCGCGATTGAAACGGAAACACGTTTCGGCGTCGGCGCGTCGTTCCGCGAACGCCGTCAGCACGACGTGTTGGACGCGGATTGGTCGGTCAGTCCCGTCACGAAACAAAACAAAGATAAAGCATGGTCGCAGCTCGGCACGAGCGGCAGCGGAAATCATTTTGTGGAATTCGGTTTGTTCACGGCACACTCAAAAATTAATGATCTTGAACCGGGAACTTATGTTGCGCTGTTGTCGCACAGCGGCAGTCGCGGCACGGGCGCGGCGGTATGTGATTATTATAGCAAGATTGCGTTCGGCCAATTTCCTGATTTGCCAAGCGAATTGAAACGCCTCGCGTGGCTGTCACTTGATTCACAGGAAGGTCAAGAATACTGGAACGCAATGGAATTGATGGGCAAATATGCCGCAGCAAATCATTCGTGCATCCACAAACACATCGCGGAAAATCTCGGCGCACAAGTGCTGCTGGATTTGGAAAATCACCACAACTTCGCGTGGAAGGAAAAGCACTTCATTGACGGCGTGGAACGTGAAGTTGTCGTGCATCGCAAAGGTGCGACGCCGGCGGGCGAAAATGTTTTGGGAATCATTCCCGGCTCGATGGCGTCGCCCGGATTTGTCGTGAGCGGCAAAGGAAATCCTGATTCGCTTAATTCTGCATCGCACGGCGCGGGCCGCGCGATGAGCCGCAAAGCCGCGAACGAAAAATTCAATTGGAAAGATGTAAATCGATTTTTGAAACAACAAGGCGTGACGCTCATCAGCGCCGGACTAGACGAAGTGCCGATGGCATACAAAAACATCCGCGAAGTCATGGCTGCGCAAAAAGATTTGGTCACCGTGCTTGGCGAGTTCATGCCCAAGCTTGTGAAAATGGCTCCCAGCGGTGAACGACCGGAGGATTGAATGGGAACAAATCGGTCGGCGCGATTTTAAGCACGCGGCAAATCCAGCCGGAGATTTTGTTGAATCTGCTTGCGCCAGGTGTTCATCACTTGCGCCTTTTCCGCGTAGTCCGACCATTTCGACACCGCGGCGCGGACTTCTTCGACGATGGCCTCAGCGCGACCACGTTTCATCAAGGCACTTTTGGCGCAGGCGCGAAAATCGGCCAGTGTGAATCCATCGCGCTTGCCATTCATCGTTATTTGATGCCGGGCAGTCCAGTCGCCAGTCGGATTGCAACTGTATGTCACGTCGAATGCGGTCGCGAGCGACCAGCGACCAGCTTTGTCCATTAGAAAGGCGATGTTCTTGACGTGATCATCCTGATTGCGAGCGATGATGTAAAACGCCATTCGCCGAAATTGTTCCTCGACGGATTCCATTGGCAAATTCAACTGACGGATGACGAGCAATGCCTGTTCGTAAGAATACGCGCCTGCATTATTGAAATCAAAATGCGCCAGCGCGCACAGCGATTGCATGTGCAATTTCCCGCCGCCATCGAGCCGGTCAAAACGCCGCGTCATGAAATGTCGCCGCCCGTTTTCTTCAAGCAACCGACATTCGCTCATCGTAATGCCCGCCGCCTTCGCCATTAAATAATAGGCGTATTCAATCGCGCCGCAACCTTTTGGGTCTTCGAGTTCTTTGTCTTTATTGCCGCTGACGCCATCGAATTTCAGCAACCAATAATCAAATCCTTTTCCCGCTGTAATCTGTTCTGAACGAACTTCGTTGGTCTTACGATTCCAAGCGATGATTGCTTTCGCCCGCGCGCCGCCGGCGGAGGTGCCGACTCACAGTATGTCGTTCAACGCATTTTTTCTGCTCGCGCTGGCAAAAGTGGTTTTTAGATTTTTGCGATGGGTCAAAACTTCCGACGCCAATTTGACCAACGCATCAATTTCAATTTTTTTCGCCTGTTGCAGTTTTGGTCCGATAGACGGCACAAATTCCAGCGCGCCCATGCCGCGCGCGCCGGTGTAACAAAGCCATTCGATTGCGTTGAAACTATCGGGCGTCCGGCCTTGCGTCGCCAGCCACGCATCAATCAAGACGTTGCCGAATCGGTCGGGCAATGAATCCGCCAGCAGTCCCGGCAAGCCGTGAAACGTTCTTAGCGGCAAATCCGAAAAAACAAACACCCGATCACTTAACGGCATCGTGATGGGCGAAACTTGTATCCCGCTTCGCGCGAACGCCAGGTCATACTCAAATGCGGCAAACTGATTTCCGTCTTCCAGCGAGACAGCACCGATGGTTCGCCCCCAAAGTCGAACCTCGGCTATCATCGCTCATCTCCCCATTGCCATTTTTTGGCGGAAGGTTTTGTCGCTTTTTTTGCGGTGGAGGCGCGCTGCCGTTTTCTTCCGGCCACTTTTAATTGTGCGACCGGGCTGGGCACGGGTTCGGGAATGAGCAGATCGAAACGTTCGATGACATCGAGCACACGACACACGCGGATGAAGCCGGATAATTGCGTTGCCACCGCGCCGGTCTCTAATCGCTGAACCGTGCGTTTCGAGACACCGGCTTCTTTCGCCAGTTGGTCTTGCGTGAGATTCCGTTCTAGGCGAATCTGGGTCAGCCTTCCGCCCAATTCGTTCAGGATGGCCTCATCTGTTGCTTGCTTGGTTATTCTCATAACACGCCATTTATGGCGCATTAAACAGAAAACGTCACAAAAGACGCTTTAATTAAAGATTCAAAATTGCCCAATTAACTACAATTTGACAGCAACACCGGACTGAAATTAAGCCGCGCGGCTTGCGCCTTCGCGTGTTCATTGTTCAGATGGCCATAGACTTTGCCAATCAGCACGCCGCCGTCTTTGTGGCCGACCCAGCGCGCAATTGTCATGTAATCAATCCCACTCATCACGCAATAACTGATGAAATAGTGGCGGCAATCATGAAAATTAAAATCCATCAGGCCGGATTCCGTTCTGGCCAGTCGCAGACTTTCCATGAAAGTTTTGGCCGGTGCGTCCTTTTCGCCGCGTTGTGGTGAAGGAAATAAAAATTCCGAATCGGGAGCGCGACGTTTCGACATTTCGCGCAGGTGTTCTTTCAATTTTGGATTCAAGTCCACCACGCGGATTTCGCGGCCCTTGTTCGATCCGTCAGCGCCGATGGTCAGCTGCCCAGTCTGCCAATCCACGTCAGCCCATTTGAGTTGCAACGCTTCATTTCGTCTCGCGCCACTGCAAGCCATTAACAGAATACAATCGGAAAATTCGCGACCGTTTTTGGAAACTTCCAACGCCGCGCCGCAAAGTTTTTCAATCTCGGTTTGAGAAATCAAATTGCGCTTGCGCGGCGTCCATTTCAGCGGACGCAGATTTTCCGTCGGCAAAACTTTTATCCACTGATCGTCAATTGCCTTTTTCAAAACGTTCCGCAAAACGATGATGTCGAGATTGACGGTTCTTCCTGAAATGCTCTCGGCCTGCCGCTTTTCGATGAATGAGTTAACGTGGATGCGGCGGATTTTATCCAAGCGCAAACCGCCGATATGTTTTATCCAAAGCTTGATGGTTCCGCGTTCCTTTTGAATCGTCGAAGGACGTTTCGCATCTTTTACAGCGTCAAAATAGGAAAGATATTGCGCCGCGTAATCGGCAAATTTCGGCGTGCGCTTGAGAACCGGCAAATCATTGCGCGCCCGGTCAACATGGAGCGTCTTCAATTGTTCCTGCGCCTGCGCGACGGTTTCCGCGCCTTCGAGCGGAACCCAGCGGTTTTCCTTGTCGCCGCCGTCGGTCTCCATTGCGATGCGGGCGATGAATGTTCCGTTGCGTTCCCACAATCCGCGAATCGGTTGCTTGCACCCGTTGAGAACCTTCTTATACTGATAGCGTGAATGAACACTGCGACGAACAGCGACCGGCGGCCCGCTTGCGATGACACCCGCTTTCATACCGTAAAAGTGTCGCAATTAGTGTCGCAATGTCAGGTTAAGGATGATGCACATTCAAAAAACTCAATAGAATCAAGGTAGCCGGTGTGGCGAAATGGCAGACGCACAGGACTTAAAACTCCGGCAGCAATTGTCGTAACACCGCCTGAAATAATTTGTTCAGGTATTTCCACGTTGTTCGTCGTGCCATCACCAAGCTAACCTTGTGCGTTGTAACCCGTTCCCCAAAGACTCCCGTCGGTTTTGATAAACAAACTGTGATAACCGCCGACTGCAATCGCAATAACACCCCCCCGGAAACAATTTGTTTAGGAATTTTCGCGTTATTGGTTGTGCCATCTCCCAGTTCACCCAAGTCATTGAGACCCATTGCCCAAAGGCTGCCGTCAGATTTCAAGAACAAGCTATGGCCATACCCCGCAGCGATTGCTGTGACTACGTTTGAAACAATCAATTCCGGTCTGTGAACATCATTTGTGGTGCCATCGCCGAGTTGACCGTATTTGTTTGAGCCAGTCGCCCAGAGACTTCCATCGGATTTAAGAAAAAGGCTGTGATAAGCTCCCGCAGCAACATTTGTAACCGTTGTTGCAGTTGCGGGCCTGATAACCTGCAATAATAAAAGCATCAACCAAAATTTGGTTGCCAAGTTCATTGCAACGAGAGGATTTATTTTTCAGATGAATTTGTCAATGCCGATTGCTTTCGGTGTTACTCTAAACTTTATTTTGTGCCTGCGGCTGACGATTTATTCCACTGGCGTGATTTTGACTTCCACCACCATTTTGCGGTCAAGCGTGCCGTGGTAGTTGCCGGAAATCGGCGGCACGTCGGCGTAATCGCGTCCGTGTCCGAGCTTCACGTAAGCGCCGTCCACCTGACAGTTGTGCGTGGGGTCAAGTCCGAGCCAGCCGTAACCGGGAATAAAAATTTCGACCCATGCGTGCGTGGCGCTGGCGATTTCCGTGGCGAGATAACCGCTGACGTAGCGCGCGGGAATTTTTACGGAACGGCAGAGGCCGATCATCAAGTGCGCGAAATCCTGGCAGACACCGCGACGGTCTTTGATAACTTCGGCCATGTGTGTGTGGACGTGCGTGGAATTCGGTTCGTATTTCAAAAATCCGTGAACGAACCGCAACAACGACAGCGCGGATTGCCAGACGTCGGTGTGGTCAATCGTCGCGTCCACGGCCAATCGCCAGGCGTCGGCTTCGATTTCAATGTAACGGCTGCTTTGCAAAAAATCGTAGAAACGCTCGATATTTTGCGCTTCGCCGAGTTTTTCCAGCGGACACAGTTTTGCGCCGACATCAATTTTCTCCGGCGGACGCGTGACGACTTGCGAATGGCTTTCAATGAGCAGATAGGTGTGCGGTTCGGGAATCTCGAAGTGATGCACCCAGTTGGAATAAAAATCCGTGTAATGGCTCAAACGCGCGGCGGGTAAAACACGAAGCAAAAAAGACTCAACTGTTTGTCGGGAATCGGGAACGGGTTGCAGGCGCGCGTCGTTGAAACTATCGCGGACGGGCGCGGCGTAAATATAGCGTGTGCGATGCAGGATGTCGTATTTCATTTTCAAGTCCGCGAACGGCGCGTTAAATTGGAGATGAAAAATCCTCCGCGCAAGCCTGTTGCTGTTGCTCCTCCTGCTGCGCCAGATGTTCGCCGTCGGAATTTTGAAACGGCTGAAAAATGTAGGCACGGAACAGCGCGTCGCCGATGGTGTTCAATTTTTTCTGCGCTTCGTCGAGATATTGATGCAGGCCAAAATCAAAAATCTCGTCCACGACGCTGAATTGCAGTTCCGCCAGCAGCCGTCCGGTCAACTTTTCCGCCTCGTTGCAAAACATTCCCTCGGCCACGCCGGAAACACGACGGAGCGCGCGGTTCAATTCACTCACGCAAAAGCGCGCGGAACGAGGAAAATTGTCGTTGAGCAACAGAAATTCCGCGACAAGTCGCGGATGAATATCCGCGCCGTAAATCGTTTTGTAAGCGTCCCACGCGCTGCACGAGCGCAGCACCGCCGCCCATTCGAGCGCTTCATTCTGATTAACGATTTTCGGCACGCCGCGTTCCGGCAAGGTTTTGTGGCGTACGTCCAGAATGCGCGTGGTCTTGTCCGCGCGTTCGATGAATTGCCCCGCTTGCACGAACCACCAGCCTTCATTGCGGATTAACGTCGCGTTCGCAATGCCAATCAAATGCAACGAACCCGATTTTATTTCCTGAAAAAATTCACTCGGACTGTTCTGCCAGATTTCGCGCGCCTGCGGCAAACGCACGAACAAATACAAACGGTTCAATTCCTCCCAAAGCTCCAACGTAATTTGGTCGCGCACCATGCGGGCATTTTCACGCGCCTGATAAATCGCCTGCACGATGGAATTCGGATTTTCATTTTGAAACACCAGAAATTCCGTGACGGCCTGCCCGGTCGCGCGCGGATGCAATTTGAAGAACGCGGTTTCATCACCTGTGGCCTGCACAATCGGCAGCCAGTAAGCCGCGGATTTTTTTTCATCCAAACCGCGCAAATCGAGCAGCAATTGCAAATTCACGTCCACGATGCGCGCGATGTTTTCGGCACGCTCAATGTAGCGCGCCATCCAGTAAAGTGAATTGGCAACCCGTGAAAGCATTTATTCGTCTCCGTAGAGCACCCAAGTGTCCTTGCTGCCGCCGCCCTGCGAAGAATTGACGACGAGCGAGCCTTTGCGCAGCGCGACGCGCGTCAGGCCGCCGGGAATGATGCTGATACGTTCTCCGGATAAAATGAACGGACGCAAGTCCACATGGCGGCCTTCAATCGTTCCGTCGCAATACGTCGGATGTTGCGACAGATAAATCATCGGCTGCGCGATGTAATTGCGCGGCTCGGCGATGACTTGCCCGCGAAACTTTTCGATTTCCGCCTTCGACGCTTTCGGCCCCATCAACATGCCGTAGCCGCCGGATTCGTTGGCGGATTTCACGACCAATTCCGGCAGATGCTCCAAAATATATTTTTTGTCCTTTTCCTCGTTGGCCAGATACGTCGGCACGTTCGGCAGAATCGGTTCTTGATCGAGATAGTATTTGATCATGCGCGGCACGAAGTAATACATCACCTTGTCGTCGGCGATGCCCGTGCCGATGGAATTGGCGAGCGACACATTTCCGGCGCGATACGCGTGGACGAGTCCCGGCACGCCGAGCATCGAATCTTTGCGGAAAACCGTCGGGTCGAGAAAATCATCGTCAATGCGACGATAAATGACGTGAACCGGCTGCAATCCTTTCGTCGTCCGCATAAAAACGCGCGAATCGCGCACGAACAAATCGCGGCCTTCGACGATTTCAATGCCCATTTGCCGCGCAAGATAAGTGTGCTCAAAATACGCGCTGTTGTAAGCGCCGGGCGTGAGCAGCACGACCGTCGGGTCGGCCACGCCCGCCGGCGCGATGAATCGCAAACACTTCAACAATTCCTGCGCGTAATGGTCAACCGGCTGCACGCCGATGGTTTCAAACATTTGCGGAAACGCGCGCTTCATCGCGCGGCGATTTTCCAAAACGTAACTCACGCCACTCGGACAACGCCCGTTGTCTTCGAGCACAAGATAATTGCCGTCCTTGTCGCGAATCAAATCCGTGCCGCAAATGTGGATGTAAATGCCCTTCGGCACTTCAAAATTCACGAACTCGCGCCGGAAATGTTTACCCGACAAAATGTAAAATTGCGGGATGACACCGTCCTTCACGATTTTCTGCTCATGATAAATGTCGTGCAGAAAAAGATTCAACGCCGTGATGCGCTGCGCGAGACCGCGCTCGACGCGCTCCCATTCCTTCGCCGGAATGATGCGCGGCACCAAATCGAACGGAAAAATCTTTTCCGTTCCCGCCGCGTCGCCATAGACGTTGAACGTGATGCCCTGCCGCAAAAAATTCGTGTCCACCGCCTGCCGTTTGGCGTCGAAATCCGTCGGTGTCAGTCCCCGGAAAAGTTTCTGGAATTTGCGGTAGTGCGGACGAAACGCGCCCTTCGCGTCCACCATCTCATCGAAGCCGCCGTCGCTGGTGTAATCTTTAAGCATAAAGGCGCGGGCGCGTTGCTTTTTGCGCGGACTGCGCAAATCCGAACATCAATTTATTTTGAGAAATTTCCCGTCGCGGCCTGAAACGCGGCGTTTTCCCGCATAAATCCAACGCAACACCGGCCTTGAACCTTTTTTCGTTTAGCACTCAATTCCTTTAAGCAACCGGCTTGCCGAAGTCGAAAATTCCCCGCCGCGCTTGCCCTGCGGCGGCGGCTCGCATAATTTTTCCTCGTTTGAAAAAGAACGGGCGACCTGAAATTCCGCGCAAGACGATTTATCGTCTTTCGATTTATTCGCGCTGCCTCGCGCGGCTGAAAGAGAATGGCATCGGCACAGTTTCGAGCGACGCACTCGCCAAAGCCGCCGGCGTGAAACCGACGCAACTGCGCAAAGACCTCGCCTACTTCGGCACGTTCGGCACGCGCGGTCTCGGTTACGACGTGACCGAACTCTCGCAAAAAATTTCCGAAGAACTCGGCACCTCACGATTGCAGCCGGTGATTTTAGTTGGCGTCGGGCATTTGGGACTCGCGCTGGTTTCGTATCGCGGATTTGAAAAGGAAGGATTTGAAATCGTCGCCGCGTTCGACGCCGACCCGCGCCGCAAACGCGACAAGGAAATCAAACAACCGATTTACGGCATGGACGAATTGCCGTCATTCGTTCAAAAGCAAACCATCAAAATGGCGATTCTCACCGTGCCCGCCGCCGCCGCGCAGGAAGTCGCGAATCATCTGATTGACGCCGGCATCACGGGCATTTTGAATTTTTCGCCAATCGTGCTTTCCGTGCCTGAAGAAGTGATGGTCAACAACGTCAACCTCGCCATTGAACTGGAAAATTTGAGTTACTTTACGCAGGAGTGAAATTATTTGCCGTATTTCAAATAAAATTCGTTTTGAAATAATTCATCGGGGTCGTATTTTCGTTTCAATTCAAAAAATTCCTTGGCTTGCGGATAGGCTGCGTTGAATTGTTCTGTTGTCGCGTGCAAACGATAAGGCAAATAATATCTTCCATTATGACGCAACGCGGCGGCGACAATTTCCTGTGTGAGCTTTGACATTTTTAATTCGCCTTCTGCATCGCGTTTCTGACTGAAAAGCATCACCAGTGACAATATGTTTTTATCGGCGTAACGCAGAAAAGAATCGTTGTCACGATTGATGTCGCGCACGGTCACATTCAGTAAGTCGGCATGATTTTCAGGAACGATTTTCCGAAATTCCGCCAGCAACGGCTCGAATTGCTCCGGCGGCACAAAACATTCGATCAAAATGTCTGTGCTGTTCGTGCTGTGGTCTGAAAACCAGTCGGACGGTTCGTAAAGAATTTCGTTCCGTTCAAAAATGTCGCCGGACAAAACGGACGAAAAATACTTTTCCGCGTTCCAGCGCAATTCCTTGCCGTATTCGCTGCCGACGCCGCCGCGAAAAATCGCGCGCGGAAGTTCCCGGTTTTTCGGTTCGTCGAGCGAACTGACCAAAAGATTGGTCGCGGGCAGGCGGTGAAAAATGTTGAGGATGCCATCCTGCAAAAAATGCTGCGCCGTCACGCGCAACCGGCCATAAACCATCGCCACGTCATTTGTATCGGCAGTTCTTTCCGCCAGCGTTTTGGCGTAATCCGCCGAGGAAACGTTCAGCCGTTCGATTTTATATTTTTCATTCGGCACGACGCGCAAATCCGCGTCCAGAATGATTCCAAACAATCCGTAACCGCCAAGCACGAGCGAGAACAATTCCCGATTTTCCGCGCGGCTGCATTTCACAATCCTGCCGTCGGCCAGCATCAGCCGAAACGATTCCACCGTCGAATCAATCGGCGGACGGTTGAACTGCCAGCCGTGACAATTGACACTCAACGAACCGCCGACGGAAAAATCGTCGTTGGACTGCATGACCGCCACCGAAAATCCGCGCGCGTTCAAAAAGCGGATAATTTCATTCCAACGCGCGCCGGCTTGAACATGCAAAATCAGATTCGTCCCGTCCAATTCCATGCGATTGAACGGCAGCGTGTCAATCGCGATGCCGCCCGGATAAATCACATGGCCGCCCATGCTGTGCCGCGCTCCGGCGATGGAAACTTTCAAATGATTCGTCCGCGCGTATCGCAGCAATTCCGCCAATTTTTGTTCGGCGGCATTTGGGTCAGACGGAATTTCAAAAAATTTGGCGACGTTCGTTTCGTTGAGGCGGCTCGCGTCGTTGATTTTTCCCGCAGGCAGGACGTTGGTGATTTCGTTCTTGTCGTTCCAAACCGTTTTGGCGAGATGATACGCCGGACGCGCGAGCAAAATCGCCAGCAACAAAACGATGACGGCGAAACCGGGAAAAATCCATTTCCAGAATTTTCGTTTCGCAATCATATCGCGGTTATTCCGGCTTCTTCACCTTCACTTCGATGTAAAGTTCGCGCAGTTGTTTGGGCGAGACCGTCGAAGGCGAATTGGTCATAAGGTCAACGCCTTTCGCGGTTTTTGGGAACGCAATCACGTCGCGGATGCTCGGCGTGGCGCAGAGAATCGCGATGAGGCGGTCGAAGCCGAGCGCGATGCCGCCGTGCGGCGGCGCGCCGTAACGGAACGCTTCGAGCATATAGCCGAAACGCGATTTGACTTCGCCCGGCGGAATTTGCAGCAGTTCCTCAAAAATGGTTTTCTGCACGTCGGGCTGATGAATACGGATCGAGCCGCCGCCGAGTTCGACGCCGTTGACGACGACGTCGTAGTGCTGGCCGCGAACTTTTTTCGGATCGGTTTTGAGCAGCGGAATATCGTCGGCCACCGGCGCGGTGAACGGATGATGGCTGGAATACCAACGGTTTTGTTCGCGGTCAAAACCGAGCAACGGAAATTCGACGACCCAGAGAAAATCAAAACGGTTCGGGTCAATCGTCAATTTGCCTTGCGACTTCAAAACGTCGGCGCAGTAAAGACGGATTTTGCCGAGAATTTCACAGGCGTTCAGCCATTGGTCAGCGGCAAAAAGAATCAGGTCGCCTTCTTCAATGTTTAGTTTTTTAGTCAACGCGGCTTTTTCGGCTTCGCTAAAGAATTTTACAATCGGCGATTTCCATTCGACGCTGCCGCTCTCGGCGTTCTTCTCGACTTTGATAAACGCCAGACCTTTTGCGCCAAAACTTTTCGCGTATTCGGTCATCGTTTCAAGCTGGCCTTGCGTCGCGCCCGCGAGACCTTTCGCGTTGAGCGCTTTCACCACGCCGCCATTCGCAATCGCGCCGGAAAAAACTTTGAACGAACTCGCTTTGAATTCTTCCGTGAAATCCACGAGTTCCATGCCGAAGCGCGTGTCGGGTTTATCAATGCCGTAGCGGTTCAACGCTTCCTCGAACGAAATGCGTTTGAACGGCGTCGGCACGTCAAGGTTCAGCGCGGTTTTCCAGACGCGCTTGAGCAAGCCTTCGATGAGCGCGTAGATGTCTTCGCGTTCGATGAAGGACATTTCGATGTCCACTTGCGTAAATTCCGGCTGGCGGTCGGCGCGCAAATCTTCGTCGCGATAGCAGCGCGCGAGTTGAAAGTATTTTTCAACGCCCGCGACCATCAAAATTTGTTTGAACTGCTGCGGCGATTGCGGCAGCGCGTAAAATGTTCCGGCTTCGCGGCGGTTTGGCACGAGAAATTCGCGCGCGCCTTCGGGCGTGGATTTGAACAGCGTCGGCGTCTCGACTTCGAGAAAGCCTTGTTCATCCATGAAGCTGCGCGTGGCGATGGCGACTTTGGAACGCAGTTTGAGATTGCGCGCCATTTCGGGACGGCGCAAATCAAGGTAACGAAATTGCAAGCGCGTGTCTTCGGCGACTTTCGCGGCGGCTTCGGGGTCGTCAATTTGAAACGGCAAAACGTCCGCCATGTTCAACACTTCCAGCGCAGTGACGCCGACTTCAATTTCGCCGGTGGGAATTTTCGCGTTGTTCGTGCCTTCAGGACGTTGACGGACTTTTCCCGTGACGCTGACGACACATTCGCTGCGAAGCGCGGCGGCTTGCGCGAAAAGTTCCTTGCTCAAATCCGACGGGTCAAAAACCGTTTGTGTGCGGCCTTCGCGGTCGCGAATGTCTATAAAAATCAGACCGCCCAAATCGCGGCGGGAGTGAACCCAGCCGGACAGCGTGACGGTTTGCCCGATGTGCGACGGGCGCAGTTCGTTGCAATGATGCGTGCGTTTCATTTGGAAAATCGCAAAAGCGAATGTTTATTTTGGCGTGAGCCGCCAAGGAATTCAAAGCAAAAGAAATCGGACGCGGACAGTTTATTGCGGCAAGGCAATTCGCCAGACGTTGGTCGGGTCGCCGGAATTTCTCAAGGCTTCGCGCAGACCGTAGTTGCTGAATTGCTGCACACTTCCATCAGCGAGGCCGACGTTGCCTTGATTGACATGAATGGCCGAAGTCCAACTGACACGTTGGCCGGGGACAAGCTTGAGAATTCCATTTTCCGGCTCGTTGTTGTTTACGATGTTACGGTCGCCATCCAAAAACTTCTGCGGGTGTGTATCATCAGAAGTGTCCAGTGCGACAAAATAACTGACGTTTCGATTTTGTAATTGCGTGAAATTGTAAGCGGCATTTCGGGTGTCGGCGGGACAAATCAAAATTTTAGGCGTGCTCAATTCGTTCGACATGACCTGAAAATGGCGGAACGTGTCCGCTCCGGTGTCAAATTCCCGCGTGCCGCCTTTGTTCGTGGAAACGGCCATCGGATAGAAATCGTTGTTATCGCCTTCCCAAATGCGGAACGCGAGGCCGCATTGCTTCAGGTTGTTGACGCAATTGATGCGTTGGGCTTTCCGTTTGGCCGCAGCCAGCGCGGGCAAAAGCATCGCCGCCAGAATCGCCAGCACCGCGATAATGACGAGCAGACCAACCAGAGTGAAAGCCGGATTTGTGGAATTTTTCGTTGAAGGGTTCATAAGACCAGTATGAATAATGATTTCAGGTTATCAAGATTTCCCAGTGATTCTCATAATTCTGCTTTACCTTTTTGCAAAAACTGGTTGGCTTGCCGCATTCAGTTATGAAAAAAATCAACCGCCTGATTCTTCATCCGTCAATCATATTGTTCGCCAGCCTTGCCGTCTTGAATTTTGGTTGCGAAAAAAAACCGGAATCGCCTGCTGCGCAAACGACGCCAACAGAATCCAAAAGCCCGGCGATTACACCGGTGGTAAAAACCAGCTTCAACGAAGTCACGTCACAACTGGATTCGGGCGGCAATTTCTATCTGTATCTCGGAACGGCGCAATGGCTGGACGGCCTTTCCACCAAAGTTTCCGGCTGGCGGGACTTGGTAGATTCCGCGCCCGACCTCAAACCCGAAGACCGTGAAAATGTTGACAAGGCTTTCGCCGTTCTCACGCATTTAATCAAAGACAGCGGCATCGAAGATGTCACCGGCGTGGGCTTGAGTTCGGTCGAGATTGAAAATGGATTGTATCACAACAAAGCGCTGTTGCATCACTATCCGGGCAAAGGGTCGGGTTTCCTGTGGAAATTCATGGGCGGAAAACCGCATGCGCTCACCGGGCTAGATTTTTGCCCGACCAACACCGCCTTGTCCATTTTTTCAGACGGAGATTTGTCTTTGCTCTGGTCAGTGGCGCAACAGGAAATCGGAAATTCTGAAATCCCGCAGGCGCAGGAGTGGTTGCAAAAATTGCCGGAACTGTTTGAACAAAAAACGCAGGTCAAATGGGACAAATTTCTTGATTCCATCGGCGGCGAATTTGGAATTGTCATCACGCTTGATGATTCGCACACCATTCCAATTCCACTGCCGTCCGGCGCGCTAAAAATTCCCGAACCCGGCCTTTTACTCGTGGTTAAAATCAATGACGACACGATTTTCAACCGCATTGATGAACAATTAAAAAAGAACCCGCAAATCGTCAGCGTGGACCAAGCTAACCTTAAAATGCGAACCGTGCCGGTGCCGATTCCATTGCCAATCAATCTGCGTCCAACGGTGGCGAGCAGCGGCGGTTATCTGTTCGTCGCTTCGTCCGACACCTTAATCAACGAAGCGCTTGCGGTCAAAAGCGGACAGAAACCGGGGCTGAAAGGCACGGACGAATTCAAACATCTTTCACAAAATATTCCCGACCAAGGCAATCAATTCGCGTTCGTTAGCGAACGATTCGGCAAAACCATGTTTGAGATTCAAACCCAAGCCATAAACGCGGCCGCGGCGCGTAATCATCAGACACCCGGGCAGGCACAGTGGATTCAATCATTGTTCCGCAACCGGCAGCCGGCCTATTCGTATTCAGTCGGCGTCAACACCGACGAAGGTTGCCTGACTGTTGGTAATGGAAATCAGAGCGCCGCCGCGGTTGCCGTGCTCCCCGCCGTTGCCGTTTCAGGCATGATGGCGGCCATCGCCGTTCCAAATTTTGTAAAAGCTCGCGCAACCTCTCAACGCAACGCCTGCATCAATAATCTCCGCCAAATTGATGCCGCCAAACAACAATGGGCTTTGGAGAAAAATAAAAAAGGCGATGACGTTCCCACCTGGGACGACCTTAAACCTTATTTGTATGGTTCCGTTCCACTTCGTTGCCCGGCTGGCGGCGAATACACCATTAACGCCGTCAGCGAACGCCCCACTTGCAGCATCGCGGGACATCAACTGCCTTAACTCACATTTTCATCATAAGCCATCTTTGAATTCAATTCACCGCTCGCCACCGATGCCGGATTCAATTATTTTTCGCGCATGACGGAGTTGCCCAAACCCGAAATCATCATCACGCACGAAAGCGATTTGGACGGATTGCTCGCCGGTGTTTTGCTGCAACGACTCGCCCAAAAACTTTTCAGCGCGGACATTCCGTTGCAAGCCTATCACTACAATCAATGGCGGCAGCGCGAGTTGAAGGAAAAATCCGCGTGGGTCACGGATTTCACCTTTGAAGCGCGCCTCGACAAACCGGATTGGCTGATCGTTGACCATCACGTCACCGACGTTTCGCCGAAAAATGCGCGGCTGATTCACGATGTAAATCAATCCGCCGGTTCGCTTTGCTATGAATTGTGCAAACAAAATGGAATTCAATCACCCACGCTTGACCGGCTAGTGCATTTGAACAACGTCGCCGATTTATTTTTGGAAGACGACGCGGATTTCGTTCTGGCGAGCGATTACGCGAATCTCGTGAAGACGTATCAATTCTGGAACCTGCACGCGCTCATCGGCGGCGACATCGAAAAATTACTCGATCATGCGCTACTCGAAGTCATGGCCGTGAAACGGCGCATCGAAAATCCACTCGGCTTCGACTGGAGCAAATCCAACATCACGGAAATTTCGCCGAACGTCGGCTATGTGGAAACCGTCGTCGGCAACAACAATTTGATTGTCCATCATTTGCTGGAAAGACAGGCGACAAAATTTCCCGTGCTGGTAACGTTGTTCAAACGCGCGAACAATCAAGTCATCGCCAGCTTTCGCAGCCGCAACGGCGAGGCGTTGAAAGCTGCGGAAAAATTTCAAGGCGGCGGCCACGCGAACGCCGCCGGCGCGATTCTGCCCAAATCCGTGAAAAACATTCCCGACGCGGTGGATTATCTGCGCCAGATTTTGAACCTGCAAAATCGGGCGCAACAAACGCGGCTCAACAGTTTGGAAAATTTATTTGCCGCGATTGAAGTGGAAAAGCACAATTAAGCATCGTTAAATGGCGGCTGGAGCGAAGTACAATGATATTCAACCACCGCGACATTGAACCCAGTGGAATCAGGCAATTGTCAACCTGATAATGTTTGTATTCAGCGTCAAAGAAAACAAAGACTTAACAGTAATGTCATCTACGACGCGGGTTCCGCCAGCAATTTCTGGACAACCGTTTCGACGTATTGCGGTTGCAGGCCAACAACGCGAACGATGCCCTTCCGGTCAATAATAGCGTAGGTGGGATAGTAATGCACGGCCCACGCTTCCTGCGACTTCAATTCTGGATCGCGCGCGGCGGGATATTGGATGTCATGTTCTTTGGCGTTGGCGGCAAATGATTCCTGGCCGCGACTGGATGTGCAGACACCGACGACGACCAGTCCTTTGTCCTTGTATTTTTTCAGGAGTTCATTGTTGTGAGGAATGGCTCTCATGCACGGGCCGCACCAGGTGGCGTAAAGGTCCACGACAATGACTTTGCCCTTGATGTCATTGGCCGTGATGCCACCATTGATCCAATTGCTGACGTGGAAAGCAGGCATGCGTTTGCCTTCGAGCGCGGCGTGAGAAGCGCGATAATCAGGTTTGTCGTCCCAAGTCCAACCATCGGGAAATTCACCCGCCCGAACGGCCAGTCCTCCTAAAATGAGAAAAACCAAAAATGTGAGAATTATTTTTGCTTTCATATTGAGGAAGGTATTAGCACAAGCATCAGAGGCAGGCAACCGAAATTGAATGGTGGCTGGGGGCGGAATCGGCCAAATTTATCCCACGTTTGCGAAGTAATAATGCCTGATTTTATTGGCAATTCAAGCATATTCGACTTAATCCCAATCTGTCTTTTTTAACTCGTTTAGTGTCCGTTTTGGTGTCCGCTGATGATAGCTATGACGCAGAAGAAAAAATTGATTTTACTTGTTCGCGGCGACGTGGTGAGAAATGTTGCATTAACATAGCTGGGAGGGTCGCCGCCATGACTGATGGGCGAATCGGGCGTGCTGGGATGAAATAAGTCCGTTAAACCACGCCCCTGTGTTAACCGGGACAGCGCCACGTGGCGGGCAAGGCGTTTGGCGGTTCAGTTGGAGGTAGGCTGTGCTTTCACTTGGTTCAGCAGCCGAGAAGCCAATCCAGCGTCTGTTTTCCGCCAAGCGAATTTTCGCTGGCATATTTCGTGTATTGGTTGGCGTGTCGAGTTCAGTTCCTTGATAAGTATGGCAATCGCCGAAGCTGTGGAATAACCAATTTATGTCTTTTAATTGTAAACCTACTTTTTTTCGTTTCTCTGTAATACGACCTTCAAGGGAACATCGCGTCTTTGCGCAAATTGGCGCACGTAGTCTTTCCATTGAACATCGTTTGTGAAATCACCGCTTCGACTCCAGCATGCTCCAAAGTAGTAAGTCAGAGGTTTATTGACTTGCGCTTGGGTAACGGCCAGCAGGTTGCGAATTGGGGGCGCACCTTCTATGGTAGCGCTTGATACCATGGCATGAATTTTTGGATATGATAGGTCCGGTGTATCATTGGTGAATTCACGGACGCTATCGCGCGGCAGAATAATAGCAACACCGATATTACCTTTGGCTCCATCGGGAGGCTGCCAATAAGTCATCCAGCCTTCGTCTGGGTCTTGTGAAATTAATTCACTTCCGTTTGTCCCGCAGGGGCGTTCCGCCAATCCGATGCCGACAGTCAATGGTGATGAATCATCACTGTCAAATATGCTCTGCGCTTTGCTAAAATAAGAGCTGGCATCAATACTGATACGTTTGATTTCAGAAACTTTTCTCGTGGGGCCAACAAGCCAGTCATCGTAAGTCAATTCAAATTCAGAACGTATGGGGCCGCTGGTGATCAACCGAAAGTGCTGATAATTACTTGAGACATAGAGCCGTTTGCCATCCCAAATGCCCAGACCACCATCGCCGCGGCTGGCTCCCACAGCATAATCATCCATCGCAATTCCATTGCCCTTGTGATAATCGCGCAAAGCATATAGTTGGTTGATGGTCAACTGGCGCGTGGCTTTAACCCAAACGTCCACGCCACTGCTCGTTAAACTCAAATTTTGGGCATGAATGAGTCCTTGACCATACATCCGAAACGCAATCCGATCACTTTCCCATGCGAAATCGTCAAAACGTTCAGGCACATAACGAGCGAAAGTCTTGACAATTGGTCGTGGCGTGGCGCCCAAAGCGGAAGCACTCATCACGTAATAACTTCGTGTTTCATTGGGGCCGAGGCTGACTTGAAATAGCAGCTTGTCGGGAACTTCTCCTACTTCAGAAGCATAAGTTTGTGAATCCAAAACGCGCAAAGAAGTTTTATCAACCACGGCGAGTTGAGCAACAGCCGGGTTAAGGCGAAGTCGGGGCGCGATTTCCCGAAGATTCAATTCCACTGTTTCATCGTCGCGGCGAAAATTTCCCGGATTTGTAACTTCTACTTCTATCTTTTCGACCGCGACAAAAGAAGTGGAATTGTTTGTCTCTGGAAAGGGTTGCGCTGCAAGTTTACAAACAACCGGCAGAAAACAGGCCATTGCCAATTTCAAAATTAGCGACGATGAAATAATGTTATGACGATGAAACCGGCAACTGTGGAAATTTTTCATGGTTCAACAAAAAAAAACCGCTACATCAATTACAATTGTATCGGTGCAATTTGGCAGCAACTGGCAACAACCGGCGATTATAATTTTCAACGAATTTATTGCGATTTTAGCAATGTCTGAAAATGCTAAATAATTACGTTAAAATCTTCCGTCCATACATATTGTTTATCAGAAAATGGCGACCGTTATCTTGATTGACGCAATTCCCGATATTTTTGCGGGGTTACGTGATATTCACTGCGGAAAACATTATTGAAATATTGAGGCGTATTAAATCCGACCCGCGCGGCAATGTCCGCGATAGAACAATCGTCGTTAACCAATAAATCTTTCGCCTTGGCCAGCCGCGTTCGCCTCAACTCGATCCTCATCGTATGTCCGAGTTGTGCGCGGAATGTCTTTTCCAAATTCCAGCGGGAAACGCCGACAGCTTCCGCTGTATCTGACGGGCAAACGGAGCGATGGAAGTTTTCCCGCATAAAACGTAACGCGGCTAAAATATTGGGGTCACTAACTGCCAAGAAATCTGTGCTGCGACGCACCTGCACACCCTGTGGGGCGACGAGCCATGGTTTGCGCGGCGGACGGGCGCCAGCCAGAATACGGTCCAGCAACGCTGCGCCGGCCAGACCCAGTTCCTCCAGATTGTGTTTCACGCTGGAGAGAGGGATACAAAGGGATTCGCAAATAACTTCATTATTACCCACTCCCAGAATGGCAACTTCTTCCGGCACATCCAGCCTGCCAGACAGACAGGCTTCCAAAACATTTGCGGCGTCGGCGTCGCGAAAGGCGAACACCGCCACGGGCTTTGGTGCTGCTTTGAGACGACAAGTTAGCCAAGACAAACGGGCGTCCCATTCTCCTCTTTTATCGCCGGGTTTCCGCCGAAAAGTCCAATCCTCCATTGTCTTTGATCGTTGGTGAACCGCGTTAAAAAACGCGTCACGCCGCATCGTGGCAACGTAACCTGAATTATTTGAAAACCATGCAAAATTCTTAAAACCACGTTCGAGGTAATGTTCGCCAGCCAACCGGGCGATGGCAACATTGTCACCAGCCACGCGAGGCACATTAATTTCAGGACGCCCCATCGCCAAGTCCACGACGGGCAGCCTGGAACCGACGACAAAATCTACGACATCATTGCGATCGGCCAACAAAGTAAGAATGCCATCGCCGGTCCAATTCTTTGGCAATATGCCGGAAATGGCCATATCACAATTGAGACACCAGCCGTGTTGTGCAGCATATCGCGCAACGCCACGATGAATCTCATGGTAATATCGGCTAAGCGCCAACAGCACGCTTTTTTGGCGGAACCGTTTCATTGTTTTAGAATGCTTGCGAGTTGTTCCTATAATATAATTTTCGGGACGGTATTACAATTTCCTTTGCGAGCCATGCCACAAGGCCAAACAGAATACACGTAGAAAATTGTTAGTTTTCATCGAGAATTTGTAATAGAGCTTTTGAACGATTACATACAAAATGCTGAAATTAATGTTAATCATCCCATTCACTTTATGAAAAGAGTCGGCATTTTTATCAACTTCTCGGCCTCGCTTCACTTTCGTTTTAGATTCCTCATCGTAATCATGGTCGTCGCGCTTCTATATCCTGTTGTCGTTTCGGCGGACGACACGAATTCCGGCGCTGCCGACCGCGCCTATACCATCAGTGTTTTGCGCCGTATCGCCGACCCGGTATTCATTCCGTTGAGCGAAAATCGTCTTCACTCGGTGATTCCCCGCAAAAACTGGGAAACCCGCGAAAGTGACATTCATACTTCGCCATTGCAGGCATTTGGCCGAACGCTTTCGGGAATGGCTCCCTGGCTGGCACTAGGTGCGGATGACACTGATGAAGGCAAATTACGTGCCCGCTATATTGAGTTGGCACGCCGCTGCTTGATTAACGCGACAGATCCTCGATTGCCGGACTATATGTTCAAAAAGCTCACTCAGGAAGATGTGGTTCATGCTGCCTATCTGGCTTATCCCCTGTTGATTGCTCCCAAACAACTTTGGGAACCGTTAACGCCTGCCCAACGCCAAAATATCATCGCGGCGCTCAAAACACATCGCGCATTCCAGCCATCCGAAAATAACTGGGTTCTGTTTTCGGCCACAATTGAATGTGCCATTTGGGAGTTAACCGGCGATTGTAATAAGGCTCCCATTGAATATGCCATCCATAGATTCATGAGTGAATGGTATCTCGGTGATGGCACTTACGGTGACGGCAAAAATTTCCACTGGGATTATTACAATAGTTATGTCATTCATCCGTTGTTACTGGAAACGCTCCGGGTTTGTCGTGACAAGGGTGACCCTCTTGGTGCATTGCTGCCACAAGAACAACAGCGCGCCGATCGCTATGCGGAGGTGCTCGAGCATTTGATTTCACCCGAAGGCACTTTCCCAGTCATCGGACGTTCATCCGTCTATCGGTTCGCCGTGTTTCAGGAGATTGGCTACATGGGATTCCGCTGGGGATGGCCCAGCTCTCTTGATCCCGGCGCCACCCGCGCCGCCATGACCACGGTGATACGTCGCATGATTGAAGCATCAGGAACATTTGACAAAAACGGCTGGTTAAATATCGGGGTGGTTGGTTATCAGCCGAGTGCCCGTGATCCTTACAACTACACCGGGGCGCTTTATTTTTGCACCGTCGGTTTAAGCCATCTTGGAATTCCCGCTGATGCACCGTTCTGGACTGCACCCGCTGGCAAATGGTTTCAACAACGTGTCTGGAGCGGTGAAGACATCCCAAATCAACATTTCGTCAACTATTGAATTAACTCAAATGGATAGGACAATCTTTTTAGAGCGACGTGTGATGAAAACAACCGGCGCCGAATGGTTATGGGTGTTGATTCTGTTTTTATTTTCAATTGGTTTGCACTTCAGTTGCGAAGCCCAGCCGGTCGAAACCCGTCAATCCGATGTTAATCGCACCGATATTGAGAAGATTATGCGTAAGGTTGCTGACTGGCAATTGGCGCACCCCAATAAGACACCGATGGGAGATTGGGTTCAAGGACCGTTCATCAACGGACTTTTTGCATTGGGTTTGATTCCGGACAATGAACACTACTTAACCGCCGTGGAACAAATCGGAAGCAATCTAAACTGGCAGGTTATCAAGACAGTTTACATTGCCAACGACCATTGCACCCCGCAAACATGGCTGGATTTCTATAAATTGAAGAAAGTTCCAGCGATGATCGAACCAACTCGCAAGTCGCTGGATAAATATATCGCTGACACGGCAGACGCAGATGAGGATGTCAGCTTCACCAATAAAAACTTCAACAAGTGGTCCTGGTGCGATGCCCTTTATATGTCGCCACCTGCGTTCGCCCGTATGGGCAACATCACTGGCGAACAAAAGTATTATGATTACCTGAACAAATGGTGGTGGCTCGTTTCAAAGGCGTATTACGACGAAAACGAGCATCTCTTCTTTCGCGACCAAAAATATGTGAACAATCATTCGGAGACCAAGGTATTTTGGTCCCGAGGAAATGGCTGGGTGGTCGGTGGACTTGTGCGCGTGCTTGAAGATTTTCCCCAGAACGACCCTATGCGTCCGCGTTACGAAAACCAGCTCCGCCAGATGTGCAACCGGCTACTGGAGTTGCAGCAGCCCGATGGACTTTGGACTCCGAACTTGCTGGATTCAAAAAAGGCGGATGAACCCGAGTCAAGTGGCAGTGGCTTTTTCATTTATGCTTTGGCATACGCGCTTAACGAAAAAATTATTGATCAAAAGTATAAACCGGCGATCTGCAAAGCATGGCTGGCGCTGGCCGGGCTTGTTAAAGACAATGGACAATTAACATACGTGCAACCCATCGCTGAGTCGCCTTACTCGTTTGATCCAAATTCAACAATGCCTTATGGAGTAGGCGCGTTCCTGCTGGCTGGCAGTGAAATGTGGCGGCTTGCAAAATAGGAGGCTCATGAATTTGGAGCCATCTTCCCGCCGTGCCACTGCGCCGAAGCGGGTCATACTTTTCATGATTGATGGTCTGCATGTCAAATCGCCTGACTGCGTTGAAATGCCGGCGTTGCGTAGATTGATTCCGCAAGGGACTTACGCGCCAAATTCATGGATGATCATGCCACACCATCCGACCGTTGGGGAATATGGCCGCCTGCACACGACATCCTTTCCGAATCCAGTCTTGATGAGCGGAAATGTTTTTTTGCGTGCAGACAGTTGTTTCATACAGGAAGTCAGTAGCGCTATTGGTAAAACCGCGTTCCTTGTCAATTCCAATTCCTATAGATCGGTCTCACGCGGTTTTGATGAATTGATACAAGCTCCTGATGCGACAGATGCGCAGGTCGTCGAAATGGCCATGTCGGCGTTGCGGCACGAAGACTTTGTATTTATGCGCCTGCATTTACAGACCGCTGGCAATCTTGGCCGCACCGCGTGCATGTATGGGAACTCCGACAATCCCTTTTATCGCAATATCTGGGGCATAGGTTCGCCATACAAAAGTGCAATAGCGAATGCCGACACATTACTTGGGCAATTCACTGATTTTTTAAAAGCCCAGGGAAAGTGGGATGACACGGTATTCATCGTCTCTTCCGACCACGGCCAAAGTGAACAAGGCTGGCATCCGATTGCCGACCCGGACAGTTGGCGCACCCCGCTTTTGTTCATTGGTCCTGGGATTGCGAAAGGCCGCTGCCTTGCCTACGCGGAACATACGGACATTGTTCCTACAATTTGTTTATTACTGGGCATAAAGCCGCCCAATCCCGGTCCAGGCGCCGGCTCTCCGATCAATGCCATTCTTGCAGAGCGACCGGATGATTCCGCCGTCAACCTGCGTTTTATAGAACAGGTAAGTCATCAGAATCTCGAATATCTGTATTGTCGCGCGCTGTTGCAACTCGCTTCGGCCAAGAATCCATATTACTCCAGCCAAATTACGCTTCTGGAAAATGAACTTATCACACCTGAACCATTTTACAGTGTGGAGCGTTTCCTTGAATGGCATCGCGCGGGCTCGACGGAACATTTGTTGGAAACGAACAACAAAATCCTGGCACAGATTCGCGTGGACGCTGCGGTTGCCGCAAAGACGCTGGAAATGAAACCTGAACAAATCTCCTTCTTGGCTTTGATCCAATGATCAATATGTTCGTGGTGTCATCAAACAGCAAGCAACCACGGCGTGGAACAATTGCTGCGACAAATTAAAGTGGTGGAAATGTTTCCTGCTTGTAGCTAAATACGTGCAAATTATTCGGAAAGTTGTGAATGCTGGAAATGCCGCAGGCGGCATTTCCGCGGCAGCCTCGCATGTTTCGGAAAGCACGATGATTGAATCTTCATTGTAGAGCTGAATTTCTCCACTCATGAGCAAGGTTCCGTTCATTCAGCCAAATGATATTCTTTGGTAAGCGCCATTGGTATCTTTGCCGTGGCTCATCTTTATGTCTTTGAGCGGTTACCCAATGCTGCCGTCAAAATTTCAACGAAGGTTTTTTGAACAACTTCATAAACACCGCTATCCTCATCAACAGATATTGATAATTTGTTGAAATCGCCGTTGCGTTGCGAACTTCGCGCGCCAAACTCTGCTGATTTGTGTTCAACGCAAAAAGAACTGCCAACAGCGCAATTATAGATTTCTGTTTTGAGTATAAATTATTTATTTCCAAAGCCAGCCCAGCGAAAGGAAACTTGTCATTTAATAGAAACAATATGAGCCATCGCGCAACCTCGTTGCAACGGCACTTTCAATTGTAATCGGTCTTTGTCAATTTTGAGTTTTAACTGAATTTTTTGGCTTTGGCCGGGATACGATACCCAACATTCCATTTTTTCGGGTTCAATGTTAATTGCTGGCAGATTGTGCAATAAGATTCGCACAGTCTTATTTGCGCCACCAAAACAGACGGGGATTACAAGTCCGTCTGGAACTTCAAATAAATTCGCTTTCGCGGATTGATTTTCCACTTCGAGAACATGAGGTATCAACACCCATTTGCGTCCCCGCAACAAATCAAAAAGCGGTCCATAATCCAAATAGTATTGATCAGCCCAAGTGCCGGGCAAAATCGTGTGGTCATTGGCCGGCATCGGCGCTGTGGGATAGATGCCGAGGTAAAGATGGCGCTGGAAATATGAATCCGCGTCGGGCTTAATTTTCGTTTCGTCGGTCGTCCAGGCAATGCAAGGCTTGTCAACACATTGGAAAGCGCAGCCGTTAATCTCCGTCGGCTCGAAACCAAATTCGTGATATATGCCGTCCACGTCCCGTAAAGCATCGGTCCGGTTCACCAGCGCATTGACAAAAATGACTTTGTCCGCCGAATGAAACATCGGCCCCAAATCGGATAACAATCCGCGCCATGACATATAATAAGAGCGGCTTGCCTGATTGTTATACCAACTCACACCGTCGTCAGCGTGGAGATTGTAGAACTTAAGCCAGTCCAAACGGTCAATACATATACCAGAGGCGTCCGGGATTTTATCAATGAGGCGGCGTGCCTGTTCGAGAAGGAATGCGTGATATTTCGGCGCGCCACAATCCATCAGGATACAGCCCTGCCAGCTTAAACATGTCTTGCCATCACGGTCGCGCCAGATGCCATCGTCAACATCGTTCTCCAGAAAGTTGTGGACATTCTTCCAGCGATCAGCCGGCGCAAGCGTTGGGTCCGCCTCTTTGGGCATTCCAGTTTCAGCGCCAAATTCGGTCGCGTCAAAATAGCTCAGGACATAAAAACCCATTTTCCTCATGCGTGCCGAATAATCACGAACTTGCGCTATGGTCGTGTAGTTGTTTTTAATTAGTCGTTTGAACGGCTCGTTATCGCCGATTGGAGGCATGAACATTCCCATGTAAGGAAAATCATAACTCGCTTTCCAATTGACGCGAAAACCCATTTGCTTGAATCGCGCAACGTCCAATTCGCCTTCCCAATCCGAGTAAGCTCCCAATCCGGCAATTTCGTGCGCTTTTGGATTTGGCGGATTGAAATACTCCGGGTAGCGCCGCGTCATCCAACCCAATCCGCCGCGCCAATCCGCGGCATGACCAACGATGTCCATCGCGAACTTCACCACATTCGTGGCGGAGATACGATTATCATAACGCGTGAACGCAATTGAGCCGTCGGAACTGGTGGTCAGCTTAAGTTCAAAAAGATTGTCCGCCGGGCTGAGAGCCAGACTTAACGCGGTATCCACTTTTGGTTCTGCGACCGTAACGATGGGAACAACGAATATCTTTGGGCTGGGCAAATAACTGATGGGACTTTCAAGCCACGGCAACGCGCCATACCACATTTGCCGGTCAATCAAGGGTTTCATCACCAATGGATCGCGCCAGACATCATGCCGCTGTTCCGGGTCTTCCCATGCTGTCCAAACCTGCGCCGTTTTGGTCTCCGGCCACAGCAAGCACGTTTCAATTCCCGTGCTCCACGGTTTGCCGTGTCCGCGAATTTCAATTTCCCAGCGCACACTTTCGCCGGCTGGAGAAAATCGTTCAATCAAAGTCGCGCCGCGGTCAGGCGACGCGCCAACAAGTTCTCTTGTGACTTCGACAGTTCCATTGCTCAATTGGCGGGCGGCAACTGCGCCGTTGACGCAACCGGTCAAAAATGTTCCGCCGCGAAGCGCATAATGTTTTCGCCGGTCGCCGAGCTGAATCCCGACAATTTCGCCGGATTGGGACAATTCAAGCGTCAATGATGAAGATTGTATTTGAAACTTTGCGGGTTCCGGCGAAGGAAAAGCTTCGGTTGTGCCGAGAATCTTGCGGGGAATCATTGCGTTGGTCTTGAACAGCAAAACAGCGTCAGCCCAATCCGCGCCGACGTGGCTTGAGTCGGGAGCATCGGCAACCATAAGTTTGAGTTCCTGCGCGCCTGCCAACGAAACGTCAACTCGTTTGGCTGGCGTCGTTTTGCTCATGACACCGCTGTCGAACAATTCGCGTCCGTCGGCCAAGACTTTGAAACTCACATCGGCCTGTTTGCGTTGCCGCATCGAAGCATCAACGCCAACCCATGCCTGAAAACGATCACAATTGCCATCCAGTTCGTAAGTGATTTCACTAAGAGCGCGCAGCCCAAGCCCTTTCGAGAAATGTCGTTCGCCAATTTGCAGAGATTTTTCCGCGACACTTTGATCAATCATCAATTGCCCGCGTTCCTGACGAACGGAAAGTGGCTCAAGTTCACCGAGATTCACAGCCTGCTCTTCAGCGAACGTCACCGCCGCTGTGGACACAAACGCTATAAGGATTGCAACGGACATTGAATGGCGCGACCATCTCCATTTAGAATAAAACGCTTTCATCATCGTTTGCTTCTTTAATTTGGATTCACACACAGGCATACATAAAGTTCAATCGAGATTCATTTGAGCTAAAAGCAAATGCGTAAAGAGATGGTAATTCCACAACTTGCCGGTGGTTACCAATCATTCAGGTCTTTTTCTTTCGGTGCAATGAAAGTGGATTGTCCAGTCTGCGATGGTGTCAACAGAACGCGGCAAAGCAGATTCGTCGCGCCTTGAAGCTCGACCGTCAAGCTCTCGATGCTTTTGTTGTCCTTCTGGCCAGCCGGGTTGGGTGAAGTCGGCAGCGGCGCAGCATCCAATATGCTGAATTTTGCGTCTTTCGGATCAAGCAATCGTGCGGACATCGTTTGTTGATTTAATATCAGCGTGGCAGTTTTACCGTCTTTTGAGATGTCAATCTGCGCCGGAGTATGCATGAACCAGAAGACATGCGCTGGATTCCGGGCGACGATTTCGTCTTGAACCAATACTTGTTGGCCGTTGATCAATGCAATTCCTCGTTTTACGCTCTGCGCATTCTTTGCGTAGGCTGGTGTGAGATCGGCAACGGCAAACATGAATTGCGTGTGGCTCATGTCGGCCTTCACGATGCGCGTAAAGGCTTCAGAGTTTTGGTCCGGTCCTTCGTCTGGATTCAGCACGATGGTGTTATGGCTCTCCGCTCGCGTGCGATAATAAGTCCAGCGTTGTTTGCTAAAATCAAAATAACCCGGCAAGTTGTAATCGTCCGCGCCAAGGTCAATTGCCCATCGTTGACCCAATGCGTCCATGACAAATGAGCCGAGGTCAAGGTGGCTGTGGTTGGCTTTGTTATCACCGGCCTTAAAACCGATGAATATGGCGTTGGTATCAGTCCACAAGTTGCGCATGGTCACCACTTCAGCGGCGCGAAAATAGCGACCCAACGGCAGCGTGGCCATTTGCGGCGGTGATTTTTCGGAGCCGTCGGCATTCGCCAGCCAACGCGCGCCCCATAAAAGATTAAACGGACCGGGATCGATACTGCCTTCAATTTGCTGGAGTTGCCAAGCCGCCCAGCCGGGATGATTGAATTTTGCGGCCAGCCAAAAAATTTGCGCCGCACCGCCTTCTAAATCGCCGGAATCGGCATAGTTGAAAGTTTTGCCAATCGGTCCGGAAAAATAAGGCGGAAAATCGCCGGTCAATGAGAAGCCGGGAATCTGTGATAAACCGTAATCCGTGCCGAGCGCGGTATCCATCGCAGCCAGAATGAAAACATTATATTTAGTGCCGTAATTCCAATATCCCGGACCTTCGTTCCACGCGCCATCCGGCGCGAAGTGCTGCATCGCCAGCGGCAGACTCTTGATTGCGTTCTGCAAAATTTCCTCGCATAGCGCAGGTTCCTCATCACCGATGGCCAGCGCGCCAACGCCCAGACCGCCGTTGCAAACCTGATTCCAATTGTGATGCATGACAGTCCACCATCTTTGCTTGCGATAAATCGGCAATGCAGGTTTCAAACCTTTTTCAACGATTGCATCCTTTAGAATTGCACGTTGTTCCGGTGTCCAATCGTCATAAAGCCAGTCATACGCGATGGCAAAGGCCATTGTCATTTCCGCGGTATCAAGGAAATGTCTGGTCGCATACCAATCTTTGAATTTCGCAGCCGCATCAAGTTCAATCCATGCGCGATCCAACCATTTTTTATTGCCGTCAAGCCGGTAAAGCAACGCCAGATGGCTGACGCGATCCAACACGCGACGACTGACCACCAACATTCCGTTGCCGCCGTCAATTTCGTATTTGCTTGGTTCTTGTGTAAGAATTGTCTCGCAGGTGGCACGCAATTGAACGACCCAACGCCGCAGAATTGGATTTTTTTCTACTTGTGTGCGCAAAATTGCGAAATCTACTTCGTTGGCGAGGAGGCGCGGGTGACTTTTGTTAAGGTGCGCAACGATAGTATCCAACTGCGCTGTCGCAATTTGTGCATCATCGGCGGCCTGAAGTGTAATCGAGGAACTTAACACCGCAAATCCAATGGCGATGTATAAAAAAGAGAGATTCACTTGATGGGTATTTATCTTTGTAAAATCAGTGCCCAAGCGGAGGCTTCATGGACTTGGCGTTCATGAATGGCTGCATTGCCGGTGGAATGTCTTCTTGATAGACGTAATTATCCCGAGTGCCGCCTGCTCCCCAAGTTGAAAGGAAACGGGTTTGTTCGATTTTCACCCACGATACCGAGCCATCTACTTTCAAATGCTGGCCGCCATCAGGATAAGCCGCACCGTGACGTTTATGCGGAACAATTCCCTCCGGGTTCCACCACGCCCAATTATTGGTTGATATGCTAATAGCATCAGCGGCTAATACCCAATTAGGTTTGGCTTGAGAAAGCTTCACCGGACTATAAGCCGGAATGCCGGACTGAAAGGCCGGATTAACCCAATTGGTAATGCCACCATAGTATTGATAGCCAATACTCCACTGATCAAACTCGGCGCTATAAAATGGAAGCGTAGGTCCAAGAGAAGGACAACGCCAGATTGAGGGGCCATTAGAGTTCACGACTAACCCGACAGTTGCGGCCTGTGCCTGCTCTGGCGGATTAAGAGCCAATTGGACAAATACTCCCGCTTGGTCGGCATGACGCGCCTCTATCACTCTATCGTCGTTATCTCCAGCATAGACGATCATTCCTATGCCAATCTGTCGAAGGTTGCTGGCACAGGCGATGCGCTTGGCTTTTTCCTTGGCGCTCGATAAAGCCGGCAGCAACATCGCTGCCAGAATCGCAATGATGGCGATGACCACCAACAATTCAATCAATGTAAAAGCAGACATTGAATTTTGCATCCGACAGAATTTGAATTTTTTCATTGCTCACATTTTTCAAGCTTGGGCGTTAGTCAATTTTAGGAATGTCACTACTAAAGCGGAGGCTTCATGGACTTGGCGTTCATGAATGGTTGCATCGCTGGCGGAATGTCTTCTTGATAAACGTAATTATTCCTCGTTGGGTCACCTCCTGCTCCCCAAGTTGACAGGAAACGGGTTTGCTCGATTTTCACCCATGACACCGAGCCATCCACTTTCAAATGTTGGCCACCATCAGGATAAGCTGCACCGTGACGTTTATGTGGAACGATTCCCTCCGGGTTCCACCACGCCCAACTATTGGTTGATATGCTGATAATATCAGCGGCCAACACCCAATTAGGTTTGGCTTGAGAAAGTTTTACAGGACTATACGCTGGAATACCGGTCTGAAAAGCCGGATTGACCCAATTGGTAATGCCACCATAGTATTGGTAGCCTATGCTCCATTGATCCCAATAAGCATCATAGAATGGAAGCGAAGTTCCCAGAGAGGCGCAACGCCAGATTGAGGGGCCATTAGAGTTCACAACTAATCCGACAGTTGCGGCCTGTGCCTGTTCTGGTGGATTAAGCGCCAACTGGACAAACACTCCCGCTTGGTCGGCATGACGCGCCTCCACGACTCTATCGTCGTTATCTCCGGCATAGATGATCATTCCTATGCCAATTTGTCGAAGGTTGCTGGCACAGGCGATGCGCTTGGCTTTTTCTTTGGCACTGGACAAAGCCGGCAATAGCATCGCTGCCAAAATCGCAATGATGGCGATGACAACTAACAATTCAATCAGAGTAAATCCCGCGAACAATTCTTGAATGTCTGCCTTTGATTCTTTCGGTCTCATACGAATAACAAATAAACAATGTCGTTGAAGGTTACGGCGGGGAGCGTCAAACGCTCCCCGCACTCATTATTCTATGGAGACGATAGACGGAAAAACACGGAGCTTTGAGCGGGGTCTATCGTGACATTCACCGGGCTTGTCCCGCCGCCGGGATAGTCAAACCAAGAGCCAACGATATTATTGGTCTTGCTTTGTAGTTTATAGTTGCCCTGCCAAGTGAGCATAATGGCGTTGCCGGTTTGCGAAAACCCCAATAAAACCGTAGCTCCGGTTACGGTGATGGTACCGGTGCTTGCGGGGTCAATGCCTGGAGTTCCGGCGCCATATACACCATTGGGCTGCTGCACTCCATCAATCCACAATTGCCGCACATTGGCTGTGCCGGCGTAGGTCAACTTCAAATCAGAGTGATTATTGGGATTGGTGTTGAGCCGAAACGCGCTGTTGGGACTGACGGCAGAGGCTGCGGCAAATGCCAGGGTGCCTTCGCTCACAGTGGTATCACCGCTGTAAGTGTTGGTTCCGGACAACGTTTGGATGCAGTTGGTTCCTATCTTCGTCATGGCCAGCACGCCGCCTGTGCCCGGATTGTCTATATACTGCATGTTTGCATTGCGAGAGGTGACTGACTCATTGCCATAACCAAAAGTCAGCGTGGAAACGGTTCCTACCGCCGAGTTGAAAATCTTTCCGCCCGCATCACCGCTCGTCATCAGCGCAATCGTCTGGTTGTGGCCATTAAGGTCAAGATAACTGGGGCCGTAAATGCGCAGTGGTCCGGTCAGCCCGTTGGACGTCGGAAACCCGATGGTCCCATTGCCGACAAGCTTGATGCTGCCGCCAAATTGCAACCGGGTTGAACCGGAGTAAGTGTTGGGGCCGGATAGTGTCCACACACTTCCATTAGTGGAGATGGTGGCGGCAAAACTGACGATGCCAATTTGACGGCCAGGCCCCTGCCCGGAGTTGTCTCCCACCAGTGGACCGCCATCGGCTATTACCCCGGAAAATTCATGGTCATGTCCGTCAACCACCATAATCAATCCCGACTGCACGGCTGCTCCATTGTTGACGATTAAACCTGTTCCATCCGGAATGGGGATGTGTTGGACTCGAGGCTCGTTGTTCAAATCAAAAGTGCCCCCCGTCATGTGCAAATGGCTCGAGAATGCGGTGGAGTGGGTCGCAATCTGATTAGGAGCAGGACTGCTGTAGGTAGTTCCGTCGAAGAGCGTATCGAACTTCACCGTAGCTCCGGCGTCCAGCACTTCAATGCTGTCCACGGCGTAAGAGGATCCATCGGCATTTGCGCCTCGCGCTCCCAGCAGCACCGTGCCGCCTCTGACATAGGTGCCGCCGGTGTAATGGTTGGCATCCAAGTTCGGAGCGTCACCTTGCAGACTCAAGGCGCCGGTCCCTTGAATGGTCAGACCATCGGTTCCGTAAATACTCGCGGCGCTTGTGCTGTCGGCATTAACCGTGATGGTCGGAGTCGTTCCAGCCACAGTCATGATGTTGCCATCGCCAACAATTGTGTAACCGGGAGCGTTGAACGTCTGGTTCTCAACGGTAATTGAGTCGCCAAGGGTGACGGTTCCAGCGCCAGTGGTGCCAAAGATGGCATCGTCGCCGTCAGACCAAACCGTGGGAGCTGTCCAGTTGGCGCTGCTCAAATCCCATAGAAAATTACCTGAACTATTGTCCCAGGTATTTTCTGCGGCACGAGTTTGTGATGATGCAAGAACCGCCAGCATCAAACAGCAGGCGGCAACGGGTGGAGTGTATCGCTTCATAGTTTTTTAGTGTTAGTGTTGAGGAGTATGGGGAGTTAGAACTTCAAAAACCAATCCCGACTGGTCGTTGCCGAAA
>DASZXB010000008.1:0-28909 GCA_035546095.1 Verrucomicrobiia bacterium | reverse complement strand
CTGCGCGAGATTGATGCGCGTTGCGCTGTATTCTTTCGGTCCCAGCAATGTCGTGTAAGGATTGGCAACCGTTTCCAAAACCGTCAATCCCATCGCAATCGCGCACACGCCAAGCAGGAACGCCCAGAATTGCGAAATATGTGTGGCTGGCAGAAACCAAAATCCTCCCACAGCCACCAGCAATAAACCAAAAATGATGCCGTATTTGTAACCCAGCCGGCGCGTAAGCAATCCCGCGGGTAAAGCCATCAGCGCATAACCCATGTAATGAGCAAATTGCACCCAGGCGGATTGCGACTTGGTAAGATGCAATTCATCCTGAAAATGTTTATCCATCGTATCAATCATTCCGTTGCAAAATCCCCACAATAAAAACAGCGAACTGACGAGGATGAACGTGAAAATTAAATTTTTGCCGTCCGGCAATGTGAACAAGCCCTTTTTTTCCGTGCTCATAAAGATTTGGATGCTTCCGCGAGTAGTTATTTCAAGGCTTTATGCGAGTCAAGCCTTCGTTTCCAGAATCTTCCGAAACAACTTGAACATTCGAAAATCAACCCCAACACGCTGCGAATTTTCGGAATAAAATAGCTGAACGCTTGCGTCCCCTGCCAGAGGCCGGTTTAATTTGTGGCACGCAAACAACATGACGACCATTCTGGGCATTTCGGCTTTTTATCACGACAGCGCGGCGGCGTTGATTGTGGATGGAAAGCTTGTGGCCGCCGCCCAGGAAGAAAGATTCACGCGAAAAAAACACGACCCCGATTTTCCCGCGAGCGCGATTGCTTATTGTTTGCGCGCCGGCGGCATTCAACCGGAAAATCTTGATTACGTCGCCTTCTACGACAAGCCACTCTTGAAATTTGACCGTTTGCTGGAAACATATCTGGCATTCGCGCCCAAAGGTTTCCGCAGTTTTCGGCTCGCCATGCCGGTCTGGCTCAAAGATAAAATTCATCTGCGCCGGATTTTGAAAAGCCAGCTAAAATCCGCCAGTCGCGCCAAATTTGTTTTCACCGAACATCACGAAAGCCACGCCGCCAGCGCGTTTTTTCCAAGTCCGTTCAAAGAGGCTGCGATTCTCACCGTTGACGGCGTCGGTGAATGGAGCACGGCGACCATCGGCGCTGGCGAAGACAACCAAATCAAATTGCTGCGCGAGTTGAAATTCCCTCACTCGCTCGGATTGCTTTACTCGGCTTTCACCTATTACTGCGGATTCAAGGTCAACAGTGGCGAATACAAACTCATGGGGCTTGCACCGTATGGAAAACCAAAGTATGCCGACCTGATTCGTTCGCAATTGGCTGAAATCAAGGATGACGGCAGTCTCTGGATGAATATGGATTACTTTGATTATTGTCAGGGATTGACGATGACGAATAAAAAGTTCCATGAACTCTTTGGCGGCCTGCCGCGCCAGCCGGAGTCGCGATTGGAACAACGGCATATGGACCTCGCCGCCAGCATCCAATTAGTCACGGAAGAAATCTTTTTGAAAATGGCACGCGAAGCAAAACGCTTGACGAACAAAGAGAATCTCGTGCTGGCCGGCGGCGTTGCGCTCAATTGCGTCGCCAACGGAAAATTGTTGCAGGAAAAAATTTTCTCCAATTTGTGGATTCAACCGGCGGCGGGCGACGCCGGCGGCGCGCTGGGCGCGGCCCTGTTTGTCTGGCATCAATTGCTTGAAAATCCACGTCAGCCGGAATCGCCGGATTCTCAAAACGGCAGCTTTCTTGGGCCAAAATTTTCAAACGAAGAAATCGCCGGCGAATTGGAAAACAAAAAAATTCCGTATTCAAAATTTGAAAATGAAACGGATTTGCTCGATGCCGTCGCTGGTTTTCTGGCCGACGGGAAAATTGTCGGCTGGTTTCAGGGACGCATGGAATTCGGCCCGCGTGCGCTCGGTGCGCGCAGCATTTTGGGCGACCCGCGAAATCCGGCGATGCAATCCACCATGAACGTCAAAATAAAATTCCGCGAGAGCTTTCGCCCATTCGCGCCCTGCGTCTTGAAAGAGCGCGCGGCGGAAATTTTTGACCTGTCGCCGGAAGTTGAAAGTCCATATATGTTGCTGGTCGCGCCCATTTCTGAAAAACATCGCGCGGCCATTTCAGAACCCGACCAAAAAATCATGAATGACGACACTGACTTGCGAAAGCGCGTGAACGTCATTCGCTCAATGCTTCCGGCCATCACGCATGTGGATTACAGCGCGCGCATCCAAACTGTTGACGCGACCCGCCACGGACGATTTTACCGATTGCTCAAAGCATTTGAAAAAAAGACCGGCTGCCCCGTTTTGGTCAACACCAGCTTCAATGTGCGCAGCGAACCCATCGTCTGCGCGCCGGCAGATGCCCTACGCTGTTTTCTGGCGACCGACATGGACGTTTTGGTTCTCGAAAATCTGGTTTTGCAAAAAGAACAAATGCCAAAATCGCTTTCCACCGACGAACGCGCCCATTACTTGAAAACATTTGAACCCGATTGAGCCGATGAAATTTTCCGATTTGCCATTGAATCCGACGCCGCGCATTTTGCGGCAGTTTGCCGCCGCGTGGCTTGTCGTTTTTCTCGTTGTCGCCATTCGCGCATTTGCGCGCGGTCACCATGTCGCCGCTTACGCATTTGCAACCATCTCTCTGGCAGGTTTGATTGGTTTGTTAAAGCCAATTACAATTCGCTGGCTCTTCCTCGCCGCGATTGTCGTGGCATTTCCAGTCGGCTGGGTGATGACTCAATTGATGCTGATCATTATGTTTTTCCTAATTTTGACACCCATCGCTTTTGTCTTTCGCTGGCGCGGACGGGATGAATTACAATTAAAACACAAACCAAATCAATCCAGCTACTGGATTGAGCGCAAAGAAGAAATTTCGCCGGAAAAATACTTGAAACAATTTTGAGAAATCGCAAGAGTTTTGTCCCCATGAAAAAACAACAGCCCACCAAATTTGAAAAAGCGGCGGATACCCAGCAGCGTGGCTTTTTCAGTGAACTCTGGAGTTTCTTGAAGACAAATAAAAAATGGTGGCTGCTGCCGATTATCATTTTGTTTCTGATTTTCGCGTTGCTGATCCTTTTGTCCAGCACAGGCCTTGCGCCGTTCATATACACGATTTGGTGAGCCGCAAATAAAAATCAAAACGTTTAATTTGCCGTTGACAATCATCGGTTGGTCGGGACAATTCGGCATCACAAATCCCGCGTTATGAACAATCGTCACGATAAAATTCTGTTTTGGGGCTGCTTCATCGCCATCATCACCACCAGCTATGCGTTCATCAGCCGCATGATTTTGTGCGGCGGCCAATTCGTCACGGATTTCGGCCTCGACAAGGTTTCGGTCGGCGAACTGCAAGGCGCGGGCATCTGGCCGTTCGGCGTGAGCATCATCGTGTTCAGCCTGTTCATTGACCGCATTGGTTACAAGGTGGCGATGCTTTTTTCATTTGTGACCTATTTGATTTACACCGCGATGGCGTTCGCGGCTTATCATGCCATTCACGGCTTGACGGGCGACGCGTTGATTGCCGGACAAAAACATGGCTATCAACTGCTTTACTGGGGCAGCATCATTCTCGGCTTGGGCAATGGCTCGGTGGAAGCGTTTGCCAATCCGGTGGTGGCCACGATGTTCAACACAGACAAAACCAAATGGTTGAACCGTTTGCACGCCGGCTGGCCGGGCGGTTTGGTGCTGGGCGGATTATGCACCATCGCGCTGGCAAACAATCCAGATTGGCGGCTGACGCTCGGATTGATTTTAATTCCCGCGTTCATTTTCTTTTTCATTCTTGTCAGCCTGAAATTTCCGAAAAGTGAACGCGAGCAGGCCGGTGTCAGTTATCTGGAAATGCTCAAGGAACTTGGTGGATTTGGCGCGCTGGTCGGGTTCGGTCTTGTCTTCGCACAACTTGGGCAAGTCTTTGGCTGGAGCAATGGCGTGGTTTGGGGACTCACGGGCGCGGTCGTCGTGGTGATTGCGGCGCTCACCAAATCTTTTGGCCGGTTCATTCTCGCCTTTCTCATTATCATCATGATGCCGCAGGCCATCACTGAACTCGGCACCGACGGCTGGATCACGTCATTGATGCAAACGCCGATGCAGGCCGCCGGACACAATCCGGCGTGGGTGCTGGTTTACACCTCGGCTATCATGGTGGTTTTGCGGTTTTGCGCCGGGCCGCTCGTCCACAAATTATCGCCGCTCGGTCTGCTGGTTGCCTGCTCTGCCGTTGCCGCCATCGGTTTGCTGGCGCTTTCAAAAACCAGCGGCGCGGGCATGTTGATTATCTTTGCCGCCGCAACACTTTACGGCATCGGCAAAACATTTTTCTGGCCGACGATTCTTGGACTGACTTCCGAACAATGTCCTAAAGGCGGAGCGCTCACGTTGAACGCCGTCGGGGGCATCGGTATGCTTGCCGTGGGGATTCTCGGCGCGCCGTTCATCGGCTATTTGCAGGAAACGTCCGCGACCCACGAATTGCGCGCCAGCAATCCCGCGCTTTACCAGACAGTCACAGTGGATAAAAGTTATCTGCTCGGCAGTTATCAAGCGATTGATCCGGTGAAAAGCGCTGCCGTGACGGACAATCAATCACAAGCCGACATCGCGACCGCCACGACGACCGGCCAATTCAACGCGCTGGCTAAAATGGCGTTGTTTCCGACCTTCACCCTCACCTGCTATTTGGTGTTGTTTTTCTACTTCAAATTGCGTGGCGGCTACCGGCCTGTTCGATTGGATTCAAAATAAAACTTGGCCGGAGCGAATTGAATCGCTCCGGCCGATTGATTGAAGAGAATCTGTCGGCGATTTAAGCCAGTGTCCAGCCCGCGCGATTTGCCCGTTTGATAAATGGCGCGGCGGCGGGACAATTTTTAGCGACCATGTTCGGACCGTCCCATTCAATTTTCTGGCCGGCGCGCAAGGCAACGCAACCCAGCAACATGAATTCGGCCAGTTGCGCGCTGATGTCAAAACGCGAATAGCAGAGTTCCGGTTTGTTTTCCTTGATGGCGGCGATCCATTCCTGATGATGCGCCCAATCGGCATCGCGTTTGGCGGCGCTGAACCGGTTACGCGGAATGCGCTGCGGATATTGCGCCACTGCGGGATGCTTTGTGTAATGGATGAATTTCGCGTCACTGGTCAATTTCACAAAAAATTCAGTTCCGTAGTCGTCCGGTGAAAAAACCTGTCCCTTGTCCCCGATAAGCAGACAACCGCTGCCCGGCACTTCACCGCGAAACGCCTCAATGTCCGCAGTGGCTTCGCGCGGCGGTTTGTTGCTGCCGTCGTGCTTGGTCGGATTGTCTGACAAAGGTTTGCCGCCGTCATACCACCAAAACGTGACCGGCGATTGCTCAATCGTATCTTGATGATGAAGGATTGTTTTATGTTCCGCCGGAATGACAATCTTGCGCGCGGGAAATTCAAAGCGGATTTTTGAGCCGATGGGATACGTCTCCTTATTCATCACTCCAAATGGTTCCGCTTCAATCTCCGTGGGATAACCCAGTTGCAAGGCGCGAAACGGCATATTGACCGTGTGACAGGCCATGTCCCCCAGCGCGCCAGTGCCGAAATCCTGCCAGCCGCGCCAGTTGAACGGCTGATAAATATTTCTGAAATTGACGCCATTGATGGTGGCGTCCTTTTTGTAGGGCCGCGCCGGCGCCGGTCCAAGCCATATATCCCAGGACAACGTATCTGGAATCGGGTCTTCGCCGGCGGGACGATCCATTCCCTGCGGCCAAATCGGACGATTGGTCCAGACGTGAACTTGATGCACTTTGCCGATGAGTCCATCTTGAATGACCTCAACCGCGCGGCGCAAACCATCCGCCGAACTGCCTTGATTGCCCATTTGCGTGACGAGTTTTTTCTCGTTCGCCATCGTTCGCAGATAACGCGCTTCATAAACAGTCTGCGTCAACGGCTTTTGACAGTAGACGTGCTTGCCGTGCGCCAATGCCGCTGAAGCGGCAATCGCGTGAAAATGATCCGGCGTCGCCACGCCCACCGCGTCAATGCCGTGCGCCATTTCGTCGAACATCACGCGGAAATCGCGGTAAAATTTCGCGGACGGAAAACTTTTCACCGTGTCTGCCGCATTATTCGTGTCCACGTCGCATAACGCGACGATGTTTTCGGTGCTGTTGCAGTGAACATCACTGTTGCCTTTGCCGCCCACGCCGATTTGCGCGATATTCAATTTACTGTTCAGATTTTGCCCACGCAAAAGCGTCGGCACACCGAAAGTCAACGCTCCGGCGGCCAGAGAAGTGGTTTTAAGAAAATTGCGGCGGTTCAAACGCATGGATTTTGATTGAGACGATTTCATCCCAAAAAATTAACAGTATCCATTTGCAGTTCAATGGGAAAAATCAAATTTCGTGTCATCAATTTTGATGATGCGACCGCTGAATTTTTTTCTCGCCAAACCGCCTCGCCGGTTCAAGACTGATTGCAAATTAACGCCAAATTTTAACGATATGAAATTTCACCTCATTTGCCCGCTCGCTTTGATTTGTGGTTTTTTAGCCACAGGCAACACCATTTCCGCCACGCCGATTCCCGATGATTGCAAAATCGGCGGCTTCGCCATCGGTTGCCAGTCGTGGACATTCAACAATTACAGCGTCATGGAAGCCATTGACAAAACCGCGGCGGCAGGCGGCAAAGTCATTGAATTTTATCCCGGCCAAAAGTTCAGCCCCGAACATCCTGACTGGAAATTTGACCACAACACCAGCGACGAAATGATTGCCGCCGTTCAGGCGCGCCTGAAAAAAGATGGCATCCGCGCCGTCAACTATGGCGTGGTGGATATTCCAAGCGACGAAGCCGGCGCGCGCAAAGTTTTTGATTTTGCCAAAAAATTGAATTTGTATGCCATCACAACCGAATCCGTCGGCTCGATTGACACCATCGAAAAACTCGTGAAGGAATACGACATCCGCGTGGGCTTCCACGACCATCAACGCAATCCGCTCGACTCCGGCTACAAAATGTGGGACCCGAATTACGTTTTAAGCGTCGTCAAAAACCGCGACTCGCGCATCGGCGCGTGTGCCGACACCGGCCACTGGGTTCAATCCGGTTTGAAACCGGTTGATTGCCTGAAAATTCTGCAAGGCCGCATCATCAGCGTGCATCTCCACGACATGAACGAATTTTCGCCTGTGGCGCACGATGTTCCCGACGGCACCGGCGTCACAGACGTGGCTGGCGTTCTGGACGAATTGAAACGCCAGAACTTTGACGGCAACATTTCCATCGAATACGAATTTAATTGGAAAAATAATGTGATAGACGCTGCGCAATGTGTCGGCTTCATGCGTGGTTATGAAACAGGGAAACAACAATAGGTCGGTGCCAAATCCGTGCCGGCAAAACATAGCCCGTCGTCGGCCTGACATTGAAGATTTTATTTGCGGTAAGTGGCGTGAGTGTTAATCCACTGGCTGTCTGAACCGGCTGCTCCGTTGATGGTCAAGAAGGTATTTTTCCAGGGATGCAATTCGGCGTGTCCGTCGGCGAAGGTGAACGCGCTGGAATTTCCATGATTCACAGCGGGTCGGTCGCCGATGCTGTTTGCACTGGTTTCGTCCACGCGGAAAAAGCCATCGTTAAGGCTCAATGGATTCTCATCCAAAAAAACAAAACAATCGGTGCTGCTCAATCTGGAATTAAAATCGGCGTATTTTCTGAAGACAGCGCAGGTGTTTATGATTTCAGCATTGGCGCTGCCGCCAAAAGCTTTTGCCTCATAAGCGCTCGTTCCCACATAACCATTTGCCGAGCATGAACGCACGCGGGGTTGTTTCGATACCGGGTCTACGCCGAGTCTGTCCGCAGGACATTTATAGACTCCGGCGCTTTTTGTATAATTCCCGATAGACCCCGCCAGACGCTTGCCGGTGGACGGATCAGTGTCTCCTTGCACTCCCAACAAATAAGCATTTGTTCCGGCGCCTGCCGGGCTGTCGCTACCACCACTGTTCAAAGTACCATAGGAACCCGCCACCCAGTTGGGATCACTTATTCCCATGCCAATCGGATCCGTGCTTGGATACAAAAGACCACCTGCTACGACTTGGCCGGGGTGACCTTCGTTTCCGGGGATAAAATCATTATTATCACCCGCATACATGATGCTGGCGATTTGCAATTGTTTCATGTTGCTCAAGCAGGAAATACCCTGCGCTTTGAGTTTGGCCCGGGACAGTGCCGGTAAAAGCATGGCGGCAAGTATTGCGATAATCGCAATAACGACCAATAATTCAATTAATGTAAAACCAGCCGGCTTGTTTTGCGCTTGATTGCAAAAACCACTCATGGGTTTTTGAAATGAACTGTTCATAGTCAATTATCTCACTAAAATTTTCCCCGGCAGCCGGCGTCGCCGGCTGCCGGAGAAATCACCACTATTTTTTAATTCTGTTGACTGATCTGCACACGATAGAACCGGCTGCCCACACCGATTGTATCATTGACCGATTGAACCGATCCATTGCCTGAAACCGGGCTTCCCAAGGAAGTCCACGTCGGATCTGTCAGGCTGGCCTTATACAGCACTTGATAGCTAAACCCGTTCTGGGTCGGGAAGGAAATAACGATATTCCCACTACTGCGCGTCGCGGCAAGTGTGACCGGGCTGGCCACCGGCACTGTCGGAACCAACATCAAGAAGTTGACATTGACCTCATCCTGTCCAACCACTGGCGTTCCTTCCAATTGCAACGTAGTCAGAGAGCCATCAAGCGTAATCACCGCATTATTGCCATTGGCGTCTTTCAATGGAGCCCATTCCCATGATGTCCAGCCCTTGACGGGAATGAAGAAAGTGCCAATCACATTGGTGGTCTGGACGGGAGTTCCATAACCGCTGGTCAATAGTGACAAAGTGGCTTCCGTCGGGTTGTTGCCTTCGGCAAATCGTCCCACCACATTGTAAGTTCCGGTGGGATAATGCCGCGTGTAATTTGCCCACGACCCATTTCCAAAATATCCGATGTCGTAATCAATTCCAGTCCCGCCACCGGACGTGAATTGAGACCTGGGCAATTCTCCTCCCACGTCACCGGTAGAGGTCGGGATAGCCGGAGCCGGACGATAATCAAATGGCTCATTCGGATTGCTGTCCGCCTCAAAGAAATCCACTCCCGACACGCTGGTGACACCTGTATACGCGTTAATCAGATTATCAAAATAATTACCGCTATTGTAATCATAGTCTTCAGCTTCCCATTGGTAGTTGGAGGCATTGTAGGTCCCAAAACTATTCGTGTAAGTGGTAGATCCGGCAGTATCCGTCACGGTGATAATGGCCGTGTGGAATGAATTTGTTTTCACCGGATAAGTGACCGTCCATAAGGTTGACGAACCGCTGAACGTCAAACCGGAAACCGTCGTTCCATCCAGATTCAACACAATATCATTGGTTGAAATTCCAACCGAAGAATTGACCACGAAGCTTAATTGGTTTGTGAACTGGAACAACTGCGAACTATCCGGCTCGAAGTTGCTGACGAACGGCGGCGGATTCTGAGAGAGGTCCGCCGGCACAAACAGGAAGAAGTTTTGATTATGGCCGGCTCCATCCATTGTAAATCTCAGGGTTTTAAGAGAACCGCTGGCAACAAATCGCGCCAAATTGCCACCATTATCCAACACAGGGCAAAAAACATACTTCTGCCAGTTTCCTGTGGATGGCACATTGAACTTGCCTATCTGGGAAAGAGTCTGGCTGGAAGTGCCATAGCCACTGGTCAGCAAAGACACACTGCCTGCGTCATTTACGTTGCCACCGTCGCCGCGCGCGGCCCGAACATAAATGTTATATACGCCTGCCGGATAGTTTCGGGTATAATTCGCCCATTGGCCGCCGGCAGTGAATCCCACATCGTAATCAATGTAAGGAACGCCAAATTGATTGGTGGTGTTGACGTAAGCCAAACGAGGAGTATCGCCATTGGGTCCTTCCGTATTCAATCCATTGCGCAGATAGGCGCTGTGATTCTGACCGGGATTGTTGTAATCCACGCCGCTGTTGCCGTCCAATTCGTAATAGGCATTTGTTTGCGGATTATCAAAGTATCCGCCGTTGTTGTAATCCCAATCTTCCGCTTCAATGGTGTAGTAATTGGGATTGAGCGTGTCGAAATTCACCGTCGTGGTGACCGGATTGTTGCTGGCGTCCGCGACATAAACGAGGACTGAATAGACCAAATCCGTTGCCAACGGAAAGCTGACGTTTTCATTCGTGGGATTGCCCGTGATTGTCAGGCCGCTTCCCGCCGACAGATTGGTCGTGAAGCCTTGCCCGGCCAAGTTAGTGGCTGTCACCAGCACTTGGATATTGCCAATGCCAATCGGGGAAGCTGCCGTGAAGGAGAAAACATTGGTCTGTTGAAATTGATAAGCGCCATTGGGAAAAACATTGGTGATGACAACCGTGCTGGCTGGCGGCGGATTGGTGTCAGCCGGAATCAGCATGTAAAAGTTCGCATTGTAATTGCCGTTGTCCGTTGTGACCCGCAAGGTGTTGGTCAAACCGTCGGAATTAAATTGAACCAGATTGTTGCTGGCGTCCACCAAAGGCACCCAAACGTAATTCGGCCAGCCGGTGGAGGGAACTGAAAATGTGAATGACGGACCGCTGGCAGCAGTGGCGCCGTTCAACGTGGCATTGCCACTCACTACGGAGATGCTGGCGCTGTCGGCAACCTGACCGTTGCCGTTGGAAACGCGGATGTATATGTTGTAAAGACCCGCAGGGAAAACTCGCGTGTAATTTCCCCAGTTGCCCGACCCGCCATTGTTCCAACCTACATCGTAATCCTGCAACCCGCCACGAGATAGGCGCGGCTTATCGGTAAGGCTTTCCGTTTCCAATCCCCACGGACGGTAATCTTGATTCCCTTGAAGGACAGTATTTACATAATCCACGCCGCTAACCGAAGTCAGTCCGGCGTAACCGTTGGTTTGCGGATCGGAAATGAACAACCCGCCGCCGTAATCGAAATCTTCCGCCTCAAAAGTGTAAGCCGGCGTAATGGTGTCGAACGAGATGTTTGTGTTCGCTAAAGCTCCATTTGCGTCGGCGATATGAATGCTTGCCGTATAAATCGTATTGCTGACCAGAAGCGCGCTCACGGTTTCAGATGTGGCCGGCCCGGAGACAGTCAACCCGTTCCCCGGCGTCAATGTCGCCGGAAAACCTTGTTGTCCGCTCAATGAAGTAGGAGTCAGAGTCACCGAGACGTTGGTGATGTTGACAGTGGAGCCGGCGACAAATGCAAGCGTGCTGGAAGCCTGAAATTGATTTGCGCCGTCTGGATAGAGACTGGTAATTGTCGGTTGAGCCTGGGCCGCGCCGTGACTTAACGCGCAGACCAAGGTTGTTGTTGAGATTGCTGCAAATGTTTTCGCAATCCAAGTTTGGAGACACTTGTTTTTCATATTTGCTATAATTTGTTGTCGGGGGTTGATTACATGAAGACTATAAATTGCCGCATTTTTTCATACTATCCCCATTTTCGGGGATGATTTTGCGCGGGAAAAACAATGTCAAAGCCCGCTAATTTTACCTCTCCCGATTGTCACAAATGCCACTCCCCGCTTTGGGGGATGGTGATTGAAAATCATCATTTTGTAGGATTGAGAGAATAGAAAATCCGTGATTGATTGGCCTTATAGAAAATCATCCATCCAAATTTCTACGATGTCTTTCAACGCGCGTCCGGTGCGCGCGTGAAAGATTTTCGGGACACTCCAAATTGAAATGAAACCATTGTTAAAGTTCGCATCCTCTCTCGTCGCGTCGTTTGCATTTATTACCATCGTTCAAGCAGAAGACATTTCGACTTCCGGCTGGCGGCTTTGGCCGGATCGCGAAGCGGCCTGGACCAATGACACACTTTATTTGCCATCAGAGGTCAATCTCGCGCAAATGCCGGTCAATCCGCCGACCGGCGGTTGGAAAGTTTTGAATGACCAGCAAGGCATTCCCGTCACGTTGCCAACGACGGTTGAAGAACATTTTTGGGGAAAATTCGGCACGCGCCCTTACGCGCACAACGAAGCGCAGCGCGGGCCGGGCACTTCGTTTCCCAACGGCAATTACCTCGGCGTCTCGTGGTGGTGGCGGGAAATCCAAATCCCGAAATTCAAAAAAGGCCAGCGCATCGTGGTTTCATTTCGCGGCGCGCGTTTGCGGGCGGAAGTTTATTGCAACGGCAAATTGTGCGGTTACACCATCATGACCGAATTGCCGTTTCAGGCGGACTTGACCGACGCCGTTAAACCGGGACAAACGGCGCAATTGGCCATCCGCATCACCAATCCGGGCGGCAATCTGGATTGGATTGATTTCGGCTCGTCACGCATCAATTGGGGCAAATACACGTTGCCGCCGTCGCACGGTTTCGGCGGATTGGACAATGATATTCAACTTGAAGTTCGCGATGGCGTTTCTGTCACCAACCTTGCGGCCATCAACAAACCTGACCTGCATCAGGTTCATTTAGTCGCGGAAGTCACGAGCAAGTTGGAAAAATACGACGGCGCGGTTCATTTTCAAATCAGCAAAAACAATCAAGTCGTTTGGCAAACCAATCAGCCTGTCACTTTGGGCGCGAAGCAAATCAAAACCGTGCAAGTGGACGCGCAAGTGGATTCCGCCGAACCGTGGGATTTGCAACATCCGAATCTTTACACCGCGAGCGCGTCGCTCGAAAACAAAACCGCGAGCGAAAAGCGGGTTGATTTCGGATTCCGATTTTTCACCGCGCAAGGCATCGGTTCGGACGACGCGATTTTGACTTTGAACGGAAAACGCATCGTCGTCATTTCCGCCATTTCATGGGGTTATTGGGGTCGCAACGGTTTGTGGCCGGATCAGGAAATGGCCGAACGCGAAGTCGCCGACGCCAAAGCCATTGGACTTAACTGCCTGCAATTTCATCGCAACATCGGCAAGCCAGCGGTTCTGGACATTCAAGACCGCGAAGGATTGTTGCGTTACGAAGAACCGGGCGCGGGAAAATTCATCGTCGGCACGCGTTACGCAAAAGGACCATTCGGTCCAAACGGTGAATTTCTGACGCGCCGCGACGGAAACGATTGCCTTGACCCGCAAAAAGGTTACATCCAGCCCAACGTCGTTGACACTAGCGGCGCGGGTCCCGATGGCGACGCGCAAGTGTTTTGGGAAAAATATGAGGAAGAAAAAATTCTCGAAATGGTCAAGCGCGACCGCAGTCATCCGTCATTGATCATGTATAGTCTGCAAAACGAATCGAACGACGTTGATTTGCGGAATCCGCGCATTTACCGCGTCTTCCGCGAAATGCACGCGCTCGACCCCGGCCGGATTATCGTTTTCTTTTCTGGCGGTGAACCGCGCAACAACGAAGTTCTCATGTTGCCTTACAGCGACGAAATCAGTTACGGCAGCAAAACCATCCCCTATGCCGGCTGGCGCGATTTGCACACCTGCGGCGGCCCGTGCAATTACATGGACAATCTCTACACTGACCCGACGAATTTCTTCCAGCGCTCGAAGGACGAAGATCACGACAAGATTTGCATGTGGGGCGAAATGCTGGGCGCGGCCGTTCCCGACGATTACGACAAACTGGTTCATTCATTCGACGCGACGCATCCGACCGGTTACGAATTGGCTGACATAACAAAAATTCTCGATGGCTATCACAACTTCCTCGACAAATGGGGGTTCCGAAGTGCATTTCCGACGGATTCCTCGCTCTTTCAAGCCATCGGTTATCGCGAATACTATTTCTGGCAGCGCATCATCGAACAATCGCGCGCCGACAACGCCAATGATTATCTCGTCGTCAGCGGCTGGGAAAGCACGACGATTGACAATCATTCCGGCCTCGTGGACAACCACCGCTTTTTCAAAGGCGACCCAAGCGTGATTGCCAAAGCCTGTCAGCTGGAAGTGTTGTTCATCCAGCCGCGCCACATGATTGTGGCCAAAGGCGATAAAGATTTGGCGGACATTTTTCTGCTCAACGAAAATAACTTGGCCGGACCACAAACGCTGAAATTCACCGCCAAATATCCCGACGGTTCAATTGCCTTCACGACGGAAAAATCCGTGACAGCAACCGGCGGTAACACTTACGGCCAACTTCTGGCCGAAGGAATTGAATTTCCCGCCGAGGCCGCCGGCATGATGACTTTGGAAGCGACGCTCACGCCACAAAATTCGAGTTCAACGCCGTTGACCGGAAATGATCAAGTCGAAGTCATTGACGTTTCGCCCGTACCCGTTTTCCAAAATGTCGCGCTTATCGAATCGAACGATGAAATCGCCAAAACATTGAGCGACGTTTTTCATGTCATGCCGGTCGCCTTTTCCAACACGCCGGCACATTTGGACGCGATTGTGTTTTCGACCAAACGCCGCGAACTCGCGCCAAAAATTTCCGACGCGGATTTTGATTCCGCATTAGCGCGCGTGAAAAATGACGGCACGCGTCTGGTGTTGTGGCCGGACAACAACACCTGCGCCGAAGCTTTCGCTCGTGCTTTGAACAAACGTCATATCGTCAATTATTCCGGCAATGTCGGCAACCTCGGTGCGCCGTGGTTTGGAAGCTGGTTTTTTGTCCGCAAACATTGGTTGCTGGACGGATTGCCCGTAGATTGTGCGGTGGATTGGCGTTACGGCATGAGCGCGTTCAACGGGCCGTCATGGCTGCACAGCGAGCCGGACGGCACGGACACGGACGGCTTGTTACTCGATGCGCCCGGCATGGAAACTTTTGTCGGCTACGGCGCGGACCACAATACCAAAGTGGGAATTTCCGGCTGCGTGATTCCTTATGGCAAAGGCCAAATCGTGCTGTATTGTTTGCCGCAATTGGTGCGCAGCCTGCAACCGGGAAATTATGCAACGAGCCAAGTCGTTTGCCGACGATTGCTCGGCAACGCATTGCGTCCGGCTGTCTCGGAATAATTTGTGCGATTTCTAAAGTTCAATATCACCAAATAAAATTTAATGAAAAAATACCTTAATCTGATTTTGTGGCTTGGCAGCGCAATCACTGTTTGCGCTGCTTCCAACTCCGACATTTATTCCGTCGCCGATTTTGGCGCGAAAGCGGACGGTAAAACCGATGACACCGCTGCTTTTCAAAAAGCGTTGGACACTGCCGGGCAAGCCGGTGGTGGAATTGTTTACGCGCCGCGCGGCAATTATTTTTTCGTCGGTCATTTGGACGTGCCCGCCGCCGTGACTTTGAAAGGGATTTGGGAATCCGTCCCGGCCCACAACGGCATCCGCGATCACGGCGCGGCAAAACCGACTGACAACGGCACGACGTTTTTGGTCACGGAAAATGAAAACAACGAAGACACGACACCGTTCATCACTTTGCATGATGACAGCACGCTCAAAGGTGTCGTTCTTTTTTATCCCAACCAAAACCCCGACGCCGAACCTAAACCGTATCCGTGGGCGATTTCCATGCGCGGAAAAAATCCGGCGGTGCTCGAAGTCGAATTGCTGAATCCTTACAACGGCATTGACGCCTCGCGCAACGAGCGCCATTTGATTCGCGACGTTCAAGGCCAGCCGCTACGACGCGGTATCTTTGTGGACAGCATTTACGACATTGGGCGCATCGAAAATGTCCATTTCAATCCGTGGTGGAGTCAAAAACCGCAATTGTTCCATTGGCAGGAGCAACACGGCGAAGCGTTTATTTTTGCTCGTACTGACTGGCAATATGTTTTCAACACATTTTGTTACGGCTACAACGTCGGCTACAAATTTGTCAAAACTCAAACCGGCGTCTGCAATGGAAATTTCCTCGGCATCGGCGCGGACGATTGCTACACCGCCGTGGATGTCGAAGATTCAGCGCCGTTTGGATTGCTCATTTCCAACGGCGAATTCACTTCGTTTCACGGGCCGGACCCAACAATGGTGCGTGTGGAAGCGAACAATACCGGCGTGGTGCGTTTCGAGAATTGCGCGTTTTGGGGGCCATGCAATCAAATCGCCAAAATCGCTGGCCGTGGCACGGTCGGATTCAGCGACTGCACCTTTGTGCAATGGGATCGCAACAGGGAAAATCGTGCCGCGATTCAAGCGGACAGCGGAACCGTCCTGATTCGCGGTTGTGAATTTCGCGAAAACAAACCGCAAGTTGAATTGGGTGAATCTGTGCGCCGCGCTGTCGTTTCGGACAACATTTTCACGGGCAAAACTCAAATCTCAAACCACAGTAAACATAACGTGGTTGTCGCCAACAATGTCGGCAATCAACAGTAAAAGTTGTGCAAATATTTGAAAGAAGTCGCAATCGGAAATTCACCAGATAAACTCTGCAAAAATGAATACTTCAAAGGCTTCAAATATAATTCTGCTCGCATTGACAGTGACAATTTTCAATGTTCGCGCCGATGAGATTTGCAACAGTTGCGAACAGCGCGTGGAAGTGATCGGCCAAACTTCGCACTTTGGCATTGATGGCAATCAGACCGTTCAAGGCGCGGGCGGAAACGAGGTGGCGTTTCACGAGGAGATTTGGGGTGAAGATTTCAAGATTGTCGTTCCACATTTGCCCGCCGGCAAATACACGGTGATTCTCGGCGAATCGGAAAATTTTTTCACCGAACCCGGCCAGCGCGTTTTCTCAATCGCCATTGACGGCAAAACGGTCGCTACGAATCTGGATATTTTTGCCGCTGCCGGCGGCACAAAAAAAGCGTTGTATTTGACCAATACGGTTGATCACGCGGATGATAGCGTTCACGGTCCGCTGATTATTTCTTTCACCTCAATTGTTAACAACGGAAAGTTTAACACGCTCGAAATTAAAAATGCGGCCGGATTGTCCTTCGTTTCAACCAAAGCATCAGACATGGCGAGCGCATTGCCGGTGACTGACAGCAATGCCCCCAAAACGGACAGGCCGGAAATCTGGAAAGATTCGTCGCAGCCGATTGATGCGCGCGTCAACGACTTGATCAGCCGAATGTCGCTGGCGGAAAAAGTGCAGCAGATTCGTAACGATACTCCGGCCATTCCGCGCCTAGGAATTCCCGCTTACGATTTTTGGAACGAAGCGTTGCATGGCGTTGGGCGCGCGGGCATCGCCACCGTTTTTCCGCAAGCCATCGGCATGGCCGCGACGTGGGACACGAACTTGATTCATCAGGAAGGCGACGTCATTTCCACCGAAGCCCGCGCTAAACATAACGATTACGTTCAAAAGCATAATGGCGACAGCGCGCAGTATTACGGCCTGACTTTCTGGTCACCCAACATCAACATTTTCCGCGACCCGCGTTGGGGACGCGGCCAGGAAACTTACGGCGAAGACCCGTTTTTGACGGGAACCATTGGTGTAGCGTTCATCCACGGATTGCAGGGCGACGATCCGAATTACATCAAGGCGATGGCGTGCGCAAAACATTTCGCCGTTCACAGCGGGCCGGAATCCAAACGCCACACCATCAATGTTGACCCCAGCGAGCGTGATTTCTATGAAACCTACCTGCCCCATTTTGAAATGGCTGTGCGCGAAGGTCACGTCGGCGGAGTCATGGGCGCTTACAATTCCGTTTACGGCCAGCCCGCTAACGCCAGTCCGTTATTGCTTACGCGCATCTTGCGCGACCAATGGGGTTTTGATGGCTACGTCGTTTCTGATTGCGGCGCGATCAACGATATTTACGCGAATCACAAATTCATGTCCACGCCGGAAGAAGCGGCGTCGGTCGCCGTGCAAGCCGGTTGCGACATCTGCTGCGGCGGTGATTACAACGCGTTGCTCAAAGCCGTCGGTGAAAAATTGATCACCGAAAAAGAAATTGACGGCGCGCTCGCATACGCGTTGAAAACAAGATTTCGACTTGGCCTATTTGATCCAGCGGACAAAGTTCCGTTCTCAAAAATTTCCATCGCGGAAAACGATACGCCCGAACACGTCGCGCTCGCGCTCAAAGCCGCGCGCGAATCGGTGGTTCTGCTTAAAAACGACGGCGCGTTGCCGCTTGACCGCAAAAAAATCAAACGGCTTGCTGTCATCGGTACCAATGCCAATTCCGTTCTCATGTTGCTCGGTAATTACAACGGTAAACCGTCGCACCCAATCACCATTTTGAACGGCATCAGACAAACTGCCGGCACGAACATCGAAGTGATTTACGACTCCGGTTGCCCGCTGGCGTTGCGCAAAGACAATTCCAACCAGCCGAATGAAAAGGCTTTGGCGGACACGATTGCGCTGGCGAAATCAGCCGACGTCGTCATTTACGTCGGCGGCATCAGTCCGCAATTGGAAGGCGAAGAAATGTCCGAAGCGAATGGATTTGCCGGTTTCAGCGGCGGCGACCGCACGCGCATCGAATTGCCGTCGGTTCAGGATGATTTGTTGAAACAATTGCAGGCAACCGGAAAACCGGTGGTGTTTGTGAATTGCAGCGGCAGCGCGATTGCGATGCCGTGGGAAGCAAAACATTTGTCTGCCATTGTGCAGGCGTGGTATCCCGGCGAGGAAGGCGGACGCGCCGTGGCGGAAGTTTTGTTCGGCGACGTGAATCCCACCGGTCGTTTGCCCATCACCTTCTACAATTCAACCCAAGATTTGCCGGACTTTGACGATTACTCGATGAGCAATCGCACATATCGCTATTTCAGCGGCCAGCCTGAATTCGCCTTTGGCCACGGCTTGAGCTACACGAAATTTAATTACAGCAAAGCCAAGTTGGATAATTCAAGTTTCAATGCAACGAACACCATAACACTCACATTCAACCTCAAGAACACCGGCAAATTTGACGGCGATGAAGTGGCGCAGGTTTATTTCCGTCATGTGAATTCCGCCGTGCCGCAACCCAAACTGGCGTTGTGCGGATTTGCCCGCGTGCATCTGGCAAAAGGCGATGCAACTCAAGTGACGGTGAAAATTCCCGCAGAGCGTCTGCGCTATTGGGACGTGAACCAAAAACAATACGTGGTTGAACCCGGCAATTATCAATTACTGGTCAGCGCGGCTTCAGACGACATCCGTCTCAAAGCGTCGTTCAAGATTGCTGCGGATTAAACACAAACTCAAACCGTTTATTCGACCGGCAACACAGCGACATCTTTGGTTCTGGCTTTCGGCGTCACTTTTAGGCTGGTGACTTTGCCGTTTTCAATGTGACCTTCCACCGTCGTTCGAAACGGCGCGTGCAATTTGAAGTCGCCGTTCCAATCTTTCGGCCACGCCGGCAAAAGTTGAATCCGTTTGCCATCGCACTGCATCAACATATTTTGCAATGTGATCATCCCAGAGCCGCCGTTGTCCAAATCGGGAATCCAATCGTGTCCGGCTTTCCAAAACCACGGAAACCGCTGATCGCCATAATCGGTGAATTCCGCAATCGCGGCTTTTTTGGCGATGTCCGTCAGCCCCAAAATCGAAGCCTGCGTGCCATCCTGTCCCCAGCAGGTATCTTGCGGAAAACGGCGCGCCTTGAAAGTGTCCACCGCCAGTTGCAAATCCGGTTTGCCCACGCCGTAAAGCCGATACGGAAACGCGACATAAGATTCGGGATTCTCGCCGTTGCTCGTCTTGCCGTATTTTTCCGCCGGCAAAATAATCGTCGTTCCGTTCGTGTCGCCTTTGCCGTAATCACCCAATTTACCGTTGACGGTTTTGCCCGTCGGCAACGGCGGCAGGTCATTTAAAATCTTATTCCATTTTTCGCGCTGGTCTGCTGAAGTCAAATCGTCCGGCAACGCGAGCAATCGTGGCAAAACACTTTTCAATCCTGCGATGTCTGGCGTAGGATTCACCGCGTCGAGTTGATACGTTTCCAGCGATTGCGCGGGGAACATTCTGATTTTTCCATTCTCATCGCGCGGCCAATGTTCGCCGTAATATGTCACAATCGCGTCCGCGAACGGCACGATGTCGTGTCGCGCAAAATCCGTGTCCTGCGTTATGTCGTATTCGTCCAACATCTGCGCGATGACTTCGAGCGTGCCTTGAATGTGGTAACGCTGCCAGTGGCTTTGCAATTCGGTGGTCGGATTGTCCCAGCCGAAGTCGTTCAAGTTCGGCAACCCCCAGAACAACATCGTTTCCGGCAACGACGCGCCGTCGTGATGAAAATAAATTTGCGTGCGATCTTTGGCCAGCGGCAGCGCGTTCATATACATTGCGAACCAGGGCTTGAGCAAATCGAAATCGCCCGTCGCAATCAGCGGCCAATACAACAAACGATTGTTCTGATTCCAATACGAATTGCCCCACGCGCGAAAATCTGGGTCGTGATGCTGGTTGTTGGAACCCCAGTTCTCGGTCAAATCATGTCCGACCGTAAAAAGTCCGCCGTTGAATTTCGTCGGAAATGTGTCGCGCGAAGAACAAGCCATCATGTATCGCTGCATGGCGTAACCCTGCGAAACTTTTTCCACGTCCGGCGTTCCTGTCAAATGAATCCAACTGCGATTCCAAAAGTCACTCCACCATTTGTCGTGCGCCGCCAAAGCGTGTTTCAAATTGATGTTGCCCGCCTGTTTGACCAACACATTCAAATCACTTTGCCACGATTGCGGTGAATCAACATTGGTTTCAGTCAACGCAATCAAATCAAGCCGCAGATTTTTTCCCGGAGCGGAAGATTTCAAAGTCCGGTCGTCAACGCTGACTAAATCTGGCCCAACCAACGCCGCGCCAAAACAACGATGCAACAACGGATCGGGATATTTTTTGACAATCGAACCCAAATGTTCCTGTTCCAAAACAATTGGATAAATGCTGCTGGGATTGAAATGACACCAGGTGATTTGATTTTTGTCGGCGGGAAAAACTGTATCCGCGGCAAATTCAATCGGAATCGGGTGTCCACCCAATTCAAACATGCCGCCGGTATCCGGTTTGATTGTGCGCCATAATTCCAATTTTGCCTGCAATATCGCTGGCTTTTCCAATTTGGCAGTCACATGAATTGCCGGATGATTTGCGTCCACCCAAACTCGCAAACTATTCACGCCATTTTTGATTTCGACGCTGCCATTTTCCAGATGCAAAACTTGCGTGAAATTTGTCGCGCCGATAAACGGATTCGGCGCGAGTTGCACACGAACGCGGCCAAGTTTTACAAGTTTGCCGAGTTCGGTCCACGCGTCGGCCTTGGCAACCAGCAAAACCAAGTCGCCATTTTGTTCCGTCCAAACATTCGCCGCCACATCGCCGTTGCCAATCGGCATCGAATCGTTTTCATTTGTTCCCAAAGTTGTCCACGTCACGTCGTTTTCAAAAATGAAACGATCACCGTCATTTGAAGCGCTTTGCGCTGGCAAATCAACGGACAGAAAGGCCAGTGATAAAATGCCGGGGAGAAAAATTTGGTAAAAACAGTGAATTGATTTGCTCATAGCCTTTTGATTGACGTGATGCTTAAACCATCATTTTTAATTTTTGGATTCGTCGTTCAATTTCAAAGTGCGTTCGACAAAATCGTTTAAGACTTTGTCAAAACCCGGACCGCCGGGATACGCATGGCCGCCATTCGAGGACATCCAATAAGTCGCATCCGCGCCGACAGCTTTGAGTTTTTCGTAAAGTTCTTTGCCTTCAAGACCGGGCACAATCGGGTCTTTTTCGCCGTCGCAAATGAGCAGCGGTGGAACATCTTTACGCACCTGGCCGATGGGACACATGCGGGTGTAAAACGCCTTGTGTTCTTCGGTGTCGGGCGTGATACCGTGAAACAGGACACGCAAATGTGGCCGCGCATCGTTGGGAATTCTGTCGTTCGGCGGACGGAAAGAAATTGTTCCATCGGCATTGGTGATGACATCGTTCGGCCCTTCGTTCCAAAAACGGACAAAATCCGTGGGCGGAATGAAACTGAAACTGCCGGACACACGCGCGCTGACGCCTTCCAATTCCGGCGTCGGGCCGCCATCGTAAAAATCCTCCGGCGCCATCGCGACCATTAAGCTTAAATGACCGCCGGCCGAACCGCCCGTCACCATGATCCGGTCGGGGTCAATGTTGAATCGTTTTGCGTTTTTGCGGATGAAACGAATTGCGTTGCGGCAATCGCGAATGTTTTGCGGAAATCCGCCTTCGGTTCCTAGCCGGTATTGAATCGAAAAAACCGCCAGCCCATGACGCGAAAAGATTTGCCAGCCGCCGACTTGATTAAACGCCGTTGCCGCGCCGCCGCCATAAAACCAGCCGCCGTGAATGTCCACGACCGCCGGTACTGGATTGGCGAAACCTTCCGGCAGAAAAGCATTCAGTTTTTGTTCTTTGTCGTTCACTGTGCAATAGACAATGTTCAACTCGGATTTATAGGCAGGCGCAGAATGATTTTTATTTTCCTGCGCCTGAACCGATGCTGTCATCAGCAACAGCGCCAAACTTAATTTTGTTGCCGCCATTTTCATTTATCGGCGGATTCAAATTCTTTTGGATTGAGGTTCATGGCTGAAGGCGGAAAGGTGGATGGGTCTGCTCCAAGTTTCTCATTTGGCACATTGCCCATTTGCAATTCAATTGTGCCGCCGTTGACGATGTCCGCGTGTTTGAACCAGACCTGTTCCAGCGGTTTGCCGTTGAGTTTGACGCTTTGGATGTATTTGTTGTCTTTGGAATTATTTTTGCAAACGATGGAAATTGTTTTGCCATTATGCAGATGAATCGTGACACGGTCGAATACCGGACTGCACAAATTGTAAATCGGCACACTGGGTGTCACCGGATAAAAGCCCATCATCGAAAAAACGACGAAGGACGACATGCCGCCGCCGTCTTCGTCGCCGGGCATTCCCAAAGTGGTGTCGGTGAACCAAGTGTCCAGCAACATGCGCACGCGTTTTTGTGTTTTCCACGGTTCGCCGAGATAGTTGTAAATGTAAGGAATGTGCAAACTCGGTTCGTTGCCCATTGAAAATTGTCCCACCAATCCGCTGGCATCGGGAAACTTCGCCCAAAACTCGTATTTGCTCCGGCCAAGGTCTTCGCGGAAGAGTTGATCCAATTTGGTAGCGGCTTGTTCGCGTCCGCCCATCAATTCAACCAATCCCTGCAAATCATGTTGCACGTCCCAGTCGTAAGTGTAGCCGTTGTTTTCCGTCGTATAATCGCGTCCGCCCTGCCCGCCCGACCAGCCCGGGTCAAACGGTTCAATCCAATTGCCGTCCGCATCTTTGGGCCAGACATGGCCTTTGTCCTCGCGAAAAACATTTTTATAATCACCTGCGCGTTTCAGGAACAATTGATAATCCGCTTCGTCGCCCAAATCACGCGCCAGTTGCGCCGTGCACCAATCGTCATAACTTTGTGCTTCGGTCACGGAAATGGCCTGACGCCGTTCGCGCGGATGAACTGCCGTGTTGGTTTCCGTTTCATCCGGGTGCAACGCGGGCATGTAACCGTGTTCGTTCAGAAAATCGTCGAGCGATGATTTTGGTCCGCGCCGCCATGGCAACCATGTGCCTTCGACGGAATTCTTTTTGATACCGGCGTAGGCGGCTGCCAAATCGAAATTGGTCACGCCTTTGGCCCAGGCATCGGCTGTCCACGGCGCAATCGGATTGCCGGTCATACATTCATGGTTGCCCCACAAAACGGCAAACGTCGGCATCCAGCCCGATTGTTCATACATCCGGACGAATGATTGAAGTTTGTCCGCTTCCATTTCGGGGTTGAGCAAGGTTTGCAACGGCTCCAGTGCGCGGTAAGTGTCCCACAGCCAATTGTCCACGTAGAACGGGCGCGCGTCCTGGTGCACTTGATGATCAAACGCACTGTAATACTGTCCGTCTTCGCTGATGTTGACCATGCGTTCGTAACAGCGATACAATGACGTGTAAAATACGCGTTTTTGTTCCGGCGTGCCGCCGGCCACTTGAATCTGGCCCAGCATTTCGTTCCAACGATTTTTCGCCGCGCGCTTGATTTTGTCGAAATCCCACACCGGAATTTCTTCCTGCAGATTTTTTTTCGCCTGGTCGACACTGATGAAGGAAATGCCGTAACGAAATTCCAAAACTTTCGCTCCGTCTTTTGCCGAAATGGTCAATCGCCTGCCGTTGTCTATGTCGCCCGACTCAATTTTGACCGGCACATTGAAATCGCCGTAAACGTAAGCATGCATTGTGCCGGGGGTCACGCGACTTTCGGCGATGATATTTTCCGTTCCTGAAATCGCGTTGTCGCCCTCGGCGGAAAGATTGCCGCCCTGACGATTGGCGAGAAAGATAACAGGTTTGCCGGAAGGAAACGTGAATCGGAAATAACCGCAGCGCGCCGTCGGCGTGAATTCGGTTTGAATCAACGAATCGTCAAACCGCGCAGAATAGTAATAGGGCGTTTCCACTTCTTGATCGTAAGCCTGCGGTTGCTCCCACGCACCGGCTGCATTATTCCCCGGCATTAACCAAAACAGTTCGCCCATCCGATGGGAAATGATGGTGAGCGGAAATGAATCAATCTGGTCGTCCAACTGGTCTCGGCGCACCGGATAAACGCGCACCAGGCTGTTGGGCAGGGAAACCGTTGGGCGCGTCGGCTCCAGCATAAACCCCTGCCCGCCCATCGAAGTATCCACGTATTCCACTTGCGCGCCAGCCACCCCGCCCCACATCAAAACCCCCGCAAGCCATAGCCCAATATATCCCAGTTTCATGTCGTTAAGAATAAGAATTAAAATTGAATTGAATTTGTGAATGTTGCCGAAGCGTCCGGTCAATGAACTTTGTCCGCCAGTTTTTGATTTCCTTGAAATGGAATCTGTTTTGAAAGTGGAATTTCGCCGCGCAACATTTTCCCGGCCTCTCCCGTCAGCCGCAGATAATAATCGGAAGGCATTCCGTCATAATCGAAAAATTGCGCGCCGGTTGGCGGTTTACTGGTGCATTTGAAAATGGCGGTGCCTTCGTCCATTTCGTCAAACATCGCGACGTAAAGCATTTTGGCGCCGGAACCAATCGCCGTGCTGATTTGGCTCCAATAAAAATCGCCTTTCTCGCGGGGAATCTGATTCAACGGATGTTCCTGCCCTTTGAATTCAAACCGGCTCAAATTATGCCAACTGAATCCCGGATAAATGCAAGGCGCGTATTCCAAATGCCGTTCATTGCACCACGCGATGTCCGCCTGGATTTGCGCGGCGTAGCGTTCGGGTTCTTCGTGCAGCAACGGCGTGAAACGCCCGACCATCCACGGCATGACGATGTCCGCCGATTCCATCAATTTATGCAAATACGGATCAGGCGAACAATCCGCGTTCAATTCGCGGAAATAAGTCGGCACGCCCAACATGACCGCGCAACCGCCGTATTGCGGGTCGTGTTTCAGAAAATCAATCAGCTTCTCGATGCCGATGTTGTGGATGTTGTAAGACCGGTCGGGAAAACCCAGTCCCCAAATGGCCACGACCGGGCGGCCTTGGTCGTAAAGATACGTTTGATTGGTTCCTTGCGAAGTGATTTTCAAATCGTCCACCAATTCTTTCCAATCCTGAATGATGGAAGAACAATCTTCGCCGCTGGCTTTGATGCCCGACAAATCATACATCACCGTGATGGCGCGACCGTATTTTTGAGAAGCCTTGAGCGCGTGCGCCAGAATCACTCGGCTGTTTTGACGGCTTTGTTCCGTGCGCGTGACGCCAAAAAATCGCTGCATGAAAACGCCGTCAATTCCATATTGCTGCATCCAGCGAAAATGCAAGTCCGTTGTGCTTTCGTCCCACGAACTGAAAACACACGCGACTGAACCATTTTCATTGGTGAAGGCAGTCGAATAAGTTTTTTCATATTCCGAAACGTCCGGCCACAAATCCACATGAACGTTTGCCGGGTCAAGCCGGCCGTGAACGCCGAAATGCACCCAGCCTTCACCTGAACCGTCACCTTCCGCCCGAAACCAGCCTTGATAACCGCACATCACCAAACCGCTATATGACGGATAGCGGGAAGCCGGACTGTGTTTGCTTTGCGCCCGGGCCAAAGGCAAACAGAAATTCAGAAGAACAATTAAAATGACACTTTTCTTTATCACAGGATTTTGTCGCTAATTGATTTAACCAAAGCTTTTTACCCGACTGCCCGACTGTCGCATTGGATTTTTGAAAATCATATCGGGTGCATCAATCAAAACTATCCTTAAAAGTGATGATATAGAATCCCCCCGAAAAAGGGGATGCCTGCCGGATTGATTTAGCCTTGCTTGCGTCCGCAAGCTGTGGCACTTACTCAAAAGATAAATCACCAACGAAGAATTGTATTCAGCTGGCTCAATTTGTCCCTTGATTAAGTTCAAAAAAATTTCAGTTTTGACATTCTTCATTCTGGGAAGTTGTTCCGGTTTTGCCGCCGAGCATCCGCCAGTTGAAAAAGGCGCGACGAACACACTTCAAATTCAAGCGGTGACCGTTGAAGGCAATCCGGTTTCCCTGCGTCGCAAAGATGTGGTGAATCTGGAATCGTATCCTAAAAATATCATCTTCAATTTCGGGCCGGCAACCAATGCGAGCCGCGCGCCGATTCGTTTGCGCTACAAACTGGAAGGGTTTGACGACGTCTGGCACGAAGGCGGTGGAACGATGTTTTTGACGGTTCGTTTTTACGACAAGTCCGGCATCCCCATCGGTCAGGATTCATTTGAAGCTCATGGTGAAAGTGCAGCGTGGAAGGGAGATTTGAAAAATTCTCTTTTCACCCATCGTCGTGAAACCATTGTCGTGCCGCCGCAAGCAACGAAATTTTGGGTTGTGATTTCATCGGCTGGCGGCCCGGCCACGGTCGGCATTTACGTGGTGAACGATTTGGTGGTGTCCAAACTTTCCAACAACAAATCCGACGCGCTGCTGCGGTTTCCTTTTGACCCGCTGCAAAAGGATGATGACACCAATCTTCCACCCGAAAGCTGGATTCGCGATGGCACGCATTCCAGCATGGCAAAAATCATTGAACTCGACCAAAATCCCACGATAAAAGCGTTTGCCATTTTGGATGATGATCCACTTGGTCACGCCGAATGGCATAACACGATGGAATACGCGCCGGCAGTCAATCCCGGCGATCATCTTGTTCTCGAATGGAATGAAATGTTCAGCATCGGCGTCGGCAATGTGCGTGAAGCGCAATACGATTTTTTGCCGCCGGGAGATTTCAAGTTCCGCGTCGCTGAAGTGACCGCCACGGGAATGCCGACCGGCGTGGAAGCTTCATTGGACGTGATCGTGCCTCAACCGTTTTGGAAAGAACCACGTTTTTATGCGGCGATTTCTTTCGCCATCATCGTGCTGATGATTGTCGTCTTCCGCTACATCATCCGCCGGCGAATGCGCGCGGAATTATTGCGGCTGGAGAACCAGCGCGCATTGGAACAGGAACGATTGCGCATCGCGCACGACATCCACGATGATCTGGGAGCGCGTGTGACCCAAATTTCTTTGTTGAGCGCAATGTCCCATGACAATACAACTTTTCCCGAAAAAGCGCGAACCGCTTTCGACCAGATTTCCAAAATGTCGCGCGAGTTGGTCTCCGCGCTCTATCAAACCGTTTGGGCGGTGAATCCCGAAAACGACAATCTGGACGCGCTGGAAAATTATTTGTGCCAGATGGTTTTGCAATTGTGCGAACCGGCGCAATTGCGCTGCCGCTTTCACGCCGAAAATTTGCCGCGCGACATCACCATTTCCAGCCAGACGCGGCACAACATCACTCTGGCCGTGAAGGAAGCCGTGCATAATGTGATTAAACATTCCAAAGCCTCCGAAGTGACCATTCACATGACGTTTGTTGATTGCTTACTGACCATTTCCGTGGCGGACAACGGTTGCGGTTTTGAAATTTCCGCCGATTCAACCGGCAACGGACTGGCCAATATGAAACGCCGCATGGAAGACATTCACGGAACCTGCACGGTTGCCAGTCAAATCGGCAAAGGCACAACGGTGTATTTGCGCATAGTCATCAAACCAACCCAATGATATAATTTTCACCTGATGACGTGCGGATAAAATGGTGATGAGCAGCAATTCAACAGTTAAAAAAACAGTCATGGTGGTCGAGGACGACCGGGGTTTGCGGGAACAGATTCTGCAAATTCTCGAAACCGCGCCGGACATCGAATGTAAGGGCGCTTTCCCGTCCGCCGAACAGGCATTGCCGGAAATCCTCAAAAAGAAACCGGATGTCGTTCTGATGGACATACGTTTGCCCGGCATGTCCGGCATCCAATGCGTCGCCGAAATCAGGAAGGCCAACCCGACGATGCAAATCATCATGGTCACGATTTATGAAGACAGCGAACGCATCTTCCGCGCGCTGAAAGCCGGCGCGAGCGGTTATCTGGTCAAATCCGGCCCGCCGGAACAATTGCTCGAAGCCATTCGCGACGCCTACAAAGGCGGCGCGCCGATGTCCAGCCACATCGCGCGCAAAGTTGTGCAACATTTTCACCTGCTCGGACCTTCGGTCAACGAAACGGAAAATCTGTCGCCGCGCGAACGGCAAGTGCTCGATTTGCTGGCGATGGGTTTCATTTACAAGGAAATTGGCGCGAAATTGGACATCGGCGTCGAAACCGTCCGCACTTATGTGAAAAATATCTGCCAAAAAATGCACGTGCGCGGACGGCTTGAAGCCGTTGCCAAACATCGCGCCGAAACTTACTGAAAGAAATTTATTTCAGCGCGAATTTTTCGGATAGCTCTGCCGCCGAATTACCGCCGACCCATACAGTAAATTCGCCCGGCTCGACACTCCATTTCTGATTAGCGCCCCAAACAGCCAAATCAGATTGCTTCAAAGGCAAAGTGATTGACTTGGTTTCGCCTGCTTTCAAATGAACACGTTCAAACGCCTTCAACGCTTTCACCGGA
>DASZXB010000007.1:0-2669 GCA_035546095.1 Verrucomicrobiia bacterium | reverse complement strand
ATCCACGCCGTGCTGGCGCGCGAGGTTGAGCGCGTCGTTCAGCAGCATGACGCCGAACTGTTTGCCGTCGGCTCCAATGACGCGGACTTCGCGGGCGCGGATTTTGCCGTTGACCCGAAGGAACGATGCCGGCGCGGAATTGCGTGGAGAAAAGGGGCGACTCAAGGGGCTGGCGGCGCCGGCACGGCGCTGGTCGGTTGTGGTATGATTGGATTTCGCATCAAACTGATCGGCGCAATGACCGATTCAAATCATGCTGCTTTTTAAGCCTTTTCCCCAGTGCGCGCAAGCAAAAAATCACGTCCGCTTCAATGATGTTTGAACAGGCGGTGGCGATTGGCGTATAAATACCAGACGATAAAGACGTTCACGACCAGAATGCTTAAAACGAACCACGAAAAATGCTGGCGATGCACCAATTCGCGCAATTCAATCGGAATAAAAAAGGCGGATTCGCCAATGGTCAGCCAGCCGGCCCACGACCAGCGGAACGTCAATCCAACGCCTTCAACCAGCGAAAACAGGCTGTAAATGAATGTACCCAGCGCGACGATGCGGACGTTGGCGGCGGTGATTTGATTCAGCCGGTCGCTGATTTCCGAGAGAAATTTGTTTTCGGGATCGAGATGCACCCACGTCATCAAATCATTGAACAATTCCGGCAAATCCTTGTTCGCCAGCTTCAAAACTCCAAACGCCAAAGCCATCGCCAACACGCCTTTGAACAATTTCCCGGCGATGATCAAATATAACGTCGGTGCGCGCTTTTTTGCCGGTTTTGCCGGTTTCGATGTTTTTGCGTTTTCAGCCATCAATGGACTTTAGGAAGCAACCAATTTGCCAATTCTGAAATCGCCATACGCTCCTGTTTGCCGTCGTCGCGATGGCGAATTGTCACCGTGTCTTTCAATTCCGGTTTTTCGCCGAGCGTGTCAAAATCAATCGTCACGCAGAACGGCGTGCCGATTTCGTCCTGACGGCGATAGCGCCGGCCAATCGCGCCGGCTTCGTCGTAAAAAACTGTCAGATACGGGCGCAGCAAATCGCGGACGGCTTTTGCCTTTTCGACCAGTTCCGGTTTGTTTTTGAGCAATGGAAAAATGGCGGCTTTAATCGGCGCGATACGCGGCGCAAAACGCAACACGACGCGCGTTTCCATTTTGCCTTTTTCGTCGGGCATTTGGTCTTCAGAATACGCGCTGCACAAAATCGCCAGCAGAATCCGGTCAACGCCCACCGCCGGTTCGATGACGTGCGGAACGTATCGCCGTTTGGCCGCCTCGTCGAAATACTCCAGCGGCTCGCCGCTGAACTTGGCGTGCTGCGACAAATCATAATTGCCGCGCGCGGCGATGCCCCAAAGTTCCTGCACGCCGAACGGATAGTTAAACATGATGTCCGTTGTACCCTTTGAGTAATGCGACAATTTTTCCTGCGGATGATTGTATTCGGAAAGTTGCGCCGACGGAATGCCAACAGAAATCAGCCACTCGCGGCACCAGTCAATCCAATAGCGATGCCATTTTTGCCAATCGTCCTCATCGCTGATAAAAAATTCCATTTCCATCTGCTCAAATTCGCGGCTGCGGAAAATGAAATTGCGCGGCGTGATTTCATTGCGGAACGATTTGCCGATTTGCGCGATGCCGAACGGAATTTTCACGCGCCCCGTGTCCAAAATCGCCTTGAAATCGGCAAACATGCCCTGCGCCGTTTCCGGTCGCAAATACGCGACCGCCGATTCGTCGCGCAGCGCGCCGACGTAAGTTTGCAACATCATGTTGAACGCGCGCGGCGGCGTCAGGCTGCCCGGATCGCCGGTCGCAGGTGATGGAATCAACGGAATTTCTTCAGGTTTCGCTTCCGTGAAATCGCGGGGCTGAACCGGCTCCAATTTTCCTTGAATCGCCTTTTTGCGTTTTAATTTTTCCGCCTGCTCCTGCAAATCGGCGGCGGTCGTTTCGCTTTCCAGCGCACTGACATAACCGGCGATTTTTCCGTCAACAATTACCGGCGCAAAAAATAATTGGTCGGCGCGAAAGCGTTGTTTGGAAACTTTGCAATCCACCATCGGGTCGTTGAAACCGGCGACGTGACCGGACGCTTCCCAGACTTTCGGGTGCATGATGATGGACGATTCGAGGCCGACGACGTCATCGCGGCGGCGCACCATGTCGTTCCACCAGCCATCGCGGATGTTGCGTCGTAATTCCGCGCCGAGCGGGCCATAGTCCCAAAATCCGTTGATGCCGCCGTAAATCTCGGACGATTGAAAGATGAAACCGCGCCGCTTGCACAGCGACACGATTTTTTCCATGAGAATATTTTCTTTCGGCTCAGCCATAGAAATTGAGCCGGACAGTGTTTGCCAATCGCGCGCCGGTGTAAATGAGATTCTGGCAGTGGGTCAATTGGGGGAGCGCAACCGCCCCGGTTGCGGTTCGCCGCGCTAGTTGCGGCGATGCGCGATTTTCACGCGCGGCGCGTGAAAATTTTGCGCGGTTTCCTACGGGATGAAATTTCTCCATGCGATTTTGCTTGGATTTTTGCAAAAATCGCCGTTGGCATTGGCAGTGCTAAAAAAATTTCAAATCGGATTGACAGCGCGCGTGATTCCGCTAGATTTCGCAAACCGTCATCTGAACAAAACAACAATTAAATAATTAGTA
>DASZXB010000006.1:0-20680 GCA_035546095.1 Verrucomicrobiia bacterium | reverse complement strand
AGAAAAGCGTAACGATTGTTGCCGAATTGATTGTTTTGCTGATTCACAAACACGCCGCTCACCGTGTTTTGGATTGACCCCATGGACATCGAAGGATTGAAGATTAAAACATTCGGACCGAAATTCGGAGCCGGATTGGCGACGACAGTATTCGTCGAAACAGAAACCAGTTGAATCGCATTCAAATCGCCTTCGTTGTTTCCGGCCAGCGTGACATCCGGGTTGCCAATCCATGTGAAGGTGATTGTGCCCGCCGCACCCACGACGACGTTACTAAACACGACATAATTCGCGCCCGGCACAAAAGCCGTCAAGCTGGCCGGAGTGTTGACCGTGCTTTGCGTGACCGGAGCCATCACCGGCGTGGACACGGTATAAGTCGTTCCCCGCGTGCCAGTGTTGTTGATGCCATAAAGGTAAAGATTATACGTTCCGGCGGGAACATTATTCAGCGTATCCGTCCGCAAAGCTGAACTGTTGTATTCATAAGGTTGCAGCAAACCGGCCGGAGTGCCTTGCGTTCCTTGTGTGCCGTAAGTGCCGCCGAGTTGCGATATCAATGTGATGGGAGTGTGCGTGACGCCATCCGACAAAAGATTGGTCGCTCCGGTCGTCTTGCCACCGATGATGGGATTCCAATAATTATTTCCCGGATCAGGATACGCGCCCTGACCGGAATAATTCACCGCGCCGGCCACGCCGCCCGGCACGTCAAAATTGATGACTTGAGCGCAAATTTGAAGATTGAAAAGCGCCAGACAAAAGAGCGCCGGAATAAAAATTCTCGAAAAAATCTGAGTGTTCATTGAAGCGGCAAAGACATTTTGTGGAATTAAAGGGTTAATATCTCATAATTCGCGAAAAAGAACATCCCCCAAAAGAGGGGCAGAAGAATCTGCTAAAACTTGGGAATTAAACTTTCTTACAATCTTGTTATCAGTTTTTTAATTTCGGAAAAAATTCCAAAGCGGTTTTGCAGGTGGCTGCGCTCAATTCATCGGGCGAGCATAATTTGACCTGCGCGACGGTTTCGGAAATTTCTTTCACGAACGCCGGTTCGCAGCGTTGGCCGCGGTGCGGCACGGGCGCGAGATACGGACAATCCGTTTCCAACATGAATTTGTCCAGCGGCGTCGCGGCCAAAGTATCGCGGACGTTTTGCGCGTTTTTGAACGTCACAATTCCCGTAAAGCTAACGAGCGATCCGATTTCCAAAATCTGTTTCATGCGTTCCACGTTTTCGCCGAAACAATGAAAAACGCCGCGCACTTTTCCGGCAAACGGTTTAAGTTGCGCCAGTGTGTCATCAAATGAATCGCGCTGGTGAATGACGCAATTCAAATTAAATTCGGCGGCGACTTCGAGTTGTTGCTGAAAAATTTCCGCCTGCCGTTGTTTGTATTGAGCGTCGCCGGCTTTGGAAAATTCCGGTTTCTCGCCCGGCAAATGGTGATAATCCAATCCGGTTTCGCCGATGGCGACAACTTTGGAATGTTTGGCAAATTCACGCAGGGCGGGGCGCAAATCACCTGGAGCTTTATCCGCTTCAGTTGGATGCCAGCCGACGGCGGCAAAGACATTCGGGAATTTTTCGGCCAGTCGGATTGCGCGCTCGCTGCTGTCCAAACTTGTGCCGATGGAAATGATTTTTGCAATTCCGGCGGCATTGGCGCGCGCGAGGACTTCCGGCAAATCTGCCGCGTAATCGGGATAATCGAGATGCGCGTGCGTATCGAAAAAAATGGCCATGAAATCAATTACGGTTTTGCGGCGGCGTTGGTGTCCGCCGGTTTGGGTCGAGCGCGTCGAGTTTTTCCTGAATTTTATTTTTGCCGGGATAATCCGGCGCTTCGGCGAGCAATTGTTTGTAATCGTCAATCGCGTCGGTCTTGCGGTTTTGCGCCAGCAATTTTTCGCCCAGCGTCAGCCGGAGGCGGATTCGCTGTTCCGGCGACGGCTTGAATTGCAGCGCGCGTTGGTAATAAGTGATGGCCGAGGAAGGTTTGCCCTGTTCGTCGCAAAGAGCGGCGAGTTTTTCCGTCAGCACGGCGCTGTCCAGAGTGGCATTGACGTTTTCAAGGTAGTTGATGACGCGGGCGGGAAATACGCCTTGCGCCAGCGCGCGATTGGCGGCGCAAAGTTGCATCCATTCGATGAGCGGGCTATGCCGATTGGTCAATTCGGTTTGCCATTCGGAAAGTGGTCTGCTGAATGGCCGGTAAAGCGGATCGCCGACAACCGTGGTTTGCCATGATAATACGGGTTGTGCCGCCCATGCCGCCTCGCCAAACGTGAAGCCGCTGGCGAATCGTTGCAGAAAAGCCGCGACGTTCGGCGTGGCCATCAGGTAAGGTTCATAAACGCAGCCCATCGTGCAGGTCGCGCCTTTGGCGAGCAACGGGCCGACCCAGTTTTGCGTCGTGTTGCGAACCGTCGCCGCGCTGAATGAATGCAGATGATACGCAAACGCGCCGGGCATAAATTCAACTTTCGGCAAGGTGAACGGGCCGGAAACCGTTCCGTCATACCAGCCGCAATAAATGGCGATCTGGCTCATCGGAAAATCGATGGGAAATGTTTCCGGCTTGTCATCAATGGTGGTCTCGTATCCGAATTCTTTGGCGATTTGCGCCGCGCCAAGAATCCATTCGTCGCCGAGAAAATAACTGTCCGTTTTGGGCAGTCCGCGGATGTCAAAATAAGCGCGTCCCCATAATCCATTGGTCTCCGCGTCCAGCGCTTTATCCACCAGACCGCGCGCGATTTCCGGCGTCGGCCCGTCGAGTCGCGCGACCAGCAGGATGCCGTTTGTCGGATTCAGCAAATTGACGTTGGTCGCGCCGTAAATCCGATTTTGCATCGGCCCGGAAAGCTGGAAATCTGTTTTTATCAGCGGCAGCCACGCCAGTTCTGAATCCACCGCCGCTTCATTGCGCAACAATTCAGGGCGTGTGTTGGTGTTCACGTATTCGTGCAAAGTCGGGTCGGATGCGATTTTCAACGGTATCCCGTAGCACAGAACCGCGTAACGGATTTTGGACGCAACCACGCATTGTTCCACATGCTCCGGCAAGTTGTTGGTCGCGGGAATTTTTACTTTGGCAAATTTCCAAAGGCCGTCATGTTCCAATTTGCGCGCCAGCGGAAGTTGAAATGAATTTTGAAATTCATCGCGCGAAATCTCCTCGTTGGGCGAAAGGGCAAAGCCATAGATTTGTCCCTTGGGAACCGCGCGCGCTTTGGCGTAATACTCGGCGACCGTTTTGGATTCGGGCACATTTTTATTGTAAATGACGACCACTTCGTCGCCGCCCGCGCGAAGCAACAGCGGCAGGGCGACGAGCGCCAGAAAAGCCAACATTTTTCCGACCGGATTCATGATTGATGATTTGACCGCATCGGCGATGGCCGGTTCAATTCATTTGCCGAAAAGCGCCTCGTGCATTCCCGGCATCGGACGATCCGCCGCTTTGTCCCAATAACGAAAATTGGCGCTCCAATCCCAAATGCACCAGCCGATTTGCTCCTGTTCGCACGCGCGCCGGAAGGCGGAATAAAAATTCGCGCGTGACGCTTCATCCGCCTTGATGTAAGCGCCAAATTCGCCGAGGTGAACCGGCCGGCCATAATAATCCGACCACGCGTGGACGTATTTTAATTTGTCCGCGAAAGCGATGGGACTACTCGGATTTTTTGCCGTCGGCAACGTATTGTATTTTTCGATCCATTCGATTACCCACGGTTTCGGATTCAATTTCGGGTCGGGCACAAGCGGTTGTTTGGGCGGGCCGGGAAAAACGATGCCGGTCACCGGCGTTTGTCCGCTCGTCCACGTTGCGCCTTGATGCGTGAAATAAAACGGCTCGTAGCAATGCACGGACACAATCACGTTGTCGTCCGGCGGCAGCGCGAGATTTTTCAATTCATCAATGCTGCCCCAGCCGCCCGGTTCCACAAAAATTGTCCGTTCAGGATTCGTTTCACGGATTTCGGGAACGGCGCGCGCGTAAATCGGATTCATCAACGCCGTCGTCGCGTTTTCGTGCGGCTCGTTGTCCAGTTCAAAGGCAAGCCGCGCCGGAAATTTTTCGTAGTGCGCCGCGATTTGTTTCCAGATGGCCAGAAATTCCGCCGTCGCGTTCGTCGGATTTTGGTCCAGCTCGTTGAAATGATGAATATTGATAATCACGGCCAAACCGTCGTTCAATGCGTTGGTGACGATGAAATCCACGCGGTCAAAAATCACCGGCGACAACTTGAAATCCGGCGCGGCTCCGGCGTATTGATGCCACCCAATCGGCACGCGCACGTGGTCGAATCCCTCGCGTTTTATCTGTGCGATTTCCGCCGCGCTCACCGTCACGCCGCGGCCAAAATTCCGGCGCGGCGCTTCAAGATAATCACCCAGATTAACCCCGCGCTGGAAATTTTTTGCCGCTTGATAAGCTGGCGTGTCATGGCTGGCGAGCGGTTTCATTTCTGGCGGATTTTCCGGCGTGAACGCGCCGCCGTTCGTGTTTTCGGCGGATGATGAAAATTCTGGCGGCAGCGCGGCCAGCATCAGGCAGAGGAGAATTTTTTTCATAAGAGCGGGATAATGCCTCATTTCACTTTTGTTGTCTTGTCACCAGAAATCGTCACGCCGCGCCGCTCACTTTCAAGCCATCATACGCAAACCAAATGCCGTCCGGCAATTCCGCTTGCGCTTGATCATGGTCGTAGTCATGGGTCATGTGCGTGAAAAAAGTACGGGGTGCGGCAATGCGGCGCGATGCGGTGAGCGCTTCATCCAAACACATGTGCGTCGGATGCGGCTTGGGTCGCAGCGCGTCCAGCACAACGATTTCCACGCCGCGAATCTTTTCCAGCGCGTCCGTCGGGATTTCCTTGCAATCGCTCAAATACGCCAGCCGTTTTTTTCCGCTTTGCTCGAACAAATAGCCATTCGTCATCATTGAACCATGAGGCAAGGGCAGGGGAGTGAGCGTCAAATCGCCGAGTTGAAACGGCGCGTCAACGACGTGCGGTTCGGGATGAAAATAGCCTTTCGGTATTGGACGGCCATCAAACGCGTAAATGAAAATGCGTTTAAGCGCGTCCATCGTCGGCGCGTTGGCATAAACCGGCAACGGCCCGTTACGTAAATCACAAAACCGGCGGCAATCGTCCAGACCCATGACGTGGTCGGCGTGCGCGTGCGTAAAAACCACCGCGTCGAGCCACATGATTTTTTCGCGCAAACATTGCACGCGAAATTCCGGCGTCGTGTCCACGACCAGTTTGACTTTGTCCGTCGCGACATAAATCGAAGGCCGCGTGCGCCAATTTTTCGAATTCGCTAGAAATTCCGGCGGATATTCCTTGCCGATGAGCGGCACGCCCTGCGAAGTACCCGTGCCCAGAAATGTAAATTCAAACGCCATGCGCGCTGCAAATTAGCAAATTCGCGCCGCGCGGCGAATGAAATTCAACTTTGACAAGGATTTCACAAATTATCACGAATCGTTCAAAGCTAATTTTAATTCGTGTTAATTCGTGTCTTAATTTTCGTTTTTGAATCTGTGGTTCATCTGTGTAAATCTGTGGCCGTAAAATTTGGCCATGTTGACGACGCTGCGCATCAAAAATCTCGCCCTTGTGACCGATCTCACGCTGGAGCTTCAGCCCGGCTACAACGTCATCACCGGCGAAACCGGCGCGGGCAAATCCATCATCATCGGCGCGCTCAATCTGGTTTTGGGCGAACGCACCGACCGCAGTTTGATTCGCAGCGGCGAAGAAAGCTGTTCCGTCGAAGCCGTATTCGACGTGAAAAAACTCCACACACCGTTGAAAAATTTTCTCGAAGAAAACGGCCTTGAACCATGCGAAGAAAATCAACTCGTTCTCAAACGCATGTTTTCCGCGAACGGCGCGAATCGTCAATTCGTCAACGGCTCGCCGACGACGCTCGCCGCGCTGGCGACGATTGGTGAATGGCTCGTGGACATGCACGGCCCGCATGACCACCAATCATTGCTCAATCCAGCCAAACAACTTTTGATTCTGGACGCTTTCGGCAAATTGGAAAAACAACGTGACGAATTTACCGAACTCGTCCACCGCCGCGCGATCTTGGAAAACGAAAAATCCATGCTCATCGTGGACGAAAAAACCTACGCGCAGCAGTTGGATTTGCTCCGGTTTCAAGTTCAGGAAATTTCCGCCGCTCGCTTGCAGCCGGACGAAGAAAAATCTGCCGAGGAAGAATTTAATCGCGTCAGCAACGCGGCGAAATTATTGCAATTAAGCCAAGCCGCACTTGACGCTTTGAGTGAAAATGAAAATTCATTGCTCACGCAAGCCGGCATGATTGGCCGGACGTTAAACGAATTATCGCGAGTGGATTCCGGCGCGGCGAATTTGACCGAACTCCATTCGCAAACTGTCGAAAATTTGCGCGAATTGCAGCGTGAATTGTCGCATTACGCGGAAAAAGCGGACGTTGACCCGGCGCGGCTGGTGGAATTGGAAGAGCGTCTGAATTTGCTTCATTCGCTGAAACGCAAATATGGCGCGACGCTGGCCGAAGTCATTGCTTTCGGCGATGAAGCGAAACAGAAATTACAATCACTGGAATCGCGGGATGCGGAACTGACACGCATCAATTCTGAATTGCAAAAATTGGACGCGGAAATTTTGTCCGCAGGAAAAAAACTCTCGGCGGCACGCAAAAAGGTCGTTCCACAACTGGCCAAAGCTGTCAGCCAGCAACTTGGCGATTTGGGGTTCAAACAGAGCAAATTCGACGTGGCGATTTCGAATGTAGCGCAGGCGTCCCGCTTGCTCGCAAACCAAGTCGCAGGCGAGATGCCTGCGTTACATTCTTCCGGTTTTGACGAAATTGAATTTCAGTTCGCGCCGAATTTGGGCGAGCCGGCCAAGCCATTGCGCGCGATTGCATCGTCCGGCGAAATGGCGCGAGTGATGTTGGCGCTGAAAACTGTGCTGGCGGCAGAAGACGAAATTCCCGTTTTGATTTTTGACGAAGTGGACGCGAATGTTGGCGGCGAAACGGCAAATGTTGTCGGCGAGAAAATGAAACAGATTGCGACGAAACGACAGGTTTTGTGCATCACGCATTTGCCGCAAGTCGCCGCGCCGGCAGACGCGCATTACATCGTGACCAAGCAAATCAAAAATGGCCGGACGATTTCAGAAATCGAATTGCTTGGCCAAAAATCGCGAGTGACGGAATTGTCGCGGATGTTGGGGGGGCAAAGTGTCGCCGCGCGAAAGCATGCCGAAGCGTTGTTGAAATAGCTCGGCATAGGATTCTACATCCAAAAAACATTGCGTCGTTGTGCGACTGAATTTACAAATGAATCCATGCGCCTTTGCTTTTTCACCTGCCTGTTTTTTATTTCGGCGGCATTATTTGTGAACGCCACGGAAAATACCTTGCCATTTGTCAGTCCGATGTTTGGCGACAACATGGTTTTGCAGCGCGACAAGCCGAATGCGATTTGGGGTTGGGCGAAGCCGAGCGAAAAAATCACCGTTGAAATCGCCGGTCGTTCAGCCATGGCAATTGCCGACGCGGATGGCCGCTGGCAGGCGAAAATTCAGCCGCCGCCGGCTGGCGGACCTTACACGCTGAAAATTTCCGGTGCGCAACAGGGTGTTGAATTCCATGAAGTGCTGGTTGGCGATGTTTGGATTTGCGGTGGTCAATCCAACATGGAATTTGGTTTGGACATGGCGCGAAATGGCGCGGAGGAAATTCAATCGGCGAATCATCCTGAAATCCGCCTTTTTCTTGCGGGACATCGCGTCGCTTACGCGCCCGCCGCCGTTCCGCAAGGCGCGTGGAAAATTTGTTCACCGCAGACGGTGGCGCAGGACGGCTGGAACGGATTTTCAGCCGTCGCTTATTTTTTCGCGACAAGATTGCAAAGTGAAATTCACATGCCGATTGGCCTCGTCGAAGATTGCTGGGGCGGCACGCCGGTGGAAAGCTGGATGAGTCCTGAAACATTGCGTTCGCTGAAGGATTTTGACGCGCCGCTGGATGAAATCGCACGCCTGCACGCCAAAGGCGGGCCGGAATACGGCAGTTTTCTCATGCACTGGCTCGATGAATACGACATCGGCAACAACTTGTGGTCGGCGGAAAATTTCAACGATTCGAGTTGGAAAACGGTGCGAATTCCCGGCGGATTTGCGGAATTGGGCGTGGGCGACGTTCCAGCAATTTGCTGGTTCCGCAAAGAAATCATGCTGCCAAATCCGTTGCCCGCCGGCAAAGCCGCGATTCACCTCGGCTCGATTGAAAAAATGGACACGACTTACATCAACGGCCAATGGGTCGGCGCGAGTTCGTGGGTCGAAAATCCGCGGGTCTATGAAATCGGCGACGACGTTTTGAAGCCGGGAACCAATATGATTGCCGTCCGCGTTTTCAAAACGAAAACGCCGGGTGGATTTCTGGGAAAACCGGAGGAATTGAAACTGACGCTCGGCGACAAAACCGAGATTCCGCTCGCGGGCGAATGGCGCGGCGCATTGAGCGTGAACGCCAAGCCGCCGCATCCGCTGCCGTTGACGATGGAAAATTATCCGACGATGCCTGAAGTGTTGTATCTGGGCATGATTGATCCGGTCGCGCCGCTCGCGATTCGCGGCGCAATTTGGTATCAGGGCGAGGCGAACTTCACGCGCGCATGGCAATACCGCACATTGCTGCCGGCGATGATTGGCGACTGGCGGCGCATTTTCGCGCAAGGCGATTTTCCGTTTTATATCGTGAGCCTGCCGAAATTCATGACGCGCAAAAATTCACCCGGCGACGACGCTTGGGCGGAATTGCGCGAGGCACAGGCGTTGACGGCCAAAACGGTGAAAAATTCCAGTCTGGCCGTGACAGTGGACACCGGCGACGCCGACAACATTCATCCGCCGGATAAAAAAATTGTCGGCGAACGCCTCGCGTTGCTCGCACTGGCGGAAACTTACGGCGAAAAAATTCCGTATGCCGGGCCAACTTTCAAATCCGCTGAAAAAATTTCCGGCGCGTTGAAAATTCATTTCATGCACGCCGCCGGCGGATTGGTAGTCAAAGGCGGCAAACTTGGCGAATTTTCCATTGCCGGCGCGGACCGCAAATGGCATTGGGCGGACGCGAAAATTGACGGCGACACAATTATTGTTTCGTCGCCGGATGTTCCGAATCCGGTCGCCGTTCGCTACGCGTGGCAGGCCAATCCGTTGGCGACGCTTTACAACGGCGCGGGATTGCCCGCCGTTCCTTTCCGCTCGGACGACTGGCCGTTGAGCACGGTGAACGCGAAACCGTGGTGATTTTCGCGCGCGCTGAAATCATTTCTTTTTTTGTGCGTCGGAATTTGATTCCATGTCCGCTACCGGATTTCCGGCCAACTGTTTACAAACATGGATTCACTGCCAACTGTCATTCTCAAACCGGGTGAAGCCGACCGCATTGTCGCCGGTCATCCGTGGATTTATTCCAGCGAAATCCTTCGGATCATACAAACGCCCGCCGACGGCGAACTCGTCCAGGTCAAAGATTCCCGTCAAAGATTTCTCGGCATCGGATTCTTCAATTCCAAATCAAAAATCCATGTCCGCGTGCTTTCACCGGAACGGATTGAAGCTGGTGAAAAATTCTTTGAGGAACGAATCCGCGCCGCGCTCCAAATTCGCGAAAGGTATTTGCCAGATGCCTCTTCATTCCGCGTCGTCAATGCCGAAAGCGATTTCTTAAGCGGATTGATTGTGGACAAATACGAGGACGTTTTGGTTCTGCAAATTTCCTCGCTCGGAATGGACAAACGCAAAACGCAAATTGTCGCCGCGCTGCAAAAAATCTTTTCACCGCGCGCGATTCTGGAACGCAGCGACGTCGCCTCGCGCAAATTTGAAGGCTTGGCCGAAGCGAGCGGAATTTTGTTTGGTGAATCGGTTGAGAAAGTTTCCGTGAATTTGAACGGCCTGAAATTTGAAACGGATTTGCTCGGCGGCCACAAAACCGGAATGTATTTGGATCAGCAAATCAATTACAAAGCCGTTTCACAATTCGCCGAAGGCGGGCAGGTTTTGGATTGTTTCAGTTTTCTTGGCGGCTTCGGTTTGCACGCGGCGCGCGCGGGCGCGGCGCACGTTCATTTGCTCGACCAAAGCGCGGACGCAATTGAAGTGTCAAAACGCAACGCCGTCGCAAACGGCCTTACCGAAAAATGTTCGTTTGAAAACGTGAACGTTTTTGACTGGCTCAAAGCGCAAACCACCGTCAAGCCGCACGAAAAAGTGATTCCGCGATTTGATTTGATTATTCTCGACCCGCCGTCGTTCACGCGCAATCGCGCATCCGTGCCGGATGCGTTGCGCGGCTATAAGGAAATTCATTTGCGCGCGTTGAAATTGCTGAAAACCGGCGGCGTGCTGGCGACATTTTGTTGCTCGCATCACGTCGGCGCGGAATTGTTTCAGGACACTCTTTTGTCGGCAGCATTTGACACACGAAGAATTTTGCGCCGCGTGGCGACTTACTCACAATCGCCCGACCATCCAATCATTCCGATGATTCCCGAAACGGAATACTTGAAGGGTTTCGCGTTTGAAGTCGTGCGGTGATTTATTGCACGCCGACGCGATAGAAATAAGGAACATCGTTGGTTGCCGATGAATCCACATAAGTTGTCACGCCATCCTGACCGATGATGTTGCTTTGAATCGTCGAAAACGGCGGCTGAACCGCGAGATTCGTGCTGCTTTGCAAAAAGTAAGTGACGTTGCCGACGCTTTGCCAACTGACCGTGATGCCGGATAAATTATTCGTTGCGGGCAGCGAATACATTTTCAGCAACGACAATGAATTGGTCGGGTTTGTGCCTGAACGCCATTCCTGCCAATTGTTCATGCCATCGCCATCGGAATCCGCATAATCTGCCGAACCATCCGTAGGCAGACCGTATTGCTGCGCCCAAGCGTAAGATAAAATCGAACTTGGCGTTTGATATTCGTAAGCGCCGATGTCCACTGTGCCGCCGACGATGCGCGGGTTGCCGTCCAAATCTGTTGCGTTTGTGATGTAAGAATTATTCCCGGCATTGATGCAAGGCGAGTTGGATTGAAGATGAAAATCGCCATTGGCCAAATCAACAAAGGCAGGTTCGTTTGTGATGTTGCCGATACTGCCGTTAAAACCTCCGGGATCTGGAGTGGTGCAACAATACTTCAGCACTAATGTGCCAAGTTCGTTTTCACTCGTATAGTTCGCTCCGCCTTGGGCGTCATTTCCATAAACGATGCAGTTGGAGGCGACGCAATCAACAATTCCGTTCATATTGCCAACGACTGTGCAATTGATAAGTGTTCCACCACCCGACACAGCATCGTAAACGTTGTTATCACTTAACAAGCAATTAGCCAATGTGCCTCCAATAGAGCCATACCCGCCTGAATTGCCAATGATTGTACAATTCGTAACCATGCAAGAATACACCGCAGCCGCAATGTCAGATGAATTGTTGGTTAAGATACAATTGTTCAATACACTATACGCTGCTCCTCCACCCCCGTCAGCGGAATTACCCGAAAAAGTGCAATTGCTGAGCGTAACCGTACTTGCACCACCGCCACTAAAGCCTGCTGAATTATTGAACAATAGGCAATTTGCAACCAGCACATCGGCATTAGGCACCAGCACACTCGTGGAAGCACAGTATACGCCACCACCGAAACCAGCAGTTCCATTGCTCAAAGTGAAGCCTAGCAAGCTAGTTCCATTGGTTAAATATACGCAGCGCATTGTACTAATTCCATCTATCAACGTCGCCACAGCACCATTGACACTTTGTAAGGTTACCGCTTTGGTTACCACTACGCTGGTCGGAGATCCATCTGGCGCTGACCGACCAACACTCTGGTAAATACCGTTTGTCACCAAAACTAAATCGCCATTCGTCGCCACGTCAACCGCATCCTGAATGTTCGTCGCGGCAGTGCTCCAATCGGTGTAAGGCGGCGTGGGATTCGCGCTGTTCAAATCCACGTAATGCGTCGCGGCAAAAGCGTTGAGAGCTAAAAATGCAATCAAGCTGACCGCTGATTTGAAGCCGCACGCTTTCATATGCTTTCTGAGAATTGCTTGATTGAATCATTTGTTAATTCGTGAATCAAGTAAAAACAGGTGAAATTCCAGTGTCGAGGCTTGGGAAACACCGTGTTGGCGACCCTAAATTTGGGATGGCGACACGCCGTCCTTCACAAAAATTTCTTCGGTTTTTTTGATGTCGGCGATTGTGCCGGTTTGAAACCAGCGCCCAAAATGCGGCAGGCATTTGAGCCGGTTTTGTTTCATTGCTTCGCGCCAAAGAATTTTGACGGAAAATTTTCCGTCCGGCGCATTTCGCAAAACGCGTGGATGAAAAATGCCGATTCCGGCAATGATGTAAGGCGCGTCGGAATCGTTCCAATCAATCGTGTTTTCGTGTTTGATGAACAAATGGTCTTCGCCCTTGTCGTGGCCGACGGCTTTGGCTTTGGATTGCGCGAGCAACAGAAAATCCATTTGCGCGTCGTTCCAATGATTCACCAGCCGTTCGAGCGCGCTTTCATTTTCATCCAGCCAGATAATGTCGCTGTTGATAGTGAACAGCGGTTCGTTTGCGAAAAACTTTTCCGCTTTTTTCAATCCGCCGCCCGTTTCAAGTGGTTCGGCTTCTTCGGAAATTTTGAAGCTCAAGGATTTGAATCGCGACAAATAATCCGTCAATTGCTCCTTGTGATGCGAGACGTTGACGACGACTTGCTCGATGCCGTAGGCGAGTAATTGGTCGAGCGCGTATTCCATCATCGGCTTGCCCGCGACCGGCACGAGCGGTTTGGGCGTCGTTTTTGTCAACGGCAGCAAGCGCGTGCCGTAACCGGCGGCGAGTACCATCGCGGTTTTGATTTTAGCGGCCATGTTTTGCGAACCAGTTTTTCAACGCGGCCAGTTTGGGATGGCTCAACGCCTGTTGCAACAAACGTTCCACGCGCGGCGAGTGAAGTTTTTTGTAATGGGATTTTCCTTCGCGATGCAATTTTTCAAAAATCGCGAGCACGCGCGTGTGGCGTAATGCGGCGAGAATCGCCAGTGAAATTTCAAAATCGGCGCGGTTCAATTTTGGAAACTCGGCAAGGTAGCATGCGAGCATTTTTTCTTTGAGACCGGCGGGCACATCGCGGCGTGCATCTTCGAGCAACGAAACCAAATCGTAGGTAATCGGGCCGGCGTAAGCGTCTTGGAAATCCAAAAGTCCGGCGCGGCGGACGCCTTTGCGTTTGGGCAACAGCATCAGATTGGCAACGTGATAATCGCGCAGCAACAACGATGCGGGAACTTGATGCGCGAGCGGCAAAAGGTCGAGCCAGATTTTTTGGAATTCTTCGCGAATTTCCTCTTTCTCCGCCGCGAAGCGGGGGAGAGGGACGGGGTGAGGTGGCACGTTTTTCAAAACCCCCTCACCCTGTCCCTCTCCCCGTTTGGGCGGGGAGAGGGAAAACGAGGGTGGAAATTCTAAAAACAATTCAACGTCTTCGAGCATTTTTTGCGGATGATACGCGCGCAAATTTTTCGGCGCGGCTTGCGGATGTTTGTGCAGCGCAATCAAAACATCGGTAGCGAGTTCAAAAAGTTTTTCGGAATCGAATTGTTTTTCCAACAAATGTGAAAAGGTTTCGTCGCCGAAATCTTCCAGCAGCAGAAGTCCGTTTTTGTCGTCGCGCGCGAGAATTTCCGGCGCGCTGAAACCGAGTTTTTGCAGATGTTGATTGATTTGAACAAATGGCGCGACGATTTCACGAACCCGCGAAGCATCCATGAGAATCGCAGTTTCATTTCCTTTTCGCAGGCGAAAATATCTTCGTGTCGAGGCATCGCCGGCGAGTGGTTCGACGGTTGCGGATTTCCACTTTGTTGCGCGAAGAAATTTTGGCGGCGATTTCATTTGAGCAATTCGCGCTGCCAGTTCATCAATTCCGGCGCGTATTTATCCCAGTCACGCGCGAGGTCGCCGAGTTTCGATTTGCTGGCGATGAGCGTCGGGTCAATGCCGAGTTCGTGCGCGTGATGATTGCGGCGTTTTTCGAGTTCGCGGAAACGGCGAAGTTCCATTTCGCCCGGACGATAAAACGTGTGCCGCACAATTTCGGGATGTTTTTCCGCAGACAACGCCAATCCGGTTTTGACGGCAGCAAACAGATTCTCGCGGCGGCGCGGGTGCATTCGCGGCGACAAAAAATTTTCAAACGAATGATGCGCGGCGGCAGCGGCGGCAACGTCCACAAGTTTTTCGTGCGACAAAACGAAGAACGGCGGGCGATTGGCGCGAATCGCCTCCTTTTCGCGCCAGTGCCAGAGTTCGCGCAAAACGGCGAGGGCGGGGCGGCTCAATTGGTTGCTGCCTTTGACGCGCCAGAGCGAATCGGAATCCACCAGCGGCGGCAGTGAACATTCGGCCACGAGCCGCGCGCAACTTTCCTGATGCCACGCGAGCCGGTTTTTGGCGGCGAGTCCGACTTTCAATTTGTCCGCCAGCGGTTTCAGATAATGCGTGTCGTTGCGCGCGTATTTTTCCATGCGCTCGGTCAGCGGTCTTTTCGCCCAATCCGCTTTTTGCAAACCCTTGTCCAGTTTCACGCCGAGAAATTTTTCGACGAGATGGCTCAAGCCGAATTGCCGCTCGCCCAAAAGCCGCGCGGCGAGCATTGTGTCGAAAATCGCGGACGGCGTGAATTGATGATGTTTTTCCAACAAGCGCAAATCGTAATCGGCGGCGTGTAAAATCAATTCGTGCGCGTTGAAAACGTCGAACAGCGCATCGAGATTCATTTGCGTCAGCGGGTCAATCAATTCATCGCCGTCGGCGGCGCTGATTTGAATCAAACAAACTTTTTCGGGGTAGGCGTGCAAACTGTCGGCTTCGGTGTCAATCGCGAGCCACGCGGCGGATTTCAATCGGGGCAGAAGCGCGGCGAGTTTTGCGTCGTTGTCAATCACGTAACGGCTTTCGTTTTATTTTGAAATTTGAGTTGTGCAACAGCTTTATTTTTTTCAACCTAAAACTCAAAGCTAAAATTCAAAACCCGATGAACCTTTTCATTGCCTTTTCCCGATGCGCGGATACGCACGCGCAGAAACCCGCGATTTTTTACGGTGATCGCGAAGTTTCCTACGCCGAACTGTTGGCGCAATCGCAACGCATTGCCGCGCAATTGCAAGATCAATTTGGTGTGCAGCCGGGCGACCGCGTGGCGCTCTGGTTGAAGAATTGTCCCGAATTCGTCGCGAGCGTTTTTGGAATCCTACACACCGGCGCAATCGTCGTGCCCATCAACAATTTTTTGAAACCGGCGGAAGTCGGCTACATTTTGAACGACGGCGGCATTGACATTTTGATTTGCGACACGGAATTGTCCGCACACTTTCCCGAACTGGTCGCCGCGCGCCCGCAATTGAAAATTTTCAAGGTCGAGGAATTTGCCTCGCTTAATCCAGTTTCCGCCCCCAATTCTTCATCTTCGCGTTCCGAAAAAGATTTGGCCGTCATCATTTATACGAGCGGCACAACGGGGAAACCAAAAGGCGCGATGCTTTCGCACGGTAATCTGTTGCACAATGTCGAAAGTTGTCAGTTGGTGCTGCAAGCCGTTTCAGATGATTGTCTCGCGGTGATTTTGCCGATGTTTCATACTTACATGATGACGGTCGGCATTTTTCTGCCATTTCTCATCGGTGGCTCGATTGTGCTGGTGAAATCGCTGCATCCGCCGCGCGCGATGTTGCAGGAAATTTTTTCGCGCCGCGCGACGATTCTGCCCGCCGTGCCGGCGTTTTATCGGATGATGCTTGGCGCGCAATTGCCGACGCCGCTGCCGATTCGCATTTTCATCAGCGGCAGCGCGCCGTTGCCGATGCAAACGCTCAAAGAATTCGAGGAAAAATTTCATGTGCCGTTGATTGAAGGTTACGGATTGAGCGAGGCGAGTCCGGTGGTTTCCAAAAATCCGCTTAAGGGAATTCGCAAAGCAGGCTCCATCGGCATTCCAATTCCGAACGTGGAAATGAGCGTGCAGGATGATTCAGGAAAAATTCTTGGACCGAACGAGACCGGCGAGATTTGCGTGTGCGGCGGCAACGTGATGCAGGGCTATTGGAATCAGCCGGAAGAAACCAAAAAAGTGATGCGCGGTGATTGGCTGCTCACGGGCGACATCGGCCATCGTGACGCCGACGGCTATTATTACATCACCGACCGCAAGAAAGACATGCTCATTGTCAACGGCATCAACGTTTATCCGCGCGAGATTGAGGAAGTGATTTATCATTTTCCCGGCGTGCGCGAGGCGGCGGTCATCGGCGTGCCCGACACGCGCCGCGGCGAGCAGCCCGTGGCGTTTGTCAGCGCGGCAGAAGGGCAAACGTTGGATGAAAAGGAATTGTTGCAATTCATTCGCGGCAAATTGGCGGATTACAAAGCGCCGAAACAAGTCGTTTTTCTGCCAACCTTGCCAAAAAATGCGACGGGAAAGATTTTGAAGATGGAATTGAGAAAAATGGCTTCAAAATGAACCCTTGCCTAAAATTGCTTTTAACCATTTGATTTTCAATTATTTGTAGTAATTTCTTTCCGGGTTGCGTTCTTAAATTGGCTCGGGTAAGCTGTTTGCGCCGTTCGGGCATGAAGCGCGGACGGTAAAGTTTTTATGGCGGAAGGATATTGCGTCAAATGCAAGGCCAAGAAGGAAATCGCCAACGGCGTTGAGGAAACCATGAAAAACGGTCGTAAAGCCATCAAAGGCAAGTGTCCGACATGCGGCACAGTCATGTTCAAAATTTTGGGCGGCAAAGCCGCGACGCCCGCCAATCCACCGGTGGCAAGTTGATTTATGCCTGACCAACTTGCTTACGTCATCGTCACTCCCTATTCGCTCTACAAATCGCGCACCGGCGGCATCTTGAGCCGGTTGATTTCGCGCACCGGCCTTGATTTGGTGGCGATGCGGATGTTCGCGCCGAGCGCGGAACTGGCCAAGCAATATGCCGAAGCCATCGTTTCTGCTCACGACCCGCAAGACCGGAAGATTCAGGAATTGATTCGGGAATACGTGCTCAAAAATCTTTCGCCCGATCATAAAACCGGCCGCCGCCGGCGCGTGATGATGATGGTCTTTCGCGGCGACGAAGCCGTGCGCAAAGTGCGTTCGGTCGTCGGCAATTTGGGTCCCGACCGTCGCAGCGGCGAAACCATCCGCGACACTTACAGCGATTTGATCATGGACGACGACGGGCAATCCGTCCGTTATTTTGAGCCGGCTGTGCTCGCGTCGCCCAACGAGCAGGAAGCGGAAACGAAATTGAAACTTTGGGCGCGTTATTCGGACAGCGACGGCGGCATTTTGGAAAATGTCATCGCGCATCTGCCGGGTGAAACCGTTGAACGCACGCTGGTGCTCATCAAGCCGGACAATTTCAAATTTGCGACCGGACGTCCCGGCAACGTGATTGATTTCTTTTCGCGCACGGGACTTTACATCGTCGGCGTGAAAGTGCTGCACATGAGTGTGGCGCAGGCGATGGAATTTTATGGTCCCGTTCGCGAAGTACTGCGGACAAAATTGAAAGACGGTGTGAGCGAGCGCGCAAAAGTAATTCTCGAAAAGGAATTTGGTTTTGTGATTCCGCCTGCGGAACAAAAAGCGCTTGGCGATATTTTGGGGCCGCTGCACGGCGACAATCAGTTTGATGTCATCATGCGTTTCATGTCTGGCAGCACGCCAGCGGAATGCGCGTCGGAGGAAGACCGTCAGAAGCCGGGAACGCAAAAGTGTATCGCGTTGGTTTATGAAGGCGTTAATGCCGTCCGCAAAATCCGCGACGTGCTTGGCCCGACCGATCCGTCCAAAGCGCCGCCCGGTTCGATTCGCCGCGAATTCGGCTCGAACATCACGGTCAACGCCGCGCACGCGAGCGATTCCGTGGACAACGCCCAACGCGAATTCGGAATTGTCCAGCCCGGCGAAAACAACTTCAAGCAGGTGATTGAGGAAGTTTACGGGAAAGTGTAATCGCGCAATTTCTCCAGCAATCGCGCGTCAGCGGCAGGAAATTCATAATCGGCCAATTCCGATTGCTCGATCCACTTGAACGCCGCGCAATCCAGCGGTTTTGGTTCGCCGCGAATCAATTTGCACACGAAAAATTTCAGGTGAACCGATTTGGCGAGATAATCGTGCGCGATTTCCTCAAAAAGTTCGCCGACGGAAATTTCGATTCCCAGTTCTTCGCGGATTTCGCGGACGAGACATTTTTCAAATGTTTCGCCCGCTTCAAGTTTGCCGCCGGGAAATTCCCAAAATCCGCCGAGATGGGAATCGGATTTGCGCTGCGTGATTAAAAGTTTGCCACCGCGAAAAACCAAAGCCGCCGCGACTTCAATAATTCGACTCATCGCCCGATGCTTTTGTAAATCCAGCCAAGCTTTTGCATTTCCGCCGGATCAAAAAGATTCCGTCCGTCGAACATGATGGGGTGGGTGAGCGATTTCTTGGCGCGTTCCAAATCCAGTTTCTTGAATTCTTCCCATTCGGTCGCAATCACCAGCGCGTCGCAGCCGTCGGCCACGTCGTTGAGGTCGTCCACGTAAGTGACGTTTGGTAGAAACGGCTTCGCTTTGCCCATCGCCTTCGGGTCGTGAACGCGCAGCGTCGCGCCTTCTTTGAGCAAGCGCTGGCACAAATCAATCGCGGGCGATGAGCGCACGTCGTCGGTGTTTTGCTTGAACGCGAGACCGAGCACGCCGATTTTCTTATCCTTCAAAACCCAGAGCGTGTCGGTGATTTTTTTGACGAAGCGTTCCATTTGTTCGGCGTTGATGCGCTGAACTTCCTTGAGCAGTTTGAAATCGTAACCGATTTGCTCGGCGATTTTGATGAACGCGCTCAAGTCTTTCGGGAAACAACTGCCGCCGAAACCGATGCCCGCGTTCAAAAATCTGCGGCCAATGCGCTCGTCCAAGCCGATGCCGTTGGCGACTTCCTGCACATTCGCGCCCGCGGCTTCGCAAATGGCGGCGATGGCGTTGATGTAGGAAATTTTCAGCGCGAGAAATGAATTGGCGGCGTGTTTGATGAGTTCCGCCGAGGCAATGTCCGTGACGATGATGGGCGCATTGAAGGGTTTGTAAATTTCCTTCATGGCCGCTGCCGGACGTTGCGAGCTTACGCCGACGACGACGCGGTCAGGTTTCATCAAATCGCCGACGGCAAAACCTTCGCGCAGAAATTCAGGATTGCTCACCACGTCAAATTCCACGTTCGTCTTGCAATAGCGTTTGATGGTTTCCGCGACCTTTTCACCGGTTTTGACCGGCACGGTGCTTTTGTCCACGACGATTTTGTATTCGGTCATCGCGCCGGCAATATCGCGCGCGACACGTTCGATGTAGCTTAAGTCCACCGAACCATCGGGCTGCGGCGGCGTGGGCACGGCGATGAAAACGACATCGGATTTCTGGACGCCTTCAGTCGTGCTGTTGGTGAACGACAAACGTCCGACAGCCACATTTTTTTTGACCAATTCTTCAAGTCCGGGTTCGTAAATGGGAATGCCGCCGGATTGAAGCAATTTTACTTTGGCGGCGTTATTATCCACGCAAACGACGTGGTGGCCGACTTCAGCGAAACAAGTTCCCGTGACAAGGCCGACGTAGCCGGTTCCGATGATGGTCAACTTCATTTCAATTGCTCAATTTGAATGGGGCGTTCGTCGTTGAAGCCATCGCCGGCAATTTTGATTTCAATTCCAGTGCCCGCATTCCGGCTTCCGAACCGAGCGAGCTGTTACGATTGGCTTGGGCGACGTCCTGATAAAAAATCAACGCGTCGGAGTATTTGCCTTGAGCCTCGTCAATGCGGGCGATGGCAAATTTGGCAGCGTCAGCCGCCAGCGGGTCGGCAAACGCGTTGATGACCCGTTGATATGCGCCGAGGGCTGAATTGGTCTGCCCTTGCGCGTCAAGACTTGCCGCCACACCCAGCGCGGCTTGCCCAGCAAATTGACTGTCGGGGTGTGTATCAAGAAATTTTTGGAATTGTGATTGAGCGTCGGCGTATTTTCCGGTGGTGAACAACATGGCCGCGCCCTGTAATTGCGCCCGTTGCGCTGCTTTTGTGCCGGAATACTCACCGGCGACTTTCAGATAGGATTCAGCCACTTGACCGGCATCGGCAGTCTGCGGATTGCCGACCAGCGCCTGCGTGAACGCGTTGCCAGCGGCGATTTCCTTTTGATTTTGTTTCCACTGAAAAAATGTGACCAGTCCAATGACGATGACGATAACGCCAAAAGCAATGGCAATCTGTTTCACATTCGCCTCTGCCCACGACCAGAGTTTCAAAAGCGATACGCCAACGGTGTCTTGTGATTGCATAATCGGGCGCGTAGTCTTTCGCGCGAACCGTCAAAACGCAAGCCTGAAAAATCGCGCGGACGAGCTTTACTTCATGCCACGGTGATGTCCTTGTCCAGATAAACGTCCTGAATCAGGTTCAGCAATTTCACGCCGTCTTTCATCGGACGTTGAAACGCTTTGCGACCGGAAATCAAGCCCGTGCCGCCGGCGCGTTTGTTGATGAC
>DASZXB010000005.1:0-13004 GCA_035546095.1 Verrucomicrobiia bacterium | reverse complement strand
GATTCCCGACGGCATGGGCGTCATCATGCGCACCGCCGGCGAAGGCCAGCAAAAGCGTTATTTCGTGCGCGACCTCGCGTTGTTGCTCGAAGAATGGCGCAGCGTGCAGGAAAAAATCAAATCGCAGCCGCCAGCTACCTGCGTTTTTCAGGAACCGGATTTGATCGAGCGCACCGTGCGTGATTTTCTCACGGAAGACGTCGAGCGCATTGTCGTGGACAGTCAAAAAGCCCACGACCGGATGCGCGACATGATTTCAAAAATCTCGAAACGCTCCGCGAGCAAAATTAAATTCTATACCGAAGCGCAGGCGATTTTCGACCGCTTCAACATTTCCAAGCAATTGGAAAACACGTTTTCGCGGCAAGTGCATTTGAAGAGCGGCGGTTACATCGTCATTGACGAAACCGAGGCGCTCGTGGCGATTGACGTGAACACCGGCCGCCACAAAGGCAATCGCGATCAGGAAGCGACGATTCTGAAAGTGAATCTTGAAGCCGCCGAGGAAATCACGCGTCAATTGCGTTTGCGCAACATGGGCGGACTCATCGTGCTCGATTTCATTGACATGAAAGGCCGGCGCGACCAACAGGCCGTTTATCAAAAAGTCAAAGACGGGTTGCGCCGCGACAAGGCCAAGACGCACATCCTGCCGATCTCGCAACTCGGTCTCATGGAAATGACGCGCCAGCGCCACAGCGAAAGCGTCCGCTCGGCGGTCTATGATGATTGTCCGTATTGCAAAGGCCGTGGCAAGGTCAAGAGCGTCGTTACGATGAGTGTGGAAATTCAGCGCAAGCTTCAGGAAATTCTGAAGAAACGCACGCGCGACGAATCGGATTTCCAGCTTCGCATCGTCGTCAATCCGACCGTGCTGGAACGATTGCGCACCGAAGACGAGAAACATCTCATCGAAATGGAAAAACGCTACTTCGGCAAATTATCGTTCCGTGCCGACACCGGAATGCACGCCGAACAATTCAAGATCGTCAACGTCGAAAACGGCGAAGAACTGGCCAGCGTCGGTTCTTAAAAATTATTACCCGAATCAAAATGCCCCGCGAAAAACCGCGGGGCATTTTTTATTTAACCTTTTGCAAATCGTCCGGTGTGAAGTATTGTTTCGCCAGCAAATCCGACAGAAAATCAAATCGCCTATGAAACTAAAACAAATCATTTCGTATGCTTTAGCTGCGCTGGTTTTGTTTGTGGTGCAAATCTCCTTTGCCGACGATGCGTTGCCGCCGTTGAAAGTTGGCGTTACACCCAATCTGCCGCCGGTCATTTTCAAACAGGACGGTAAAATCGCAGGGATTGAAGCGGATTTCGCGCAGCAACTGGGCAAAGAATTGAAGCGCGAAGTCAAATTTGTGGAGGTGGACTGGCCGGATCAGATTCCCGCTTTGCTCGACGGCAAAATTGACATCATCATGTCCGGCATGACCATTACCAAAGCGCGCCAATTCCGCGTCAATTTTTGCGCACCTTACCTGCGCAGCGGACAAATGGCGTTGGTGCGCCGTGACGATTACCACAATTATCTGCTCGGCTTTCCGATGCCGCCGCCGGGCGTGATCGGCACGGAAAAAGCCACCACGGGCGAATTTCTCGTGGAACAGGAATTTCCACGTTCCAAATTGAAAACCTTCAGCAATGGCGAAGAAGGCGCCAAAGCGTTGAAGAAGAAGAAAATTGACCTGTTCATCAGCGACGCGCCGACGATTTGGTGGCTGGCCAGCGCCAATGAAGCGGACGGACTTGTGGCCGTGCCGATTCAATTGACCGACGAACAATTGGCCTGGGCGGTGAACAAATCCAATTTGTCATTGCTCGACGATGTCAACCGGACATTGATCAAATGGCAGCAGGACGGCGAGGCCAATCAAATCATCAAACACTGGCTGCCGAATCTACAGTAAATTTTCGAAAAGCTGCTAAGCTTCGGAAAATTTCTACAATTTCCCCTTTGTGCTCGGCAGTTGGCCGGCGATGCGCGGATCGAATTGCCGTGCCGCGTCCACTGCACGGGCAAATGCCTTGAACAGCGCTTCGACGATGTGATGCGGCTCGTCACCGTAAAGCAATTCCACATGCAAATTGCAGCGCGCTTCGTTCGCGAAGGCTTGAAAAAATTCCTTCGCCAGACCAAAACGAAATGCGCTCGAAGCGTCCTGATCTTTTTCCGTTTCGGAAATTTTCTTTTGCGAAAATTTATCCAGTCCACGCCAGGCTAAATGTGGTCGCCCGCCGAAATCAATCACGCAACGCGCGAGACATTCATCCATCGGCACATAACTTTCTCCAGTGAACGGATTTTTCGGATGAAAACCAAATCCGTAACGACGGATTCCGCGCTTGTCACCCAGTGCCGTCGCGAACGCCTGTCCCAGCGCGATGCCGCAATCTTCGACGGTGTGATGCGCGTCCACTTCTAAATCGCCGTCGCATTTCAATTGTAAATCCACGACGGCGTGTTTGGCGAACAGCGTGAGCATGTGGTCAAAAAACGGAATGCCGGTTTTGACTTGCGATTTGCCATTGCCGTCGAGATTGAGGCTGATGGAAATTTTGGTTTCAAGCGTGCGACGTTTGATTTTGGCCTGCCGAGCTTTCATCGCGGCCATTAAACCAAAGCGTCGCTTGAAAAACAAAGCGCAATTGCGCGTTCAATGCGCCGCATTATTAGTGTTGGCGGGAGATGGCGTGGTCAATTTCTTCTGGATGGCGTTAATCTGCTCCTGAATGGCGTTGGGATTGGGCGAAACCGATTTGGCCAGTTCAAAATACCGGATGGCCTGTCGGTAATTTCCCGCACCGTCTTCCAGATGCGCAAGTTGCACGGCGATTTCATCCAAGCCTATTTTGTCATTTTTCTTTTCGGCATCGCTTTGCGCCTGCCATTCGCGCAACGCGGCCAGCCAGACATTTCGAGCGCGGGCGGTATCATGATAATTTTCGTTGTAAATTTGTCCCAAATCAAAAAGCAGCTCATAATTGCGAGGATTATAGTGCAAACCTTCGCGTAAAAAGGCTTCCGCCTCCTGCGGTTTGTTCAGACTGGTGCGCAGCCAATAAGCGCCGACCGTATAAGTTTCGATCAATTGCGGATTCGTATCGGCGGCGAGTTTGAGCCACGGCAAAATTTCCTGCACACCGGCAGCTTTCACCGTCCCGTCCGCGCCGCCGGTGCTCAAATGAGTATGTTTGTTGGGTTCAAACGCGCGTTCCAGACGATCAATCCAATCCTTCGGCCTGCCACGAAAATCTTCGTTGGGGTCGGCGTCATCCGCCCCGCCATGCGCGGGCGCGGCGACGTCGCGATCTGTTTCCTGCTGGTCAAAAATGGTCGGATAAAAACCGCTGTGGAAATACACGTCGCCCATGACAAAAAATTCGTTCGCGAACAATTTCCGGCCTTCGCCGAACAGCAGTGTGAACGCATTCGCCGATTGGGTTTGGCTGTTCCAATTTTCCGCGCGCGGCACAAATAACGTCGCCAAAGTGAAGCAAGTCATCACCAACACAATCAACCATGAGATTGGCGAAAGCTTTTTCATCAGATATTCAGGCTTTTACGACGGAATCCAAGCCAGGCGAGAAACAAAAACAAGATAGTGTAAGCCGCCCCGTAAAGAACCGCCACACCGCAAATCAACCAATTGATCAGTGGCCAGTCGTTGACGACGCGTTCGCGCACGTCAAACATTTCAAGATGGGGAATCAAAAAATAGATCGCGTAAATGATGCTGCGATTCGGCTCGGGATTGCGCAACGCGATGGTGTTCAGATGTTGGCCTAAAAACAAAATGCCACCGACAACGATGAAACAAATCGTCACATTGGCCGATGGCGCGGAAAAAATCATCGAACCAAGCAGCGTCATGGCCGTCACCACGCCGAGCATTACCCATTGCAATAGGATTGCCTGCGCATAATTCAAGATTGGCCAACTCTGTTCGCGCGAGCCGGAAACGATCGCGAAGAAAATATAGAACACGATCAATGCCATGCCGCTGGCCAGCCAGCAGCCGAAAAATTTTCCGAGAATCACCTGCCCGCGTGTCACCGGTTTGGCCAGCAGCGGAAAGATAGTGCGGTTCTCACGTTCCGCCGGAATTTGCCGCGCCGTCATGGAAATGGTGATAATCAACGCCGAAACCCAGATTAACAGCAGGCAAATGTCTTTGATATAACGCACGATGCTGGAGTCGTGGAAAAATTTCGCGCTGCCTGCCGCGACTGTGATCAATGCCGTCAACACAAACAACACATAGAAATCCTTGCGACGATAAAGTTCCTTGATGACGACGCCAGCCAATGCACAAATCGTATTCATAACGCAGATTGCGGTTGATAGCCGATGATGTCCAAAAATGCCTTCTCAAGGTTGCCATGATGCTGTCCGGCAATTTCACTGACGCTTCCCATGGCTTTGAGTTCGCCCTGATAAATGATGGCGACGCGGTCGCAAACTGTTTCCACTTCGCCCAATTCATGCGAAGAAAAGAAGACCGTTTTGCCCTCGCTTTTCAGACGTTGAATGATTTCACGCACTTTCATCCGGCCCAACGGATCAAGGCCGCTCGTCGGTTCATCCAGAATCAATAGGTCGGGATTGTTGATGAGTGCCTGCGCCAAACCGACGCGCTGCTGCATTCCTTTGGAATACGTTTTGATGAGTCGCTTGCCCGCCGCTTCCAATTCCACCAATTTGAGCAGTTGCTCGATTCGCTTGTCCGCCTCGACGCGCGGAATTTGGAAAACTTTGGCGTAAAAACGCAGCAATTCCTCGGCGGTGAGAAATTTATAGTAATATGTCAACTCCGGCAGATAACCGATGCGCTGGCGGGCGATGGGTTGACGCACGTCTATGCCGAACAGATACGCCGTGCCGCTCGTCGGTGGAGTAAAACCCAGCAGCACGTTCATAGTAGTGGTTTTGCCCGCGCCATTAGGACCGAGAAAACCAAAAATTTCGCCGGCATTGACCGAAAGATTCAATCCTTTCAAGGCGGGCTTGGTTTCCAATTTCAAGCCGCGCGTGCGATACGTTACGCCCAAATTATCCGTTTGCAGGATCGGATTCATTGCATTTCAGATAACAAAAATCATTCCACAAGCCAGAAAATTATTGTTCAATTTCAGCAAGCGGATTGCAAAATAAAAAAGGCCTGAAGTTAGAACTCCAGACCTTTTAATGAATCAGCTAAATAATTAGTTCTTCAAGACGTGAGGGAAAGTCGCGTCTGTACCGTTAATCAGGCATGTGGGCGTCGTGCTCATGTTACCGATAGTGTAACTTGTGGCAAACGTTTTGGCCGGGTCAATTGGGCAAACCACGCTGGTCAAACTGCCACCCGAGCCGCGGCCGAGATAAGGCGTGACATCCGTAGCTGTAGGTGACGCTGATGCTTTTTGTCCGGTTTCCAACGCCCATTGCTGCTTGGCAGAATCAATCTGACGAAGGTTGTTGATGCAAGCGTTCATCTGTGAAGTGGAACGCGCCTTGAGGAAGTTAGGAATCGCGATGGCAGCCAAAAGACCGATAATGGCCACCACAATCATGATTTCCACCAGTGTAAAGCCCGCGTTGCGGGATGTTTTGATTTTCATGTTATTCTCTTTCATTTATGCGGTGTGAACGCAGCAACAGGCGGGTTACTATCTATGTATGATAACATTTTTGTTCACTTGATTGCCTGTTACAACCGCAATCTGGCCTGCTTAAAGCAGGCTCGATGCCAGATTCAAAAGCCAAATCCAACCGCCTGATTTCACCAGTGAAAGTGACATACCAAACATTAAACAACTCGGAAAAAACAAAGTTTCGGTCTTTTTCATCCGGTAATCCAGTGGGATTGTCTCATCCGGCAACGAACTGTCAGATAACAGGACACTGAATGTAGCGCAAGCGTCTCGCCTGCGAGGGCAACCGAGACGGCTGCGTTACCTAGGTAGGGACGCCCCGCAGGTCGCCCCTGCCCTTTTAATTTTGGGTCGCTGACACGGCACCCCAAAAAACAAATTTTTTTAATTTTGCGCGGCGGTAACGGTTTGAAATAACTGACAATAGTGCGCGTAATGAGCCAGAAGGTTTTCCTGAAAATTGTCAAATTCAGAAATTGAAGGCAGGGAAAAATACGGCGCATTGGCCGGGGTAAAAAATGTGCGCGCGCCTTGATTGGACAGGATATAGTTTTTGCCGGACATTCTCATTTCTTCTTGCGTTCCGATTACCCGATCCGCGCAAGTTATTTGTTTGCCGTAAATGAGTCCGTATTGTTGGAAGGCATTCAGATAAATAAAACGGTTCTGAATGGAAGAATCGAGCGAAGTTCCCTCATAAAGTTGCCCGCCGGGAAGCGGAATGTTCAAACGATCAAGGAGGGTCGGCAGCAAATCCACTTGCGAACCGACGACGGGATTGACGGAATAGCCGGGTCTGGCCGGGTCCATGATGATGAGAGGAACGTTTGCCAATTCCGGCGTCACCGCCCAACCATGTCCGGTTGGCCCACCATTCTGACCAAGCATTTCACCGTGGTCGGCAGTGATGATGACAAGCGTGTTGCCCAACAGTCCAGAATCTTTCAGTTGGTCAATCACGGAGGAGATGATCCAATCCATATAATCCAACGTATTAAGATAGAGTGGCGTAAAATCTCCCATTTCCTTTATTTTATATTTACGGAAACGATCGGGAGTAACGTCGAATGGATTGTGCGGCGCGGCAGGAATGTAGGTCAGGAAAAATTTCTTTTTATTGGCGGCGTATTTCTTGATTTGGTTTTGCATGGCAGCCAGCGTTTCTTCTTCACGCAAGCCCCAGACAACCGGTGGCATCGTGTGCGGCACGGGCATCGTGTCCGCGTCATACATTTCGTCCAGACCACGTCCACTTAAAAAATCACGAAAGCCTGTGTAGTCAACGTATGATGAATAAAACAGAGAACAGGAATAACCTTGATCATGCAAAATTTCAAAGATGCTTTTGACTGGCACTCTTTTCAATGTAAAGGACGCGAAATCAATTGAAGGATATAGTCCCGTAAAGCTGGCGAAGCGGGCGTAGATGGAAGCCTCAAAGTTGGAAAAGAAATTGGGAAATAGTTCCATACGATCTTTATATTTTGAGAGCAAAGGTTCGGTGTTGGTTTTGCCGTCGAAAAGCGACAAGTATTTATTGTAAGAGGATTCTTGAAAGATCAGCACCACATTCAAATCGCGCGGCTTGTCTGCGGGACGCAGTGCTGTCGGCGACGTGGCCAGCACGTGAATGCCCAGTTGCCGCGCTGTTCCAGTGAATTGTTCCCGAGTCAGCGGTGGGTTTTGAACATTGTGCCAAATTGGATTGGTTTCCACCAACAACGCAACTGTCTGGCCTTCTACTTTGTCTTGGTTGGCAAAACTCCAGCCAGCCAATCCCAATCCTAAAAAGGCAAGTAAGGCAAACCAACTGCCATTCGACGGCATATCTTGATTTCTAACCAATTTTTTACTCCATTTACATAACGCAAATAAGCTAATGAAATAAACGACAATCAAGACAACAAAAACACCAAAAAATTGAGGCAGATAAGGCTTTGCCAATCGCCACATCATTTTAGGACTGTCGCCAAATTCTAAAACCTGCCAGTCCAGCCGCACACCCATAATTTGCGACAGCCGCACATCGGCTAAAGCCAGAATGATAATTATCATATTGATTGCGTCCAACCACCATAAAGAAGATTTTGGCAACAATTGTTTGTAAGTAAAAGCGATGGCCAGCAACAGGGCAGCAAGAGCAAATTCACCTAGAAAATAACGAGGCAAAGTTATACCTAAACAAAATAAATCATTATAATTGACAGCTAATATGTAATTAACATTAGTCAACAGTAAGAATGCGGAAAATGCAAAAGGCAAAGCCCATGACCAGGCGCCATATCCACCTCGCTGCCAAATCAATAACGACGCGCCTGCAAAAAGAATAATGCCACCGAATGATAGTACAATAAATTCGGGAATTAAATGGCGGAGATTTTCACCAAGTGAATGGAAAAGCGCGAAAAAGGAAATCACAAGCACGAAAAAGAGGCCGAGCCAAAAAGAAGCCAAAGGTCGTTGGTTGCTACGAAATCCAACCAATAGAGATATTAATCCGATAATGTCCGCAACAATAAGCGCATGATGAGAACTGGCCAGATCTTTCAGATAAAACGCAGTGTAAATCGCGGCAAAGGCCGCCGTGACAAGCAATATTTTGTTTTCTCGCCCAGTGCGGGACAGAATATAATAGATGAACATATAAACAAGAGCCCAAACAACTAGATAAGGTTGTGCAAAAAAGAAGTTCATGCTGAAGTATGAACCAAGGTTTTTCCATGTCAGCACCCCGTTCATGACCGACCATAGGTAATTTTTGTCCATGACATGAAATGATAGGAAAATGAAGACAGCTCCTAGTGCCAATACACAGCCATTGACCATCCGTATGGTTCGAGCCTCTAGCTTTCGACAGCGCATAGCGAGTGCAAATAAATTCAAACCAACCAGCGCGGCAAAAACATAAAAAGTAATTTTACTGAATAAGGTTGGCGGCATTGGATTCACCGGCCAGTGGATTTCATAAAGATATTTCCGAAACGTCACCAATATCAAAATTTTGATCAGGCAAAGCACACCGAACAATAAGCCTACGCGCGCCCAAATATCCGCGTTGGACGCCTTGCGGGGTATCTTTTTTTTGACGTTGCCGCCACTATTATCCTTTTCCAGAGTGTCGTTCATGTATAAATCGCAGCAATTGCTGGCAAGTTTTATGCCTGATTTCCTCAAACTTGGACAAACTACATTAGAAAAACATTCAGTCGGTCACAAATCGCAAGTTGTAAAATAGTCCACATCGTCTCGACTTTACACAGTGTTTTGGTAAATTGGCAAAGTGAGTTTTGTTGCTGAATTCAATTCGCTGCCGGTTCAATCACTCGTGAAAACTTCGCTGAATGCGAATACAAATTCTGTTCGCTTGAGTTTGGCGAAATCAAAATTGTCGCTGAATGATTTTGCGAATTTGATTTCACCAGCGGCATCGGAATTATTGGAACTGCTTTCCATCCGCTCGCAAAAATTGACGCAACAGCGTTTCGGCAAGGTGGTCCGATTATTCGCGCCGCTTTACGTTTCCAACGAGTGCATCAACAATTGTTCTTACTGCGGTTTCTCGCGTGATAATCCGATTTTACGCGTGACACTTTCGTTGGACGAAGTAAGGCGCGAAGCCGCCGCGTTGCACGCGCAAGGTTTTCGCAACATCCTGATCGTCGCGGGCGAACATCCGAAATTTGTTTCCAATCATTATCTGCGCGATTGTGTTGCCACCTTGCATGAGGAAATTCCCGGTATATCGCTCGAAGTCGGCCCGATGGAAATGGAAGAGTATCGTCCGCTGGTTGCAGCGGGCGCGGATGGATTAGTCGTTTATCAGGAAACTTACGACAAAACGACTTACGACGAGATGCACACGGCGGGTCCGAAAAAGAATTTTGATTGGCGTCTCGAAACACCGGAACGCGCCTACGCCGCCGGATTTCGTCGGTTGGGAATCGGCGCGTTATTTGGTTTAAGCGATTGGCGTTACGAAGCGATTGGCGTTGCCGCACACGCGGATTATCTCTTGCGCAATTGTTGGAAGGCACAACTGACGATTTCTTTGCCGCGCTTGCGTCCCTGCGCCGGCGAATTTCAGCCGCTCACGCACATTTCCGACCGCGAGTTGGCGCAATTAATGTGTGCGTTTCGCATCATGTTTCCTGACATCGGCCTCGTGCTTTCGACGCGTGAACCTGCAAAGCTGCGCGACGGTTTGATTCCGCTCGGCATCACGATGATGAGCGCGGGCAGCCACACCGAGCCGGGCGGTTACACCGGCGCGGGCAAGGAAAAAATTCATCAGACCGTGCGCGGAAAAATTGTGGAACTGGCAAACGGTTCAAGCGAATGGGCGAACGGAAATAAAAATGGTCACGCGACAAACGCGACGGGACAATTTGAAATTTCCGACGACCGTTCGCCGAAGGAAGTGGCGGAATTAATCCGCAAACTCGGTTACGAGCCGGTTTGGAAAGATTGGGATGCGGCGTTGACGGCGTGAAATTGAAAATCACTGAACTGCAATTGCATAAGCAGGAAAAGATTTATAAAAAGAAATGAAACAAAAATTTGTCATTATTTCTTCTGTAGTAATTCTTTTTTCAGCATTTTGGTTTCTTTGCGTTGATGAATCTATATTTGTTAAATCCTGTCCCGATTGCGATTATGGAGAAGATGTTTATCAAATCAGAATTTTTACAATTCCAATTTACCAACACACTGAACAGCACGACTCAATTCTTCAGAAAATCGCACTCGACCTCGGCGCTGAATGCAAGCATCCCAATATGTCTGCGGGTTATCAAAAATGGCGCTTTTGGGGACTTTTAATACCAGACGAAATTCATCTGGGAATTGATAGTTTGTCAGGTGGCGACGATTGGTATGACGACAAAGCCAGAGCGATTGTTAAAGAAATGGTGAAAGCAAATCCGTCGCTTCGAGATGAATTCGCAAATCGCGTTTTGAAAAATCATGATTGGAAATATTTGAAAACTTTCGTTCAAAAAGTAATTGCTTTGAAAGACGAAAAACCAATTCCTGCATCGCGACAATGAATTGCCAGCGCTTGCGTGAATACTTTTTCTGACACATTCTTTTTTCATGTTTGTCACCGCCAACGGAAAATCCGTCGAAGCAAAATTGCCGTGCTCGATTGAAGCGTTTTTGCTCGCGCAAAATTTGTTGCCGCGCAGTGTCGTGGTGGAACACAACGGCGAGGCCGTCGCGCCGTCAGAATTTTCCAAACGCATCTTGCATTCCGGCGACAAATTGGAAATCGTCAAAATCGCCGCGGGCGGCTGATTTTTGCCGCCGGTCGCCTGCCGAAAATGAATTGTTTCCGCCGCGCGTCTCCGGCTTAATTCAGTCATGGATTTTATCACGAATTTAATCTGGTCCAACGGCAAGCTGCTGGGCATTGAATGGAGTGTCTGGAAAATTGTCGGCTGGCTGGGCAACGCGATTTTTTTCTCGCGCTTTTTTGTGCAGTGGTATGTGACGGAAAAAAAGAAACAAGTCACCGTGCCGGTGGCGTTTTGGTGGTTGAGCCTGGCCGGGTCGCTGCTGCTGCTGATTTACGCGCTGCGCAAGACGGATTCCGTCTTCATTTTCGCCTATTTGTTTCCATGGATTCCATATTTGCGGAATTTAATCATCCATTACCGCCATGAAAAGGCGCATACGGATTGCGCGAATTGCGGCCAAAAAATCCCGCCGCGGTCGAATTTTTGTCCGAACTGCGGTGTGAGGGTGTCGTGAATTTATTTTTTGGGCGTGTTCGTCGCGGTGGACGGCGCAAGATTATACTTTTTGAGGACTTGCAATTCAAAATCGGGATGTGATGCGCCGTAGGCCTGAAGTTCTTCGACAAATTTCTGGATGATGGGCTGGTCCTGGGCAAAAGTTTGCACTATGGGTTTGGACTGCAACTTGAGCGCGTCCATGCTCTCGCCCACGACGTGCGATTGATAATACAAATAGGCCGTCAGTGCGCCCGTCACGACAATCAGCGCAAGCATCAACGTAAAAATTTGAGACTTCAAATCGGTGATTTGCTCTGAAAAATCACTGGAAGCCGGGTTGGTTTCGGTGTCGTTCATGATGTCTTGGTTTGATTAGTGCGCGGGCGCTTTGGGTTGAATGGATTGCAGGATGCGCGTGAGTTCAGGGCTGGGGGTTTTCTGGTTATAGACAGCGACGTCGTTGGCCAAAGCCTGCGCCCTGAGAATATAATTATTTTTAGCGGCCACTTGCGTGCTCAAGGAGCGGTAATCGCGTGTTTGTTTCACCGTCCACAGCGTAAACCACACGGCTAAAATCACCAGCACCAGCAATATAAATTTCAAGACATTGTTGGTCATTTCAGATTTCATAACGATGAGCGGAATTTAACGGAACGGCGCAAAATGGCAACTGTGTTTTTACAGGAAAGTTTCCAAGCAAACTGGACTTTCCCGATTTCGCGGGCATCTTTTCGGCAATGAAAATCCATTTCTTCGGCGCGTCGCGCACGACCACCGGCTCGATGTATCTCATCGAAGTCAACGGCAAAAAAATTTTGCTCGAATGCGGCTTGTTTCAAGGCCACCGGCAGGAATCCGATGCGTTGAATCGCGCGCTGCCGTTTGACCCGCGCCAAGTGGATGCGGTGGTTTTGAGCCACGCGCATCTCGACCATTCGGGCAAATTGCCGAGCCTGTGCAAAAATTACGATGGCCCGATTCATTGCACGTCGGCGACAAAAGATTTGTGCGGCATCATGCTTTTGGATTCCGGGCACATTCAGGAGCAGGACGCGATGTTCGTTTCCAAAATCCGCGCGCGCCGGCATCAGCCGCCGGTCACGCCGCTTTACGTCACCGCCGACGCGGAAAAATGCGTGAAACAACTGGTCGCGCACGATTACGAAAAAGCGTTTGAACCCGTCAGTGGCGTGAATGTCACCTTCCGCGACGCCGGACATATTCTCGGCTCGGCGCAAGTGATTTTGGACGTGAACGAGAATGGCAAAAAATTTCGCTGGCTGTTCTCCGGCGACGTCGGGCGCGGCGGCGATGAATTGTTGCGCGACCCGATTCCGGTCGAGAACGTGGATTACCTGCAAATCGAATCCACTTACGCCGGACGTTTGCACGAACAACGCCCGGACGCGGACAATTTGGTCGGCCAACTCGTCGGCGCGACGTTGAAACAAAGCGGCAAAGTCATCATCCCCGCGTTTTCCGTCGGGCGCACGCAACAAATCGTTTATGTGCTGCACGAATTGGTTTGCGACGGCAAATTGCCGCGCGTGCCGATGTTCGTGGACAGCCCGTTGAGCGTGAACGCGACGGACATTTACAACAAACATCCCGAATGCCTGCGCGACA
>DASZXB010000004.1:0-18691 GCA_035546095.1 Verrucomicrobiia bacterium | reverse complement strand
CCTTGCTTTCAAGCAATCAAAGTTACTCGGCGTTTCTGCTCGGCAGTTCCGGTGAACGGGAAAACAAATGGTCGTCCATCACTTTTGATTGGACAAACCGCAGTGGTTTGCCTTCTAGTATGCCTTCTTTTCCGCGTAATCAAATGACTAATTGAGCGGATTTACAAAGCGAATTTTGCAAACATGAGCAAAGACAAACATAAAACATCAAACTCAAAACCGCCGGCCACAAACGAACCCGCTCCCAAGCCGGCCAAGGTCGCGTCGCTGTTTCGTTTCATTGACTGGTTCACGCTGGTCGCCGTGACTTTGGCGGTTTTCATCGTTTATTTTCTGACGCTCGCGCCGAACGTGACGCTGGAAGATTCCGGCGAACTTGTCACCGGCTCATTTTATGCCGGCATTCCGCATCCGCCGGGTTATCCGTTCTGGGCGATCTACAGTTGGTTCTGGACCTTCATCCTGCACGGCGTCGGCAGCGTCGCCTGGCGCGTGGACGTGGGAGAAGCGTTTGCGGCGGCGGCGGGTTGCGGGTTGCTAGCTATGATGGTATCGCGCGGCAGCAGCATGTTGATCGAAGGGATTGAGGAATTAAAAATCATTTCCGGGCGCGTGGAAAACGCGATTTGTCTGGTGGCGGGATTTGTCGCCGGCACATTGATGGGATTGGATGGATTCATGTGGAGCGAATCTGACGTCATCAACCGCATTTCCCTGTTCGGCGTGCCGTGGCTGTTGCTGGTCTTGATTCTCCTGATGCGCTGGATGTATGCGCCGCGCCAATGGCGTTATCTCTATCTCGCGATGTTTTTCTACGGCATTTGCGCCACGATTCACCAAACACTGCTCTTGAGCGCAATGGGTATTGAAGTGGCCATCGCGCTGGCGCAACCGCGCATGGGGCGCACTTTTTTCATGGGCAACAGCATTATTTATATGGTTTGCCTCATTGAATTGGCAAAAAAAGCCGTGCCCGCGCTCAGCAACATGACGCAGACGGAAACGGTTCTGTTCCATATCGTCGGCGTCGGCTCGATTCTGACTTATTTCTGGCTGATGATTTCGACAAAAATGGGCGTGTCGGAATTATTTCGCGACGCGGCCTTCATCGGCATCTTTTTCTTCGGGGCCATCGCTTCAAGCATCGGCGTGCTGGGAGGATTGCTGGCAGTGGGTTCATTGGTCGCCTGGATAAAATTGACGTGGGACACGCGCAAAAAAGGACTGGAAACGCCGGTCGCGTTCCTTTGCTTTGTCCTTTTTGTTTTGGGCATCTCATTTTATTTTTACGAGGCGATTGCGGGCATGACCGATCCGCCGATGCAATGGGGCTACCCGCGCACTGTTCAAGGCTTCTTTCACGCCTTAAGCCGCGGCCAATATGAAAACATTCAAGGCACGGACATTTTCCACAATCCCGCGCGGTTTTTTGACCAGCTTTGGTATATCGTGCAGGGACTTTCCGAATCATTCAGTTGGGTTTTAATCTCCATCGGATTGCTGCCGTTTCTGTTTCTGCTAAAAATGAAGAAACGGGAACTCGCGTGGATTATCGGGCTGACCGCCATTTATTTCTGCCTCGCGGTTATTTTGGTCATTTTGTTGAACGTCGGATTGGACAAGTCTTCGTCCGACCTGAACAAAGTATTTTTCACCGCCTCGCACGCGCTGTTCGCCATCATGCTCGGCTATGGGTTGGCTTTGATTGCCGCTTATATGGCGCTGCATTATGAGAAATTTCGATTTTGGGGATTGGTCGGCGGATGTGCGCTCACGTTGGTGGCGCTGTATTGCTTGATGGACGCGACGGGCAAACTATATTTTGGGCCAATTGGTCAGGTCAGCCTTTTTGACCTGCCGCACTGGGTTAAACAATCCTTTGCCAAAGACCAATACGGGTTGCCGGTTTTCGGCGGCCTGATTCTTTTGGCCATCCCCATCATTTTTGTTCTCGCCCTGCTGATTTACCGCCGGCGCGCGCCGCTGTTGATTTTGCTCTGTCTTTTCCTCGTCATGCCGGTTTATTCGGGAATGTCGCACTGGTTCAAAAGCGAACAACGCAATCACTGGTTCGGCTACTGGTTCGGGCACGATATGTTCACGCCGCCGTTTGACATTTACCCTGAAATGACGCGCGACGCGATTCTTTTCGGTGGTACTGACCCCGGACGTTTCGTGCCGACCTACATGATTTTTTGCGAAAGTTTTATCCCGGCCAGTTGCAAGCCCATGGACCCGAAATTCGACCGGCGTGACGTTTATCTCATCACCCAAAACGCGCTGGCCGACGGCACTTATTTGGACTATCTCCGCGCCCAATACAATCGTAGCACGCAACACGACCCGCCGTTTTTCAGCCGGTTTTTCAGATACACCGCCGCCACCATCGGCCTCGGCAACCGGGACAATGTCATCATGGACCTCAACAGTGAGGACGCCGGCAAAGGCGACACCGGCAACGCGCTGGTTGAAGGCATTGCCAACCTGCTTTACAGCACATTGGACGTTCCTTTCACCAAACTGGGCGCGAGCATCGAAAAACGGCGGCGCGCACAAGGCGTTTATCCGCCGAAGGAAATTTACATTCCTTCGCCGGAGGATTCCGAGCGCTGCTTCGCCGAATACCGCGACGATTTTGAACGCCGCTCCGCTCTCGGCCAATTACTGCCCGGCGAAGGTGTCCGGACCGCAAATAACCAGATGTCCATTTCCGGCCAAGTTTCCGTGATGATGATCAATGGCCTGCTCGCCAAGGTCATTTTCGACCAAAACCCGACCAATGAATTTTTTGTCGAGGAAAGTTTTCCGTTGCAGTGGATGTATCCTTACGAGACGCCCTTCGGCGTCATCATGAAGGTCAATCGCAATCCGTTGCCCGAATTGTCCGACGACGTTTTCAAAAAGGACCATGAATTCTGGAGCAAATTTTCTGACCGGCTCACTGGTAATTGGATCACTTATGACACCAGCGTCAAGGAAATCGCCGACTTCGCGGAAAAAGTTTATTTGCGAAACAATTTCGCCGGTTTCAAAGGCGACCGCAAATTCATCCGCGATGAGGACGCTCAGAAATCATTTTCCAAACTTCGCAGCTCCATCGCCGGTATTTATGCGTGGCGTTTGGGGTCGCAATGCCCACCCGAATACCGCCAGAAAACCGAAGCCTCCCGGCAAGCTTTGATTAAAGAGACTGATTTCGCCTTCAAGCAAGCCTTTGCCTTTTGCCCCTACAGCCCGGAGATCGTCGTCCGTTACATTCAATTTCTGATGCAATTCAATCGCGTTGATGACGCGATTCTGGTCACGCAAACCGCCTCGAAACTGGACCCTTACAACGACCAGTTCACCAGCATCGTCAGCCAATTGCAGCAAATCAAGGAGCAAACGGCGGCAGGCGGCGCGCACGGCCAAAGCCTGCAACAAATGGAAGCTGAAGCGCAGAATAATCCGACCAATTTCCAAAACATCTTCCAACTGGCGCAATACTATTTTCAAACCGGGCAAACCAATCACGTAATTGAACTGTTTGATCAAGCTTTGGTTTCTCCCAAGATTACAGCCAACGAAATCGGCGCCATCGCCCAATTCTACCTGCAAACCGGCAATCTACCAAAATTGGAAGCGGCGGTAAAACGGCTCACCCAAATTTCCCCGAACGAACCGGAGCCGTGGTATGACCTCGCCTCGCTGGAAACGGTTTCCGGCAAAACCACCGAGGCATTGCAGGATTTGCGCGCTTCGTTGGATCTAAGCGCGGCGCGTTTGAAAACCAATCCCGCCGCCCGCGATTTGCTTAACGAGGCACGGAAGGATTCGCGCTTCAATTCATTGCGCAGCCTTCCCGGTTTCCAAAAGCTCGTTCCGGCGAATTAGCCGCGCAAATGAGATGACGCATCGCAGTTGCCGGTTTCCCTCCAATAGTTTAATTTGATGACTTGTTTTTTCCGATAAAACCAAAGTATGAACAAATCCGAAGCACAAAAAATGGAAACGACCGACGTCCCGGAAGCCGCCGCGCCAGCCGGAGAATTGACGCCGGAACAAATCGCGAATTTGCAGGAAGAAGTGGCGAAGGCCAAAGACAATTGGATTCGCACCGCCGCCGATTTTGACAATTTCAAAAAGCGCGCCGCGCGCGAACGTCTTGAAGCTGCGCAATACGCCAACGCCACCCTGTTGCAAAAATTGCTGCCGATACTGGACAATTTTGAAATGGCATTGTCCGCCGCGCAAAACGCGAAGGATGAAAAAACGGCTTCCCTGCGGGCCGGCATCACGATGATTCAACAGCAGTTGAAAGGCGTTTTGCTCGAGTCCGGCCTTGAAGAGATTGACGCGACCGGAAAAACGTTCGACCCGACATTGCACGAGGCGATTTCGCAGCAGGAATCTGCCGACATTCCCGAAGGTCAAGTGCTGCAACAAGTCCGCAAAGGCTACAAATTAAAAGACCGGTTGCTGCGACCGGCCAACGTGATTGTCGCCAAAGCTCCGGCTGAAAATCCAAGATGAAAAATGCAAAATTAAAAAAACTGCGGCGGCGCGGTTCATTTTACATCTTTAATTTTTAATTCGTTCCGATGGCCAAACGCGATTATTACGAAGTCCTTGAAATCAAGCGCACGGTGACGATTGAGGAAATCAAAAAGTCTTACCGCCGGCTCGCCGTCAAGCATCATCCCGACAAAAATCCCGGCGACAAGGCGGCGGAGGAAAAATTCAAGGAAATCAGCGAAGCCTACGAAGTGTTGAGCGACCCGCAAAAACGCGCGGCTTACGACCAATACGGTCACGCGGCATTTGACCCCCGCGCGCGCGCCAGTCGTGGATTTGGTGGCGGATTTCATGATCCGTTCGATATTTTCCGCGAAGTGTTCAGCGGCGCGGGTGGCGGCAGCATCTTTGAAACGCTTTTCGGCGGCGGACAAAACGACCCGTCGCAACCGCAGCGCGGCGATGATTTGCGTTACGATTTGGAAATCACGCTCGAAGAAGCCGCGCTCGGTTGTGAAAAGGAAATTTCCGTCACAAAACTGGACCGCTGCGACATTTGCAACGGTTCCGGCGCGGAACCCGGTTCAAAATTGAAAACGTGCGCAACGTGTGGTGGACGAGGACAAGTCCTAATGTCGCGCGGCATTTTCAGCATCGCGCAGACGTGTCCGCATTGCAAAGGCGCGGGACAAATTCTCGAAAAACCGTGCAAAACCTGTCATGGCGACGGCAAACGCGAGCGCACTTCAAAAATAAAATTGAAGATTCCGCCGGGCGTGGATTCCGGCTCGCGATTGCGTTCTTTAGGCAATGGCGAGGCGGGTTTTCGTGGCGGGACGAACGGCGATCTTTACGTTGTCTTGCGCGTCAAGGCACACGAAATTTTTCAGCGCGACGGCGACGATTTGCTGTGCGAAATTCCTGTCAGCTTCCTCCAAGCCGCGCTCGGCGCGGAAATCGAAGTGCCGACGCTCAACGGCAAGGCGGCGGTCAAAATTCCCGCCGGCACGCAATCGCACGCCACCTTCCGGCTCAAGGGCAAAGGCGTAAAAAATTTGCAGGGCTACGGCCACGGCGATTTGCACGTGCGCGTGCAGGTCGAAGTGCCGACGCGGTTGAACTCCGAGCAAAAGGCGAAATTGCAGGAATTCGCCGCGTTGCTGGACGGCAAGGAAATGCCGATGAGCCAAAGCTTTTTCGAGAAGGCGAAGAAATTCTTCAAGTAATTTACGGTTTATGATTTGTGATTGATGATTTGACAGCTCTCATCAAACTGATTGTCATGAACTCAACCGAACTGAAGGAACGAACGATGCAGTTCGCCGTGCGTGTCTTAAAATTGGCAGACGCGTTGCCGGGAAAACCTTCCGGTCGAGCTATCGCTCATCAAATCGCCCGCAGTGGCACTTCAGTTGCGGCAAATTATCGCGCCGCCTTGCGCGCGAAATCTCGTGCGGATTTTATCAACAAAATCACCATTGTTTTGGAAGAAGCAGATGAAACCGGTTTTTGGTTGGAATTGACGGAACAATTCGGACTGCTTTCCGCCAAACAACTTACTTCTTTGCGCGAAGAAGCAGAATCGTTGACGAAAATTTTCAACGCCACACGCGTCACCGCCCGCAATCATAAATCGTAAATCATCAATCAAGAATCTTCTATGCACCGTTTCTATTTGCCGCCGGAAAATTGCCAGAGCGACTTGTTGCGGCTCGACGGACGCGAAGCGCATCACGCGCTGCATGTTCTGCGCCTGAAACGAGATGATGAAGTCGTCGTGCTCAACGGCGCGGGTGACGAATTTTTTTGCAAAGTGGAAAATGCCGCGCGCGATTCTATTTCTTTGCGAGTAGAGAAAAAAAATTCCGTCCCCGCCCCGCCCTGCTCCATTGCGCTGCTCGTGGCGATTCCGAAAGGAAAAATCATCGAAAGCATCATACAAAAATCCGTCGAACTCGGCGCGCGACGAATCGTGCCTTTGCTGACCGAGCGCGTCGTCACGCAACTTGACGGTGAAAACGCGGAATCCAAACGTGAGAAATGGCGGCAAGTGGCGATTGAAGCCATCAAACAATGCGGCGCAACGTGGCTGCCGGAAATCGAAACGCCGATGACGATTGAAAAATTTTTGGTGCGAAAGGAACAATTTGATTTGGCGCTGGTCGGTTCGCTGCAAAAAGAACGACGGCATCCGAAAGAAATCTTCCGTGAATTTGAAAAACAAAACAGCCATTTGCCGAAAACCGCCGCCGTTTGGATTGGACCGGAAGGTGATTTCACTTTGGACGAATTGCGCATGATTGAAAATTCCGGCGCGCAGCCGATTTCGCTCGGCAGCCTGACTTTGCGCGTCGAGACGGCGGTGATTTACTGCCTGTCATTTCTCAACTACGAATTTTTGATATACGAATCTAACACTTGAGCGAATGGCAGCATGAATTTCCAGCAGATGGTGAAAAATGCTTGCGTTTGGTGACATGCCGCCAGTTTTGGGTTGCAACTTCAACCTTCGTATGCTTGAGTTCAATACATGAGTTGCCGTTCGTATATCAATAGTTAGGCGGCAAGCGGATTCGAGCTTTGAAAATGTTACGCACAACGAAAAGCAGGATGTTGTTGTCGGCGTTATTGGTTGTATTCGCTGGCGTTTTGTATATTGCCAGCGTTGGGCCGGCTTGGAGGCTTGCCGTCACCGGTCACATTCCAGCCACCGCATTTGAGGTTGTTTACAAACCACTCACCATATTTGAGGGTCATTGGCCTGGAGACTTGCTAAGACGTTACATCATCTTGTGGTCGCCACCCGGCATATACGATATTCATTGAGAGCATTAAGTTATGACGATGTTGCCGCCTAACACAACACTGGAGCCAACGCCGGTTACGCCGGTCAGTTTTCGCTGCGAGTTTCGGGTTAGCGCAAGTCACCGGCGGCGTGGCTCAGTTCTTGGCCGTTAGGCCACACTATGCTCCATCAGTATTTGATATTGTTTGGCTCTGCATTTGCGATTGCAGCTTTAGCAATATCTTATGCTTTGTTCTGCCAGACGCGGCGTTCGCGGAGATTATTTTTGACGGTGATCTTTTTAGTCGTTACATTATGGTTGGACTTTCATTGGGGTGTTGCAGTAATTGCCCAGTTCAATACTAGGCGTCTTCCCAGCACGACAGGCGAGATTATCCACAAGGACGTGACCCATTATTGGTCTAACGGAAGGTTTCCAGGTATGCGGACTGATGTTTCTTTGACGTATAGCTACTCTGTCGCAGGTCAGTCATATACATGCAACCGCATCCGCCTGATTGACGGCTTGTGCATTTTAAGTAGTGACAGCATGACAAGGTGGGGACATCCAGTTAATTCACAGGTTACAGTATTTTACGACCCACAAAACCCACAGACGGCATTTCTATCCGTCGGACTAAACGCAGCAGACGATTGGCTTACCCTGGTTGTTTTGGCTGGCGCGAATGTGCTGCCATTTTATTTTTGTTTTATGGCGTTCCGCCCGGTCAAAGATGAGGATGTTGAGACATGACCGCGTGGCCTAACACATCACTGGAGCCAACGCCGGTTACGCCGGTCAGTTTGCGCTGCGGGTTTCGGGTGGGCGGGAGTCGCGGGCGGCGTGGCTCAGTTCTGGGTCGTTAGACTGAATCTACCGTGATTGAACCAAAACTTTGAACGCTCGCCCCAAATGTTCGGGGTGCGTGAGGGTTTGAAATTGGCGTGCGCGCGCGCCAGAAATTTTTTCAAAATTTCGGTCAATCAGCGTTTTTTCCAGAATCTGTGTCAGGAACTTCGTTTGCGTGGAAAAAAACTCGGTTTTCAATCCGGCGGTTTCGCCAACTTTTTGAATCGCGGAAAAATTGACGTGCGCGGTCAAATCCTGTTCGCCAACATTGGCCAAAATGTCGTCGGCAAGGTGATGACGAAAATACGCGCGCAACGTGCCGTTGGTTCGCGCGGGCGAAAATTGTTCGTCAGCGGTGAAACCGTAATCAATCGTCAGCAATTTCCCCTTTCCCAAAATGTTCGCGGCGTCGCACCACCAGTTTTCAGCGGCTGGAGAAATTTCGACGGTGTAATTGTCGGGCAGGACTTCCAAAAGCGCAGATGGAAAATCCACAGACGCGCCCCTCACCCCTGCCTTCTCCCCGCTTTGCGGGGCGAGGGAGTCAGACATACGCGCCCAGATGAATTTTTCGCCGTCGAACGCGACGCCCCACTCGAACCATTTTTTCCCTTTGGCGTCCCAACCAAAACGGTGAATCGGAAACGCGTCGAGCAATTCGTTGCTGAAAATGATTCCGTTGAATCGTTGAATCGTTGAATCGTTGAATTTGGAAATCCAACGGACATTGGGAAATTCTTTCAAGGTTTCGCGCTGCCAATTTTGGCGATTTAGTGAAGGTTCGATGAGGCCATAATGGATTTGCTCAAATAGTTTCGGGCGATGGTTTTGCAACCAACTTAAAATGTCTTTTGCCAATTGGCCGTCGTGAGCGCCGGCTTCAATCAAATTGAGCGTGGAATCCGTTTTGATTTCTTCCAGCCATTCGGCGAATTGGAATGCGAGCAGTTCGCCGAATAAATTTCCGACGCTGACGCTGGTGTAGAAATCGCCGCGCCGTCCGGGATTGTCTTTTTTCGTCTCGTAATATCCATATTCGGGACAGTAAAGCGCCAGTTCCATGAAACGGGCGAAAGGCAAAACGCCGCGCCGGACAACTTCAGCGCGAATGAGTTCAAATAACTTGGTCATGGCTTATTTTGGCGCAACTCTAGCTAACATCCACGTGAAGAAGATAAAATTATGGCAAAAATTGATGCGTTTTTCAACCTGATGTTTGAACAGAGGGCGTCCGACTTGCATATGTCCACGGGCAACCCGCCGATTTTGCGCATCAACGGCGAAATGCAACGTGTGGATTATCCGCCGCTCGAAAACGACGCGCTCAAGGCGATGCTTTACGAAATCGCGCCGGATTACAAAATCAAACAATTTGAAGAAATGGGCGACGTGGATTTCGGCTATGAAATCCCGAATATCTCGCGCTTTCGTGTTAATTTCCTGAATCAAAAGAACGGCATTGGCGCGGTGTTCCGCCAGATTCCCAGCCGCGTGCTTTCATTTGAAGATTTCGACAAATTTGACGCGCCGTTGCCGCCCGTCTTGAGAAAATTTGCGTCGCTCAATCGTGGATTGGTCGTCGTGACCGGACCGACCGGCTCCGGCAAATCCACGACGCTGGCGGCGATGGTGGATTACGCGAACAAAAATCGCAAGGACCACATCATCACTTTGGAAGACCCGATTGAATTTGTGCATGAAAGCAAAGGTTGTCTCGTCACGCATCGCGAAGTCGGTTCGCACACCAAATCTTTCTCGTCGGGTTTGCGCGGCGCGTTGCGCGAAGACCCGGACATCATTCTCGTCGGCGAAATGCGCGATTTGGAAACAATTGAATTGGCGCTGACGGCGGCAAGCACAGGTCACCTGGTGTTTGGCACGTTGCACACGCAAAGCGCCGCGAAAACGGTTGACCGTATCATTGACGTTTTTCCCGCCGACCAGCAAAACAAGATCCGCCAGACTTTGTCCGAATCGCTCAAGGGGATTGTCGCGCAAACTTTGTTCAAACGAATTGATAAAAAAGGCCGGCTGGCGGCATTTGAAATTCTGGTGTTCACCACGGCGGTGGCCAACCTCGTCCGCGAAGGCAAAACGCATCAAATTCCGGGCATGATTCAGGTCGGCAAAAAAATCGGCAATCAACCGCTGGACGATCACATCATGGAACATTTGCGGATGAAACGCATTTCGCCGGAATCGGCTTACGAAAAAGCGCTCGACCGGAAGAAATTCCGTTCGTTCCTTGTCAATCCGCCTGAAGACGAAGACGCCTGATTATGCGCCGACCCGAATTGGACAACATTTTGACCACGATGCTGGCTTCCCAACCGGAAGTCTCCGACGTGCTGTTTACCACGGATCGTCCGCCGCAGGTTGAAGCCTACGGCGAACTCAAGCCGGTCATTCTCGATCCACCCATCGGCAAGCTTACGCCCTACCAAACGGAAGTCATCGCGCTCAATCTTATCGGCGACAACTACCAGCACATCGAACAATTACTGCGTCAAGGATCGTGCGACACGGCTTACGCTCTTTCCGAAAAGGCGCGCTTTCGCGTGAACATTTTTTCGCAACGCGGCAATTATTCAATCGTTTGCCGGCAGTTGAACACAGTGATTCCGAGTCTGGAAAAATTGAAGATGCCGGAAATTTTTAAGGAAGTTGCCAAAGAGAAAACGGGATTGGTGTTGGTCACCGGCTCAACCGGCTCCGGCAAATCCACGACGCTGGCAGCGATTCTGAACGAAATCAATCAGGTCAAACCCGTTCACATCGTCACGTTGGAAGACCCGGTCGAATATGTTCATCCGCACATCAAAGCGACGTTCAATCAACGTGAATTGGGTGTGGATTTTGATTCATTTGCCAACGGACTGCGCGCCGCGTTGCGGCAGGCGCCGAAAATCATTCTTGTCGGTGAAATGCGCGACCGTGAAACGGTGAAAATTGCCTTGAGCGCGGCGGAAACCGGCCACCTGGTTTTGAGCACGTTGCACACGATCAACGCCGGTGAAACCGTCAACCGCATTTTGGGCATGTTTGAATCTGACGAACAGGAACAAATCCGAATTCGTTTGGCGGATTCCTTGCGCTGGATTGTGAGCCAGCGGCTCGCACCCAAAGTGGGCGGCGGACGTCACGCGTTGATTGAAATCATGGGGCACAATCTTCGCACTGAGGAAGCGGTTCGCGTCGGCGAAAGCGAAGGCAAGACATTTTACGACATTATCGAAGCCAGCCATACTTTCGGCTGGCGCACGTTTGACGACGCCTGCCTTGAAGCCTACGAGCGCGGGCTGATCACCGAAGAAACGGCGCAACTTTATTGCACCAAACGCGGTGTCGTTTCTCGCGGCATGGACAACATCAAGAAATCGCGGGGCGAACGCACAACCAATCTGAACACATTGCGGATGAAGAACGGCAACCACTCGGGCGCGTCGCCGGTTGTCGGCACGCTCAAACTGAAATAATTTTATGACCGAAACATTCGATTTCATCAGCGCCGACGACAAGCCGGCGTTGCTCGCCTTCTCCACGCCGGAATGGCTGGAAATCGCCAAAAACGCGCTGGTTGAACTCGGCTACAAAGTTCACACCGCCGCGACGCATTCGGATTTCCTCGTGCGTTTCAGCCAGTTTCACTATCAAGTCGTCATCGTCGAGGAACTTTTCGGCGCAAATACACTCGAAGAAAATCTCACGCTTCAGGCGCTGCAAAACATGGCCGCCAGTCAGCGCCGCCATGCGACCGTGATTTTGCTGGGCAATTCATTTCAAACCTTCACGCCGATGGAAGCGTTCAAACACAGCGTCCACGCCGTCATCAACAGTTCCGAAATGTTTTTGCTCAAACAACTGATCGAAAAATCCGTTGCCGACAACACGCTGTTTCTTCACAGCTTCCGCGAAGTTCAAAATCGCGTTTATCTCACCGGCAATCACTTGTGACGCTGGCGGATTTTTGCTAGAGCTTGGCCAGCAAAATGATTCGCCTCGACCAAGCGCTGGTTGAACGCGGCCTCTGCGAAAGCCGCGAACGCGCCAAACGACTGATTCTCGCCGGCCAGGTCCGCGTCAATTCCCAAACTGCGCGCAAGGCCAGCGACACCGTTGCTCCCACCGATGAATTGACTTTGGAGGCCGCCGAAAAATATGTCAGTCGCGGCGGTTACAAACTCGAGCACGCGCTCAAAGAATTTCAACTCGATGTGAACAGCTTGACGGCGATTGACCTTGGCGCGTCCACCGGCGGTTTCACTGATTGCCTGCTGCAAAACGGCGCGGCCAAAGTTTTCGCGGTGGATGTCGGGCAAGGCCAGCTTGCGTGGAAATTGCGTAAGGACAAACGTGTCGTCGTCATGGAAAAAACCAACGCGCGTCATTTGAAAATTGAGCAGATGCCCCAACCATTTGCGCCGGCGGATTTGGTTGTGATTGATTGCTCGTTCATTTCGTTGAAAAAAATTCTGCCGGCGGCAATTCATCTGTCGAAACCCAATGGTAAAATTATCGCGCTCATCAAACCGCAATTTGAGGCGGGCAAAACCGAGGCCGATAAAGGTCGCGGCGTCATCAGCGACGCAGCGGTGCATGAGCGCGTGTTGCGGGAGCTTCGTGAATTTGTTTCAGCGCAAGCTGGTCTTTGCTGGCGTGATGTGCTTGAATCTCCCCTGCTCGGCCCCGCCGGGAATAAAGAATTTTTGGCGCTGATTGAAAAAATCGCCTGACAAAATCAAACGCATCGGACTTGTCGGCAATCCCGAAAAGCCCGGTTGCGACGAAATCATCCGCAAGGCGGCTCGATTCATTGCGCGCGCCGGACGTAGGGCTTTTGTGAACGATGATTTGGCGACGCTTGCCCGCCAAACTGATTTGCTGCTCGTTTTTGGCGGCGACGGCACGATGTTGCGCGTCGCGCGTGAAATCGCCGGTTCCACCACGCCGATGCTTGGCATCAACATCGGCAGCCTCGGTTTTCTCACCGCCGTGCCTTCCAACAAATTGGCAAAGGCATTGGAATTAATTTGGCGCGGTGAATTCAAATACGAATCCCGCGTGCTCATCGAAGTCAGCGGACGTTGCAACGGAAAATCAATCCGCAAAACGGCGTTGAACGACATCGTCATCAGTCGCGGCGCGATTTCGCGGCTCATCGCGCTCGACGTAACCGCGAACAATGAATTGATCACGCGCTATCGTTGCGACGGTTTGATTGTCAGTTCGCCGACTGGTTCGACGGCGTATTCGCTTTCCGCGGGCGGCGCGATTGTTTTTCCGACTGCTGAAGTTTTCGCGTTGACGCCGATTTGTCCGCACGCGCTGTCAAATCGCCCCATCATTTTGCCGCTGGCTTCGACCATCCGCGTCAAAGCCGTCAACGCCCTGCCCCAAACCACCTTGAGCGTGGACGGCCAGACCGTTGCCGAACTCAATGCGAACGACACGGTGAAAATCCGGCGCAGCCGACGCGCCGTCCGCCTGATGTATTTCGCCGACAGCTCATTTTTGGAGGCGTTGCGCCGCAAATTGCATTGGCGCGGCGCGGCCCTGTAAATATGGTTCGCCTCAAAGACATTGCCCGGCACGCCGGAGTTTCCGTGATGACCATTTCCAAGGCGTTGCGCGACGCGCCGGACGTTTCGGCGGCCACCAAAGCGCGCATCAAAGCGCTCGCGCAACAAATGGGCTACGTGCCGGACTCGACCGCGCAGGGACTTCGCACCAAAACAACGAAATTATTCGGGTTGGTGATTCCTTCCAGCACCGACCCGGTTTTTGCCCGCATCGTTTTCGCCATTGAAGAACGTGCGTATGAACTCGGTTACAATCTCATCCTCACGCACTCGCTGAACAAACCCGAACGCGAGGAAAATTGCATCCGCCGGTTGCTCTCGCGCCGCGTGGACGGACTTTTTATTTCGCCGGTTTACCGTTTTGAAGCCGAGGCGCGCATTTACCGCGAAATCGTTGCGCGCAAAACTCCGACTGTTTTGCTCGGGCCGCCCGCGCTGTTTTGCAGAAATTTTCCGGGCGTTGAAATCGAGGAATTGCTTGCTAGCGAAAGTGCCACGCAACATTTATTGAAATTGGGACATCGGCGAATCGCCTATCTCACCGGCCCGCCGACCGCACCGTGGGCGCACGAACGTTTTGAAGGCTATCGCCGCGCCTTGCGCGAAACCAATCTGGATGTGGATGACAAACTGGTTTTTCAGGCCGGCAACACCATTGAAGACGGCACGAAGGCCGCGCTGCAAATGTTGAATGAATCCTGTGACGCCACCGCCATTCAAGCTGTCAACGACCTTGTCGCCATCGGCTGCGCGGAAACGCTGCTCGCGCAGGGATTGAAAATTCCCGAAGACATTTCCATCGTCGGCTTCGGCAACATTTTGACGACCGAACATTTTCGTGTCCCGATGACGACGATTCGCCAGCCTAAATTCCGTCTGGGAAATGCAGCCATAGAAATGATGATGAATTTGATTCACGGCCAGCCCGTCCAATCAAAACGCCTGCCCGCCGAATTGGTTGAACGCAAAAGTACCGCGCCGCCGCGAACTTAAACAACTTGAAGCGGCTCGAATTGACGGCCCAGAATCGGCACGCTTTTGGTCTTCAGCCAGTTTTCCAAAACGCTCGCATAGACATTGCGGAAATCCACGTTGTATTTGATGTCGCCCTCGAACAAATCCTGCGGCGCGAGGCTCGGATATTTCCCCAGCAATCCGGCTTTTACTTTGTTGCCGACAATGAACATCGGCGCCGCCGCGCCGTGGTCGGTTCCGCCATTGGCATTTTCCGCGACGCGACGGCCAAATTCGCTGAACGTCATCACGAGCACGCGCGGCATATTTCCTTGCGCTTTCAAATCGTCCATGAACGCCTTCGTCGAGTCGCCTAAATCTTTGAGCAAACGGTTTTGCGTGGCGATTTGGTTGGTATGCGTGTCGTAACCGCCCTGCGAAACATAATAAATTCGCGTGGGTAATCCGCCGCCGATGAGTTTGGCGACGAGCTTGAGCGAATTGCCGAGTTGCGACGCCGGATAAACCGCCTGATTTTGCACGCGCGCGGCGATGGCGCGGACTTCGTCGGAACTTTGCTGCGCGTCCAGCGCGGTGCGTTCGATGAAATCCACCGCCTTGCCGCCTTGCATCGGCATTCCCGCCGCCAACATCCCGATGCTGCCGCCGGAATTTTCGTCCGCCGACGTGTCCGACGCGGCGCTGGACATTTCTGTTTCGTTCAATTTTTTGTAGGATTGTTCCGTCGCGCCATTGGCCATGAAGCGATAATTTTGCGGATTGTTGAAGCAAATGCCTTTGGGCGTTTTGGCGAAAAATGCTTCCGGCAACTGGCTGCCAATCGTGACGCCAACCGCCGGGTCCGCGCCGGAACAGCAGCTGTCGAAGTAACGGCCAATCCAGCCATATTTTTCAATTTTGTCCGCGTCGCTCGCCGTCTGCCAGATTTCCGTCGAGCGGAAATGCGAGCGGTTCGGGTTCGGATAACCGACACCTTGAACGACGGCCAGATTGCCCGAATCGTAAAGTTCCTTGAATCCGGTCATCGCGCCGTGCAATCCGATGTCGCCGTTCAATTTCAAAATGTCGCCGGCCTTCAAGCCGATGCGCGGGCGTGCCTTGTGATAAAAATCGCTGGCGTAAGGCACGACAGTGTTGATGCCGTCGTTGCCGCCGGCCATTTGCAGCACGACCAGAATGGTGTCGTCCTTGCCAGTAACGATTTGCGTGGCAGAATCCGCCGCCCGTCCCTGCAATGCGGCAAACGTGTTCGCCAGAAACGCGGGAACCGTCCACGACAGTGCGCTGCCGAGCACGGTGGTCCGCAAAAATTCGCGGCGGGTTTGGAGTGTGATTTCGTTTTTCATAAGCACCTCATGCAATTTGGTAATCTGGCGTGGACATGATGAGCCGGACGGCGGAACGGATGTCCTCATTGTTCAACTTATCGTGCGCGGCCAGAAAATCATATAATGTTTTCTCCTGCTCGCCGGTCAATTCCGATTGCAACAACCGGCGTTCCAGCGAAGACACCAGCAAATCCTTGTCGGCAAGTTCGCGGGCGGTCAGAATTTTTTTTACGTCCACGCCGCCGATGTGGATTCGCCGCAAGGCTTTTTCAATTTTCTCCCCGCCTTGACCGCCGGGCTTGCGCGCAAAATCGTCCGCGCCCAATTGCTGCGTCGTTCCCTGCACAATGGTGGCCGCGTCATTGTAACGTGCCAGCAGCGTGTTGGTGGTAATCCACGTAATGCCGCCGTCCCAGCCCTTGACGTTTGGCGGCGCGAATAAATCCTGTCCCAAGCCGCGCGTGATGCCCCAACTCACGACCGCTGGCGGCAAATCGCATTCGAGCAAACGCGCGCTGCCCACGAGCCACTGCACCGGACTTTTGACCTGATTGCGCACGACGTTGTCGGCGTAAAATTCCTCGCTGCGGAACATCACGCGCAAAAGTGGCTTGAAATTGTTTCCGTTCCCTCGAAAAACCACCGCCAGCGCATCGTTCAAATTTTCATCCGGCACCTGGCCGGCGAAAAAATTCCAGAGTTTCGCCGTGATGAATTTCGCCGCCTGCGGTTGCGCGACGATTTGCTCCATCATGTCGTCGCCGTTCAATTCTCCGGTTCTGCCGAGAAAAGTTTTTTCGCCGCGATCGTGAAACGGTGGACGATAAACGTATTTTTGGTCCAAACGGTCAAGCGACCAGCCTGTCAATGCGCGCGCGCCTTCGGTCACGTCCTTTTCCGTGTAATGCCCTTCGCCGAGCGAAAACAATTCCATGACCTCGCGCGCGTAATTTTCATTCGGATGCTCCTTGCGGCTTTGCGCCTGGTCGAGCCAGACGAGCATCGCCGGGTCTTTGCCCGCTTCCGTGAGCAGTTCCAGCCAATTGCCCGTGGCCAGGCGGCGGAACAATTCATTTTGCCGCCACATATAATAAGCGTCGCGCACTTTCTCAAAACTCGTCGCGAAATGCCCGTGCCAGAACAAAACCATTTTTTCCTGAAATGGCCGCGGCCCTTTGGCCATGCGATTCAACCACCAGCCGCGCAATTCAATTATGCGCTGATTCTGAAGTTTATTCTGTTCCTGTTGAAATTGTTTTTTTTCTTCCGGCGTGCCATGTTGATTGATGTCGCGCTGTTGGCGCATCCGCGCCGGGTCAGGCTGCGCCCAAACCGGATTCGGCGTGGTGTCGGGAATCTTTTCGTAATCCAGCAAGGAAGAAATCGCCTGCTCCGGGCCGAGGTCAGCCAATCTTTGGATTTCCGCCGGCGTTCCGCCAAACCCCATGCGATTCAGCAAATGCGCCGTTGTCTCCAAATTCCACTGCTTCTCTGGAAGCGCCTGCAACATACGTCTCTTTCCCAGACGAAAGAGATTCCACGCAGGTTTCAACCCAATCGGACTTTTGACCGTTTGGGAAAACTTGACTTGCCGTGCCGCAAGTTTGAACTTACAAAAGTCATGAACACGGAAATTGAAAAATTATTGGGCGATGACGCCAAAAATCTCCTCAACCATCAATCTAAAACCATCCCGCGCGAAAAATTGCATCTGCCCGGACCGGATTTTGTGGACCGCGTTTATGCCGCGACCGATCGTAATCCACAGACGCTTCGCAGCCTGCAAACCATTTTCAATCACGGACGACTCGCGGGCACGGGCTATTTATCCATTTTGCCCGTTGACCAGGGCATCGAACATTCTGCCGGCGCGAGTTTCGCACCGAACCCGGAATACTTCGACCCGGAAAACATCGTGAAACTGGCGATTGAAGGCGGCTGCAACGCCGTCGCTTCCACGCTCGGCGTGCTTGGCGCAATCGCGCGCCAATACGCGCACAAAATCCCGTTTCTCGTGAAATTGAACCACAACGAATTGCTTACGTATCCGAACAATTTCGACCAGATTTATTTCGCGCGCGTCGAGCAGGCGTGGAACATGGGCGCGGTCGCCGTCGGCGCGACGATTTATTTCGGTTCGCCCGAATCTCATCATCAAATCATCGAAACGAGTAAAGCGTTTCAGCGCGCGCATGAACTCGGATTGGCGACGGTGCTGTGGTGCTACTTGCGCAACCCCGCATTCAAACAGGACAAGGATTATCATTTGTCCGCCGACTTGACCGGACAGGCGAATCATTTGGGGGTGACGATTGAAGCCGACATCATCAAGCAAAAGCAACCAATCAACAATGGCGGCTACAAGGCGCTCAAAAATTTCGGCAAGACGAGCGATTTGGTATATTCGCAATTGACCACCGACCATCCGATTGATTTGACGCGCTATCAAGTCGTGAATTGCTACATGGGGCGCGCCGGCCTCATCAATTCCGGCGGTGAATCCGGCAAAAACGATTTTGCCGACGCGGTGAAAACGGCGGTCATCAACAAACGCGCCGGCGGCACGGGCTTGATTTCCGGTCGCAAAGCGTTTCAACGTCCGATGAAAGACGGCGTGAAATTGCTGAACCTGATTCAGGACGTTTATCTGGACAAGGACATCACCGTGGCATGAAGTAAA
>DASZXB010000003.1:0-9764 GCA_035546095.1 Verrucomicrobiia bacterium | reverse complement strand
TCATCAGCCAATCGCACGGCGGTTCCAGCAAGCAGGCGCAGTCGGTTGTCAATGGATTGGAAGCGGACGTGGTGACGATGAATCAACCGCTCGACATTGACCTGCTTTACACCGGCGGGAAATTAATTCCGGCGAATTGGGTGACGCGATTGCCGAACAAAAGCGTCCCTTATACTTCAACCATTCTTTTTGTCGTCCGCAAAGGCAATCCGAAAAACATCAGAAATTGGGACGATTTAATTCGGCCTGATGTTTCAGTTGTTATTCCTAACCCAAAAACTTCGGGCAACGGGCGTTACAGTTATTTGGCCGCGTGGGGGTATGCGTTGAAAAAATCCGACGGTGACGAGAAACAGGCGCGCGCGTTTGTGGCGAAGCTCTTCGCCAATGTGCCTGTGCTCGACACCGGCGGGCGCGGTGCGACGACGACTTTTGCCGATCGTGGCATCGGCGATGTGCTGTTGACCTTTGAAAATGAAGCAGCATTGGTGCAGGAACAATTTTCAAAAAATCAATTAGAAGTGGTTTTGCCGCCGACAAGCATTTTGGCGGAAAATCCGGTCGCGTGGGTGGATCACAATGTGCAACGACACCATACTGAAGCGGTATCACGCGCTTACCTTGAATATCTATACAGCGATGCGGCGCAGGAAATAGCGGCGGAACATTTTTTCCGTCCGAAAAACGAAGCGATTCTTGCCAAATATTCCACTCGTTTCAAACCGGTGGATTTATTCACGGTGGATGAAATCGTGGGTGGTTGGCAGCAAGCCCAAAAGGTTCATTTCGCCGATGGCGGAATTTTTGATCAGATTTATCAAAAGAGCAATTAGGCCTGAATTTGCCTACCTCGCAAAGAGGGGGCGTAACGTTTAACTAAAATTTAGAAGGCTGACCGGTTCACCGGAGGTTCTTCGTTGAAGAAAAAACGAAAATCGCGTGATGGTGAACGAAGATAGCGGGCAAAACTCCACCCGATTGCTGTCAATTGAAATTGAAATTGGCGGAATCCGTCATCTGCTTGGGCAGGTGACGCTGTCATTCGCGCATCCTTGCGTTTTCTTCAATCTGCAAATCGAACTATAACCGAAAAATCGTGAACCTATGAAATTCTCAAATCTTAAAAAATTATTCGTCGTCGGCATTGCATTTGCCGGATTAACTCTCGTTCCAAACCTGCGCGCGGACGTTACCCTCTTCTTGGAGGGCGGCAGCGCGAGCCGACCCGTGCTTTACGACCGGGCCGCAAATCTTTTTACCAACGGCAGTTATACCGCCACAGGCACTTCTTCATCCAATGTGCGCCGTTTTACAGGCACAGTCAGTCCTGATTCACCATTATATGGATATGGAACCATCACGCTGGACATCAACGTTGCCAACGGCGCCATCGCGGGTCTTCAAGCGTTGGTGAATCAATCAGCAGGTCCCGGTGACACTAATGTTGACGGGGTGCCGACCGTTCCGACATTTGTTGATTCAGTCACATCGCCGGATGCGGTTGGCATTGATTCAATAGCCAACAATCTCGTCGCGTTGCAGACTTATGTGGTTCCGGTAATTTACATTAAGAACTCTGCTTTTTCTGATGTCAACGCCATCACCAATTTGACGCAACAGCAGGCGGTTTCTTTGGAGACTTCCTTGAATAAGGCGACGTTCTACGGAGGTTCCAGCACCAATCTCATTTATTTCGTCGGCCGCAATAGCCAGTCAGCCGTTCGCACGGAAATTGATTTGAACGTCTATAACGCGCTGCGCATAAAAACATTTACCAATAACGCGGCGGGTTTGCCGGTGCAAGACACCAGTCCTGATCCGGGGCTTACTTCCGGCACTGCGGAAACAACCGCTGTGCTGGCGCTCACCAATTCCATCGGAACGATTGCGGTGCAAGACCTCAAGGGCACGCTCGCGCCCATCGCCTACAACGGCGTGAATTATTCCGTAGAGAATGTCGAGAACGGCAGCTATGCGCTTTGGAGTTATGAAAATTATTATTATATCAGTAAGCCAAACACCGGTGCGCCATCCGATGCACAACAGGCGGTGTTGAACGCATTTTATCAATCCGTTACCAACGCATCGTTCCAGAACATCAACAATCCAACCTTCACGAACAATTTTGTTCCGGTTTCCGGCTTGAAGGTGTCGCGCAATTATGATGGCGGCCCGATCATTCCCAACCCGAATTATTGATCAACCGGCAATTCAAAAAATTACATCATATGAAAATTTTTATTTTAACCATTACAGCAGCATTGACGCTGCTGACCACGCCGCTCGCGCGGGCGTGGACTTACAACGACGGCGATTTGTTGCTGGTTTTTCGCAACGGTTCGCAGGATGTCGAGTTTGATTTGGGAAGTGTCACCAACTTTCTCGGCCAGACAAACGGCTATACGACAACCGTCAACAATTGGGATTTGAATCTGGTGACGAGCACGTTTGGCAGCGTGAGCGGATTGAAGGTTGCTTTGCTGGCAACCGGTGGCTCGACGAATTGGTTGAGCAGCGCCGAGCCAAATACAACGGCTTACACCGGCAATTCGTCTCCTGATGAATTGAACGGCGTCATCGGTTCGGTTGGAACAAAGCCGTTGTATCCAATCGCAATTCCCACAAGTGGACCCAATTCGTATTCCATTGATACTGGCGGCCAATACCGCACATCGTCCTACGACTACATTGTCGCCAACGGACATTCCAGCGGGATACCTCAATTGGGTGGCTATGCGCCATTCACCGTCGAGCAATCCGTTCCCGGCTTTCTCGACTTTTGGCAAATCGCGCCGACAACGATTTATCCGAACTCACCACCGGATAAACTCATCGGCACGTTTTATATCACGAGCGATGGCACTTTGACGTTTGTGGCCGGGCCGCGGGCATCAACGCTCACGGGTGTTAGTCGCGTTGGCAATGTCAGCACCGTTTCGTTCACGACGACCGTCGGCAACATTTATTCTGTCACCCATGCCAACACGTTGGGCGACGCGGCGAGCACATGGCCGGTGGACAATACGACGTTGATCGGCAACGGCAGCGTCAATTCCATCAGTCATACCAACTCCGGCGACGCGGCGGAGTTTTACCGGGTGACTACACAATAAACCAAATACAAAAACAACGCGCGGCAGGCCGTCGCAAACCGGCCTGCCGCATCGAATTTTAGAAAACGAATTTGTAGAGAGGACAACCCCGGCAAATGAGATTTCGATTTTGGGCGATAACAATGCTTTTGTTTGCAAAAATTTTCGTTGGCGCGGCGGAAGAAACCAATTCATCCGCCATAGTTGAAAATCTCTTCGCCGAGCCTTTCCCCACCACCAACGCGGCGGTAAAACTGCTTCCCGCGCTGGACGTGCGCAGTTACCGCATCGAAGGCAATTCTATATTGCCGCCGCGCGATTTCGGAATGCTTTCCAATTTCACTGGCCAGGTGGATTTGCCGCGCGTGCGCGAAGGTCTGGACAAATTGCAAGCGCATTACCGCAACCTCGGTTTTTCCAATGTCACTGTCACGCTACCGGAACAAAAAATCACCAACAGCACCGTGCGCGTAAAAATTATTGAAAGTGAAACGGAAATCGCGTCGGAAACAAATCTAACCGCAGCCATCACCAACCTTTTCGCCGCGCCAAAACCAACGATTGAAATTCGCGGTTACCGGATTGAAGGCAATACAGCATTGCCGCCGGAAGAATTTTCTTTTTTGACCAATTACACCGGCCAAATGGATTTCGCGCAGATTCGCGAAGGCATGGGAAAATTGCAATTGCGCTATCGCGACCTCGGTTTCCCGACCATCAGTGTCGCGCTGCCGCAACAGAAACTGACGAACGGAATCGTGCGTGTAAAAATCATCGAAGGCCGGTTAAACGACATCATTGTCGAAGGCAATCGGTATTACAGCTCCAACAACATTGTTCGCGCGCTGCCGAGTTTGACGACGAACATTTTATTGAACGCGAAATGGTTTCAATCCGAACTTGACCGCGCGAATTTGAATCAAGACCGGCAGATTTATCCGGTTATCGCTCCAGGACTTGAACCGGGCACGACGGAACTCACGCTCAAAGTCAAAGACCAGTTTCCATTTCACGGCCACATGGAAATCAATGACAAATCCACGCCGAATACGCCGCTGCTGCGTTTGGACACGGCGGTTCAATACGACAATCTCTGGCAACTGAATCATCAAGTCGGTTTCGATTACAATTTTTCGCCGCAGGAGATGAAAACCGGCAATTACAATTTTTACGACCAGCCGATGGTCGCCAGTTACAGTGGATATTACCGCGTGCCACTCGGCTTCAGGCGCGGTTTGCGGGACGATTATGAAAATTTGCCGGTGACTTTTGGTTACGATGAAGTCACGCACCGGTTTAATTTGCCACCGGCGACGGGAAATCCTGAACTGATTTTTTTCGCTTCGCGTTCCGTTTCCGACACGCCGGTCCGCTATGGGCCAAAGACCATTCTTTTCACGAATCTCACCGAAGATGTTTATGCCCGCTCGGCGGAACGCGACCTTACTTTCAATGATGACCTCGGGGCAAAATTGACCATTCCAGTTCGCGAATTTTGGCAAATCCAATCCTCGCTGCAAATCGGCCTCGATTACAAATCTTATGCGGCGAACGGTTACAGCACAAATCTGACGACCTTCGACCTTTACGGACTGAATCCGTTTGACCCAACTCAACGTGGCAGTTTAATCACGTCTTCCACCGTTCCACTTCCGACCAACACCCGCACCGCGCTTTACTATTTGCCGATTTCGCTCGGCTGGGTCGCGGCGCGACCGGACAACTACGGCAGCTTCAGTTTCAATTACAATCAAAACATTTTTCTATCATCGCTGGCTTCCGCGCGCAGCGATTTTCAAACCATCGCTCTTTCGCCTGAAGCCGGTGGAAATTACACGACGGTGAACGCGGGGTTGATCCGGTTGCAAAATTTGCCGGATAATTGGTCGGCTGTTCTCAACGTCAATGGTCAATGGGCCAGTGAGCCGGTCATTGGCAACGAGCAATTTGCGCTTGGCGGCACGAGTGGCGTTCGCGGGTATCAGGAAGGCGAAAATTATGGCGACAGTGGCTGGCGCGCGTTGTTTGATTTACGCGCCCCGGCTGTGAACGTGGGCTATTTCCCGACGCCAAGTGGCGATGTTCCGGCCAATTTACGTTGTTCGTGGTTTATGGATTATGGCCAAATTTATCTTTATCAGCGGCCGGGTGTATTCAGCGGCCATTTGAATCAATGGGGCACAGGCCTCGGATTTTTTCTGACCGCCGGCGAACATTTTTCCGCTCGTCTGACTTTGGCGTGGGCATTGGAAAAAAACGCTGAAGAGAGCGCCGTAAAACCGAGCGCCGTTCCTCCTGTCCAAACTCCCGCGGGAGAGGCGCGCGCTTATTTCAGCATCGGATACCAATTTTGATGCGACCATGAAATTTCATCTCAAAATTTTTTCTTTCACGGTCGCGTTGCTTTTCATCGCAAAAAATTTTTCGCTGGCAAATCCAACCGGCATGAGTGTCGCGTCGGGTTCGGCGACGGCGCGACAAAACGGCTCGCAACTGAACATCACAACCAGTCAATCGGCGTTTTTGAATTGGAGCAGTTTTAACATTCAGGCGGGCGAAACGACGACGTTCATTCAACCTTCGGCAAATTCCGTCGTTGTCAATGCCATTGGTGGCGCGAGTCCGTCACAAATTTTTGGAAATCTCAACGCGAATGGAACGGTGATTCTCGCCAACGCGAACGGATTTTATTTTGGGCCGAATTCGCTGGTCAAAGTCGGCGGCAGTTTCATCGCCACCACCGCGCCGCTCACGCCGGATTTCGGCGCGGGTTCGGCGTGGCAATTCACCGGAATGCCGCCGCTGGCGAGCATCGTCAATTACGGGCAAATCGAAGTCGGCAACGGCAAATCACTTTTTCTCATCGCCGAGCAAATTGACAACGAAGGTAAATTGAGTGCGTCCGGCGGCAGCGTCGGACTTTACGCGGGTAAAAATGTTTTGGTCAGCGACCGCCCCGACGGGCGCGGTTTGAGCGCGACGGTGCAATTGCCGTCCGGCTCGGTCAATAATTCCGGCCAGATCACGGCAGACGCCGGAACAATTGCGCTGAACGCGCAGGTCGTCAATCAAAACGGAATCATTCAAGCCGATTCGATTCAAAATCAAAACGGCGAAATTGAACTGATTGCTTCCGACCAGTTGAATCTTGGCGCGAATTCAAAAATTTCTGCGAACGGCGACGATTCCATCGGCGGCAGTTCCGGCGGCAACGTGGTTTTGAAATCGCAAAATAATTTTTCTGACAATGATGGCAGTCAAATTTCTGTGACCGGTGGTTCGCAAGGCGGCAACGGCGGCAATTTGGAAATCAGCGCGCCGAACATTTTGTCTTTGAATTCGCAATTGGACGCGCGGGCGCAAAACGGCTGGAGCGGTGGAACCTTTTTTCTCGATCCAGTCAATATAATTCTCGGCACTTCGACGGCGAACGGCGCGATTAACGTCAATTCCGCGTTCACGGGGTTTTCGCAAATTGATTTGCAGGCGTCCGGCAATATCACGCTCAACGCGAGCGTGACATGGGATTTGAGTTCCAGCACCGGCAACGGCAGTGGCCAGCTTACGCTTCAGGCCGGCGGCGACATTCTGTTTCAAAACAATGCCAAAATCGTTGACGAAAATAATTGGTCGGTCACGCTCGAAGCCGGTTACAATTTTGTCAACAACGTCGTGCAATCCGGTGTCGGAAATATTTATTTGAACAACAATAGCGGTGGCGTCACGGGCGGTGGCTGGATTCAAACGACAGCAGGCAACGTCAATTTGATTGCGGGACAAAATATACTGGTCGGCTCCGGCTCGGTCTCGACGATTGGCGGCGGCAGTATTTTTGCCGATGCGCTTGCGGGCAACATCAACGCCGGTTCGTTCAACGGCGGCACGAGTTTCACAAGCGCGTCTTCGGATTACAGTTTTTCTGATTCCGGCGCGACGCCCAATCCGGTTCTCGGCGGCATTTCCACCGGCGCGGGCGGCGACGTCACGCTGCTTGCGGGCAACAACATCACCAGCACGCCGACGGTTCCGGCGCGACAAGCACCGGGCGCATCCGGCGCTTACGGTTCGGGTGACGTGACGGTTATCGCAGGCAATCAAATCACCGGAAATTTCAATCTCGCCAATGGCACCGGCACGATGCTCGCGGGCGTGACGATTTCGAGCGCGCAAGTAAATATTTTGCAAAATCCGACAGCCAATCCTTCGGCAACGTCAGCGACGTTGAACGATTTGAAAATCGCCGTGACGCAATCGCAAAATGCAAATGGCAACGTTGGCGCTGCGCCGGTCGCGGGCAATCCTTCAACTGCTCCAGTCACTTTGAGTTTAATTTCCGGCGCATGGAATGTTTGGGCGGCGAATGACATTTCCATCAAGGAAGTGAATAATCCAAACGGCGCGTTCAACGTCGCCGACTCGTTTCAATATAATTATGCGCCAGACGCGGCGGCGAACTTTTGGGCAGGCAACGCGATTGAATTCATCGGCGCAAACCTAGGGCGGTTGACTTCGCAAAACCGCACGCCGATTTACGCGCCGGTTCTTTCGCTCGACGCGGGCGCGGGCGGAATCAAATTTGACACTTCAATCATTCTCGCGCCGTCGTCCGAAGGTGAGTTGAGCGTCGTCACTCGCGAGGGCGGAAATTTGACCGCGGCGCCGATTTCCGGCTCGACGGCGCTCAATGGGATTACGATGTCGGACAGCAGTTCGAGTGATTACAAGACTTTTACCTCGGAACACGACGACATTCATTTGAATGACCCGAATCCGCAGCCGGTATATTTGGACATTTCCGGCAGCATCGGGAATTTCAATCTTATCGTCCCCACGTTTGCAGACATTACCGTGGAGGGCGCCAAGCCGTTTGTAACACCTGACGGCAGTGATGTTTGCGGAACGTATAATTTTGGTTTTCAGGGCCGCAATTTGTCCGCCAGTCAAACCACGTCCATCAATGTGCTGGGCGCGCTTACTTATCGCGGTGATTTGACGACGATTGATTTGACCGCCGCGCAACTGGCGGATTTGCTGCCGACGATATTATTTTCCGACAGCGCGGATGTGGCGGTAACGTCAAAACTGCATTACGACCCGACCACCGGCGAATTGAGTTATGTCGGCGTGATGAGCGCGTCCGATTTGGCGTTCCTGCTTAATCCAAGTGTTCTTGTGTTGGATAAAAATGGAAGGCCCGAAATCCAATTGCTTCGGGATGCCAACGGCCATCCGATTCTGGACGCGAACGGGAATTATGAAACAGTTCCGGTGACCAAGCCGTTGGTTCTCGACAGCACACAAAAAGCCATGATTAATCAGTTGGCTATCGCCAGTCAAAGCGCCTCGCTCGGCGATCAAGGACTCACACTGACCGGCCCCGGCAATTTCAACGTCAGCGCCAATAGCATTGACCTCGGCGTTTCCGGTGGCATCCGCGTGCTTGCGCCAGATTCTGCGCTCGCAACAATTTCTCCTGACGGCGCGAACCTCAGTGTCACGACCATCGGCGATTTGAGCATGACCGCCACAAAGATTTCCAACGAAAGTTTTTTGGGCAATGTGAATGTCAATGTCGGCGGCACGCTGGATGTCGGCGGACAATTCACAACGCTTGGCGATGCGAGTTCTCCAAAAGGAATTTTTTCGACGAGCGGCGGAAATGTCAGCGTCATCGCTAACGGCGACGTGGACGTGGACGGCTCGCGCATCGCCGCTTACAACGGTGGAAACGTGACGGTCGAATCGCAGAACGGCGATGTGAACGCCGGCATCGGCAGCGAAGGCTATGTCACTTTGAATGCTTTGGAAATTAATCCGGTGACCGGACAATTGATTGTCATTCCCGCAATTGCTGCCGGTAGTGGCATTTTGGCGACGACGGTTCATGGCTCCCACGCCTTGCTCGGCAACATTACCATCAATGCGCCGAACGGCGACATCAATGCCAGCCTCGGTGGTATAACCCAAATTTCATTCAACGGCGCGGACACGAAAAATAATTTCATAGAATTGAATGCGGGTAATGACATCAACGCCGAAGGTTCCGGCATCATCGGCAGCAATATCAGATTACAGGCGGGCGGCAACATCAACGGCCTCGTCATCGGCAGTCAAAGCGTCAACATCAATTCGGCTCAAAACGTGGACGTAGTCGCCGTTAGCGGCGGCGACGTGAACATCAATGCTTCCGGTGACATTGCCGGCACGGTTGTCGGCGGTGGCAGTGTGAACGTAAGCGGCGATTCCATTACCGCGTCGTTGGTTTCAGGCTCAATTTCCGCATCAGGTGACGTCAGTGGCGCCAGCGTCGGCGTTCCGCAATCCACAGCGTCAAAAAACAATGCTGAAACGGCTGATGATGCTTCAACCATCGCTGCCAAAACTGACGACAACGATGATGAATTGAAGAAAAAGAAAAAAGGAATCGCATTGGCGCAAAAAATCAGCCGCGTGACGGTGTTGTTACCACAGAAAAATCGAAATGATTAGAAAAACTCTAAACCAAAGATAAAAACTAAAAACTTATGACACTTCACCCAATATTGGGAGCGAACGCGGCGATGTATGCCTTGCACAACGCCACGTGGGAAGGATTTTACACAGTCATCACGCTGTTGGTGCTGTCGTTGTTCAGTTGGACCATCATCATCACCAAGCTGCGGCAGTTGCTCA
>DASZXB010000002.1:0-45118 GCA_035546095.1 Verrucomicrobiia bacterium | reverse complement strand
TTGTTCGCAAATGACAGGGGTTTACGGGCCGAAGCCATTCATCCCCCACGCGGCGTCGCTCCTTCAGGCTTTCGCCCATTGAGAAAAATTCTCGACTGCTGCCACCCGTAGGTGTCTGGACCGTGTCTCAGTTCCAGTGTGACTGGTCGTCCTCTCAGACCAGCTACCCGTCTTAGCCTTGGTGAGCCGTTACCTCACCAACTAGCTGATAGGCCGCGGACTCATCGTGAAGCGTCAGGCCTTGCGGTCCCCAACTTTGAACTTGCATTCACATCCGGTATTAGCTCGCCTTTCAGCAAGTTATTCCAGACTTCACGGCAGATGATCCACGTGTTACGCACCCTTGCGCCACTCCGACTTCCAAATATTGCTACCTGAAAGTCAGCGTTCGACTTGCATGTCTTATCCACGCCGCCAGCGTTCGTTCTGAGCCAGAATCAAACTCTCCGTATAAAAACGTTAGTTGATTCGCCTTCAATTCGTAAAAATCGAAGGGCTTTAATTATTTGGTTAAAACCTTCAAAATCAGCCAACTAACTGGCCGATATCAAAGGGGCTCTTAACTAATCGCACAAATCAATTTTCAAAGAGCAGCGAGCGTTTTACCGCTCAAAATTCACTCCGAAACCCGCCACATTTCATTTCCCATTTAGGGGATAAAAAAATCTAACCGCCGAATTTGCATTTCCAACCCGGCAATCAGATTCGAGTTCGAGGGCGCGCGTCCAACCCGCGCCGCTGTCAATCGGTCTTTCGACCGTCCACTTCGCATCGCGAAGGGCAGACAAATGTATCAGTCAGCCAATTCCTTGCAAGAGTTTTTTTCAAAATTTTTTAACATGTTCAAAATTAAAAAATCTCCTTTATTCACGCGGTTAATCCAATCCTCGCTCAATCAAATCCTCTTCGTCTAATCCTAAATAATGTCCTAACTCATGCAAAAAAGTCGCCCGCACTTCCTCGCGAAACAATTTTTCTTCACCTTCCGCGAAATCCCAAATGTTGGCCAGAAACAAAATGATTTGCGGCGGCATCGGCACGTCGTTTTCACCGACGAAATCTGGTCCGACAAATAATCCCAGCGTGTCCAATTCGATTCCGTCCGCCTGCAATTCTTTGTTTGGCTGACGCTCAAATGTCACCGGCAATTTCTTTGCCCGTTCACGCAATGGTTCGGGCAGCGATGTCACTGTCGTTTCAATTTCCGTCGTCGCAATTGCGCGTAATCTTTCCCAATTCAATTCCATACGTTGATTCTAATGCAAATTTTACCGACAACAATTTTTCTCGCACTTGAACAGCCCGCGTTTATCGTTGTCTCAAATCAAAATTATGACGGCTAAATTTTACAAGTCGCGTTTCCTTTTCACTTCCATTTTTTCCATCGCGTTGATGGTCAACCTTGCCGCACACGCGCAGGACATTCTTCGCAACACGTTAACCAACGGTTTGCAAGTCATCATCGTCCGCAACACGCTCGCACCCATCATCACGACGATGGTGAACTACAAAGTCGGTTCGGATGAAGCGCCCTCCGGATTTCCCGGCATGGCGCACGCGACCGAACACATGATGTTCCGCGGCAGCCCCGGATTGTCCGCCGACCAACTTGCGGCAATCTCCGCTGCGTTCGGCGGCGATGACAATGCCGACACGCAACAAGGTGTGACGCAATATTTTTTTACCACGACGGCAGAAAATCTGGATGTGGCGCTGCGCGTCGAAGCCACGCGAATGCAGGATTTGTTGCCGGACGAATCGCTCTGGACGAAAGAACGTGGCGCGATTGAACAGGAGGTCGCGCAGGATTTGTCCAATCCCGAATACGTTTTTTATGAGCAATTGCTTGCGGCCACTTTCAAAGGCACGCCGTATGAACACAGTCCGCTTGGCACGCGACCGTCGTTCGATAAAACCACCGGCGCTGACCTGCGAAAATTCCACAACACCTGGTATGCGCCCAACAATGCCGTGCTGGTCATCGTCGGCAATGTTGATCCTGAAAAAGTTCTGCCGTTGGTGGAAAAAACTTTCGGCCACATTCCCGCCAAAGAATTGCCCGCGCGCCCGGAATTTAATTTTCAGCCCGTCAAACCGGATTTGCTCAAACTTGATACCGATTTGCCTTACGGCCTGACGGCAATCACGTTTCGTTTTCCCGGCGCGGACAGTTCTGATTTCGCTGCCGCACAAATTTTGTCTGATGTTTTAAGCAGCCAACGCGGGAAACTTTACGACCTCGTACCGCAAGGCAAAGCGCTTTTCGCGGAATTCTCTTACGAAACGCTCCAAAAATCAGGGCTCGGTTACGCCATCGCCGGATTTCCCGCCGGCGGCGACTCGACGAATTTGCTGAATCATGTGAAAGAAATTCTGCTCGCGGAAATCACGAACGGCGTCAATGCCGATTTGGTTGAAGCCGCCAAACGCCGCGAAATTATCGGCGCTGAATTGCAAAAAAATTCCATTGATGGCCTCGCCAACGCGTGGTCAACGGCAGTCGCGATTGAAAACCGCAACTCGCCGGAAGACGACATCAATTTATTTCGCGCCGTGACGGTTGATGATGTGAATCGCGTCGCTAAAAAATATCTGGATTTTGATCACGCGATTTCCGCGATTCTCACGCCGACGCCTTCCGATAAACCGATTTCGGGAAAAAGTTTTGGCGGCGGCGAATCATTGGTCTCCTCGAAAAATGCGGACGTGAAATTGCCGTCGTGGGCAAAGAAAATCACCGAGCAATTGCCCGTTCCAGAAACAACGCTCAATCCATTTGTCACCAATTTGGCGAACGGTTTGAAAATCATCGTCCAGACGGAAACCGTCAGCGACACCGTGAGCATTTATGGCCGCGTCAAAAACAATTCCAAAGTGCAAATGGCCGCCGGTCAGGACGGCGTGGATGCCGCACTCGACAAATTATTTTCTTACGGCACCAAATCGCTCGACCGTCTGGCATTTCAAAAAGCGTTGGACGACATCGGCGCAAATGAATCCGCCGGCGCAGATTTTTCGTTGCAGGTCTTGCCGGAATATTTTGAGCGCGGCGTGCAATTGCTGGCGGACAATCAGATTTCTCCCGCATTGCCCGAAAATGATTTCAAAATCGTTCAACGCCAGCTTGCCGCGAGCGTCGCCGGTGAATTGCAAAGTCCCGACCACATCGCCGGCCACGCGTTGACGCTGGCCTTATTCCCCAAAACCGATCCGGCCACGCGCCAGACGACGCCGGAATCCGTGAAATCGCTGACGATTGACGACGTGAAAAATTATTACACGAACGCGTTCCGACCGGATTTGACGACCATCATTGTCATCGGAAAAATCATCCCAGCAAAGGCCGTCGCGATAGTTGAAAAATATTTTGGCGATTGGAAAGCAGAAGGCGAAAAGCCGAACACATTATTTCCGCCCGCGCCGAACAATTCCACTTCCGTCACGCACGTGCCCGACGCCAGTCGCGTGCAGGACAAAGTGACGCTGGCCGAAACATTGCAGCTCACGCGCACCAATTCCGACTATTACGCGCTGCAACTCGGCAATCACGTTTTGGGCGGCGGATTTTACGCGACGCGATTGTATCGTGATTTGCGCGAGAAAAACGGTCTGGTTTATTTCGTGGATTCCTCGTTTAACATCGGCCAGACGCGCGGAATTTATCAACTGGAATACGCATGCGACCCACCAAATGTTTCCAAAGCGCGCACGGTCATCCTGAACGATTTGAAGGACATGCAGGCGAAAAAAGTTTCGGCGCATGAATTGTATCAGGCTAAATTGATGCTGCTGCGCGACATCCCGCTCGCCGAATCCAGCGTGGATTACATCGCACAAGTGTGGCTGAAATATTCGTTGCTCGACATGCCGTTGGACGAACCGGTTCGTGCCGGAAAAATTTACACGACGCTCACTGCCAAAGATGTGAAAAACGCTTTTGCCAAATGGGTTCGCCCGAATGATTTGGCACAGGTGACACAAGGACCGGAACCGAAATAGAATTTACGCCGCCGGATAAACGACCGGAAAATCTAATCAAGCGTAAGCCAGCCGACCGCGCGGTTTGGGAATTTCGCGGCCAAGACTTTTAGCCGTTTCAATCCAAAGGCGAATGACTTCGTTTGCGTTTTTAATCGCGTCCTCGCGCGTCTCGCCGTCGGCCATACAGCCGGGCAATTCGGGAACTTCAACCAGAAACGCATCGTCCTGTTTGCTCCAATAAATAATCATTTCGTATTTGGACTCGTTCATTCGTTTTCTCCCAAATCGTATTTCAAAATCATATCACGGATTTGCGCGATTTGATAGCTTTTTGCCATCCGGCCTTTGGACTGAATGTTGATGATTTCCTCAATGCCACCGCGATTAAAAATGTGATGGCTGCCGCTGATTCTTTCGGCAAATCCGCAACGCCGCAATAAATGGCAAAGATCGGCAAAATCAATATTCGCGTCGGATTCGCCAAGCAAAATCTTTTCGCGTAATTTGCTCCATTTGCCCATTCAATTCAGTTACTCCGCCTTTTTATTCGCCGCAATTTTCGCCAACAATTCGTCGCGTTCGCTCGTGTCCGTCGTGCCGCATGAAGTGCCGACGTGCGCTTCGTGATGGACTTCGTTGGAGAATGCCCCGCGCGCACCGGCGGCAGGTGAATTAATGGCCGCTTTCGCTTCGGCCAAATGACCTTTGCCAATCGTCACACCGTTGAACGCGCGTTTCGTCAATTCAGGCGACGCTGGATACGGTTTTGGCTTCGCACCAAAGTTGTATTTCATGTTCACCCAAGAATCGCGCGGGCTTTTACTCAATGCGCCGCTGGGATCGTAGCCGCAATGCACCATGCAATGCTCGCAGCGCGGGTCGCGTGCCTTGCCGTCCACCACGCCATAATTTTCCCAAACGACCTTTTCGAGCATTTCCTGATAGCCGCCGTAATGGCCGTCGGTCATCAAATAACACGGCGCTTTCCAGCCGCGAACATTGAAGGTCGGAATCGCCCACGCGGTGCAGGTCAATTCGCGTTTGCCCGCGAGAAATTCCTGATAAACCGGCGTGCCGAAAATCGTGAACGCTTTGCCCCATTGCTCAATTTTGGCGAATTTCTTCCGCGTCATGTCGCGCGTGAGGAAAAATTCTTTTGGGTCTTTGCCGAGGCGTTTGACCATGTCTTTCTTCGCGGCATCGTAATCGTAACCGGGCGAAATCGTGTGGCCGTCCACTTCGAGCGATGAAAGGAACTTGAACATGTCTTCGATTTCCGCCACGTCGGTTTCCTTGTAAACAGTGGTGTTTGTCGCGACCTGATAGCCGAGAACTTTCGCCATCTTGATTGCGGCGACACATTCCTGGAAAACACCTTCGCGTTCGACAATCAAATCGTGCGTAAATTCCAATCCGTCCACGTGGACGTTCCAATACATCCATTGCGTCGGACGAATGACGATTTTTTTCTTCGCGGCATCGTCGGATTTGCGGATGGTTTCAGCGTCTTTTTCAGAGATCAATTTTTCGTCGAGCAACTTTTTGAGCTTCGGTTCGACTTCGGGTGAATAAATTGCCGCGAGATAATCCTTCATTTTTTTCCGCATGAACATCGCGTTCGTGCAAACATAAATGACGCGGCCTTGCGCGAGCAGGCCATTGATCAATTCTTCAATCTTGGGATAAATCAGCGGTTCGCCGCCGCAAATGGAAACCATCGGTGCGTCGCATTCGGTTGCCGCCGCGAGACATTTTTCCAGCGGCACCATGTCTTTGAGCGAAGTCGAGTATTCGCGAATTCTGCCGCAACCGGTGCAGGTAAGATTGCATGTGTGCAGCGGCTCCAACTGCAACACCATCGCAAACTTCGGCGTTTTGCGAAGTTTATGTTTGATGATGTGTCCCGCGATTTTTTTGGTCAGCGCGAATGGGAATCGCATAAATTATTTGGTGAACGCAAATTCTTTGGAGATTTCCACCGAAGCGACCGGCGCGTTGGTGGACGGCGTGTCCGTCTTCAAGATTCCCGGCAAAAGAAACGTCGCTGGCGAAACCGTCGTGCCTGCGTTGACGCCGCCGCAACCGGTCGCGAACAACGCCAGCGCGACAAATCCCGCCGCCTGCACCAGACTCCAATTTAATCTCACTTGCCCAGTATAAATCAGCCCGGCACATTGGCAACTTTTAATTCCCAAACGTCCGCGCATGAAATTGAAACCTTTCGCAAAATTGAATTTTCCCCGCGCAAAAAATTTGTCCGGTCAAAACAAAATTTACTGTGGCGGCAGAAATGATTTTGCATTAAACTTCCGGCAAAATTGGAAACAGCCAAACTGCATGGCTAAAAAAATCATCGCCGCTCTGACCGATTCGACTATTTTTTTGCGTGAATGGTTTGCCAATCCGCAACGAGTCGGTTCTGTTGCCCCCAGTTCACCACAACTCGCGGCGGCAATGGCGCGCTGGCTGCCGCGCGATCCTGAAAGTTATGTGCTCGAACTCGGTCCCGGCACCGGCGCGGTGACGGAGGCCCTGCTCAAACGCGGATTATCCGAAGAAAAATTGATCGCCATCGAACGCAATCCCAACATGGCGAAACTGCTTCGCGAAAAATTTCCACGCGCGCAAATCATCATCGGCGACGCGTGGCAATTGGATCGTTTGCTGCGGAATTGTGACCGGCCTGTAAATCACGTCGGCGCAGTTATTTCCAGTTTGCCGTTGTTGAATTTCCCGATTGAAGAAGCCGAAGCGCTCGCGCAAAAAATCCGTTCCGTATTGCATCCGCAAGGCAAATGGGTGCAATACAGCTACCAAATCCACAAACGCCGCACGCGCGGCACTTCCAATTTCAAATTGCACGCCTCTAAAATCGTCTGGTTCAATCTGCCACCCGCCCGCGTCAGTGTTTTTCGGAAGTAATGCCCTTTCACTTTGGTCTTCCAAGATTTAGCGCCATGTTATTGACCAGCGCAGCGTCGGCATCGCGATTCCGGTTTTTGAGAAAATCCTGATAGTTGTCAACTGTATCGGAATTATACGGACACAGAGCCAATGCCTGGCGGAAAGCAAAATCCGCCGCTTGGGCCATGCGTTCCTTTTCATCCGAATTTCCCGTATGGTTCATCCGCCAAACATAGAGGCCGGCAATATTCGACCGATCCCAAGCGAAGGCCGCGCTGGCATATCGGTTTTCAATGAAGCGGCGGTCTCCGCTAAATCCATGGAAATCGCGCCGGCCAAAAACCTCTTCATCAAATGCGACGACATCGGCAACCGACGCGCTATCGGTCAACCAGTTGCCAATCATGGGAGAAATGGTTTTTGCCCAGTAGTCATGGTCGCTTTGGATAATATCGGCCGATATTTCGGCCATCGGTTGCCGGTTGATTTTCAAAATCAATCCATGAGGCTCAAGATACGAATACATCCAGTCGAGCGGAAAACTCTGCTGAAGATAAAATTCTTCGCCCAAATTTTGGTCAAAAATGATTTTAGCGAGCAGCCCATTGATGGTCATCATGGAAACGACTCCTCGGACCTGCACTTTGCCGTTTGCGTCAATACTGACATCTTCGCCTCGTTTGAGTTGATTGTATTCGAGCCGTTTCCACTCATCGGCGCTGTAATCATCAAAACATTTCTGCAATTCTTCAGGCGTCGGAATGTAAATCTTGTCTCCATACATCGAACGTAAATAGTCGAGATAGGAACCATCGGCCAAGGCGTTTTGTGTCAGGGTGAAAAATGGATTGCCATTCACCTGTGATTTTTGCATCGCCGTGATGAGGAATCGCCCCACATCGGTGCCGCCAAAATAAATGCTGCCGAACGGAATTGAGTTGATGACATCTTTGGAATAAAGCACGGTGTATTTTGCGTCTCCCTCGCTGAAAGCGTCCAGCGCGCCCCAAGTTTCCCTAACCATCGGTTCCCACGGCATCTTACGCAGTCGCGGAAGTGTTTTGTCAGAACTTTGGTTGTCATTTTGCGCAAAACTGTTGAATAGATTGCTGACCGTTAGCCAGTCGCCTCGTTCAGCCGCTTGAAAGAATTTCTGAGTCTCCGGCGGCATCGTTTGCCCACTGGCTTCGGCCGCCGTGCGTGCTTGTGACTCCTTTTCCGATACAAACAATTTTAATCGTGCGACTGTATCCACATCTTTGAGCGATGAAAAAATGTGCTCCTGTTTTTTGCCGCAGCCGGGCATCAGACCGATACAGACGACAAATAAAATAAAGAGTTCAATTTTTGTTTTCATAATTAATTTCATGGACTTCTACATGAAAGACACCATGCCTGCCAAATTTGTATAAAAAACCAGAAAATAATTGTGAATAATGTCGGTGTCAGCACAGTAACACCTCTACCACTTTAGAATTATTCTAAATCTTGACGCGCTTTCCGCACACGCTTATCTTATTTTCGACAATGAGCGAGACGGCGAAAAAATCAAGCGATGTGTTCAGCGAACGGCTGAATACGAGCGGTTTTCGTTTCACGCCGCAGCGTCAGCACGTCTATGACGTGATTTTGCACAAGCGCGACCATCCGACCGCCGAAGAAGTTTTCATCCGCGCTAAAAAATCCATGCCGGAGATTTCGCACGCGACAGTCTATAACACGCTCGACGCGCTGGTAAAATGCGGTCTGATCCGCCAAGTGCAGCTGGAACGTGGCGCGACGCGCTTTTGTCCGAACATGGAGGAGCATTGCCATTATTACTGCGATTCGTGCGGCGAAGTTTTTGACGTGCCGCTCGAAAAAAATTCCACCGCGATGCCGCGACCGAAAGGTTTCAAAGTAGATCATTACGACATTGCCGTTCACGGAATCTGCGCCGATTGCGCGAAGAAAAAATAATTTTATGCCGACAGCAACCGAGACAATCGAGGGTTTAGTCCAGAACGAATATAAATACGGATTTTACACGGACGTGGAAACCGAATCCGCGCCGCCGGGTTTGAACGAAGACATCATCCGTTTGATTTCGCGCAAAAAAAATGAGCCGCAATGGATGACCGATTGGCGGCTCAAAGCGTTTCGTCATTGGCAAACTTTGGAAGAACCCACGTGGCCGAAAATTCATCACGAGAAAATTGATTATCAGGACATCACGTATTATTCCGCGCCAAAGACGCAGGCCGACGGCCCGAAAAGTTTGGACGAGGTTGACCCGAAACTTTTGGAGACTTACGAAAAGCTTGGCATTCCGTTGCGCGAACGCGAACGGCTCGCCGGCGTGGCGGTGGACGCGGTGTTTGATTCCGTCAGCGTCGGCACGACTTACAAAAAATCGCTCGCGGAAAAAGGAATCATTTTCTGCTCGATGAGCGAGGCGATTCAGGAACATCCCGAACTCGTAAAAAAATACATCGGCTCGGTCGTGCCTTACACGGACAATTTTTTTGCCGCGCTCAATTCCGCCGTTTTCACCGACGGCTCGTTTTGCTACATCCCGAAAGGCGTGCGCTGTCCGATGGAACTTTCGACGTATTTCCGCATCAACGCCGCGAAGTCCGGTCAATTTGAACGGACGCTCATCGTCGCCGACGAAGGCGCGAGCGTGAGTTATCTCGAAGGTTGCACCGCGCCGATGCGCGACGAAAATCAATTGCATGCGGCGGTCGTGGAATTGGTCGCACTCGACGACGCGCAAATCAAATACAGCACCGTGCAAAATTGGTATCCGGGCGATGAAAATGGCAAAGGCGGAATTTACAATTTCGTGACCAAGCGCGGATTGTGCAAAGGCAAAAACTCGAAAATTTGCTGGACGCAAGTTGAAACCGGCTCGGCGATCACCTGGAAATATCCGAGTTGCGTTTTACTCGGCGACAATTCCAAGGGCGAATTTTATTCCGTCGCCGTCGTGAACAATTTTCAGCAGGCCGACACCGGCACGAAAATGACGCACATCGGCAAAAACACACGCAGCACGATTGTCTCGAAAGGCATTTCCGCCGGCAAAGGGCAAAACAGCTATCGCGGTCTCGTGAAGATTCAAAAGAGTGCGACGAACGCGCGAAATTTTTCGCAATGCGATTCGATGCTTATCGGCAACAAATGCGGCGCGCACACGTTTCCGTATATTGAGGTTAAAAACACGACCGCGAGCGTCGAGCACGAAGCGACGACTTCAAAAATCGGCGAAGACCAGATTTTTTATTGCAACCAGCGAGGGCTGGCGACGCAGGACGCCGTGAACATGATTGTGAACGGTTTTTGCAAAGAAGTCTTCAAGGAATTACCGATGGAATTCGCCGTCGAAGCGCAAAAACTTTTGGGAGTGAGTTTGGAAGGCAGCGTGGGGTGAGACACTAATTTCACGAATTCACACGAATTAAAAATTCAATTGGTGAAAATTCGTGTAATTCGTGTCTAAAAATTTTTTACAAAATGAGCAAACCAATTCTTGAAATCAAAAATCTCCACGCGGGCGTGGAAGGAAAACAAATTCTCAAAGGCGTCAGCCTCGCCGTCGGCGCGGGCGAAGTCCACGCCGTCATGGGGCCGAACGGCTCCGGCAAAAGCACGCTCGCCGCAGTGCTCGCCGGACGCGACGGCTACGACGTGAGCGGCGGCGAAGTCATTTACAACGGCCACGATTTGCTCGACCTCGACCCCGAGGAACGCGCGCGCGAAGGTTTGTTCCTCGCGTTTCAGTATCCGGTGGAAATTCCCGGCGTGAACAGCACGTATTTTTTGAAAGCCGCGCTGAACGAAATCCGCAAGGCGAAAGGCCAGCCGGAATTGGACGCGATTGAATTTCTCGCGCTCGTCAAAGAAAAAGTGAAACTGCTCGATTTGAGCGAGGATTTGCTCAAGCGTTCGGTGAATGAAGGTTTTTCCGGCGGCGAAAAAAAGCGCGCGGAAATTTTCCAGATGGCGATTCTCGAACCCAAGCTCGCGATTTTGGATGAAACCGATTCCGGTCTGGACATTGACGCGCTGAAAGTCGTTTCCGAAGGCGTGAACAAATTGAAGACGAAGGAAAACGCGCAACTCGTCATCACGCATTATCAGCGGCTGCTGAATTACATCGTGCCGGATTTTGTGCATGTGCTCGTGGACGGAAAAATCGTCCACACCGGCGGCAAGGAATTGGCACTGGAACTCGAGGCGAAAGGTTACGACTGGATTCTCAAAGCGGCTTGATTAACCAGCTTGAATTGTCACCGCAAACCGGCTAATTTCAAACCATGAGCACAGTCGAAGAAATTGAGCAGGCGGCGGAGCAACTTGCGCCGTCCGATTTTGTCCGGTTTGCGTCGTGGGTCAGCGCGCGTCATCACGAATTGTGGACGCGACAAATGGAACGGGATGCCGGTGAAGGCAAATTGGATTTTCTTTTTGACGAAGTAGACGCCGAACGTAAAGCCGGTTCTCTACGCGACTGGCCGGAGAAATGAAATCCAAAGCCACGCGCAGGTTTTGGAAATGCTACAACGAATTGCCGGAGTTTGCCCAACGGCTTGCCGTGAAAAATTATCATCTTTGGCGCGATAATTCGGCTCATCCATCGCTTGATTTCAAAAAATTGAGCGGACGCGGCGAAAGATTTTCCATTCGCGTCGGAGACCATTACCGCGCGTTGGGACATAAAACGGGCGACAGCGTTGAATGGGTTTGGATTGGAACACACGAAGATTACAACAAACTTGTCCATTGAATTATGAATTTGACGGAAGAACAACGACAGCGCGTCACGGCGTGGATTTTGCAGGGCGCAAAACTCGCGGAAGTCCAAAGCCGGCTGCAATCGGAATTCGGCATCAAGCTGACTTACATGGAAACACGGTTTTTGGTGGACGATTTGAAACTCACGCCAAAAGACCCGGAACCGCCGAAAGTTGTTGAACCACCTGCTGCTGCGAAACCGCCGCTCACCACCAAACCGATTCCGCCGGAAGAAGCAGCGACGGCTTTGGGCGGAAATGTTTCCGTGACGGTGGATCAAATCACGCGACCGGGCGCGATTGTCAGCGGCAAGGTCATCTTCAGCGACGGCCAAAAGGCAGATTGGTATCTGGACCAGACCGGACGGCTCGGCGTCATTCCGGCGCAACAGGGTTACAAGCCTTCACAGGCTGACGTGCAGGATTTTCAAACTGCACTGCAAAGTGAAGTTGCCAAACTTGGCTATTAGCTGCCAGCTTGCGGCGAAGCAGATCGCTTGGCACATTAACCGCCGATGCGCGAACAATTCCGGGTTTGGGCTGAAAATCTTGAAACCTTCATCCTCGAAGTCATTTTTGAGGAACGCCATGATTTCAAGGCCAAACTGACGCGCGCGATTCTTTTCGGCGGTTCAAAACTCTTTCAGGCGGCGGTCAAAGTCCGGCGCTGGCTTTACAACGTCCGCATCCTGCGCGACAAAACACTCGGCGTTCAAGTCATCGCGATTGGAAATTTGACTGTGGGCGGCACCGGCAAAACGCCGGTCGTGGAAAAATTTGCGCGTGAATTGCGTGATGCCGGGCGCAACGTGGCGATCCTTTCACGCGGTTATCGTTCCAAACCTCAGCCGTTTCACAAATGGTTGTTCAATAAAATTTTCCTGCGCGAAGACCAGACACCGCCGCGTATCGTTTCCGACGGCAAATCATTGTTGCTCGATTCGGAAATGGCCGGTGACGAACCTTACATGCTCGCGTCGAATCTCAAGGACGTCGTCGTGCTCGTGGACAAAGACCGTGTGAAAAGCGGGCGTTACGCGATTGAAAAATTCGGCTGCGACACATTGCTGCTTGATGATGGATTTCAGTATTGGAATCTGCGCGGTCGCCGTCACGACGTGGTTTTGATTGACCGCCAGCAGCCATTCGGCAACGAACATTTGTTGCCACGCGGGACATTGCGCGAACCGCCGTCGCATCTCGCGCGCGCCAACACCATTTTTATCACCAAAAGCGACGGCCACACTTCCGAACTGCGCGCGCGCATCGCCAAATTCAATTCCGATGCGGCCGTCATCGAATGTGTCCACAATCCGCTGTATCTCGAAGATGTTTTCAACGGCGAACGGCGCGACCTGGATTTTCTCAAAGGCAAGAAAGTCGCGTCGCTGAGCGGCATCGCGCAGCCGGAAAGTTTCGAGCAAAGCCTCGTGAAATTGGGCGCGGAATTGGTTTATTCCAAGCGCTTCGCCGACCATCACCGTTTCACGCAGCAGGAAGTTTTGAACGTCATCAATCGCAGCAAAAAACGGCAGGCGGAAGTCATCATCACCACGCAAAAGGACGCCGTGCGTTTTCCGAAGATTGACCGGCGTGACCTGCCGATTTTATTCATGCGCGTGGAAATCCAAATCGTCAACGGCGCGAACGACTTTCAGGATTGCGTCCGCAAAATCTGTTTCCGTTAAATGGACACGCTGATCTATTGGCCCGCGCGCGCGCTCATCGCTTTTCTGCAAGTGTTGCCATTGAATTGGGTCGCGCGCATTGGCCGCGCGGGCGGCGCGCTGGCTTTTTGGATTGATGCACGCCATCGCAAAGTTGCGCTGCAAAATTTGCAGATGGTCTTCGGCAAAGAAAAATCGCCGGAAGAAATCCTTGCGCTGGCGAAAGAACATTATCGGCGCATCGGCGAAAATTATTGTTGCGCCATCAAGACAGCGGCGATGTCGTTTGACCAATTGCGTCCGCACGTCGAATTTGTCAGACCAGAGCTTTTATCCCCACCACGGCGTCTCGTCATGGCCATCGGACATTTCGGAAACTTTGAATTATACGCCCGGTTCAGGGACGTCGCCCCCGGTTATCAAGGCGCAACGACTTACCGCGCGCTCAAGCAGCCATCACTTAACGAACTCATGCAATCGCTGCGCAAAAAATCCGGCACCCTCTTCTTTGAACGCCGCACCGAAGGCCCGCTCCTGCGCATGGCGATGAATTCCAACAACATCATCCTCGGATTGCTGGCCGACCAAAGCTCCCGCGGCGTGCGCGCGCCATTTCTTGGACATGATTGCGACACCGGATTAGCACCTGCGATTTTCGCCCTGCGCTACCAATGCGAACTGTTCACTGCCTTTTGTTTTCGCGTTGGACTCGCCAAATGGCGGCTGGAACTCGGCGAAAAAATTCCGACGCATGAAAACGGCAAGCCGCGTTCCAGCGAAGACATCATGCGCGACGTGAACCGCTCATTTGAAATTGCCGTTCGCCGCGATCCCGCAAATTGGTTTTGGGTGCATCGGCGCTGGAAATTGGGAAAAATAAAGGGCGAAACGGCATCAACTGAAACTGCCGCGTGAGTTCAAATCCAAAGAAAATTTTGGTGCGCGGCGTGAACTGGCTGGGCGATGCCGTGATGACCACACCCACGCTGTTACGATTGCGCGAAAAATTTCCCGACGCACACATCATACTGCTCACACCAGAAAAATTGCGCGAACTCTGGCTGAACCATCCAGCAATCAACGAAATCATTTCGTTTGCGCCAAATGAAAATGCTTTTGCCGTCGCGAAGAAATTGAAGACGGCTCGCGAGGACGCTCGCTCCACCAAATTTGATCTGGCGATTGTTCTTCCCAATTCGCCGCGCTCAGCGATTGAAGTTTTTTCGGCAGGAATTCCGCAACGAATCGGTTACGCACGACCGTGGCGGAATTTTTTCCTGACGCAAAAAATTCCAGAGCGAATCGAAGCCGTTAAAATGCGGAAGCGTTCGGTCGCTGAAATCAAACAACTCATCGCCAATCCAACTCAAAATTCAAAATTCAAAATTCAAAACTCCTCACACCAGATTTTTGAATATCTGCATTTAGTTGCCGCGCTCGGCGCAAACTCCGAACCCTTGCCGCCGAAATTATTTGTCACACCGGAAGAAATCGAAGCGGCGAAGAAAAAATTTGGTTTGGACAAAATTGAAAATCCAATTTTCGGTTTGAATCCCGGCGCGGAATACGGCGCGGCCAAACGCTGGCCGATCGAAAAATTCATTTCGGCGGCAAAAGAAATTCAGGCGAAAACAAATTGCGTCTGGATTTTGTTCGGCGGAAAAAGTGATGAGGCGATTACGAATCAAATTGAATCGGCAATCGGCAATCGGCAATTGGTGATAAATTTGGCTGGCAAGACTTCGCTGCGCGAATTGATGTCGCTGTTGAAATTGTGTCGCGTGCTTTTGACGAACGATACCGGTCCGATGCACGTCGCGGCGGCGCTGGATGTTCCAGTTGTCGCGATTTTTGGCAGCACGTCGCCGGAATTGACCGGGCCGATTTTTTCGGCCAATTCAAAAATTTTGAAATCGGACGCGCCATGTTCGCCGTGTTTTCTGCGCGAATGTCCGATTGATTTCCAGTGCATGAACGGAATCAGCGTTGCGCAAGTTGTCGAAGCGGTTTTGCAAACGATTTGATTGGCCACAGAGACACAGAGTCACTGAGAATTTAATTTCCCTCTGTGTCTCGGCGACTCTGTGGCTAATTAAACTTTGTGCCTTTGTACCTTTGTGGTAAATGAATCGCGTGGAAACCGTAACCAAACTCACGAACGATTTGGTCGCGTCCTACGCGCGGCTGGGCGGCATCAATCATTTGGACGGAAAAAATCTGCCGTCCAAGCGCGCCATCACGGCCATCACACAGGATTTGTTGCGGCTGTTGTTTCCGGGATTTTTCGACGAAAAGCCGATTCATTCGTCGGAAATCAAAGTGGCGACGGCGGAATTGCTGGATTCGATTTTCGGAAAATTGGAGGACGAAATCCGCAAGAGTCTGGAATATCAGCCACCGAAAGGTTTGCCAAAAAAAGAAATCACGAAGCTGGCGAAAAAATTCACCGAGGAATTTCTCGGCAAATTGCCGGACGTGCGCGAAGTTTTGAAAACGGACGTGCAAGCCGCTTTTGACGGCGACCCGGCGGCGGCGAGCAAGGAAGAAGTGCTGGTGTCGTATCCGTTCGTCGAGGCGATTACGGTGCAGCGGCTCGCGCATGAATTGTATCTGAAGGAAATTCCACTGATTCCGCGTATCATGGCGGAATGGGCGCACGCGCGAACGGGTATGGAATTGCATCCGGGCGCGAAGATTGGCACACATTTTTTTGTGGATCATTGCACCGGCACCGTCGTGGGCGAAACGTGTGTCATCGGCAATCATGTGAAGATTTATCAAAACGTGACGCTCGGCGCGAAATCCACGAGCGGTGGACAACAGTTGCGCGGGACGAAACGACATCCGACAATTGAAGACCACGTGACGATTTATCCGGGTGCGACGATTTTGGGCGGCGACACGGTCATCGGCGCGGGCAGCACGATTGGCGGAAATGTTTTTATCATGAATAGCGTCGCGCCGAATTCGCTGGTGATTTATGACGGCCTCGACATGCGCGTTTTGAGCAAGGCGGATAAAAAGACGGCGGTGGATTTTCAAATCTGACTATGAAATTCATTTTGCCATTTTTGATTTTGGGATTAGCGACTTCAGTTTTGGCTGACGACTTGCAAAATTCTTTAAGTTCAACCAATCAAATCGTCACCGCAAAACAGAAACTTGATTTATTTGAAAATGGAAAAATTACTTTGGAAGATTTAACAACAAATAAAGAAAACTGTGATGAACTCGCAGATTACTACCTTCTCCACAAAAATGAAATTTCAACCAAGTCTAAATTAGTCATTGGCCGCTGTTATGCGCTCGAAGGAGCATATCCTGATGCCATCCGACTCACGCAAGAATATGTGAACATTTATTCAAATGATTTTCGTGGATGGAGGGTTTTGGGAGGTTCTTACGCTTTAATGAACTCATTTGATAAATCAATTCAGGCTTATAAAAATGCAATACAACTGGGAGACACAAACAGCTATGAATCACTTGCTTTGGCAGCAATGCAAGGTAATCGAATGGATATTATGGGAGAGATAGCCTCGCAATTGATGGCCTTAAAAAACAGCAGCCTAACCTCTAAACAAGATAGAATTAATTTAATAACAATTTTACTTTTCTATTCCGCAAAAACCTATCAAAAAGATTTATTTATTAAAACGCTTGAAGGAGAAAATATGAAAGAAATTTTGCAGGATAATAAAGTAAAACAAGATGTTATTTCAGGTTGTGGTCTTTTCAAAGGCGCAGACATTGACAAGATTCGTCAGGAAATGGAATCCGTTTTGCCAACCAGTTCCACAAACAGCGTCAGCAATTTATCAAACTAATTTTTCTTCGACGGCGCTCCTTGTTTTTACGGCGTCGTAATCAAATAAATTTTCCCGCTCATCATAATCGCGTAAATTTCTCCGTCCTCGTCTTCGGCAAAGCTGTTGATGTTCTGCGGTTGCTGGAGCAATTTGCCGTGTTCGGTGACTTTGCGCGCGTCGCGGTCGTAGCGCAATCCCCAAATCGTGCCGAGACTGTTGTCGCCATAAATATAAATGCCGTCGAGCGCCGGATATTTTTTGCCGCGATAAACGTAGCCACCAATCACGCACAAGCCGGGACTGTGGTCGGGAAACATCGCCTGCGACTGCATGTCAGCGCGATGCGAATATTCGATGACGGGTTCAATGTATTGCGCATTTTCCGGGCCGGGTTTGTAATGATGCGCGCCTTCGCGCACGCTCCAGCCGTAATCGCCGCCTTTGGTCACGAGGTCCACTTCTTCCCACAAATCCTGGCCAACGTCACCGACCCATAAATCGCCGGTTGCGCGGTCGAAACTGTAACGCCACGGATTGCGCAGGCCGTAGGCGAAAATTTCATGGCGCGCGTTCGGTTCGCGTGCAAATGGATTGTCGCGCGGGATGCCATAGGGCAATTCTTCTTCCCGGTTGCCGTGACGAACCGTGTCGCGCGTGTTCACGTCAATCCGCAGCATTTTGGCCAACAACGTGGAAGTGCTTTGGCCGCTGCCAAACGGGTCGCCGCCCAAACCGCCGTCGCCGAGGCCGAGATACAAATAACCGTCCGGCCCAAAACAGAGTTCGCCGCCTTTGTGATTCCAAAATGGCTGCGGCACTTCGAGCAGAATGCGTTCGGAACTTATGTCGGCCTTGTCGGGGTCGGTCGCGGAAATCTTCAATTCACTGACAACACTGCGATACGGATAATTTTGCGGCTTGAGATTTTGGTCTTTGGGATTTTCCTGCGTGTAGTAAATATAAAACAGGCCGTTGGTCTTGAAACCGGGATGAAAGGCGATGCTCAACAGACCGTCTTCGTTTTGAAAATATGGGTGGCGGTCTTCGATGTTCAGAAATTCCTTCGCGTCCGCGCCGTCCGAATCTTTTTTGACGACGAGAATTTTTCCGGCCTGCCCGACGACGAAAAACCGTCCCGAACCGTCCGGCACTTCGCTCATCCAAACCGGACGGTCAATCTGCAACTTTGGAAAAACCTGTTTGAGTTCAATTTGCGGAAGCGATTGCGCAAAAACCGGAACATTGAACAGAACAACGGCGAAGAAAATTCGGACGATGGCAGATGACAAACTTTTCATAATCAAATTAAAACGAATCAGACGCAAAAAGTAAAACGCTCGTTACAATTTTATTGCCGCGCCAAAATGAAATCGCGTTGCTTCGCCGATTTGTTATCATGGTCTTCGCACAAATTGAAAGCGCTCATCGAAACCAGACGCACGCGACCGGAGAAAGTTTTTCTCGTCGGCGTCGAATTGAAGAACCGCAACGGCGCGGACGTGCGCGAATTGCTCGCCGAACTCGGCGAACTCGCGCAAACCGCCGGCGCGGAAATTGTTGGCGACGGCGTGCAAAAAATGGAATCGCCCGCGCCCGCGACGTTCATCGGCAAAGGCAAGGCCGAGGAATTCGCGAATTTCTGTAAACGTCAGGGCGTGGACACGGTGATTTTCGACGATGAATTGTCACCCGCGCAATCGCGCAATCTCGAAAAAATTTTTGGCTGCCGCGTGCAAGACCGCACGTCGCTGATTCTCGACATTTTCGCGCAACGCGCCCGCACACGCGAAGGCAAATTGCAGATTGAACTCGCGCAACTCGAATACCTGCTGCCACGATTGACGCGATTTTGGTCGCATTTGTCGCGTCAGCGCGGTTCGACGGGCAGCATCGGCGGCGAAGGCGAATCGCAACTCGAAGCCGACCGTCGGAAAATTTCCGAGCGTATTGACAAAATTTCCGAAGAACTCGACAAAGTTCGCCGCCAACGCGAAACGCAACGCGCCGGCCGCCAGCGCAGCAATTGGCCGCTCGCTTCGATTGTCGGTTACACGAACGCCGGAAAATCCACCTTGCTTAACGCGCTCACCGGCGCGGACGTTTTAGCGAAAGACATTTTGTTCGCCACGCTCGACCCGACGACGCGCCGTTTGAAATTGCCGACGAACCAAAATGTATTACTCACGGACACGGTCGGTTTCATTCGCAAGTTGCCGCACGGACTCGTCGAGGCGTTCAAGGCGACGCTCGAAGAAGTCGTGCAGGCCGATTTGCTGTTGCACGTCGTGGACATCAGCCATCCGCAAGCCGAAGAGCAGATTGCCGCCGTCAATTCTGTTTTGAATGAAATCGGTGCAGGCGAAAAACCGACGCTCATGGTTTTCAACAAAGTGGACAAGTTGGCCGAAAATGGCGCGAGTGGCGTGTTGAATCGTTTGCGCGAAAAATTTCCGCACGCAGTAGAAATTTCCGCGAAAACCGGCGCGGGCATTTCCCATTTGCTCGCCGAAATCGGCACGCAATTGCGGCCGGTGCGCGAATTTCTGGAATTGAAAATTCCGCATGAAAACAGCGCCGTCATCGCGCGTTTGCATAAAGTCGGGCAAATCGTCGAACGCCGTTATCTCGGCAAAACCGTGAAATTCAAGGCGCGGATTCCGCCGCACTTTCACGACGACTTCGCGCCATTCATCACGCGGTGAGTTAGTGACTTGCCGCCAGAAAATTTGTCAGTATATTGCGCTCGTACCGATTTTATGTCCCAAACCAGCCGCCCGATTTTCAAAAGCAACAAAGTTCTTTGTGTCGTCATGGGCGGTGGTCAGGGCACGCGCTTGTTTCCACTGACGAAAGACCGCGCGAAACCCGCCGTGCCGCTTGCCGGAAAATACCGGCTCGTGGACATCCCGATTTCCAACTGCATCAATTCCGGTTTCCGGCGCATCTACGTTTTGACGCAATTCAATTCCACGTCGCTGCACGGACATATTTCGCGCACTTACAAGTTTGATCAATTCACCAGCGGTTTCGTGGAAATTCTTGCAGCGCAACAGACATTGACGAACACGTCGTGGTATGAAGGCACAGCGGATGCGGTGCGAAAAAATCTGATTCATTTTTTGAATCACGATTTCGATTACCTGTTGATTTTGAGCGGCGACCAATTGTATCGCATGGATTTCCGGCAGGTTATCGAGCAGCACGTCGAAAGCGGCGCGGACATCACTGTGGCGACCATGCCGGTCAAACGCGGCGAATGTCACGCCCTCGGCATCATGCAAATCGCGCCCGACCGGCGCATCACCAGTTTTCTCGAAAAACCGAAGGATGAAAAATTGCTGGAACCGTTTGCCATGCCATCGGATTTGCGCGCCAAATTGTGCATCAAAGGCGATGAAGCCTTTCTCGCCTCGATGGGCATTTACGTTTTCAACCGCGGGCTGATCCAGCAACTGCTCGATAATCCGCTGTCCGATTTCGGCAAGCACATCATCCCGCACGCCATCAACACACACCGTGTCCACGCCTATATTTTTCAAGGCTATTGGGAAGACATCGGCACCATCCGCTCGTTTTTCGAGGCGAACCTTGATCTCGTTTCCGAATTGCCGCGCTTCAATTTCTTTGACATGAGCGCGCCGATCTTTTCGCGTCCGCGCTATCTGCCCGGCTCTAAAATCAACGGTGCGGAAATCGAGCACGCCGTGATTTCCGACGGCTGCATTCTGAACCGTGCGCGCCTCAAAAATTCCATTGTCGGCCTGCGCACCATCGTCGGCGAAGGCACGGAATTGAACCGCGTCGTGACGCTGGGCAGTGACGATTATGAATCCGCCGAATCCGTGGCGCGCAATGAAAGTCAGGGCAAACCGCGCATCGGCATCGGCGCGCATTGCAAGATTGAGAACGCCATCATTGATAAAAATGCGCGCATCGGCAACAACGTGACCATTTCACCCGCCGGCAAACCCGACAGCGTTGACCACGAACTGTATTACATCCGCGATGGCATCGTCATCATTCCCAAAAACGCCGTGATTCCGCACGGCACGGTGATTTAGTAATGGTATCTCAATTGCGCGAGCAGCAGATTGCCGCCTTCGATTTTATAGACCATTCGATGCTCCGCGTTGATGCGGCGCGACCAATAACCTGACAGCGCAAAACGCAACGGCTCCGGCTTGCCGATGCCTGAAAATGGATTGCGCGTCGTGTCTTTGATCAATTCATGGATACGTCGGATGGTTTGCTTGTCTGTCTGTTGCCAATACAGATAATCTTCCCACGCTTGTTCTGCGAAAATGATTTTCACGCCTGCAAATTGATTTTCCGCTGGCGACCCTTGCCGCGCTCCAGATTGGCGATGGCCGAAAGCAATCGGCGCGCGTTGGCCGGACTGCGAAGCAAATAAGCCGTCTCCTCCAATTGCTCGTAATCCTCCAACGAAAGCATCACGACCGATTGATTGCGTTTGCGCGTGATGGTAATCGGCGCGCGATTCCGGCAAACCTTGTCCATCGTCGAAGCCAGACCTTCGCGTGCAGCGGTGTAAGTAATTGCTTTCATTCTGGACAGGATAACGTTCATATCAATTATCGTCAAGTGCCGAGGATTCACAACATTTGCTTTCTCCAATTTTTCTGCTAAACCTTCCGCGTGCTCAACGACGACGCCATCTGGAAAAATCTCAATTCACCGCGCCAATTATTTTTGATTGCCGGGCCGTGCGTGATTGAAAATGAAAAATTGTGCCGCACCGTCGCTGCTTCATTGAAAAAAACCTGCGCGGCACTGGGAATTTTTTACGTCTTCAAGGCCAGTTTTGACAAAGCGAATCGCACGTCCGCCAAATCGTTTCGTGGCATCGGCGTTGAAAACGGGCTGAAAATCCTTACCAAAATCCGCGCGGAATTCGACGTGCCGGTCTTGACTGACGTTCACAGCGAAAATCAGATTTCCGCCGCCGCGCAGGTCGTGGATATTTTACAGATTCCCGCGTTTCTCTGCCGCCAGACGGATTTGATTGAAGCCGCCGCCGCGACGGGAAAAATCGTGAACATCAAAAAAGGCCAATTCCTTTCGCCGCGCGAGATGGGTCAGGTCGCGGAAAAAGCTAAAATCGTCGGCGCGAAAAAAATCCTGCTCACTGAACGCGGCACGACGTTTGGCTACAACAATCTCGTCGCCGACATGCGTTCGATTCCCATCATGAAACCATTCGGTTTTCCGGTCGTGTTCGACGCCACACATTCCGTGCAATTGCCCGGCGGCGGCGGCGACCGCACGACCGGCCAGCGCGAATTTGCGCCGGTGCTCGCCAAAGCCGCGCTCGCCGTCGGCGCGAACGGTTTGTTTATTGAAACGCATCCGCAGCCGGACAAAGCGTTGAGCGACGGTCCGAACATGATTCCGCTCGGCGAAATGAAAAAAGTTCTGGGCGACTTGAAAAAAATTTACGACGCAGCGAAATGAAAATGTTCAACACGAAAATAATTTGCAGAACGTAAAATGTTAAACATCATCAAGCACCATGCGCATTCTCACATTTCTTGCTTTTTGTAGTCTCGCGTTGCTTTGTAGTTGCGCCAGCAAGCACTATGTTCAAGGTCGTGGCGATGTGGGCCAGTTTATTCTTCAGCACGCAATTACTTATGGTGGTCATCCCATTGCCACCAACGGTCTGCCTGTGATTGGTGAGGATTGGCAGTATATTCAAGATGAGTATGGCGTTGGCATTTTGCTTCCCGTTTCAGAGTATCAATCTGTTCAGGATTTTATTCGCAAGGCATTTGGTCCGCCATCGAATTCGGCAGGTTGGTCGGTTCGGGATTTTGGTGTGGCAATTATGGTGGAGAAAGCTGGCGACAGCACGTCAATTGGCATTTATCCGTCGATGTCGGACGAAAAGATGGCGCAAGGAATTCAGGAGATGACAAAGGAAATGGAAAAGACCACAAAATGATGCTCGCGCCAGAGTATTGAACATTTTCCATTTTTGAATTCCATGCCCGCAAAAATTTCAGCCACCATTCGCCAACGCGCCGCGCGCGTCAAATTATTTTTGTGCGACGTGGATGGTGTGCTGACCGACGGCTCGATCTTCATCGGCGGCGAACGCGAACTCAAGCGGTTCAACATTCAAGACGGGCTGGGAATCATCTTGTTGCGGCGTTCGGGAATCAAGACCGGCTGGGTTTCGGCGCGGCCGTCGCTCGCGACCGAATTGCGCGCGAAGGAATTGAAGATTGATTTTCTCGTTCAACAAAACGACAAACAAAGCAAGACCGGCGCAATTGAGCATTTGCTCACGCAGGAAAAATTGGATTGGCCGGACATCTGTTTTGTCGGAGACGACATCGTGGATTTGGGGCCGTTGAAACGCGCGGGTCTGGCGGTCGCGGTCGCCAATGGAATCGCGGAGGTGAAAACGGCGGCGCATTTCACGACGCAGGCGCGCGGCGGCGAAGGCGCAATCCGCGAAGTCGTTGAAATGATTTTGAAGGCGCAGGGAAAATGGACTTCGTTTGTCGCCCATTATTCGGAATGAAAACCGGGGATTTTGAATTTCTAACCTTGAACGGAATTGCGTCATCGCCGAAAAATTCCCTCTCCCTGCCCAAGCGGGGAGAGGGTCAGGGTGAGGGGTTCGCGATTGAAATCAAAGCTCCTCACCCCGGCCCTCTCCTCGTTTGGCGAGGAGAGGGAGAAAACATCCCGCCGCCGACATCGCTTTCCGTCAAAGGCATAGTTCCAATTTTGAATTTTAAGCTCCAAAAAAAGGCTAAAGTTCAAAGCGCGAAATGGCTGCTCGCGCTGTTGTTTATAATTTGCGAATTGAGTGGTCACACGCAGCAAAACGTCAAAGGGCACGCGAATAATTTCACTTCCACCGAGTATTACGAAGCGCCGAATGAGCGGCAGATGAAAACACGATTATCGGGCACGCAAGCGCAACCGCTGCCGGGCGGATTGCTGGCCATCAAGAATTTCAAACTGGAGACGTTCACCTTGAGCGGCCAGCCGGAAATCACGGCCAGCGTACCGGAATGTGTTTATGACACAATCAATGAAACGGCAAGTTCACCGGGGCATCTGCAACTGGATTATGGCGCGGGTAAATTTCAGGTGGAAGGCGACGGTTTTTTGTGGCGGCAAACGAATTCATTCCTCACTATTTCCAACAATATCAGCAGCGTGATAAAAATGTCGCCGGAAAATACAACTGCTCCATGAAAATTTTTTGTGTCATCGCCAGCGCCGCTTTGATTAGTTGCAGGTTGAACGCGCAAACCAACGCGGAAGTTTCTCCGGTGGCGACAAATCAAATCAAGGCCGAGACGCCAGCGCCGCGCGCGCCGACAATAATTCATTCGCACATTTGGGCGGTGGATAATGTGGCACGGCGGATGACTTACAGCGAAAACGTGCAGGTGGACGACCCGCAGATGAAATTGACGTGCGCATGGCTGGTAGCGGACTTGCCGGAATCCGGCCATATCAATCACATCGTGGCTGAGACGAATGTGGTGATTGATTTTGTGGATGATAAAGGCCAGACCAATCATGCGACGAGCGACAAGGCGATTTATGATTTCAGCGTGAAAGATTCCACGACGAATGAAACGGTGACTTTGACCGGCAATGCGAAAGTGGAAAGTCCGCAAGGCACGTTGACCGGTGAACCGATTATTTGGAATCGCGCCATCAATCAATTCACTTCGACAAACTTTACGATGATTTTTCGCCAAAGTCTGAATGATGCTTTGATCAAAACCAATTCGCCAGCACTGGCAAAAACCAATACCGTGTCCACGCCAAAATAATTTCAGAAATGGAAACTTCATCGCCACAATCAAACGGATTGTTGCTTACCACGGAAAAGCTGGTGAAGGCGTATCGCGGGCGGCGCGTGGTCAACGGTGTTTCCGTGAGCGTGAGCGCGGGTGAAATCGTCGGGTTGCTTGGACCGAACGGCGCGGGCAAAACGACGACGTTCAACATGGTGGTCGGCCTCGTAAAACCGGACGAGGGTTTCGTCAAATACAAGGAGCATAAAATCACCAGATTGCCGATGCACAAGCGCGCGCGGCTGGGCATCGGTTATTTGACGCAGGAGCCGTCGGTGTTCCGCAAATTGACGGTGGAGGAAAACATTCTGGCGATTTTGGAGACGTGCAAGTTATCGCGCGACGAACGCGCGGTGCGGATGAAGTATTTGCTGGAGGAATTGGATTTGACGCCCATCGCCAAAAGCAAGGCGTATCAATTGAGCGGCGGCGAAAAGCGGCGGCTGGAAATCACCCGTGCGCTGGTGACGAGTCCGCAATTGATGTTGCTGGACGAGCCGTTCAGCGGCATTGATCCGATTGCGGTTTATGAAGTGCAAAAAATTGTCCGGCGTTTGAAGGAACGTGGTCTGGGCATTTTAATCACCGACCATAACGTGCGCGAAACCTTGAAATTAATTGACCGCGGTTACATCATTCACAAGGGTCAGGTGCTCGTGGAAGGGCCGGCGGAATTTCTGGCGAACGACCCGAAAGCGCGGGAAATTTATCTTGGCCCGGAGTTTAACTTGTAAATTTATGGCGCATCCATCCATTACCGTTGAACAATTTTTCAAGGAACACGGCGCGGCGCTGGGGTTGCGGTCGCTGACGGATTGCAGCATGAACCGCGTCATCCGCGAGCCGACGGTGAATCGTCCCGGACTCGCGCTGGCGGGATTCACGCGTTATTTCGCCTTCAAGCGCGTGCAGGCGTTCGGCCACGCGGAAGTTTTTTATTTGCGTTCGCTGTCGGCGGCGGAGCGCGCGGAGCGTTACAAAAATTTATTCGCCTACAAGATTCCCTGCATCGTTTTCAATCGCGGCCTGAAACCGGACAAGGAATTTCTGGCCGCCGCCGAAAAAGCGGGCGTGCCGGTTTTTCAAAGCCCGCACGTGACGATGAAATTCATCAACACGGCGACGCTGGAATTGGAAATGATGTTCGCGCCGCGCGGCACGGAAATCGGCAGCATGGTGGACATTTTGGGTGTGGGCGTGATCATTCGCGGCGACAGCGGCATCGGCAAAAGCGAGGCGGTGCTCGCGCTCATCGAGCGCGGTTACAGTCTCGTGTCCGACGACGTGACGAGGGTGACGCTGGTCGGCGGCCACGAAGTGTTGGGCACGAGCGCCGAGTTGACACGCAACCACATGGAAATCCGCGGTATCGGCATCATCAACGTCGCTTCCATGTTCGGCATCAAAAGTATCCGGCGTGACAAAACGCTCGACCTCGTCATCACGCTCAAACCGTGGGACGAAGTGCCGGACGTTGATCGGTTGGGCATGGAACAGGAATTTGTGAAAGTGCTCGGCATTGACATTCCGCACATCATCATTCCCGTCCGCCCCGGACGCGATTTGGCGCGGCTCATTGAAGTCGCTGCCTATCAGACCAAATTGAAAAAATCCGGTTACAACGCCGCGCAGGAATTGAACGAACGCCTGATTGCGCACATGAACGTCGCCAAACCGCCGGCCGGATAAAATTCAATGGCAATTTTGCCGAAATGATTTACTATACGTGAGCAAACCGATGAGCGCGAAGAAACTGGCCGACGGCGAACTCTTTACCAAAGAGCTTACCGTTTCAAACAAACTGGGCATCCACGCCCGGCCCGCCGCCATGTTTGTCAAGACCGCCAATCGCTTCGCGTGCGACATTTTCGTGGAAAAAGACGGCGAAAAAATCAACGGCAAAAGCATCATGGGCTTGATGATGCTCGCCGCCGGCCCCGGCAGCAAATTGACCCTGCACGCTTTCGGCGCGGACGCTCAACACGCCATTGCCGAACTCGAAGCGCTCGTCAAACGCAAATTTGACGAGGAATAAAAATTGCCGCGCCGTCGTTTTCCGTTTTCAATAGACGCATGGCCGCCGCCGAAATTGATGTCAAATACGTCGCGCATCTCGCGCGCATCTCGCTCACACCCGACGAGGAAAAAAAATTGTCCGCGCAACTCGGTGGAATTTTGGGCTACATCGAAAAATTGAAGGAACTGGACGTAACCGGCGTCGAACCCACCGCGCACGCCGTGCCTATGGTCAACGTGACACGCGCAGATGAAATCCGCGAATCGCTTTCCAACGAAGACGCACTGCGCAACGCGCCAAAATCCGCCAACGGACTTTTTATCGTGCCGAAAATTGTAGAATAAATTTCAAACCACAGATGGACACGGATGAACACGGATTTTTTTTGACGCGAATTGCACGAATTGGCGCAAATTCAAATTCAATTTTTATCAGCGAAAACAATTCGAGAAAATTAGCGGAATTCGCGTCACCGTTTTTTATCCGTGTTCATCCGTGTCCATCTGTGGTTAAAACTCCATGTTCAACCAATTAACCATTTCCGAACTCGTTGCCAAATTGGCAAAGCGCGAAGTTTCCGCGCGCGAAATCACTCAATCGTGCCTCGACCAAATTCAGCGCGTGGATGGAAAAATCCACGCCTTTTTGAGTTACGATGCCAATGACGCGCTCGCGCAGGCGGATTTGGCGGACAAAGAAATTTTCGCCGGAAAAACTCATGCGGAAAAAACTTTGCTTGGAATTCCGATTGCCATCAAAGACGTTTTGGCCGTTAAAAATCAGCCGTTGAATTGCGCGTCCAAAATCCTCGGCAATTTCATTTCGCCTTACGACGCAACGGCGATTGAAAAATTGAAGGCGGCGGGCGCGATTGTTTTTGGCCGTTGCAACATGGACGAATTTGCAATGGGCAGTTCGACGGAAAATTCCGCGTTCGGCGCGACAAAAAATCCATGGGACATTTCGCGGATTCCCGGCGGCTCGTCCGGCGGCTCGGCGGCGGCGGTCGCGGCGGACGAGTGCATTGCCAGTCTGGGCACGGACACGGGTGGTTCGATTCGTCAGCCCGCCGCGCTGTGCGGTGTCGTCGGCTTGAAACCGACTTATGGAAGAATTTCGCGCTACGGCCTCGTCGCGTTCGCCAGTTCGCTCGACCAAATCGGGCCGTTCACGAAAAATGTTTCCGACGCGGCAATATTGCTCGGAGTTTTGAGCGGACACGATTCGCGCGATTCGACCAGCGTGCCACAGCCGGTTCCAAATTATTTGAACGCGCTCGATGGGAACATTCGTGGTCTCAAACTTGGTTTGCCGAAAGAATACATGATTGGCGGTCTGGATGCGGAAGTGAAATCCGCCGTGGACGCCGCCGTGAAGCAATTGGAAAAATTCGGCGCTGAAATCGTCGAAATTTCCCTGCCGCACACGGATTACGCGGTGGCGACGTATTACATCATCGCGACGGCGGAAGCGTCGGCAAATCTCGCGCGGTTCGACGGCGTTCGTTACGGCGCGCGAGTCGCGTCCGATGATTTGCTGGAAATGTATGGCAAAACGCGCGGCGCGGGATTTGGCGCGGAAGTGAAACGCCGAATTATTTTGGGCACTTACGTTTTGAGCAGCGGTTATTATGATGCGTATTATTTGCGCGCGCAAAAAGTTCGCACGTTGATTCGTAATGATTTTCTCAAGGCATTTGAAACGGTGGACGCGATTGTGACGCCGACTTCGCCGACAGCGGCGTTCAAAATCGGCGAGAAATCCGGCGACCCGTTGCAAATGTATTTGTCGGACATCTTTACGATTTCATGCAACCTCGCGGGCATTTGCGGCGTCAGTGTTCCGTGCGGGTTCACCAAAAATCCGAAGCTGCCGATTGGATTGCAATTGCTCGGCAAGCCGTTCGGCGAAGAAACGATTTTGCGCATCGCGCACGCTTATGAGCAAAACACGCGCTGGCACGCGGAAAAACCGACGCCGGTGTGATTGGGTCAAAAACGGCTTGCGCTTTAAGTAACTTAATGGTTACTTATGTCCGCTCATGTCCAAACCTGCCAAAACCGAAAACGCGGCCACGCGGAATCCCGAGCGCTCGCGCGAACGCATTCTGTCCGCCGCGTTGAAGGAGTTTGCGGCGAACGGTTTTGCCGGCGCGCGGGTGGATTTGATCGCCAAACGCGCGGCCATCAACAAGCGGATGCTTTACCACTATTTCGGCGACAAGGAAGGCTTGTTCCGCGCGGTGTTGCGCCGGAAGATTTCCGAACGACAGGCATGGGCGGAAAATTTGTCGGGCGACCCGGCGGAAACGCTGCCGTTCTGGTTTGAAGCGGCGTGCAAGGACGCGGATTGGATCCGGCTGTTTGAATGGGAGGCGTTGCAACGGCATCCGCAAAGGGTGATTGACGAGGAGCAGCGGCTGGCTTCCGTCGCGCGCGGATTAGAACGCATCCGTCAGCGGCAGGTGCGCAGGCAAATCGCCGCCGATCTCGACCCGCGCCACGTGATGCTGACGATGCGTTCGCTGACGATGTTTCCCGTAGCATTCCCGCAATTGACCAGAATGATCATGGGCAAATCGGTTTTCGACCGGAAATTTCAACGCGACCGCGCGAAATTTTTGAAACGAATCGCGGTGGTGTTCCAACCGCGAAAAAACGGGGCGGGATAAATCCGTTTTGCCAAACACACATCGAATGAAAAAAATCATTTTCCTTTCCGCGTTTGCCGCCGCGTTGATGCTGGCCAATGGCTGTTCGCGCGGCGTGAAAAAAGAAATGTCGGGACCGCCGGTTTTGGTGGCGAAGGCTTTCACGACCAACGTGCCGGTGTTGATTGACCCGCCGCCGGTCGGGCACGTGCTGGCGTATTCGACGGTCTCCATACATTCGCAAATCGGCGGCATTTTGCAGACCGTGCATTTTCAGGAAGGGCAGGAAGTCAAAAAAGGCGACCTGCTGTTTTCGATTGATTCGCGCCCGACGGAAGCGGCGCTGGCGCAAGCCGAGGCAGATTTGCAGCGCGACGAAGCACAGTTGGAATACGCTAAACAAAATTTCGCGCGGGAACAAAAATTGTTCGACCAAAAACTGATTTCACAGGATGAACTGGACACGAATCGCGCGAATCTCGACGCGATGACCGGCACGGTGGCAGCGGACAAGGCGGCGATAGCGACCGCGCGGTTGAATTTGGAATTTTGTCAAATCCGTTCGCCGATTGACGGGCGTGCGGGCAGTTTGCAGGCGTTCGCGGGCAACGTCGTGAAAGCGCCGGACGACGTGCTGTTGACCATCACGCAGATTCATCCGATTTACGTTTCGTTTGCCGTGCCGGAACAATTTTTGCCGGAAATCAGAAATGAAATGCAGTCCAAAAAGTTGAAAGTTTCCGCGACGTTTGAAAACATCAACGCGCCGCCGCCGCAGGGAGAATTAACGTTCATTGACAATACTGTGGACACAACCACCGGCACAATCCAGTTGCGCGCGACGTTCCTGAATGAAAGCAGTGTATTGTGGCCGGGACAATTCGTGCAGGTGAGCCTGACGCTCTCTGAATTGACGAATGCGGTCGTCGTGCCGTCACAGGCAGTGCAAACGGGGCAGAACGGCCAATACATTTACGTGGTGAAACCGGATCAAACGGTGGAAGAGCGTCCGGTGACGGCTGGCATCACTTACCAGAATGAAACCGTCGTGGAAAAAGGTTTGCAGGCCGGCGAAACAGTGGTGACGGACGGGCAATTACGCCTGTCACCCGGCGCAAAAGTCGTGGTCAAAACTTCAACGCCATCCGCGACGACAAATTCTTCCATCAATACGCCATGAGCGTTCCCGAACTTTTCATCCGCCGTCCGGTGATGACCACGCTGGTCATGTCGGGCATTTTATTGTTCGGGTTGATTGGTTTTCATTTGTTGCCGGTGAGCGATTTGCCGGATGTGGATTATCCGACCATCAGTGTTTCGGTCAGTCTGCCCGGCGCCAGCCCGCAAACGATGGCGTCCGCCGTGGCGACGCCGCTGGAAAAACAGTTTTCCGTCATCGCCGGCGTGGATGAAATGACTTCCGTCAGTGCGCAGGGAAACACGCAAATCACCATTCAATTTTCGCTCGACCGCAACATTGACGCGGCGGCGGCGGACGTGCAATCGGCCATCACGCTGGCGACGAAACAGTTGCCGCCGAACCTGCCCAGTCCGCCGACGTATCGCAAAGTCAACCCGGCGGATTCGCCAATTATTTATCTGGCAATGTCGTCGCCCACACTGCCGCTTTCGACGGTGGACAATTACGCGGAAAACATGCTGGCACAGCAGATTTCGCAGGTCAGCGGCGTCGCGCAGGTTTCCGTTTTTGGTTCGCAGGAATACGCCGTGCGGATTCAAGTGGACCCGAACAAGCTCGCGGCTTATGGATTGGGCATTGACCAGGTCGCGCAGGCGGTGCAACAGGGCAATGTCAACCAGCCGCTCGGTGTGCTTTACGGCAAACATCAGGCGTTCACCGTGCAGGCCAACGGGCAGCTTGAAGACGCAACGGCGTTCCGCCCGATGATTGTCGCGTATCGCAACGGTAGTCCGGTGCGGTTACAGCAATTGGGCAACGTCATGGACAGCGTGCAAAATGACAAAGTCGCCAGTTGGTATAACAACACGCGCGCCATTGTGCTGGCGGTGCAACGCCAACCGGGCGCCAATACGATTGCCGTCGCGGACAGCGTCAAAAAGTTGTTGCCGCAATTCCGTGAGCGCATTCCGGCGTCGGTGAAAATGGAAGTGCTATTCGACCGCTCGCAAGGCATCCGGGAATCGGTTTCGGACGTGGAAAGCACGTTGTTTCTGGCCATTTGCCTCGTCGTTTTGATCATCTTCATTTTCCTGCGCAATCTTTCGGCGACGGTCATTCCGAGCATGGCGCTGCCAATGTCCCTCATCGGCACGTTTGCAGTGATGGCGCTGCTCAATTACAGTCTCGACAATCTTTCGCTCATGGCGCTGACGCTGTGCGTGGGTTTCGTGGTGGATGACGCGATTGTCATGCTTGAAAACATCGTGCGCCACATGGAAATGGGCGAGCCGCCGATGCAGGCGGCGTTGAACGGCTCGAAAGAAATCGGCTTCACCATTATTTCCATGACGCTGTCGCTTTCGGCGGTGTTCATTCCGGTTTTGTTCATGGGCGGATTGCTCGGGCGATTGTTGCATGAATTCGCCGTGACGATTGTCGTCGCCGTGCTGGCGTCGGGTTTCGTTTCGCTAACGCTGACGCCGATGTTGTGCAGCCGTTTTGTCCATCCGCCGGAACACGGAAAAAAACACGGCAAACTTTACAATGCGTTTGAAAAGTTTTTTGACGGAATGCGCAACGCCTACGAGCGCACGTTGCGCGTCGTCATGCGCCATCAATTCACGACGCTCATGGTTTCCATCGCAGTTTTTATCGCCACGTTGGTTTTGTTTTACGTGATTCCAAAAGGATTTTTTCCCGACGAAGACACCGGCCAGATTTTTGCCATCACGCAGGCGGCGGAAGATATTTCCTTTGATGCCATGAGCGCGCACCAGCAGGCCGCGGCAAAAATCGTCGCCGCCGACCCGAACGTGGATGGTTTCATGTCGTCCATCGGCGCGAGCGGCTCGTCCGCCACGCTGAATCAAGGCCGCATGTTCATCCGGTTGAAACCGCTGTCGCAACGGAAATTGAACGCAAACCAAATCATTCAGGAATTGCGCAAAAAACTTGCGGTCATTCCCGGCATCACGGTTTACATGCAAAATCCGCCGCTCATCCGCGTCGGCGGGCATTTGACGCAGGCGTTGTATCAATACAGTTTGCAGGACACCGACACGAAGGAGCTATTTCATTGGGCGCCGATTTTGACGCAGAAATTGTCGCAGCAACCCGGCTTTCAGGATGTGGTAAGCGATTTGCAAATCGCCAATCCACAGGTCAATGTGGACATTGACCGAGATAAAGCCGCCGCGCTTGGCGTCACCGCGCAACAGGTGGAAAATGCGCTTTACGACGCTTACGGCGAAGAACAAGTCTCCACCATTTACGGTGACATCGCCGAATACTGGGTCGTGTTTGAAGTGCTGCCACAGTTTCAACTCGACCCGGCTGCGCTCGCGCAACTTTACATCGCCAGTTCCTTCACCGACACCAACGGCGCGTCCAAACTCGTTCCGTTGAACGCCGTCGCCAAACTCACGCGCGACGTCGGACCGACCAGCATTTCGCATTTCGGCCAGTTGCCTGCCGTCACAATTTCCTTCAACCTCGCGCCCGGAGTGTCGCTCGGCACCGCCGTTGAACAATTGCAAAAAATCGAAAGTGATTTGCGGGATGAAAACGGCCAGCGTATGCCCGCGACCATCACCGGCAATTTCCAAGGCTCGGCGGCGGTTTTCCAATCATCCGTGCAGGGACTCGGTTTGTTGCTCATCGCGGCGATTCTGGTCATTTACATCATTCTTGGCTGCCTTTACGAAAGTTTCATTCATCCGCTGACGATTTTGTCCGGTTTGCCGTCGGCGGGATTTGGCGCATTGTTGACGCTGATGCTGTTTCGCCTCGACTTGAACATTTATGGTTTCGTCGGCCTCATCATGCTCGTCGGCATCGTGAAGAAAAACGCGATTATGATGATTGACTTCGCCATCGTCGCTCAACGTGAACACGGCAAAAAGCCGGCGGACGCCATTTTTGAAGGTTGTATTCTACGCTTTCGCCCGATCATGATGACTACGATGTCCGCGCTTATGGCCACGCTGCCCATTGCACTCGGCCTCGGCGCGGGTGGTGCCTCGCGACAGTCGCTTGGTCTGGCTGTTGTCGGCGGCCTCGTCCTGTCACAACTGCTCACACTCTACATCACGCCGGTGATTTATCTTTATCTGGAATCCGCCCATCAATGGTATTTGCGCAAACACGCCAGACACGCCGCCATCCAAAGTGGAGGCAATCCAGCGACCGCCTGATTTTGAGACAGTGCCTGAAAAAACCTTTGGAAACCGCTGCGATTTCAGCGCAAATTCCATGGCCTGACTTATGCTGAAATCAATCCGCCATGAAAGTCGTTGACGGAAAAACCAAACGCAGCAAGTTCTATCATTTGCTCAATCCCACCTGCCCCATCAATCACGCGCTGAAAGGCAAGTCCGATACGATCGGCTCCGTGTTCGTCGTTTGTCTGGTGCTCATAACCGTTGGCGCGGTGCGACTGGCTTTGGATTTGGTAAAATGACTTCAAAACGTTTGGAGTTGTTCCGAATTGAAAATCCATTTCAATTCTTCTCAAATTTTCCTCGTTCCAAACCTTCTCAATCAAGATTCAGATATTTCAACACTTCCGGCAGCGGGCCGTCGAACTTTGCCAGCGCGACATTGCCAATATATTGAAGGTCTTTCCAACCCTGCGGCGTCGTGTAAAAACCGCTGGCGGTCAGATTTCGGAATTTCGTAAAAAATTTTGCCGCCGTTTTGAATTCCGGTTTCGCGTTCGGCAAATAACAAACATCGTCGCAGATTTCGCGCTGTTGCGATTCATCCAAATCCGCGAATTTTTTTTGGAAACGCTTTTGCGATTCTTCGTCCAGCCATTTCAGTCCTGCCAGAATTTCTTTGCGGTCGGATTGTTGATTGGGATAAGGCGCGCTGACCCATTCGTCAATGAAATCGGGAACGCCCACGCCGCTGGCGGCCGGTGATTTTTCATCCGCAGGAATAATTATGTCGCAAAGCGCAGCCACAGTCTTCCGCTGTTCGTCCGTGAACGTCAGCGGCCAGACATCGCCCGGCTTGTAATCCTTCAACAAATCCGGGTCTGTGCCGTAGCCGGTGGCGGCCAGCGTGCCAGCGCCAAAACTTTTGAAGTTGAGCAACGAAACCGTCGCACTCGCCGCGAGCATCCATTTGATTCCTTCGCGCCGGTTCATCCGTTCGCTCATAAATTCCCTTTCTTCATTTCGCCGGCAAGATAATCGCACGCGCGCCACGCATTGGCCATGATGGTCAACGTCGGATTTTTGTCTGCGTTGGAGACGAACGGCCCGCCGTCCGTCACGAATAAATTCTTCACATCCCAACTCTGGCAGTATTGGTTCAACACGGAATTTTTCGGGTACGAACCCATGCACGTCGTGCCGACTTCATGGATGATTGCGCCGCCCGGCGCGATGGCTTTCGCGCCATCGGTTTGCACTTGGCCAAGAACTTTTCCGCCCATCGCTTCGATGATTTCCGCGAAGGTCTTTTGCATGTGCGCGGCTTGTTTGAGTTCGTGTTCCGACCATTTGAAATGGAAACGTAAAACCGGAATGCCCCATTTGTCTTTTTTGTCCGGGTCAATCTCGCAATAACTGTCCTCGTTGGGAATCATTTCGCCGCGACCGGAAAATCCCATGAGACTGCCGTAATAGCGCCGCGCGTCTTCCTTGAATTTTTTCCCGTAACTGCCATTGGTGAACTGTTCCAGACCGTCGAACATTCCCGCTTCGGGCATCCGCCGACCACCACCGAATTCAATGTGATACCCGCGCGGAAAATCCATTTTGCCCGCGAGTTGTTTTTGATAATTCCACCACGGCATATACAAGTGCATCACCGACGCGCCGTCTTCATTGTGCGGCGGACAATTTTCCAGCGCCGGAATCTGGCCGCTCAAACTCGCACCGACCGTGTCCATCAAATAACGGCCGATTTTGCCGCTGCTGTTCGCGAGGCCGTTCGGAAATTTTGCGCTTTTTGAATTCAACAAAATCCGCGCGGACTCACAGCCGCTGGCCGCCAGCACAATCACCTTCGCTTTGGCCGACATTTCTTTGCCAGTTGTTTTGTCAACGTAAAGCACGCCGGTCGCCTTGCCGTTTTCGTCCACCGTCACTTCGCGCACCATCGCGTCGGTGATGATGTCGAGATTTCCCGACGCGAGCGCGGGCGGCAGATGAACGGTCGTGGATTGATAATTGGCCTTGATGGAACAGCCGCGTCCGCACGCCGTCGCCCAAAAACACGCGAGCCGCGTTTGCATACTTTTGGTCAATCGCGCCGCCGCGTCCGCATTGTCGGGATGCAATATCCGCGGAATTTTGTTCCAATCCTGTTGTTGGCTTAAAATGGCGACGTGCGCGGGAACGACCGGAATGCCGAGTTTCGCGCAGAATTTTTTCGCCAGCAATTCATTCGCGCGCGGTTTGGGCGGCGGCAATAAAATTCCCGGCGACGAATCCGGCGTGTTTTCCAAACCTTCGTTGCTGCCATAAACGCCGATGAGCGCCTCGACTTTGTCGTAATACGGCGCCAGGTCGTCGTAGGAAATCGGCCAGTCAATTCCCAATCCGTCACGTTTTCTAGGTTTGAAATCATACGGCCCCATGCGAAACGAGAAACGCCCCCAATGATTCGTGCGACCTCCTAACATTCGCGGACGCCACCACATGAAATTTTGGTCGCTGCCGCCGACATCAATGTCTTTCGCCTCATGCCAGCCGCTCTGGGATTTGCGTTGGACCACGTAAGGCTCGTTCGCCACCGTCCAGCCACCGTTGACCGTCGCATCATAAAATCCGAAAAACTGTTTGTCCGGAGTGCCAACGCCGCGCAACGGCGCTTGTTTGGGCGTATTGAACATGGGCGTTTCCGAAACCGGATCGTAATTTCTTCCCGCTTCGAGCATCAGCACTTTTGCGCCGGCGGCCACCAGCACGTAAGCACTCTGCCCGCCCGCCGCACCGGAGCCGACAACGATGACATCATACGCAGGTCTGGTCTTGCTGCTGGTCACGAAGGGCATAGACGAATTATGAAATTCTTTTTGCAGGCGTCAATTGCGGATTAAAAATCCGTGCTCATCTCCGTTCTTCGCGGAAAAAATTTTCGGAAACGGATTATCTCGTTTCGCCGACAATCATTCCCGATTTCATGTCGCCCAAAGTCACGCTGTAATCCACGTTGAGCAACAAAACTTTTTCTCCGGCGAACCGAAAAGTAAATCGAACGGCCAGCGGCGTTTCACAATAAGCAAATTTCGCCGTGTAAGTGTCGTCCGCCGTCCACGCGCCGCTCGCGGCGACGGATTGTTCGACGGCATCAGCGACGCGCCAATCCGCTCCGGCGACGAAATCAGTCCGTTCTCCTTTTTCCCAATGTTGATTGCCGATGGAAATTTTATGTTCCTTGCCGCGACTACGAACCATCAATGTCGTATTCTCGCCGTTGAAATCAAATTTGACGGAATCAATGTTGAATATGTTCGGCGGAAACGAATAAATTTTTCCCGAAACTTGTCCGGCCATTTCACTGGTCGCCGAACCTTTTGGTTGAAGCAAAGTCAGGCTCGCCAGTTTCGCCTTCAATCTTTCGTATGCTCCGTCATTTGCGGGCAACGGATTGGTCTGCATCGCCGGCAGCAATTTGTCCCAAATCAAATTCATCACGCCTGCCATGTCGCGCGTGCCGCCGGTCATCGCCACGACCGCGTCCTGTTCCGGCATCACGATGCAAAATTGTCCGTAAAGTCCGTCGCCGCGAAAAATATCGTGCCGCGCGCGCCAGAATTGATAGCCATAGCCCTGCTCCCAATCGCTGGCAGGATTGCTGCCGTTGGAAGTTTGTTTCGTCGTCGCCGCTGCGACCCACGCCGCCGGAATCAATTGCTTGCCGTTCCAATTCCCTTTTTGCAGATAAAGTTGTCCAAGTTTTGCAATATCTTCCGTGCGGATGTTCAAACCGATTCCGCCGAGCGTGACGCCTTGTGGACTTTCGTCCCACGTTGCATTTTCAATTCCGAGTGGCTTGAACAGTCGCGGGCGCAGATAATCGAAAACTTTTTCGCCCGTCGCCTTTTGCACAATCGCCGAAAGCATGTAAGTGCCCGGCGTGTTGTAAATGAACAGCGTGCCCGGTTTCACTTCCACCGGCGCATTGAGAAATGCTTTCGTGAGGGAAACATTTGTGTGGCCGAAACTTCCCATCACATTACCCAATTGCGCGATGGTGTCGGCATTTTGTCCGCTCGACATGATGAGCAAATCGCGCACGCGCATCGCCTTCAAATTATCGCCCGGATTTTCCGACGTGTCGTCCGGGAAAAATGAAATGACCGGATCGTTCAAACTTAATTTTCCGTCCGCAATCGCCAGTCCAACCGCCGTCGAAGTGAAACTTTTGCTCAACGAAAACATTTTGTGCCGAGTTTTAGCGTCGTAAGGCGACCACCAGCCTTCCGCGACGACGTGACCGTGCCGCACGAGCATGAAACTGTGAACGGCATTCGAGTCCGCATTGAAATTTTTGTCCGCTGTTTCCAGAAAATCCAAAATGGCCAACGACGAAATCCCCTGCGCCTCCGGCGTGCTGCGCGGCAGCGAAATAGTTTCGGCGGAGACCAGATTTGCGGAAGCCAAGAGCGACATAAAAAGTAATTTTTTCATGGGCGGCGGAATTCGTCCACGATATTCGTTTTTTTCCGCGTGGCAAGCGAGCCGAATTTTGATTAAATTTTCGCGTGGAATACGAAGCCGTCATCGGACTGGAAACGCACGTCCAGCTTAAAACGAAATCGAAGATGTGGTGCGGTTGCGCCAATCAATATGGCGCGGAACCGAACACGAATGTCTGTCCCGTTTGCCTCGGAATGCCCGGCGTGTTGCCCGTCGCCAACGAAGAAGCGCTCCGCAAAACCGTTTTGACCGGTTATCTGTTGAATTGCACGATTCCGCGCCACGCGAAATTCGATCGCAAAAATTATTTTTATCCCGATGCGCCGAAGAATTATCAACTCACGCAATACGACCAGCCGTCCACCGCGAACGGTTTTGTGGACTTTGAATTCAATGGCGGCATTGCGCGCGTTCGCATCACCCGCGCGCATCTTGAAGAAGATGTCGGCAAGAGCACGCACTTTGAACGGCACAGCGGCGTGGATTTCAACCGTGCGGGCGTGCCGCTCATGGAAATTGTTTCCGAACCGGACCTCACCAGCGCGGACATGGCTTACGCCTACCTCAACGCACTCGTGGAAATTTTGCATCAAGGCAACGTGTCCGATTGCGACATGGAAAAAGGCATGGTGCGCTGCGACGTGAACGTGAGCGTGCGGCCAAAAGGTTCAAAAGAACTTGGCGCGAAAATCGAGATCAAAAACATGAACAGCTTTTCCGGCGTGCGCCGCGCGTTGGAATACGAAATTCCGCGCCAGATCGAAGTTCTGAAAAAAGGCGGCAAATTGATTCAATCCACGCGCCGATGGGACGATGCCGCCGGAATCACCGAAGAAATGCGCACGAAAGAGGACGCGCACGACTACCGCTATTTTCCCGAACCCGACTTGATGCCGCTCGCGCCGACCGACATATGGCTGGCCGAAGTCAAATCGCGCGTCGTCGAACTGCCGCTCGCCCGCAAGCAGCGTTTCATGCGCGATTATCAACTGCCCACCGGTGACGCCGAAGTTTTCAAAAATGACGTCGCGCTTGGCAATTATTTCGAGCCGATTGCCAAACAATCGAAAAATCCAAAAGCGATTGCGAATTGGGTCATCAACAATTTGCGCGCAAAACTGGCGGAAACGCCCCTCATCCCGTCCTTCTCCCCATCCGATGGGGAGAAGGTGGCGAAGCCGGATGAGGGGTTTGCTAATCTTAAATTTCCGCAGTCCGCGCTTCTGGAACTCGTCAATCTGGTCGAAGCCAAAACCATCAGCAGTTCCGCCGCGCAGCAGGTGTTTGCCGAAATGTTTGAGACGGGAAAATCTCCCAGCACAATCGTGCAGGAAAAAGGTCTGGTGCAAGTCAGCGACACGGGCGCGATTGAAAAATTTTGCGATGACGCCATTGCGGCGAACCCTAATTCCGTCGCCGACTACAAATCCGGCAAAATCGCCGCGCTGAATTTTCTCAAAGGTCAAGTGATGAGATTGAGTAAAGGCAAAGCGAATCCGAATCTGGTCGGCGAAATTTTGGAAAGAAAATTAAAAGCATGAAATTGTCAGCCGCGCTTTCTTTGGTTGCCATTCTGATTTGTTCGGGTTGTGCCCACAAATATTTGTCCGACGATTCGTTATTAGACGGCAATGAACCCGAAGTGCCGACCGAATTCAAAACTGGCGCAGCTTCATTGCAACAGGTCAAAGAATGGTCGGCGTCTTTGCTTTCGGATTCAAAAGGAGACGATTTGGAACTCGTGACGAATGAGGATTTAAATCAAGATGGCACAAATGATTTGCTGGTGGCGAACGGAAAAATGGCTGGGACGGGCGGAAATAATTACCTAGCATTTCAACGAACTTCACAGGGCTATGCTTATTTGGGGCATTTGGGCTTTGGAGCAATTCGAGTTTTGCCAAAAGACGAATCCCATCGGCAAAAAATTCTGACTTGGTGGCACATCAGTTCCGGCGAAGGCGGTGTCACATTATTGCTTTTAGATAAAGAAGGTTTTCATGAAGTCGCCAACGCAACTGTTTATGCAGGTGATCAAGGCACGGAAGAAGGCAATCGCATTGCGGCGGCATTGTTCGGGACAAATAACGTTTCGTCTGAAACTTTGGAACGAATTTTTCACAAATCATTTTAATGTTCTCCGAAATCAAAACAGTCCACTTCACGGGCATCGGCGGCGTGACGATGATTTCAGCCACCATATCAAAAACAGACATCCACCAGCTACGATTGCCAGCGCGAGCGTTGACGGTTCCGGCACGGCATCCACGATGATGTTTCCGCCGATGGATGAATTGAGTTCGATTTTCCCGTTGCCCGCAAGCAGTTCGTTCAGAAAATCCGGAGACAAACTGAATTCACCGGAATAAAAGTTGCCGGACAAAATTACCGGGGCGTAGGCGTAAACGGGATTGCCATCACAATCATAACTGGTGGGTTGCAATGGCGTCGCCAGAAAAGGATTGTAATTGCCAAAGGTGCTGATGGTTTGGTAGGAACCATCGCCCAGCGAAAATTGCAGGGAGCTGCCGGGAATGGACAAAACCGGACTTAAGCTGGAGGTAAAATCGCCGACCGGAGTAACGTAGGCTTGGAATTCGGCTTCGCCATTTTCAATCTGAAACCAAATTTTGCCAATTAGTAATTCGCCGTCGCCATCGGTGGATTGTATTCCGATTGGAGCTTCAAGAACACTTTGCGCGTGAATAGCCAGCGCGAGGCAGGACGTAAAAATACCGAGAATGATTTTTTTCATAAGAATGGATGGTTGTATGTTTGTGAATCAAGGGGTTTGCGATAGTGACGGTTGTGAGAAGTAATACGTGCCGGTTTGTCCGGCGGGAGACGTGAAAGTTATGACCATCCCCAAACCGGTGGTGAGAACGGGCGTGTAGCCGTCGCTGGAAAGCGGAATCGTCACCACCACTGGATTGTTTCCCAAAGTAAAACTTCCGCCGGTTTGGTTTTGATTCGCGTCGTAAGTGGTCAGCATCACCGAACTACCTGCGGGCACGACGGTCGAGTCCAAAGCCACCACTAGATTGTCACCGGAAACATACGCGGGAATGGTCGGCTGGGAAGTCGAGGCCGCTTGCGAAGTTGCCGATGATTGAGGTTGTTGAACTTGCGAATCCACTTGTGGTTGAGCCTGCGGCTGCATTTGCGCGGTGGCCGTATTATTATCCGTTACCGGCTGGTTGTTTTGCGGCTGGCTTGGTGACTGGGATTGTAATTGAACTTGCTGTTGATTGTTGCCCGGCCGTAAATCTATGAAATCAACTCCGGCAATGGTCATCGGCGTTGCGGGAAGATTGCCGCCGATCTGCTCAACGGATTGCGGAGTCGTCGGCAACCAGCCGAGTTCGCGCGCCAGCGCGGTCGAAACGGCGCGTTGCAATCCCGGTGAAAGCGGCGGCGGATTCGGATTATTATTGGCCACCGAATCGGAAACCAAATGATAAAATTTAATCCGGCTTGATTCGCTCAACAATGATTGTTGTTGCGCAAGGGAGCGCGATAGTTGCGTCGTTTCTGTTTCCAATTGCGCAATGCGGCCGCGCAATTCATTGATTTCCTGCGTGCGGGATTGTAACAGTTCAAACGCGATGTTGGTGACGACGGGCGCGGGAGATTTCACCGCGTCATGTATCGGCGACGGCGCAGTTGAATTTACAATCACAGTTTCGCGCTGCGAAAGTTTTAACCGCGCCAGCGCGGAGTTGTAGCGGTGATTCGCCCAAAATGCGTAGAGCAACCACCCGGTCAAACACGCCGCAGCCGTTGCCCAGCCGTAACGCAACCATCCATGCCAAAAATTCGGAAATCTTAATTTCACCTTGGTTTCTTTCGCCACGGCTTTTTCAATGCGCTGCCAGATTGTCGCCGGCGGACAGCGGCGCGGCGATGCGGTTGCCGCAGCCACTAATCCGGTTTCCAATTCGCCGACGCAGGCGCGCAATTCGGCGTCCGTCGCCAGACGCAATTCAAATTCGCGCCGTTCCACGTCGTTCAATTCGCCCAGAACATAACGCAACGCCGCGTCTTCGTTGGATTGAATTTCAGCCATGATAATCCTTGAGAATTTTTCGCAAGGCCAGCAAACCGCGCCGGATGCGCGCCTTGACCGTGCCGAGCGGTTCGCCGAGGGCGCGCGCGATTTCTTCATGCGTCCAGCCGCGAAAAAATGCCAATTGCAAAGCGCGACTTTGTTCTTCCGGCAAACGATTCAACGCCGAAGCGCAGGCGTCCGCAAGATCGTCCGGTTCCGTTTGCCGGCGCGCATTGACTTCCATTTCGAGCGAAATAATTTCCCGTTCATAAGCGGCATGACCGACGTCACGCCGCGAGCGGGCGCGCAGGCGGTCTATCGCCAATCCCCGCGCAATCATAATCATCCACGCCATGGGCGACGAACGCGCGGAATCAAATTGCGCCGCGCGCCGCCAGATTTGAACAAAAACATCCTGCATGATTTCTTGCGCCTCTGTTTCCTGAACCAACATTCGCGCCAGCAACGAATAAATCAATCCGCTCCGGCGGCGATACAACGCCGCGAACGCGCGTTGATCGCCGGCGGCAACGAGCGCCAGTAAACGCGCTTCTTCGCGCGTTTCCAAATCGGGTGATTCCTCGCACCCGCTGAACTGTGTTGTTTGGTCTTCAGCCGATTCCACGCAAAATTTGCCTTTGCTGTCAATATATCCGTCGCTCGCGCAACTTTGGATGCGGAAATTTTTGAAATCGCGCAAAAAACTTTGTGCCTTCGCATTGTGACGGTTAAATTTCCCCCTCATGTTTTCAACTGAAATCAAATCCGTTTACTTCGTTGGCATCGGCGGCACGGCGATGGCTTCCGCCGCCGCCGCGATGCTGGACAAAGGTTTTCACGTCACCGGCTCGGACCAGAATGTTTATGAGCCGATGGCGTCGTTTCTCGCGGCGAAAAAAATTGCCGTGATGAACGGTTACGATGAACGCAATCTCGTGTATAAGCCGGATTTGGTCGTCATCGGTAATGCCATTTCGCGTGGCAATCCCGAAGCGGAGTTCGTGCTCGACCACAAGTTGCGTTATTGCTCGCTACCGGAATTGCTGAAGGAATTTTTCATTCGCGGCAAACGTTCCATCGTCGTTTCCGGCACGCACGGCAAAACCACGACGACTTCACTTTTAACTTGGGTTTTCGAGCACAACGGTTTGAATCCGAGTTATCTCATCGGCGGTATTCCGAACAATTTTTCGCAGGGCGCGCGTTTCACGGACAGCGAATTTTTCATCATCGAAGGCGACGAATACGACACCGCATTTTTCGACAAGCGCAGCAAGTTCATCCACTACCTGCCGGAAATCGCCATCGTCAACAATCTGGAATTTGATCACGCGGACATTTTTGAAAATCTCGATGCGGTGAAAAAAACCTTCAGCCATTTCATCCGGCTCGTGCCGCGCAACGGGTTACTGCTCGGCAACGGCGACGACGCAAATCTCGCGCCGCTGTTGAACGTCACGCATTGTCCGGTGAAAAAATTTGGTTTGGGTGAGGAAAATGCCGTGTGCGGATTCAATCTACGCTTCGGCCCGACGGCGACGGAATTTGAGATTCCCAGTTTCAAGTTTCATTTGAATCTGGTCGGCGAATTAAATGTGCGCAATGCGCTCGCGGTCATCGGCGCGGCGAAACATTGCGGTTTGTCAAATAAACAAATCCAATCCGCGTTCGACACATTCAAAGGCATCAGACGGCGCATGGAAGTAAAAGGCATCGCGGGCGGTGTGACAGTGATTGACGATTTTGGCCATCATCCCACGGCAATTCGCGAGACGTTGAAAGCGTTGCGTTTGAAATATCCACGCGAAAAAATCTGGGCGATTTTCGAGCCGCGCTCGAATACGACACGGCGGAAAGTCTTTCAGGAAGAGTTGACGGTTTCATTTGCGGACGCGAACGCCGTTGTGATTTCTGAAGTGGCGCGGCTGGAGCAAATTCCCGCCGATGAGCGACTCCAACCCGAAAAATTGATGCAGGACTTGAAAGTAGCGGGCAAGAATGCAGCGTATTTGCCGGACGTAAATTCCATTGTCACGCACGTCACCAAAAATGTTTCCGGCGGCGACGTGATTTGTATTTTCAGCAACGGCGGCTTCGGTGGAATCCATGAAAAACTTTTGAAGCAGCTGGGCAAATCCTGAAATTCAAAAATCATGCGCATATTTATACTGCCGGGCACTCTGAACTGCGACAATATGGGCGATGTCGCCATGTTGCAAGTGGCTCTGCAAAGGTTAAAAGGACTCTGGCCTGATGCCCGCCTGTTCGTTTTAAGTAATTGTCCGGAAAAATTGGAATTTTATTGTCCCGGAGCCGAAGCCATCTCATGGTTGGGATGCAAACGCTGGCTTGATGTCCAATCGCTGCCGCGCCTTTTGTTTCCGAATGTCCGGCGCGACGTCCGGAACAAATTTCCCTTGACCATGAGCCGGCTTCCATCATTGGCCCGATTGGCATTCCCCTCCAATCTTCATCAGGCGCGCCCATTCGTTGAGGCGCTGCTGAATGCCGATTTGGTGGTGGCAAGCGGTTGCGGTCTCATTACCGACGCCTTCAAAATCAATGCCGGAAGATGGCTGGATATGCTCGGCGTGGCAATCCGATGCGGCATTCCGACCGCCATG
>DASZXB010000001.1:0-44303 GCA_035546095.1 Verrucomicrobiia bacterium | reverse complement strand
GCGCTTGGCGTGGATTTGTTCTGGCTCAAGGCCGATATGCAGCAGAATACGAAAATGTTTCTGGACTGCCTTGAATCGCTTTTGGGACGCGACGTGGACAGTGGTTTTCGCGGCATCCAAAGCAAGAGTCTGATGGACATCATCCAAATGGAATGTCTGTCGCGTAATTCCGCGGTTCTGCGGATCACCTGCGGCCCGCTCATCGCCAAATTATGGCTGCATGAAGGCGAAGTGATTGACGCCGAAACCGAAGGCGCGCGCGGCGAAATGGCGTTGCGAAGAATTTTATCGTGGAAATCCGGCACGTTTGAAAACCTGCCCGCCGAGCCGGACCGCGAACGCACCATCACCAAATCCATCAACGCTCTATTGCTGGAATCCGCGCAGACGATGGACGAAGACGCCCATGCGGAAACCGTCGAACCGGATTCGGCGGAACAAGTCACCCACCGGAAAACGGTTTGGAAACTCGGCCTGCTCATGCGCGAAGGCGCGGAATTTGTCGTTTCCGTTCCGCAAGGCGAAAAAGAATCGCCGGAAGGATTGGGCACGCAATCCACCGCGCAACTTTCCGACTGGACGCGTCGCGCCGCCGAAATCACCAAACGACTCGGCGAAAAGATTGAGGCCGGGCCGCTGTCGCATGTGGCGGCCAACGGCTTGGAACGGCAATTGTTGGTGCTGCCGGTGGGAAAAAAATCATTTTTGGTTGGCTGGCCGCCCGGTGCGGCTGCCGATGAATTATTGGAAAAAAGCAAAAAACTGGTCGCATCATGGGATTCCTGAAAAAACTTTTTGGCGCGCGCGCGTCCATTCAACAACTGCCGGCCGGCAGCATGACGTTGGATCGCGACGGGCATATTCTCACTTCCACCGTCGCCTCGACGTATCCGGCGCCGCTGTTGCAGGCCATCGGACGCGACGTGTTGCAACTCTTTCACGAAGCGCGCGCGACGCAAATGCCGTTCGTCGAATTGAACGTCCATTTCGCCAGTCTGCGCATCACCGCCCGCGAATTGCGCGGCGGCGTCATCGTGTTTCTTTTCCCGCAAACCTCGCACACGTCAACCCCGATCAAAAAATAATTTATGACCGCCAAAGACCTCAACCAACTCATCGGCCAGATCGAAACTCACATCGAATGCTGGAAACAGTTCAACCACTTCATCAATGTCGCCCGCACTAAAAAATTCGGCACGGCGGATGAAACGCATTTCCTCGAAATCAAAAGCGTCATCGCGCAGGAACTCGAATTGATTTTCGCTTCCGTCGAAGTCACCACGCCGAGCCGCGACGACGTTATCTCGCTCATCGGCCATGCGCCGTCCCTGCGTTATCTGGCGGAAATGAGCGAAGGCGAATTGCGTGGCATCGAAAGCCAATGGCACAAAATCTACATCGGCTGGCATTCGATTTTAGGCCAGCTCAAGGTTAAACAACGCATCGGCGAATCCAAGGCATTTTGGGGGCGAAAAAAGTAAATTTTCGGTTTCTTTCGCTCATTCAGGGCTGCATACCAATTGGAGAATTGATTCTGCCGCCTCGAACCGGAATTCTCAAAACCACCAATTTTCTTCGTCTTTTCAGGAGAGAATTGCTTTTTAACGCCGCGTGGATAAAACTCCCCGTCCATTCAAATGCTCAATTATTTTCAAATCCTGATTTTGGCGCTGATTCAAGGTGCGTGCGAATTGCTGCCCGTGTCCAGTTCCGCCCATGTCATCGTGGCGGAAAAACTCATGGGATTGAATCCGGCCAGCCCGGAAATGACGATGCTGTTGGTCATGCTCCACACCGGAACCATGTTTGCCGTCATCGTTTATTTCTGGAACGGCTGGAAGCGCGACTATTTTATTTCCGGCGGGCAATTTCAATGGTTTGGCGTCCAGATTGTCATCGCCACGATTTGCACCGGCATTGTTGGTTATGGATTGAAAATCCTCATCGAAAAAATTTTCATGCGCGGTGCTCCTCACGCGGAAATCGAAAACTTGTTTGACAATCTGCCATTGATCGCCGCCGCCTTGGCAGCGGTTGGCCTTCTGATTATTTACGCCGGATTTCATGAGGAAAAATCCCCGCGCCAATCTGAAATCCAACCGAAACATTCCATCTGGATTGGCATCGTGCAAGGCATCTGCCTTCCCTTTCGTGGTTTCTCCCGTTCCGGCTCAACCATTTCGACCGGCCTGATTCTTGGTTTGCCCAAACGAAAACTGGAAGAATTCAGCTTCGCTTTGGCAGTGGTTTTGACGCCGCCGGTGATTGCCAAAGAAGCATTGCGATTGGTAAAAGACCATGCGCTAAATTCTCAAGGCTCTGTGCTGCACCTTTTCCTGCCAAGTTTAGTCGGCATGGTTTTCAGTTTTGTCGCCGGATTGCTGGCCTTGAAATGGCTTTCGCGCTGGCTGGAAAGCGGGCGTTGGAAATTCTTTGGCTTCTATTGCCTTTTTGCAGCAATGGGCGTTCTGGTCATTCACTTCAAACTTCCGCACTAATCATTGTTGCGGCGCGGGAATAAAAATTTTCTTCCCGACAATCAAACTGTTCGGATTCAATCCTGGATTCGCCTTCAAAATCTGATCCGTCGTCACTTTGATTCCCTGTGCGCGATATGCTTTCGCGATGGCCGCAATCGTATCGCCCGCGGCGATCTGATATTCAAAACCTTTTTGCGGCGCGCCGGCAGTTGTGTTGCCGGCCACGGGCGTTGATGTATTGGCCGTGGATTTATGGCTTGGCGGCGTGACGCCCAGCGATTTGTCCAGTCGCTCCAATTCCTTCAAAATCTTTTCGTTGTCGTCCTGCCGTTTCTTGTCAATCTCCTGAACCTGCGCGGCGAGCTTTTTCAAATCGTCCGGGTTCGCCGCGTCGCCGGATTGGCCGGACTTGCTTTGCAAATCGTTGATTTCTTTTTCCAGCGCGTCAATGCGCTTGCCCTGCGCCGCCATCGCGTCCTGCAAATCCTGAATCTGGCCGGACAATTTATCCAGTTGCTGCTGCGTGGCGTCGTCCTGCGCCCGCGCGAGACTGGACATGAAAACCGTGAAAGCGAAAATAAAAAGCCAAATTGAAATCTTCTTCATGTGCGGAAAATAAACCTCTACCGCAGGGCGTCAAGTTGAACATGAAAAAGACCTGAAACGAGACACTCAATGTCGTACTTGGAGATTTTGATTATTGCAATAATCCTTAATGGAAATTCTCAAGTCTCTTTTCGTAAAAAATGTGATTAAGGTCGTGGTGAAAACCATCATGTGTATGTGGTTGTGCATGGAATACAGCCTGCTTCCTGTTAAACGGCAGCATACTTTTTTTATGAGCGGACAACCATTTGATAGATTGAATTTAGGTATGAATGAGAAATACAAAGCTGTATTTGATGCTATTCAAACCGGAAGCATTCTTACCGAATCTGAAGCCCAGCTTGCAGACCATCAAAGAGCTTTGGCTTCGTATCATTTTGCACACACCGGACAAGACCAACTTGTTGCCGCACTACTTATTCATGACTTACAACTTTCGCACGCCAACAGACGAATCGAACGTCTAACAAACACAATCAAAATACTCACGGTGGTGTTGGTCGTATTGACGCTTGCATTGTGTGTGCTTGAAATAAGGAAATAAGCCATACAACAATTGGCGTGGCTCGTGCTTTGAATCGTTTAGTTATGCTAAAACAAAATGTAAAGTTTCTGATCGCATTATGCGCGTTATCCGCGTTAATTGCCGGATGTAGCACAGGTTCTGCAGTGATGGCGTCAAGCGGCGGAACTTTTACCGTTACTAAAACCGGCACGACTGGTTTTACTCCATTGGGGTCGCTGCGCAAAAAGGCATACAATGAAGCGAATGATTTTGCAGCGTCCAAAGGCATGATTGCTGAAGTTATTTCTGTAAATGAAGTGCCTGCTGGCTTCGCCCGATGGCCGCAAGTTGATCTTAAGTTCAGATTGGTAAATGCGCAGCAGCGACAGTCTGAAGATAAAACACCGACTTTGGACATCCAAAACCAAGCGGGTTATGATGCAATGGGACATCCAACGAGTTCAGAATCTACAGTTGTGATTGGAAAGGACGCGGATTTTTATACGGAAATGGAGAAATTGGGAGAACTAAAAGAGAAGGGACTTCTAACTGAAGAAGAATTTCAAAAGGAAAAACAGCGTTTACTCGAAGCAAGAGACAAACAAGCTAACTAGGCAATCGTCATTAAACGCTAGAGTATTTTTGCGTTTAATCTACATCACACCAGTTTCCCGAATTTCCGAATCTCCGGCCAAATCCACGCGACGGCAATCACCACCAGAATCGTCCCGATGCCGCCGGTCACGGTGGAAATAATCGCGCCCGTCGCCGCCGCGTTACCGAGGATGGACGGCTCCGTGAACAGATACGCGACGATGCCCGACCGGAATCCGCCGAGTTCGTTCGACGTGTTGATGAACAGGCTGTTGACCGCGGAAACGCGCCCGCGCTTTTCGTCCGGCGTCAAAATCTGCACCAGCGTCTGCCGCACCACGACGCTGATGTTATCCACGAAACCCGCCAGCGCGAGCATCACGAACGAAAACCAGAACCAAAATGAGTTTGAAATCGAGATGCCGAAACAATTTTGATTGGCCACGCCGAACAAAATCGTCGCCACGCCGAAAATCGCCACGGACAACAGCATCGCGCGCCCGGCTTTTTGCAGCGGCGGACGGTGCGCGAGGATGAACGCGCAGGCGACCGCGCCGACGGCCATCGCGTTCCGCAGCCAACTCAACGCGCTCGCGCCGCCATGAAAGACATCTTTCGCATAAATCGGCAGAATCGTCACCGTGCCGCCCAGCAACACGGCGAATAAATCCAGCGTGATGACACCCAGAATGATTTTGTTGCGATAAACAAAACTGAATCCTTCAACGAGACTGCGCGCGGAAACCGGTTCAGCCGATTTGACTTTGTGAACGTGTTTGATCGGTGCGACGAGCGCGAAGCAGGCAATCGAGGCCAAAAAATTTAGCGCATAGACCGTCCACGCGGTCGCATGTTCTTCCGCGTGCGGCGTCAGGGCGACGACCGCGCCGAACGCCGGCGGACCGATGACGGATGAAAATTGAAACAATCCGCTGTTGAACGTCACGGCGCGGGCGAATTGATTTCGCGGCACGAGGCTCACCACGAACGCCGCGCTGGCCGGCCACAAAAAAGTCCGCGCGGCGCCCAGCACGACAAGGCAGATGTAAATCCAATAAACCGGCGCGTGAAAAAGGGAAATCAGCGTCAAAGCCACGCTGGCCGCCGCCAGCACGAGCGTGGTGACCAAAATGATTTTCTTGCGGTTGAAAACGTCGGCGAAATGGCCGGCGGGAATCGTGCAGAGGATCATCGGCACCATGAGCGACAATCCGACAAATGCCAATGGCAGCGCGGAATGGGTGCGCTGGTAAAGTTCCCAGTCAATCGCCACGACGAACATTTGCTGGCCGAGCGACGCCACGAAACGTCCGATGAGATAGCGGAGAAAATCCGCGTTCTGCAGCACCGCGTAGGGATGGTCGGCGGGCGGAGCGGGTTTGGCCATCGGTTCATCCGGCAGATTCTCTGGAGATTCTTTGTCGTGCATCAATGCGCCAAATAATTTAGCGGAAATTTCCGAGCGGTCGAGTTTTCACGGATTGTTACCCGCCGGACATTTCGTTATCTTCAACGGTGATGGACGATGGAAATGAAAATCGCCGGCGTTACAAATGGCCGTGGTTCGTGCTGGCAGGCGTGTTGTTATTCATAGCGATGACGATTTTGTGGATGAGCGTCGCCGTTCATCGCGAGCGGCAGGAACGCGATTTGAATGCCCCGATTCCGGCCGGCGCAAAATGACTTATTTCGCGGACTGTCCAGCCATCGCGGGCAAAAGTGATTTGCCGTCAATGTCCGCCGGCACTTTCAGCAAAGCGATTTCCGTTGCCGTCGGCAAAAAATCAGCCGCCGAACATTTCAGTCCGCTCACTTGTCCCGCAGGAACGTTGCCCGGCCAATTGACAATCAACGGCACGCGGAAATCGTTCGTGGAGACGTTGCTGTGAAAAAATGCCGGGTCGGTTTCGGCGGTCTTTTGAGGAACACTCGCGCTGGAAAAGAAAATCGCGACATTGTTGGACATGCCCAGATTTCCCAATTGCTCGCGCAGTTGGCCGACATGGTCGTCAATCTGGGAGATCAACGCCGCCTTGTTTTTTTCCGGTTGCGGCCAAGATTCCCCGGAGTAAGGAGCATCGGTCGGGATTTCGATTTTTCCGCCGGGAACCTCATAATTCAACAGCAGGAAAAACGGGCGGTAATGATTAAATTCGTCGGGGTGGTTGATTTTTATGAAATTCACCGCCGCTCTTGTCAACACGTCGGGGATGTAACTGCCCTTTTTACCACCGACGTTCGCGTGTAATTCTTCCCTGCCAACGTAAGTGTTGAATTGCATGTTCGTCGAATCAAAGATGGCGCGCGGCGCGTAACGGAAAATGTAATCGGTGTAAAAATGCGGAACACCGTCGTAATCCAGATAGCCGGCAAATTCGTCAAAACCCTTCTTCCACGGCGCGCCGGCGGAATTGTCGTCACCCAAATTCCATTCGCCGATCATGCCGGTGTGGTAGCCGGAATTTTTCAGGAGTTGCGCGACGGTGATTTCGTCGGCGGCCAGCGCAATATCCACGTCGGCGCGTTGACGCAAATGCGCCGGATTTTTTCCGAGCATGAGCGCGGCTTGCGAACGCGAACTGGCATCGGCGATGGAATAATTCGTGAACATGATTCCTTCGGCAGCGAGCTTGTCGAGATTCGGCGTTTGAAATTTGGTCTGGCCGTAACAACTTAAATCGCCGTAACCCAGGCCATCGCATTGAATGAAAATAATGCTCGTGCGGCGCGGCAGGAGCGTCGGCGCGCTGTTTGTAAAAAGGAAGGATTGTTGCGCACTGACAGTAAATTCCAGCAACACAGCCAGCAAAATCATCACGCGGCTAAATTGGTTCAGACGGATCAATTTCATGTGAACTTGGATTTTGGAAAGAGCGAGGCGTTCAAAGCAATCTTTTATTGAAACATTAAACAACCGTTTTTTCCTCCGGTTGCTGATTTCTTTTGCCAAATTCGGCGTCCAACGGAATTTTCATCGCGACAATAAAACTGGGAATGGTCGCCAAAATCACCCAGATAAAGAAATGTTGATAGCCAAGCAATTCCTGCAATTTGCCGCTGACCATTCCCGGCAACATCATACCCAATGCCATAAAACCAGTGGCAATCGCGTAATGCGCCGTCGCGTGTTCGCCGCGCGCAATGTAAATCATGTAAAGTGACAAGGCCGTGAAACCGAAGCCATAACCGAATTGTTCGATGGCTAATCCGGTTCCGACGGCAAAGAGATTCTGCGGCTGTTCATATGCGAGCCAGATGAAAACCGCGTCCGGCAGATGAATTGCCAGCAACATCGGCCACAACCAAAATTTCAATCCTTTGCGCGCGATGAAAAATCCACCCAGCAATGCTCCAAAGATAAATGCGATGAAACCAACCGTGCCGTAAACGATGGAGACTTCCTTCAATCCCAACCCCAAACCGCCCGTGTTCTGCGGGTCGAGCAAAAAGGGCTGCGTCATTTTCACCAATTGCGCTTCACCGAGCCGATAAAGCAAAATAAAAGTCAACAACGTCAGGATTTTCGGTCTTTGAAAAAATGCGCCGAACGTTTTGAAAAATTCCGCCCAGAAATGCACAGAGTGGCGAATGACTTTGGGCTTATCGGAATCCGGCTTCGGCAAAATAAAATGATGATAAAGACCGAGGCATAAAAAAATTCCGGCAGCAATCAAAAATGTGACCGACCACGCCAGAGTGATGCTGCCGGTGCTTTTTTGCAATTCACCCGCGACATAAACCAGACCGCCTTGCGCGAGGACTTTGCCGACATTGAAAAATACGCTGCGGAACCCGATGAAAAAAGATTGGTCATGTTCGGTCGTCGCCAGCATGTAAAAACCGTCCGCCGCGATGTCGTGCGTCGCGGCATTGAACGCGAGCAGTCCAAACAAAATGATCGTCCACTGCGCAAAGTGCGGCACGGGAATCATCAACGCCACCGCCGCAAAACCCGCGCCTGCGAACAATTGCATCGTCCAGATCCAAGTCCGCCGGGTTTTAATCAAATCCACGAGCGGACTCCAGATCGGTTTGATGACCCACGGCAAATACAACAGACTTGTCCAAAACGCCGTCGCCGTGTTGGAAACGCCCAGCGTGCTATAAAGCACCACCGTCACGTTAATCACCAGCGTGTAGGGCAAACCTTCCGCGACATACAGCGTGGGAATCCAGAACCACGGCGGGCGGGATTTTTTGGTTTCGATGCCGGACACGGCGAAAATTTAGAGCGCATCGCCGGCAAAAGGAAAACTTTTCTTCACGCGCGCGGCGCGGCACAATCCGCGCGTGCCCATTGCCATCGGCGCATTTCTCAACGCCGCCGGTATCCTGCTCGGCGGACTTTTCGGCCTGACGTGGCGCAATCCGATTTCGCCGCGTGTCCAACTTTTTTTCCGGAATGCGCTCGGCCTCGCCACCATTCTTTGCGGTTTATTTCTGATTTATCAAAACGCCAGCGGAACATTTCTTGTCTGCGTGAAACAAATTTTTCTTGCGCTGCTGGCGGTGATTTTGGGCAATCTGGTCGGCAAATTTTTGCGATTGCAAAAAATTTCCAATTATTTAGGTCGGATCGCTGGACATTCCATCACCGCCGCGCAAAAACATTCGGAGCAAAACGCTATCACCGGCCTTAACGCCTGCACCATTTTATTTTGCGCCGCGCCATTGGGAATTCTCGGCGCAATTGTGGACGGTTTATCTAATTATTTTTATCTGCTCGCCATCAAAGCCATGATGGATGGTTTGGCCACAGCCAGTTTCGTGAAAATATTCCGCTGGCCTGCCGCGCTGTCAGCGATTCCGGTTTTTGCCTTTTTGAACTCCATTTCGCTCGCCTGCCAGATTTATGCCCGCCCGTTTCTCAATTCGCATGACTTGACCACTTCGGTCAATATTACCGCTGGATTTGTTGTGCTCGCCATCTCCGTCGTGATTTTTGAAGTACGCAAAGTCCAACTGGCAAATTATCTGCCCGCGCTGGTTATTGCGCCGCTACTCGCTTATTTTATTTAACAGAAGAAAACAAAGGAAACGAAAATTGCCGGTTTGAATTCTTTGTTTTCCTCGCTGCTCCTGTTCAAGAAATCAATCCGCGTTTCCGCAGTATCGCCTCCATCGCTTTGTCCATCAAAAAATCCGCGAGCGATTTTGTGATTTCATCCAAAGCAGCAACGGCGGATTGCAAATTTTTCAAGTTGTCAGCACTGGCTTCAGGATTTTCCGTCGTCAAAAATTTTTCAACGTCGCGAACGGCGGCTTCAATTTTTTCACGGTAATCGTTTTCGATTTCGTTTGCGCAAGTTGAAAGCGCATTCTTTGTTGCCGCCAGCGTTTCGTTTGCTTTCAATTTTGCTTCGACCCATCGCCGCGCGGCCAAATCTTCAAAGGCATGTTCGACCGATTCTTCAACCATTTTTTGCACAGCGGAATCGTCCACGTCCACCGCCGATTTCACTTCCACAATTTTTTCTTTGCCCGTTTTTACGTCGCGCGCGAGCACACGCAAAATGCCGTTCGCGTCAATTTCAAATTGCACGCCCACGCGCGGAACGCCGCGCGGCGCGGACTCAAAATCAATCGTGAATTTACCGAGACTCCAGTTGTCCTTCGCGCGCTCGCGTTCGCCCTGCAAAACATGAATCAACATGTCACGCTGAAAATCCATCGCCGTCGTGAACAACTCGCCTGCCTTCACCGGAATCGTCGAATTGCGCGGAATAATGACATTCATCAAACCGCCGAATGTCTCGATACCGAGCGACAGCGGTGTCACATCCAGCAGCAAAACATTTTTGAATTCGCCGGACAAAATCGCCGCCTGAATCGCCGCGCCGAGCGCGACCGCTTCATCGGGATTTTGCGACGTGTTAAGTTGAGGTCCGGCAGCTTGATGATAATGGTGGCCAAGCCGCAGGCTTCCGCGCGTTTCTTCAAATTCCGCGCAGCCAAAAAGTTCGGCGACAAATTTTCGCACCAGCGGCATCCGCGTTTGCCCGCCAACCAAAATGACTTGATCCAAATCCTTCGCTTCCAGTTTTGCGTCCGCCAGCGCGCGCAAACAATGCGGTTTGGTTTTGGCGATGATGTCGCGCGTCAGATTTTCCAATTCCACGCGTGTCAATTTGTAACTGAACGAAAAATCCGGCGTTAAAAATGGCAGTGAAATTTCGGTTTCAGTTTCTGTGGACAATTTTATTTTGGCATTTTCAGCCGCTTCACGCACGCGCGAAAGAACAGAAGCGGAATTTGAACAGAAGGAAACAAAGTCAACGAAGTCTTTGCCACTTTGCTTTCTTGGTTGGCTTCTGTTGATTTTTTCAATCAAAAACTCGACAATGCGTTTATCCAAATCGTCGCCGCCTAACCTCGTATTGCCATTCGTCGCGAGCACTTGGAAAACGCCTTCGTTCAACTCCAAAATCGAAAGGTCAAACGTGCCGCCGCCCAAATCATAAACGGCAATTTTCGACTTTTCTTTGAGCTTGTCCAAACCGTAAGCGAGCGCGGCAGCAGTCGGCTCGTTCAAAATGCGCTCGACGGTGAACCCGGCGAGTTCGCCCGCGCGTTTGGTCGCGGCACGCTGCGCATCGTTGAAATACGCGGGCACGGTGATGACCGCGCGGGAGACAGATTCGCCGAAATAATTTTCCGCGTCGCGTTTCAATTTTTTCAAAACTCCGGCGGAAATTTCTTCCGGTGAAAAATCTTTGCCGTGAATGGGAATGGTCACTGCGCCGCTGTCACAATTCAGTAGATACGTCACAGATTTTTCCTCGTCAGAAATTTCTGCACCACGCCGTCCGATAAATCGTTTGACGGAATAAACCGTTTCCGCCGGCTTCAAAACACGAATACGATTCGCTTCGTGGCCGACAATCGGATTTTCATTTACTGCCGGAAAATGCACGACGGACGGCATGAGCCGATTCCCATTTGAATCTGCAATCACAAACGGAATCCCCGAATCCACCGTAGCAACCAGTGAATTCGTTGTGCCCAAATCTATGCCGACAATTTTGCTCATGTGCGGATTTCATTTTAACCACCAAGACGCCAAGACACCAAGTTTGGTTTTTCTTTGCGTTCTTTGCGCTCTTTGCGGTTAAATCTCCGCATGAATTGCATCGTCACCGCCGGACCGACTTATGAGCCGCTGGATGACGTGCGCCGGTTGACCAATTTTTCCACTGGCAAACTCGGCGCGGAATTGGCGAATTTTCTCGCCGCACGCGGCCACAAAGTCACGTTGCTCATCGGCGAAACGGCGACTTACAAAGGCGAATGCCGCGCGCAATCGGTGAAAACATTTTCCACGACGGCGGATTTGCGCGCGAAATTGAAATCGCTTTCCAATAACCGCGGCAAAAAAGTGGACGCGATTTTTCACGCGGCGGCGGTGAGTGATTTTATGTTCGGACAAATTTTTGTCGAAAAAAAATTCGGCGAATTTGTCGCCCTTAAAACATCCAAAAAAATTCCGACGCGCGCGGGCAATTTGCTCGTTGAACTTTTGCCGACGCCAAAAATCATCGCCGAATTGCGCGGTTGGTTTCCAAAAGCAAAAATCGTCGGCTGGAAATTTGAGGCGGACGGCAAGCGCGCGGACACAATTCGCGCGGCGCAAAAACAAATCGCGGATTGTGCGACGGATTTTTGTGTGGCCAACGGCCCGGCTTATGGCAAAGGTTTTAATCTGGTGACGCCGGCTGGAGAAAATCATCTGGCAACGTCACAGAAATTGTTTGTCGCTTTAGAAAAATTTTTACGCCGCACAGCGTGATTCTCTCACGCTTCAAAATCTTTCAACTGGCGCAATCCCCATTTCATCGGTAGCCAGCCGACAATCACAGATAAGAGCAAAAATCCGATGATGCTCGCGGCGGCCCAGCCGACATGTGAATGCAACCCGCCACCGCCCAACACAAGCAGCAGCAGTGACGCGATGATATAGACCGAACTTAACACCAAACATAGCGTGCCGCCGAAGCCGCTGACGATTTTGCTCGGGTTCGCTTCCTTGAAGTTGGGATACAAAACACCGAGACCGACGGCGAGGCTGTTAAGCGTGAACGTCATCACGGTGACGACCGCGCCAAAAAACGCGATGCGGTCCCAACTCATTTTCAAGAGCCAGCACGAAAGGGTGATGAGACTCAACGTGGCGAGCAACGAAACGAAACTGGCGAGCCAGTATTTCACTTTGACGACGCGCGTCAATCCCATCGGCGCCATGCCGACAATCCACAGCCGCTGGCCTTCGAGCGAAAATTGCGGGAACACAAATCGCGTCGTGAGCGTCGCCAGATTCAGCGAGCAGGCGAACAGATTCAGGAAGGCGACAAGATTCACCCAAAACGGGCTGGTCAATTCGTGCGTGAAATTCCGCAGATTGATGATATAAGCGCCGAGCAATCCGAAAAACAAAACAGATTGCCCCCATTGCGTCGTGTCGCGCCAGAACATCCGCAAATCTTTCACCGCGAGCGCACGGGCGTCGCGTGGAAACCAGAACAATTTCTGAAAAATCTTTTCCAACGCGCCAACGGAAGGTTGTTTTGTCTCCGCGGTGGATAATTTCAATTTGAAATTCCTGCCCGCGCGGCTTTGCACCGCCGAAGCTGTGTCGTAAAATACCTCGCCAAATTTCGTGAACGCGAAACTGCCGAAAAAAAGCGTGTTGCTCAACAACACCAGCGCGAAAAACGCCGAGCCGCGCAAAATGCCTTCCGCCCATTGCAGCACGGACGCCGAAAGCCAGTAACTTGGCAAAAACGGAAACAGCGTGAATCGCGTGCGCGCGAGCAATTGGTCGAGCGCTTCCAGCGTGCGCCGGTCGAGCAAATCATTATCCGCCGCCTGCGTTTTCCACCAAAACGCGGCGAACGCGAGCAATGCCGCGGCGAGACCGACAATGGTCACTTGAAAGCTGCGCCGGTCCAAAAATCTTCCGATGGCAATCGCCAAACCCGCGCCAATCACGCTCGGCAACACAATGAACAGCGCGAGCAGAACAATTGTAATCAAGTAGAAATGCCACGGCACGCCGCGCACCAATCCGAACGCCGCCAGCAACGGCGCGATTAAAAATAGAAATGCCCACGACGCGAGCAACGTGGATTCAATGAATTTCCAGCGAAAAATCGTCTGTGTGGAAACCGGCAGCGTGAGCAAAAATGCCGTTTCCCGATTGCGAAACAGATTGGTGTAGCTGATGACCAGATTGCTCAACAGCAACAATCCGAACAAAAACGCGAACAAAACGTAAATCAGCCGTTCGGTGAGCACCGCGCCAAGGCCGGGAAATTTCGCGATGAACCGCATCCCGTGATAAAACAATTCAAACGACAGCGCGAGATAGCCGACGATGAACAGCCCGATGATGCCCGTGAGCAAACGCGATTGATCGCGCACCGCCAGCAACCGCCGCCAACTGTGCAGCGCGTTGACGCGCAACAACAGCCAGAGCGGCGAGAGTTTGATGTTCGTTCGTGGCATTGCGTGAATTTAGTGTGAAAAACCCGCGCGTCAATTTTTCTGTGCAATCATGCCTTTTGATAAAACCGGGCGATTTGACGCGCACACTTTTATCTCCCTCTCCTCGCCCGGCGAGGAGAGGGCCGGGGTGAGGAGCTTTGATTTCAACCACGAACCCCTCACCCTATCCCTCTCCCCGTTTGGCGGGGAGAGGGAAACCGCCGCAACGATACACTTTCATTTTTTCTGTTGACATATCTAATAGTTCAATGTATAAAACTGCCATGCTTACGAAAGATTTGGTCGCCGCGTCATCCAAGCCATTGCTACTTTCCATTCTCGCCGGCGGCGAAAGTTACGGCTACGAAATCATCCAGAAAGTCCGCGAATTGAGCGGCGGCCACATCGAATGGAGCGACGGCATGTTGTATCCCGTTCTGCACCGGCTGGAACGCGATGGCTTGATTGAATCCGAATGGAAAAATTCCGAAACCGGACGCGAGCGGAAATACTATTTCTTGAGCGCCAAAGGCAAAAAAGGGCTCGCCGCCGAGCGCGAACAATGGCTGAAAGTTCACAACACACTCTGCAAATTATGGAAAATCAAACCCGCTTCAATCTGAACGCCGCCGTTGAAAACTGGCGGAACGAACTCGCCGCGCAACCCAATCTCGCATCCGACGACCGGCGCGAATTGGAAACGCATTTGCGCGACACGATTTCCGAATTGCGTCAACGCGGTTTGAATGATGAAGAATCTTTTGTGCTTGCGCGTCATCGCATCGGCAAGCCGCAGAAATTGGCCGACGAATTTGTGAAAGAAAATCCGGCCAAAATTTGGCGCGAACGAGTGTTTTGGTTGGTGTTTGGTCTGCTGATATATCGTTTGTGGAATACTCTGGCTTCCAGCGCTATTACCCCACTTTACACTTGGTCAAATTTTCATGGCGCGCAACGATTGGAAGATTTATTGCCGCAGTGGGTGTTGTTCTATTTTCCGATTTGGTTGCGGGATTTGCACTACGGCCCGTTTTTATTCATTTTCCTCGAATTCATTAACACTTTGCTTGTGCTAACAGTCGTGATTTGCTTGGTTCGTGGAAAATTGGAAAAGCTGCGTTCAATTTTGGAATTTGCTTTCAAGAACCGGCTTCGATTTGTTTTAGTTGCGATGCTTTCGGTAATGCTTGTTTCAGTTGTCGGCAATTTTATCTGGAATTCGCTATGCGTTGAACAACTTCGCGGAGTTTATGTTGGAATTTGTTTATACAATGCCTTTTGGTCTTCTTGGATTATTGCAATTGTCGTCTGGCTTCTGCCGACACAAAATCAAAAAATTCCAAAACGCATCTGATTTCTTTCCCGTTGAAGCCGCAGTGACTGATTTGTATCGTGCGGCCAATGTCGCCGCCGGAAAATCAAATTGCGCTGCTCAAAAATCCCGTGACCACGCTTTGGGGCGTTGGCGCGGAACGTGCGGCGCAACTCACGCGGCTCGGTATTTTCACGATTGAAGATTTGCTGTTGCACCGGCCAAAACGCTACGAAGACCGGCGGCATTTCAAAAAAATTTCCGAATTGACCAAAGACGAACCGGCGACGGCGCGCGGAAAAATCGTCGCGCTCGGCCTCAAACGCTTTCGCGGCGGACGCAAATCCGTCTTCGAAATCATTTTGGACGACGGCTCGGTGCGATTGCACTGTCGCTGGTGGAATCTGCCGTTCATGGAAAAGTATTTCGCGATGGGCGACGACGTTTTCGTTTTCGGAAAACTGGTTGAGACGAAGCCAAAAACCATTGACCATCCCGAAACTGAAGTCATCGAAGGCGGCGAGGAAAGTTTCATTCACATCAATCGCATCGCGCCGGTTTACTCGCTCACGGAAGGCTTGCCGCAACGCTGGCTGCGTGGATTGATTTGGCGGACGTTGGAAAAATTTGAGAACGAAATCGCCGAGCCAAAAATTTCGCCGGACTTAAAAACTTTTCCGATGCGTGCCAACGCGATTCGCATGATTCATTTTCCTGAAGAATTGACGGACGTGGAAATCGCGCGGCAACGATTGGCGTTTGACGAATTTGTCGAATTGCAACTTCAAATCCAATCGCGCCGGAAAAAATTTGAGGCGAACGCCAAAGCGTTGCCCTGCGGCGGCGACAATCGCTTGATGAAACCATTTTTGGCGCGGCTCAGTTTCAAATTGACGGAATCGCAAACGAAAGTTTTGCGTGAAATCCGCCACGACATGAGCGGCAAACACCCGATGCGGCGATTGTTGCAAGGCGACGTAGGTTCGGGCAAAACCGTCGTCGCCGCGTGTTCGGCGTTGATGGGATTGGAGAGCGGTTTCAACGTCGCGCTGATGGCGCCGACGGAAATTTTAGCCGAGCAACACTTTCAGAATTTTCAAAAATGGTTTGAGCCGCTCGGCGTCAAAGTGGAATTGCAAACAGGAAACAAAAAAACAGATAGCAGATGGCAGATGGCAGATAGGAATTCATCATCTCCCAACTCCAAACTACCATCTGCTGTTTTCATCGGCACACACGCGCTTTTCACAGAAAATTTTCAATTGCCGAAACTCGGCCTCGTCATCATTGACGAACAGCACAAATTCGGCGTGACACAACGCGAGCAATTGGTTCGCAAGGGAAATTATCCGCATTTGCTGGTGATGACAGCGACGCCGATTCCGCGCACGCTCGGCTTGACGCTTTACGGCGATTTGGACGTTTCAACAATTTCCGAAATGCCCAGCGGTCGCGGCAAAATCAAAACATTCGTGCGCGCGACGGAAAAACTGCCGAAAGTATTTGATTTCATCCGCGAAAAAGTTTCCGCCGGACGGCAAGCTTACATTGTTTACCCGCGCGTGGAAGATTCGGGCGCGAAGGAATTGAAAGCCGTCACGACCGAGTTTGAAAATCTGCAAAAAGTGTTCGTGCCATTTCGCGTCGGACTTTTACACGGAAAATTGAAAAGCGCGGAAAAAGAAAACGTCATGGCCGATTTTCGCGCGAACAAAATTTCCGTTTTGCTGGCAACCTCGTTGATTGAAGTCGGCGTGGACGTGCCGAACGCGACCATCATGTTGATTGAAAATTCGGAAATGTTCGGGCTGGCGCAGTTGCATCAATTGCGCGGGCGCATCGGTCGCGGCGCGCATGAAAGTTTTTGCATTCTCATTTCCGACGCGAAAAATCCCGAAGCGCAATTGCGCTTGAAAATTTTGGAAGAAACGAACGACGGCTTCAAAATCGCCGAGGCGGATTTGAGATTGCGCGGGCCGGGTGAATTACTTGGACGCGAGCAAAGCGGTGAAATGAAATTGCGTTTCGGGAATTTGATTGAAGATTTGGATTTAATCCGGCAGGCGCGAACATTGGCCGCGCAATTTGCCAAATCGCCGGACGCGGCCAAAAATTTTTGAAATTTGCGCTTGCGTGGCGGGAAAATTCTGGCGTAGTTGAAGATGTATGAAAAAATTGTTCACGTTAGTTGCCGTGCTGGGTCTCGTTTGCGCCGCCATGTTGACCGGCTGCAAGAAGGAAGAAACGCCGACAACGCCCGCGCCGCCGTCCACCAACGCGCCGGCACAATAACCATTTCGCCGTTTGGCGAGAAAAAGCGTGTCCTGCATTTTTCCAAAAATTGCAGGCGTTGTTTGTTTGTTGTGTCAAATGACCAAAGGCGATTGGCTCTTGGAATTTTGCGGGCATGAGTTAAATTGTCGCCATGAAAACCTACTTTTTAATTCCAGCCGTTGCCGGATTGTTTTTGACCGGCTGCGGCGACAGTTCCAAACCCGGCACGACGGCGAATGCTGTTTCCAACGCCGTCACCGCACCGGTGAATTATCTAGGCGCGGTAGTGCAGGCGCAACAATACGCGGAGAAGACGATTGACGTTTCCTACATCAATCAGGACATACAAATGTTCAACGCGTCGGAAGGTCATTACCCGAAGGATTTGCAGGAAATGATCCCGACGTATCTCGCCAAAATGCCTGACCTGCCTCATGGTTATAAATTGATTTATGACACGAGCACTTACACCGTCCGAGTGGTGAGAACCAATTCGGTCGCTCCGTAGTTTCTCAAACATCAACGAGCCGCGCATCGCGCCGGTTTGGTTTTTGCTCGCAAAATTTTTTTGCGCAAGCAAGACTTTGGCGGTGCAGGAACAAATCATCATCCTCGATTTCGGGTCGCAATATACGCAAGTCATCGCGCGGCGGATTCGCGAGTGCAATGTCTATTCGCAGATTTTGCGTTACGACACTCCGGTGGCGGAAATCGAAAAATTAAAACCCAAAGGCATCATTTTGTCCGGCGGGCCGTCGTCGGTTTACGCAAAAAATGCGCCGTTGTCGGATAAAAACATTTTCAAATTGGGCGTCCCAGTTTTGGGAATTTGCTACGGCGTGCAATTGCTCGCGCAATTTCTCGGCGGCAAAGTTGAAAAGGGACTCAAGCGTGAATACGGCAAAGGCACTTTAAACGTGACCGACGAAAATTGCACTTTGTTCGCGCAACTACCGAATCAACTTCAGGTCTGGAATTCTCATGGCGACAAGCTCACGAAATTGCCGACGGATTTCAAAGTTGTGGCGACGACGGAAAATTCCAGTTACGCCGCCATCGAGAATCGCACGAAGAAATTTTTCGGCCTGCAATTTCATCCCGAAGTTGTCCATACGCCGCGCGGCAAGGAAATCATCGCCAATTTTGTCCACGGCATTTGCGGCTGCGGCAAAAATTGGACGATGCGTAATTATGTCGAGCAGGCTGTCGAGGAAATCCGCGCGCAAGTCGGCAAGGAACATGTTATCCTCGGCTTGAGCGGCGGCGTGGATTCAAGTGTCGCGGCAGCGTTGTTGCACAAAGCCATCGGCGACCAACTCACCTGCATTTTTGTGAACAACGGCGTGTTGCGTTCCAAAGAAGCCGAAGTCGTGCAAGAAGTTTTCGGCAAGCATTTCAAAATAAAATTGCAATACGAAGACGCGACGAAAATTTTCATGACGCGGCTCAAAGGCGTCACTGATCCGGAAAAAAAGCGCAAAGTCATCGGCAAAACGTTCATCGAAGTTTTTGACAAAGCGACTAAACGCGCGGGCAAAGCAAAATTCCTCGCGCAAGGAACTTTGTATCCCGACGTGATTGAATCCGTACCCATCGCCGGCAATCCCGCCGCGCTCATCAAATCGCATCACAACGTCGGCGGTTTGCCGAAAAAAATGAAATTCAAATTGGTCGAGCCGCTGAAAAATTTGTTCAAGGACGAAGTGCGCCAACTAGGTTTGGAACTAGGTTTGCCGAAAGAAATTGTTTTTCGCCAGCCGTTTCCCGGACCCGGATTGGCCGTGCGGATTTTGGGCGAAGTCACGCCGTCGCGCTGCGAGATTTTGCGGAACGCGGATGCGATTGTCGTCGAGGAAATGAAAGCGAGCGGACTTTACTACAAAATTTGGCAGAGCTTTGCCGTACTGCTGCCCGTACGCAGCGTGGGCGTAATGGGCGACGAACGCACTTATGATTACACCATCGCCATCCGCGCCGTGGAATCCCAGGACGGCATGACGGCGGACTGGGTGAAATTGCCGTATGATTTGCTGGAAAAACTGGCAAGCCGCATCATCAACGAAGTGAAGGGCGTGAACCGCTGCGTCTTCGACATCACCAGCAAACCGCCGGGAACGATTGAGTGGGAATGAGTTGATTGGTAGGGCGCGCATTCCGCTGCGTCTTCGACATCACCAGCAAACCACACACGGCGCAAAAAAACTTGGCAGGTGAAAATGAATCACCGATTAGTAATGGCTGGAACAAGTTCGTAAGTATGTTCCGGTTCATATTGCATCGTCCACAGAAACGGGAACAGGAAAAAACAGCCGCCAACGATTGCTCCCACATCAATTTTTTCGTCTTTGGAAAGATGAGTCTCAAAAGTTTGATAGCCAGCCAGCTTTAGCTCTAACGGCGTGGTCGCGCCGACTAGCTTCATGTCTGAGTGTTTATAGGGTGTCTTGCCGACATAAACGCTGTCCAAATAAACCTTCGCGCCTTCCGGCTTTGAATGAATGACCGTAGTGCTGGAGCAGCCCGCGACAAATGCGGCCAAGGTGATTAGAACGATGGATTTCTTTATTGAATTTTTCATGGTCAATGTTTCGTTTGTCAAAAACAGCAAAAATGATGCCGCTTCTGACGCACGCGCAGATGCAACGCAACCACACCAACCAAAACAACCAGAACAGGTTCAGAACGTCAAGCGAACGCTGCGCGATTGGCAAGGGCTAGGAATTACAAAATAAAATCCAATTATTGTCGCTTTCAATTGTCGAAATTGTCGATTTAGTATCTACGGGTTTGGGGAAGTGCTTGGTAACTGCCCCTACAGATAGCTGTCATTGTTGGGAAACAACTGTCCAAAGTTTCTTTAGACCGTCCATTGCGTCTTCGTCCTGACAGATAGACCCTTCGATGGTTCCGGTGGGGGTGATTACCTGTAACCAACAAGGAGATTGAATCATCTGCTTCAACACTGCTAAAGGAGCAGCAAAATCTTGAGTGCAGGTTTCTGCATTACCAATTGACATGTCGGTAATACCAACAGGAACCAAATCTATTATATCGTCTCCCAACCTTAATCGCGCACTTGTCATAATCACGTATGTCCCTATTACTTGAACCCGAAGGAGGAACCTATTACTTTGAGTTTCATTCCATGAGCCTCCTACATATACACCGAAATGCGAATCTGATTGATAACTTCCTTTGCCGATACAAGGGTCAAATTGCGGGACGATGCTCACCGTTTTGCCATTAAAGGCACTGAGACTTACGACAGGTTCAGGTTTTGGAGGAGGAACATACGTTCCTACACATCCACTTTGAAGCACGCCCAATACACCAATAAGGAATAATTTATTTTTCATAGTTGTCTTTTAGTTGGTTTGTCTGTTTAGCCGCAGAAAGGAAAAGGAAGAAAGGCGCGAACCCGACGCACCCGAACGAGCCACCTGAGAGAGCGGCCTGCAAAGAATACGCCAAGCCGCGCCCAGGTGTGGGCGGGACTTGAAGTAGGTCTTTGCTTTGAAAATCTCTCAGGTTTTCGTTCGACCTATTCCAACTACGCTAAATTGTCGGCACAACATTAAACAAAAGAAATTGGCACAATCAAGCCCTTCCGTCCGGCGCGTGGATATAGATTCGAGCCAAGATTTTTTCAACCGTATCGGTGATGTTCACAAAGCCGCGGCGTCCGGGCACTTCAAACCAGAGATGTTCGGTGAGCGATTTCATGGAAATGGAATAGCGCGATTGGTTTCACGATGACAACCGGAAATTAGTTGTAATTTTTTCTGGTTCGCCCGCCCAAACAGGTTTAGTGTGGCGGCACAATCAAAAACATTCCGGCTTATGGACATCATCTTCGATTGCCCGAATTGCGGACAGGAATTGGCCGTGGACAGCGCCGGCGCGGGAACGGAAATCGAGTGCCCGTCCTGCGGCGAGACCATCACCATTCCGCAGGAATCCAACAAATCGGCTCCGGCTCCCGAACCGGCTCCGCCCAGCCAAGGCGGCAGCGCCATCGCTTCATCCGCCGCCGCCAAAGTCACGATGCACCTGAAGGTGCCGGTGCATGACAAGCCGGCTGAGAGTCTCATCAAAAAAGCCGCAGTGCCGCTCGAAGCGGTGGCCAAAGGCGCGGATAAAAAAATTCGCGCCCATACCATCCGCCGCGCGAGTTGCATCGAGTCCGGACACGACAATTTTGACGAGGTGGTCACAAAATTTTTGAACGAAGTCGGCGAGCCGAACATCATTTCCACGCACGTCATCAATTACACTTACTTCGATGTCGGCACGCAAAAGATGTTGACGGATTACGGCCTCATCGTGGTTTATCGAGGTTGACGGACAGTGATTGCCCCGCTACCGTTTTTTGCATGAGACGTCGTTTGGCATTTTGGTTTCTGCTGACTGCATTGGTGGCCATGCTGCCATTCCACTCGCCCGCGCCGTTTATTTATGCGCCGGGCGAAGGCTGGTATTACGAGCCTTACGGCGAAAACGTCAAATGGAAACGCGACCGCGCGAAGGATCAATTGGACGTGGCGCAACAGGCGTTCGACAAACACGATTACAACACGGCTTTGCACGCGGCCAATCGTGTCATTCGGGTTTGGCCGTTGTCGGATTACGCGTCGGACGCGCAATATCTCATCGGTCGCTGCCTCGAATTGGCGGAACGCGACGAACCGGCATTCAACGCCTATCAGGTCATCATTGATAAATATCCGCACAGTTCGCATTACGAGGATGTATTGTGGCGGCAATATGCGATTGCCAATCGTTTTCTCGGCGGACAATGGTTCAAGCTGTGGACTTACATTCCGTTTTTCCCTTCGATGGACAAGACGGCGGAAATGTTCGGCAAGATTGTCAAAAGCGGGCCTTACAGCGATGTTGCGCCGCACGCGCAATTACGCATCGGCGCCGCGCGCGAAAAGCAAAGGAATTATGAAGACGCGGTGAAAGCCTACGAAACCGCCGCCGACCGTTATCGCAATCAAAATGTCATCGCGGCGGACGCGCTTTATCGTGAAGGCGTCTGTTATGCAAAGCAGGCGGCGACGGCCGAATACGATCAAGGCACGGCGGCGCAGGCCATCGCGACCTTCACCGATTTCATCACGTTTTATCCCGGCGACCGGCGCGTGCCGACCGCGCAACGCGCCATCACCGCGCTCAAGATTGAGCAGGTGCGCGGCAATTTTGAAATCGCGCAATTTTACGAAAAAAACAAGACCTTGAACGCGGAACAACGGCGCAACGGCGCGATTGTTTATTACAACGAAGTGCTGCAACTCGATCCCAATTCGCGTTACGCCGCGCCGGCCCGCCAGCGACTCGAAGCGCTCAAATCGCAATTGCAATCGCCACCCGCCAGTTGAAATGCGCCTGCTGAAAATTTTCGGAATGAGCGCGCTGGCCGTTTGGCTGGCCGGATGCGCCGCTTATCATCTTGGCCCGGTCAACGGTGAAACTGCCGGCGACAAATCCATCGAAGTCCTGCCGTTCAATAACCAGACCTTGCAACCGCGTTTGGGCGACGCCGTGACACAGGCTTTACGCCAGCAATTGCAGACGGACGGCACTTATCATCTGGCCACGCACGGTGACGGCGACATCGTCGTCACGGGTGTCATTACTAAATACGACCGCCGGGGCATCAGCTATCTCAACAGCGACGTGACCACGGCGGAAAATTATCGCGTCAACATCACCGCCCACGTCACCGCCCGTGAACGTGATACCGGCAAAATTTTGCTCGATAAAAACATCACCGGTTTTACGCTAGTGCATGTCGGAACCGATTTGGCCGATGCTGAACGGCAGGCTGCGCCATTGCTGGCGGATGATTTGGCGCAAAATATAACCGGATTGCTGACGGAAGGTTCGTGGTGAAAAGCCGGCAGGCAGCACTTCGTCAACGCCGCCACCAACTGCTTAAACTTTTCGGCTTGGGCGTCGGCGTTTGCGATTGTTTCACCAACAATTGACTGCGCGCAGCCGTCAAGACCATGATAAATTCGTCGTAGCTCAGGAAACGGTCGGCGGGATTTTTCGCCATAGCTTTCATCAACGCGTCGCTCGTTGGCTGTGTGATTTCTGGCAAAACCTGATTCGGTGGCGTCAACGGCGTTTGCACCTGCGCCGCAACCAATTCTTCAACCGTCGGCGCGTCGAATGGAACATGGCCGGTCAACGCGTGATAAAGCGTCCCGCCCAAACTATACATATCGGACAAAAAAGTTTCCGGCTCACGTTTGATTTTTTCCGGCGCGACATAATACGGCGTGCCTTCGGTGATGGTGGAATACTCCTGCTCGGCGTCGGCTTTGCGCGCAAGACCGAAATCCACCAGCTTCGGCTCATGATCTGCGTTGAATAAAATGTTGCCCGGCTTGATGTCGCGGTGAATCAAATTATGTTTGAGCGCGAGGTCGAGCGCGGAGGCGATCTTGATGCCGATGTCCAGCACGTCCAATTCAGACACACGCTGCAGTTTTTCGATGCGCGTGTCGAGGCTGCCGTGGTCCGCCAGTTCCATCACGAGGTAACGCAAACCTTCCCACTCGTCGAACGTATAAATGTGGATGATGTTCGTATGATTGAGTTGCGCGCACGCCCGCGCCTCGCGATAAAAACTTTCCGACGCCTGCGTGTCCTGAAGCAATTCCTTCTTCATCAACTTCACCGCCACCAGCCGTTCCAGCGTCGTGTCCCAGCCGCGATACACCGTGCCGTTGCCGCCGGAAGCGATGTAACTGCGCAGCTCAAACTGCCGCAACTGCATCGGCATCATGATGGGATGCCCGCATTTGGAGCAGGGCACCGTCGCCAGCGGCGCGAGATCGCCCGGAATGAAAACCCGCGTCTCGCACGACGTGCAGGTGACCATCCGCAAAGGTTTATCGCTCATGATGTATCAATCTACCTATCAACCGCGAAAAACGCAATTTACCCCGCGCAAAATCTTTTTGACAAACCCGTCCGAATAGTGTTCCTTGAAGCCGTCGAAAATGAAAACTACGTTCGTCAAAATGCTGATGCACGCGCAACCGGATGGAGCCAAATCCATTTGGCAGCGCAATTGCTTCCGTTTTGGCGTCGTGGGAATGAAATCTTGATTCAAGGAAACAATTTTTAAGAACCCGCGATTGCCAGCCAATCGCGGGTTTTTCGTTTAACCGATTTAACCACGCAAATGAAAGGAAAGAAAATGAACCGAAATAGAACCAGAGTGCCGACCGAATTCGGCCCCGAAACACGCTTTGAAGTGCGCCCGCATCCGCCGACGCCGTTCCGCGCCGCGCAGGAAAATGAATTTGAGCGGCTCAAAGCCGAATTGCTTGCCGAACAACTGAGCGATGCGACGCCGGAATTGGTCATTCCCGTACGCCGCGCCGCCAACGAAGCGGCTGCAATCGCTTGGAACACCGCCGTGCCGTTACTCGTGTTCCCGACGCTGTTCGAGGAAAAAACCGCCGTCGCCGTGCGTCAAGCCGCGCGACAGGCGCGCATTTACGAAAATAGCCGGCACGAACTCATCGCCGCATGAAAATGAAACCGCCAATTAAAGTGGGGGAAACACAAACGCGCGTCAAATCCGGCGCGCGTTTTTTTATCCAAATAAATTGGCAATGTTTTTTATGACTACAAATAGAAATTCTCGTCTTACATTTTGTCCGGCGGCTTCCTTTTTCTATTGCCTAAAAAACAAATGCCTATAACTACAATAATCACAAAAGGTGTCCCCCCAATTAATATTTCATTCCATTTTACTTGGTCACCCCACACCAATTTCAACTTCAACAATTGTAATAGACAACCGATAATGGCTATCATTGCGACGATTAAAATCGCTTTAATACTTGTCTTGCAATTGCGGTTATTCTGTTGCATCGGGTTAAATTACAAATTCAGACAATAATAACCAAAACCTTCCGGCGCGGGCAATTCCTGCTTTAAAAGTCCAATGCTCACAGTTTTATCTTAACGCTTAATTTCGCGGATGCAACGGCAACTGTCATTCACTTTTCTTCCATGCGCTGAATCCGCGCGCCGAGTTTTCGCAATTTCACGTCCATTTTTTCATAGCCGCGATCCAAATGATAAATGCGGTTCACTTGCGTCGCGCCTTTGGCAGCAAGACCGGCAATCACCAGTGCCGCGCTCGCGCGTAAATCGCTCGCCATCACCGGCGCGCCGCTCAACGGTTTGCCGCCTTTCACAATCGCGCTTGGCCCTTCAATCTCGATGTCCGCGCCGAGCCGCGCCAATTCGCTGACGTGCATGAAGCGCGATTCAAAAATCCGCTCCGTGATGATGCTGATGCCCGGCGCGAGCGCGAGCAGCGACATCATCTGCGCCTGCGCATCCGTCGGAAAACCGGAATACGGCAACGTCGTCACGTCCGCCGCGCGCAAATTTTTTCCACGCCGCACAATCAAATTGCCGCCGCGCTGCTGAATTGAAACTCCCGCTTCGTTCAATTTGTCCAAAACCGCGCGCAAATGGTCGGCACGACAATTCTTGATCGTCACTTCGCCGTTCGTCGCGGCGGCGGCAATCGCAAACGTCGCTGTCTCAATCCGGTCGGGAATGATTTGATGCTCCGCGCCGTGCAATTTTGAAACGCCGGAAATCGTAATCGTTGGACTGCCTGCGCCGGAAATTTTTGCGCCCATCGCGCAAAGAAAATTGGCGAGGTCAACGACTTCCGGCTCGCACGCCGCGCTTTCAATCACCGTCACGCCGTCCGCCAAAGTCGCGGCCATCATCACATTTGCCGTTCCCAAAACCGTCGAGCCGGCGCGTCCGCCGAGAAACGTCGTCGCGCCGCGCAATTTTTTCGTCGAAGCGTTGACGTAGCCGCCTTCAATTTCAATTTTCGCGCCGAGCGATTCAAACCCTTTCAAATGCAGATTGATCGGACGCGCGCCGATGATGCAGCCACCCGGCAGCGAAATCCGTGCTTTGCGCAATCGCGCCAACAACGGTCCAGCGATGCAAATCGAGCCGCGCATTTTGCGGACGAGTTCGTAATCCGCGTAACCGGAAATTTTCTTCGCGCGAACAAAAACTGTGCCGTTCTGGAATTTTACTTCCGCGCCTAGCGATTCCAAAATTCGCGCCATGAACCGCGTGTCGCTCAAATCCGGCACGCCGCGAATGACACACGGCTCGTCCGTGAGCAACGTCGCCGCCATGACGGGCAGCGCGGCGTTTTTACTGCCGCTGATGGTCACTTCACCGTGCAACGGCACGCCGCCTTTGATGAGAAAACTTTCCATGAAATTTATTCAACCACGAATTAACACAGACGAACACGGATGAAAATTGAAACCCGCAAATTTCGGCGAAGAAAATCCGTGTTTATCCGTGTCCATCTGTGGTTAAAAATTTTTAGATTTTGCCGCCAAAATTCTTGGACGTTGAGAGTAGTCGGATTTGATTTCTTCGACAATCCACTTTTCATTTTCAAAAATCTGCCGAATCGCAGCCGCCTGGCCATCGCCAAACTCCAACATGATTTTTCCGTTCGCCTTCAAGAACGGTTTTGCCTGCGTTGCAAACATCCGATAAAAATCCAAGCCGTCTGCGCCGCCGTCTAACGCCGCACGCGGGTCGAAATCTTTCACCTCTGGCTGAAGCGTTTCGATTTCCGAGGTAGGAATATAAGGTGGATTGCTGATAATTAAATCGAATTGAAAATTTTCCTTTGGCTCGCGCGGACGCTCGCCCCACCATTTTTCCAAACCGGCAAATCCGTCGCCCTGAATAAATTTAATTCGTTCAGCGACTTTATTTATTTCGGCATTTTGTTTTGCGAGTGCAAGCGCGCCCATAGAAATGTCCAATGCAAAAATGTTTGCATTTGGACATTTTGCTGCGAGTGAGATGGCAATGCAGCCAGAACCAGTTCCAAAATCGAGAGCGGTCATTTTGTTTTCGCCAAGAAACTTCCAGCCGAGTTCCGCAAGCAATTCTGTTTCCGGTCGCGGCACGAGCGCATTTTTATTTACGGCAATTTCAAATCCACAAAACGACGTTGAACCAACGATGTGTTGCAATGGTTCGCGCTGGCCACGATGTTTTATCAATTCGCGAAATTGATTTGTTTCTTCCGTCGTCAACGCCCGTTCGAAATTCAGATACAGATTCATGCGCGGCATCTTGAGCAGATGCGCAAGCAGCAATTCGGTTTGCAAGCGCGGCGACTCGACGTTTTTTTTGCCGAGAAAATCTGCGCTTTTCTGAATGGCTTCGAGAACGGTCACGCGCGCAATTTAATCAAGTCATCGGAATAACTAAATGAAATCACGGCTTTATTTTTGCGGACGATTCGTGTTTAGTTTGCGGAATCAATGAGCAAAACCGCATTACTTTTCGCCGGGCAAGGCGCGCAAACCGTCGGCATGGGCAAAGACCTCGCCGCACAATTTCCAAGCGCGAAAAATTGGTTCGACCGCGCCGACGCCGCGCTTGGTTATGATTTGGCGAAAATTTGTTTTGAAGGACCGGAAGCCGAATTGACGAAAACCGAAAACGCGCAGCCGGGAATTTTTCTCGTCAGTTGGGTTTGCTTTGAGTTGCTCAAAGAAAAAGTGCCGAATTTGAAATTCGACGCGACCGCTGGCTTGTCACTTGGCGAATTCACGGCGTTGACGGCGGCGGGCGCGATGAGTTTTGAAGACGGATTACGCGTCGTGCGGCAGCGCGGAAAATTCATGCAAGAAGCGTGCGATATGACCAAAGGCGGTATGGCGGCAATCATCGGCCTGGACGAAGCACCGACGCGCGAAGTTTGCACCGAAGCTGGCGTCGTGCTGGCAAATTTGAATTGTCCCAGCCAGCTTGTGATTTCCGGTGAGGTTGAAAAGATTTCCAAGGCCGTTGAACTTGCCAAAGCCAAAGGCGCGAAACGTGCGATTCCGCTTATGGTTGCGGGTGCGTATCATTCGCCGCTGATGGCGAGTGCGCAGCCGAAGCTCGCGGCGGAATTGGCGCAAATAAAAATTGCCGCGCCAAATGTTCCCGTGATTTCCAACGTCACCGCGCAGGCGCACGGCGCGGACATTTCTGCGAAGCTCGTCGAGCAGGTTTGCGCGTCGGTGCTGTGGGAAAATTCGATGCGCGCGTTGCTTGCGCAAGGTTTCACGCGGTTCATCGAACTCGGACCGGGCGCGGCGTTGAGCGGATTTATGAAGCGCATTGATAAAACGGCGACGATGCTGAACGTCGCGGACGCGGCGAGTTTGGAAGCGACAGTGAAAGCGCTTTTAATTTAGCCACAAATATTAAACACGGATGTCTAATACGGAGGAAATGCCCATTATTTGTGAGACTTCGCGTCTCATTCTGCGCAAATTCAATGAAAGCGATGTGGAGCCACTCCTCAGCTTTCTGGGTGATCCAGAGGTCATGCGTTTTTCCATCACGGGGCCTGAAACGCGAAATGACATTCAAACCAAATATCTACCCAGTTGTTTGAGGCGTTATTCTCGAGATGGCTTGGGTCAGTGGGCAGTCGTGCGAAAGAGCGACGGCAAATGTGTAGGCGAGTGTGGAATTTGTGCACAGGAAGTTGATGGTGAAAGAGAATTCGAAATCAGTTATCGGATGCGCCGAGACTGTTGGGGAATTGGCCTAGCAACGGAAGCTGCCCGAGCTTGCCGCGATTACGGATTCAAGAAGGCCGGATTGCACCGTTTGATTTCAATTATCGAATCCGAGAATGCTGCTTCAATCCGAGTGGCTGAAAAAACAGGTATGAAATTGGAGAAGAGAGCCTCGTTTCATAAAATCCCCGTTTTGATCTACAGCGTAGTCAATGTTGTGATTGGAACAGCTTGATACCCATTTACCAGTGAACTGGTTAATGCACCAGATAGAATGATGGGATTTGGATTTGGTGACAGCAGAAGTCGTGAATTTATGAATAAAGCAAGTTTTGAAATTGAACTAGAAATGTTTCTTTGAATCCGTGTTCAATCCGTGTTCAATCTGTGGCGGAAAAATAATCTATGAGTCAACTTGCCAATCAAATTGCCGTTGTCACGGGCGCTGGGCGCGGAATCGGGCGCGCGATTGCGCTGAAATTTGCCAGCGAAGGCGCGGATGTCGTCGTCGTTTCGCGCACGCAGGAAAATTCGGAGAAAGTCGCGGCAGAAATCCGTGCGCTGGGCCGCAAGGCGTGGGCGTTCGCGGTGGATGTTTCAGATTCCAATGCCGTGAACGCCGCCGCCGACAAAATTTTAGCCGACGCAGGCAAGGTGGACATTCTCGTGAATAACGCAGGCGTGACGCGCGACGGTTTGCTCATGCGCATGAGCGACGCAGATTGGGACACGGTGTTGAATACAAATTTGAAGGGCGCGTTTCATTTCACGCGCGCGCTTTTCCGCGCGTTCGCCAAACAGCGCGCGGGTCGCATCATCAACATTTCGTCGGTCATCGGTTTGATTGGCAATCCGGGTCAGGCGAATTACGCGGCGAGCAAGGCGGGGTTGATCGGGTTCACGCAATCGTGCGCGCGCGAGCTGGCGGGTCGCGGCGTGACGGTGAACGCGATTGCACCGGGTTTCATTGAGACGGATATGACGTCGGAATTGAAGCCGGAGTTGAAGGAAAACGTTTTACGCGCGATTCCGATGGGAAAAATAGGCGCGGTGGACGATGTCGCAAACGCGGCGCTGTTTCTGGCGAGTCCGGGCGCAGGTTACGTCACGGGTCAGGTTTTGACCGTGGACGGCGGGATGGTGATGTGAAATTTCGCCCGGCGGGCGGCGTCATTCAATTCATTTTATGCTTGTGCTTTGAATGAGACGTGGGTGGATGTGAATAAAAAAATTGGATTCAAGGCTTGACGATGCGCCGGTTCATGGCATAGAAAGCAGGACAAATTATGGCTGATAAACCTATTGATACTCGGGTCAGAGACATCATCGTCGAACAATTGGGCGTAAAACCGGATCAAGTGACGCCGGAAGCCAAATTCATTGAGGATTTGGGCGCGGATTCGCTCGACACGGTGGAATTGATCATGGCGCTGGAAGAAGAATTCGGCATCGAAGTGCCGGATGAACAGGCGGAAAAGCTTCTGACTGTCGGCGACGTGATGAAATACATCGAGGAACACCAAAAATAGTTGTAACTTTTTGCGCTTCGGGGCAGTTTGGCTGAACTAGCTCAAGCTGCCCCTTTTGATTTATGCCCAGCAATCCATCAGAACGCCGCGTCGTCGTCACCGGTCTCGGTGTCGTCACGCCCATCGGTCATCAACTGGAAGCTTTCTGGAACAACCTGCTCGCCGGTCAATGTGGCGTGGATAAAATCGCCGAATTTGACGCGACGGCGTTCGACACGCAAATCGCCGCCGAAGTCAGGAATTTCGATCCGACACCCGCGTTTCCGTCGGCGAAAGAAGTGCGCCGCGCCGACCGTTATTCGCAATTCGGCATTTACGCCGGCTGGCAGGCGTTGCTGGATTCCGGCCTGGAACTGGACAAGGAAAATCGCGATGAAATCGGCGTCATCATCGGTTCAGGCATTGGTGGATTGCACACCACGGCGGAGCAACATGACATTTTGATTAAACGCGGACCGGGACGGCTGTCGCCCTTCATGATTCCGATGCTCATCAGCAACATGGCGTCGGGATTGTTGTCCATGTTTTTCAATTTGCGCGGGCCGAATTTTGCGACGTGTTCCGCCTGCGCCACTGCCAATCACGCCATTGGTGAAGCGTGGCGCGCCATCAAGATGGGCGACGCGCATGTCATGTTCGCGGGCGGCGCGGAAGCGGCCATCATGCCCGTCGGCATCGGCGGATTTTGCGCCATGCGCGCGATGAGCACGCGCAACAACGACCCCAAAACCGCTTCACGGCCATTTGATAAAGACCGCGACGGCTTTGTCATGGGCGAAGGCGCTGGCGTCCTCGTGTTGGAAGAATTGGAACACGCCAAAAAACGCGGCGCAAAAATTTATTGCGAGATTGTCGGCTACGGCAACACCGCCGACGCTTATCATTTGACCGCCCCGTCGCCCGATGGCGAAGGCGCGGCGCGTTGCATGAAAATGACGTTGAAGACCGGCGGCCTGAATCTCGAAGACATTTCCTACATCAACGCCCACGGCACGTCCACGCCGCAAGGCGACGTCTGCGAAACGCAGGCCATCAAATCCGTTTTCGGCGAACATGCGAAAAAAATCGCCGTCAGTTCCACCAAAGGCGCGACCGGCCACATGCTCGGCGCGGCCGGCGCGGTGGAAATGAGCATTTGCGCCCTCGCCATCAAAAATGGCGTCGTGCCGCCGACCATCAACTATCAAACGCCCGACCCCGAATGTGATCTGGATTACGTGCCCAACACCGCGCGCGAAATGAAAGTGAACGCCGTCATCAACAATTCCTTCGGTTTCGGCGGCCATAACGCGAGTATTGCGGCGAAAAAGTTTAACGGCTGAACAAAACCGTGAACTCGCGCCTGACAAACCTTGATTGTTTGATTGGACGCACGTTGGCTAAATTCGAGAATTGGCTGATTTCTTCTGATTGGCGTGGTAGAGAGAATGAGTGCGTCAACCTTTTTGCCCACGGTTTTCTTTTCAAAGAAATCGGCATCGGCAAATTTATCGAGGATTTCACACAAGTCGGAATTGAAGTAAGTGTTCCGCAGCCGAAAGGAATTGGAACTAAAGCTGCCGCAAGAAAAGATTTGGTGATTTGGAACGAGCCACGTGAAACCACATTCAATGCTGATTGGAGTCCGGTCCGATTTCCAATTTCAATCATTGAATGGAAGGCTCGGCGCAAACCAAAGAGTTCGGCTCTTTTAGATTCGCACGACATCCGCTGGCTTAACCAGATGTCGTTGCAAAATCAGAATTTCCTGGGATATGCTGTGGCGGTTGATTTCACAAATCTGACGAGACGAGTATTCGCTGCCCGACTTTTTCAAGGAGTAAAAACGAACAACTTTCACCAACTGTTATGAATTTTCTTTCGCTGATTGAAAACAAACGCGAAGGAAAAATTCTCGCGCCGCGCGACATTCAAAATTTCATCCGTGAATTCACCGCCGGAGAAATTCCCGATTACCAGATGGCCGCGATGCTCATGGCCATTTATTTTCGCGGGTTGAATTCAGAAGAAACAGCCGCGCTGACGTTGGCGATGCGCGATTCCGGCGACGTTCTCAAATTTCCGCGCGATAAACGTCTACTTGTGGATAAACATTCTACCGGCGGCATCGGCGACAAAATTTCTCTCCCGCTCGCGCCGCTGCTCGCGTGCCTCGGCTTTCGCGTGCCGATGATTTCCGGTCGCGGCCTCGGCATCACCGGCGGCACACTGGATAAATTGGATTCCATTCCCGGTTTCAAAACGCTTTTGCCCGCACAAAAAATTGTCGAACAAGTCCAAAAAGTCGGCTGCGTCATTTGTAGCCAGACGGATAAAATGGTTCCCGCCGACAAAAAAATTTATGCATTGCGCGACGCCAGTGGAACTGTGCCGAGCATTCCACTGATTGTGGCCTCAATTCTTTCAAAAAAATTGGCCGAAAATCTGGACACGCTGATTCTTGACGTGAAATTCGGCTGCGCCGCGTTCATGCAAACGAAAACCGACGCGAAAAAGCTCGCGCAGGCAATAGTCACGCTCGGCAATGATTGCGACGTGAACACGCGTGCCATTTTAACGGACATGAACACGCCGCTTGGCCGCGCCGCCGGTAATTGGTTGGAAGTGAAAGAAAGTGTGGTGGTTCTTGAATCCCCTCACCCGACCTTCGGCCACCCTCTCCCCGCAAAACGGGGAGAGGGACGGGGTGAGGGGCAAGTTAATGATTTGCGCGAATTGGTTTTGGTTTGCGCCGCGCATTTGCTCGTGCAAACGCGCAAGGCTAAAAATTTCACCGCGGCAAAAAAAATTGCCGAAGATTGTTTGAATTCCGGCGCGCCGCGAAAAAAATTCGACCAAATGCTTGTCGCGCAAGGTGCAAATTTGTCCGCGTTCAATAAAAAACTTTTGCGCGATTCCACCGCGCCGGTTGTTCAGGAATTGAAATCGCCGCGCGCCGGATTTATTTCCAAATGCGACGCGCGAATCATCGGCGAAGTGATTCGCGATTTGGGCGGCGGACGTTTGACGAAAGATTCAAAAATCAATTACGACGTTGGCGTGGACAAAATCGCCAAGCCCAGCGAGCGGATTGAAAATTTACAGGCGTTTTGCCGCGTTCATGCTGCGAATTCGACCTCGGCAAAAATCGCGCTGGCAAAATTGAAAACCGCGTTTGAGACTTCTACGCGAAAAATTACTCCAGCGAAACTTATCCACGAAACCATCATTTGATTTCAACCAACCTGCTCCCAAAGTTTGATTTCCGGCATGCCGACACATAATTCGTCCATGCGCGGCAGCAAAACCTGGATATGATCGTTTTTCAGGTGCGCGTCGAGCGTGGCTTTCGTCGTCCAATTTTCGTGGAACAAAAATTTCCCCGGTTCGTCCGGTGACTGGTGCAAATCGTAATTGATACATCCGTTTTCTTTGCGCGTCGGCGCGACCAAAGTCAGCAGCGCGCGTTTCAATTCCGCTTCCTTGCCGGGCTTGGCCTGAAACGTGGCGACGACGGTGACATTTTTTGCGCTCATAATTTTAATTCAACGATTCCAAAATTCTTTCGGCGGCTTCGCGCGGATTTTCGGCGGCGCAAATCGGGCGGCCAATCACCAGCCAATTTGCTCCGGCGGTAATGGCTTCTTTCGGCGACAATGTGCGTTTCTGGTCGTCGGCTTTTTCCGCACCGGTGCGAATGCCGGGCGTGACTAATTGAACCTGCGCGGGCAAAATTTTTCGCAGCGCGGAAATTTCCAGCGGCGAGCAAACGAGTCCGCGCAATCCGGCTTTGGTCGCGACGTTGGCGAGACGGCGGACTTGATAATCCACTTTCACGTCCATGCCGATTTCGCTCAACGCGGCGGCGTCCAAACTCGTCAGCACGGTCACGGCGAGGACAAGCGGCGGCGTGCGGCCTTGTTTCCACGACGTTTCCTGCGCTGATTGTTCGGCGGCTTGCAACATTTCGCGTCCGCCGCTGGCATGGACGGTGAGCATTTGCACGTCGAGGCGGACGGCGGCGGCGACGGCTTTGGCGACGGTGTTGGGAATATCGTGAAATTTCAAATCGAGAAACACCAGCGCGCCGCGTTCGCGGATTTTTTTCACGATGTCCGGCCCGTCGCTCGTGAACAATTCACTGCCAATCTTGAATCCGCCGACAACCGGCGCAAGTTGCTCGACGAGTTTCAACGCGGCATCCGCAGCCGGAACATCCAGGGCAACAATGATGGGATTGCGCATGAACTGAATATCCAAAGACTTGCGGCAAAACGAAAGTGGAAAATCCATTTGTGCTTGACGAAAGATTCCTCTCGTGAGGCAATGGAATCATGCTGCCGATTCAATTCAAATCAACGGTATTGGCTGGAATTTTCGCGCTGATTATTTTTCCCGCTGCCGTTTTAGGCGCAACCATCCGGGACGACACGCCGGACAGCGATTATGTCGCGTTTGGGAATGAACCGGCGTTTGACAGCGTGGGAACTTTTACCGCCAATTTGACCGGTTGCGGCACTTTAATCGCGCCGGATTGGGTGTTGACTGCCGCGCATTTGATTCTCAACGCGAGCTCGGGAACGTTCACATTGAACGGAACGAGTTATTCCGCAACGCAAATCATCACCGACCCGAATTGGAACGGCAATGCGTCGGATGGAAATGATTTTGCCCTGGTGCATTTAAGTTCATCGCTCACGACTGTTTCGCTGCCGACGTTTTACACCAGTTCAACGCTGTTGGGACAGACCGCTACATTTGTCGGCTATGGTTTCACCGGCACGGGATTGACCGGCTACAAAACTATCGATGGCCAAAAACGCGGAGTTCAAGCCGTTGTGGACATCAACGAGTCGGATTTTGGCAACACGACTTATGTTTTCGGTTCGACTTTTTTAAGCCCGGCAAATGGTGCATTACCGTTGGAAGGATGTGTTGCATTCGGCGACAGCGGCGGTGGTGTTTTTATCAGCGACGGTTCGCAGTATTATCTGGCCGGCGTGACTTCTTTTGTCGCCGCTACTGACGGCAACGCCAATTCTTCCTACGGTGACATCAGCGGTTTCGATTCCATTTTGCCGGCGCTGCCGTGGATCACCAGTGTTGTGCCGGAACCGTCAACCATCGCCCTGCTTGCAGTTTCTGCGTCCATGCTGATTTGGCAGCAAAAGCGACGGCTTCGTTAAGCGCGCGGTTTTGACTTTCAATTCTTCATCCTCTAGCCTGCGCCGATGAAAATAGTCCGGCACAGCGACGCCAATTTTGACGCCAAACTTCGTGAAATCACCGCAGCATCCAGCTTGTTCGACGCGGAAATTGAGCAGCGCACACGCGCGATTTTGCACGACGTTTATGCCCGCGGCGACGACGCGCTATTGGAACTCACGGAAAAATTCGACGGCGCGAAATTGACGGCGGAACAACTTGCCGTCACGCAGGCAGAATTGCTCACCGCTTCAATTAAAGCCGACGAATCATTGCGCGCCGCTGTTGCCGAAGCGGAAAAAAATGTCGCGTTCTTCGCCAAAAAATCGTTACGGAAAAATTGGTCGGCGAAAAATTCGCACGGCGCAAGCGTCGGCGAAAAATTCGACCCGTTCACGCGCGTCGGCGTTTATATTCCGGGCGGAACCGCGCCGCTTGTTTCCACCGCGCTGATGACCATCACGCTTGCCCGCGTCGCGGGCTGCAAGGAAATCATCGTCGTCACCCCGCCCGGCAAAAACGGCGCGATCAATCCCGCGATTTTGTTCGCCGCGCGTGCGGCGGGCGCGACGGAAATTTATCGCGTCGGCGGCGCGCAGGCGATTGCCGCGCTCGCTCACGGCACGAAGACGATCCGCCGCGTGCAGAAAATTTTCGGCCCCGGCAACGCCTACGTCAGCATGGCCAAACGCCTGCTCGTCGGGCGCGTGGCGATTGATTTGCTCGCTGGGCCAAGCGACGTGCTGATTCTTGCCGACGACACGGCGAATCCGAAATTTGTCGCCGCTGATTTGATCGCGCAAGCCGAACACGGCTCCGGCCACGAACGCACTTGGCTCGTGACCACTTCCGCAAAAATTTTGAAAGCCGTTGAAAAAGAAATCGCCAAGCAACTGCCAAAATTGTCGCGCCGCGAATTCATCCAGCGCGCGTTGAACCACAACGGCTGGCTGATTCTCGTGAAAACGCTCGACGACGCGATTGCGCTGACGAATCAACTCGCGCCCGAACATTGCGAAGTGATGACCAAAAACGCGCGCAAAATTTCCGACCAAATTTTGACGGCGGGCGCGATTTTTCTCGGCAATTTTTCGCCGACCGTTTTGGGCGATTACATCGCCGGCCCCAGCCACGTTTTGCCGACCGACGGCGCGGGCGCGAGTTTTGCCGGCCTGACCGTTGACCAATTCCAACGCCGCACGAGCGTCGTCGAATACAATTCCGCCTCGCTCAAAAAAGCGTTGAAATCCGTCCAAAAATTCGCCGAACTCGAAGGGCTAGATGCGCATGGCAAAAGTGCGGAAGTGCGCAGTAAATAAGGTTATGGTTTTTCCAAATCGTCTATTTCGTTATAGCAAACGACAGCGACTAATCCCGTTTGTTGAAAATGGCATCGTGTCATTTGGACATGCGCGAGATTATTCTTACGGAGAACTAACTATTGCACAAAAGGACAATGAACAGGAGCGTTTTTTTACTCCATCACCAGCGCATATTGCTGTTGGGGTTTCAATATCTAACGAACCACCCCAATTTTTGAGTTCTCTCACAAATCTTAAATTTACAGTCCACCTCAAAAATAGTTTTGGGGAGCCATTGGTATATTACATACTTTGCACATCAACTTCTTGGAAAGGTGGCTTATTTGAAGCATTTGATGCAGACTCTTGTGTGGAATTTTTAGACCCATTAGCTTTTTATGAACGTTTAGCGAAAGCTATCGCAGAACAATTACCTAGATGGGCATGTTGTGCAAAACCAGTTCATTATTTTTCAAGAATTTCTTTACCCGACACAAATAAACAAAGTGAGTTAGTTTTTTACAAAGACGATATATTTTCAATTCAAGACGAATTCCGCTTCTTGTTAGTTGGCCCGCAAGAAAGTTCTGACACGCCTCGCAAAGAATTAGCTTTGGGATGTCTCAAAGATATTTGTCGCTTACGAGAAAAAGGTTCTCAAATTGCAAATTGATATGACGAAGTTCAAAAATTTAATCCGACCGCTCGTGCGCGAGTTGCACGCTTATGTGCCGGGCGAGCAGCCGAAAATCAAAGGGCTGGTTAAATTGAACACAAACGAAAATCCGTTCCCGCCGTCGCCGAAAGTTTTGCGCGCAGTGAAGAACGCGGTGGACGGTCGGCTGCGGCTTTATCCGAATCCGACGGCGGAAAAGTTGCGCGCGAAATTGGCGAAATTGCACAAGTGCAAACCGGAAAATGTCATCGTCGGCAACGGCTCGGATGAAGCACTGGCGTTGGCGGTGCGCGGGTTTGTCGAACCGAGTCCAAAGTCCAAAGTCCAAAGTCCAAAGTCAGTCGTGCAATTTTTCACGCCGAGTTATTCGCTGTATCCGGTTTTGGCGAACATTCACGGCGCGGCAAATAATGTCGTGAATTTGAATCCCGATTTTTCGTTGCCGAGCGTGGATGAATTAAAGCACGGCGGAAAATGGGATTTTGATGCAGCGTTGACTTTCATCACCACACCGAATGCGCCGAGCGGACGCGGTTACAAAACGAGCGAATTGGAAAAATTGTGTCGCGCGCAAAAGGGCGTCGTGGTTTTGGACGAGGCTTACGTTGATTTTGCGGAGGAAAATGCGATGTCGCTTGCGCTCAAATTGCCGCACGTTTTGGTCGCGCGGACGTTTTCCAAAGCCTATTCGCTGTGCTTTCAGCGCGTCGGCTATCTGGTCGGCAACGCGGAACTGATTTCCGCGCTGCACAAAATCCGCGACAGTTACAATGTGAACGGTCTCGGACAAATCGCCGCCGAAACGACGCTGGACGATTTGAAATACTATCGCGCGAATTTCAAAAAAATCATCACCACGCGCGAATGGTTGTCGCGCGAATTGACAAATTTGGGTTTCCGTGTTTTGCCGAGTCAGACGAATTTCATTTTGGCAGAGCCGCCAAAGCTTGCCGCCAAAATTTGGCTGACAAAATTGCGCGAGAAAAAAATTCTCGTGCGCTGGTTCAGTTCACCGGAAATTGACAAATTTTTGCGAATCACCATCGGCACGCAAACGGAAGCGGCAAAATTGGTGAAGGCGGCGCGACAAATTTTGGAGGGTTAAATCTTTCGCTTTGTTTGGGCGCGGATTCTGCTAAAAAAACGGCGTGTATCTGGAATTTTACGGATTGCAACGCCCGCCGTTCGACATCACGCCGAACCCGCGCTTTCTGTTTCACAGCGCGAAGCATCGCGAGGCGCTGAATCATCTGCTTTACGGCATCCGCGAGCGGAAGGGTTTCGTCCAACTCACGGGCGAAGTCGGCGCGGGCAAAACGACGTTGTGCCGCGCGCTGCTCGAACAGCTCGATCCGCGCTTCACCACCGCGCTGATTTTGAATCCGGCGTTGAGCGCGGAGGAACTGGTCAAATCCATCGCGCTGGAATTTCATTTGCCGGTGAACGGCTTCGACCGTCTGGAAACCATCGCCGTGTTCAACGAATTTCTTTTGAGCCAGACCGAGCGCGGCCTCGAAACGGCGCTCATCATTGACGAGGCGCAAAATTTGTCCGAGGAATTGCTGGAGCAGGTGCGGTTGCTTTCCAACATCGAAACGGACAATCGCAAGCTGCTGCAAATCGTTTTGCTCGGCCAGCCGGAATTGCGCGACAAACTTAACAGCCAGCGACTGCGGCAATTGCGCCAGCGCATCACCGTACGCTATCATCTCGCGCCGCTCACGCGCGCCGAAATGAAGCAATACATCCGGCATCGGCTCGAACTCGCCGGTGCGAACGGCGCGCTGACGTTCACACCGCTCGCGCTCTGGCGGATTTATTTTTACAGCGGTGGCGTACCGCGACTCATCAACGCACTTTGCGACAAGGCGTTGCTCGCCGGTTTCGTCGAAAAATCCCAACGTATCACGAACAAAATGGTCGGACGCGCCATCCGCGAATTGGAAGGAGACATCCACGCGTGAATCGCTTGAATAAATTCGGGACTGTGTTTTTGGCGAACGAGCAACGAAATACTGCCGCCTTTTTCTCCCTCGCCCCCTTGGGGGAGAGGGCCGGGGTGAGGGGACTGGATGTTCTCAAATTAAAATCCCCTCACCCTAACCCTCTCCCCGTTTGGCGGGGAGAGGGAAATGACTATGGTTTGCGAACGACCTGATTCAAAATCAATTTCTAATGCACTTTCTGCAAAATATTTTCAGCCGGTCGCCGCTCATTCCGCGAGCCGCGCCGTTCATCATTTTCGTTTTGCTCACGGCGTTGCAAGGCAAATTCGGCGCGGCATCGGCGTATTGGTTTTATTTCGCGAAAACCATCATTGGTGCGTGGCTGATTTGGGAAATGCGCCCGTTCGTTTCCGAATTGCGTTGGGTGATTTCGTGGGAAGCGATTGCGGTCGGCGTTTTGATTTTTGCGATTTGGGTCGGACTCGATCCGTATTACCCCAAATTTATCAAGGCTGAAACAGTTTGGAATCCAAACGCACAATTTGGCGAACATTCCGCGCTGGCATGGTTTTTCATTTTAACGCGGATTCTTGGTTCAACCTTCATCGTTCCGCCGCTGGAAGAAGTTTTTTACCGCTCGCTTTTGTATCGCTATATCGCCAATCAAAATTTTCTGTCCGTGCCGCTGAGCCGATTTCTACCACTGCCATTTTTTGTGACGGCGGGCATTTTTGGATTTTCCCACAATCAATGGCTGGCGGGAATCTTGTGCGGCGCGGCGTATCAATGGCTGGTTCTCCGCAAAAACCGGCTGGGCGATGCGATGACAGCGCACGCCATCACGAATTTTCTGCTGGGCGTTTGGGTGGTCTGGCGCGACGCGTGGAATTTCTGGTGAACGTCACCTGGTCACGCTGACGTCAATTCCGTTGCGTTCGAGCGTGCTGCCTTCCTGCGCGGCGAGATTGGCGAGCGCTTCGTTGTAATCGGCCAGTGCGCGAATTTCATTTGAGCGCGCCGTGGTCAACGAATTTTGAAGTTGCAGCACGGTGAACGTCGTGCTTTTGCCGACGGCGTATTTTTTCTGCTCGGCGTCGAGCGCGGCTTCGGCGTAAATGCGCGCCTGCCGCGTGGCGTCCACGCTTTGATAAGCGGACTGCGCCGTCTTCACCGCGTTGTCAATCTCCACCATGACATTCTGCTCAAGCTGCTTGAGTTGCAACGCGACCTGCTGCATCGTCGCTTTGGATGACTTGTATTGGTTGCGCGTGTTGACGCTGGCCAGCGGGACGGACAATTGCGCGCCGTAACTGTAAAACGGACTGTTGCGGTCGGCAAATTCGCCGAACACGCCGCTGTATTCCTTCGACGCGCCGTTGAAGCCGTAAGTGCCGATCAAATCAAGTTCGGGAAAAAGTTGATTGCGGAAAAACTTCAATTGGATGCCCGCCTGTTCCACATTCAATCGCGCCTGCAAAAGGTCGGGACGCTCCGTCATGCCTTTGCTCCAACTGTCCTGCAAATCGAACAATTGCAGCGGCGCGGTGAGCGTTTCGGAAGGTTGAATGTCCACGTCGTGCCATTTCACATAATCGTCGGTGAGCAGATTTTTCAACGTGTTCTGGTCAGTGTTCAATGTGCTTTGCGCCGTAATCAAATTTGCCCTGCTCGATGCGACCTGCGCCTCGTCCTGTTGTACGTCCAATTGCGCGAGCGTGCCAATCTGGACCCTTTGCTTGTCCTGATCCAATTGCGTCTGCGCCAATTCCAACGCCTGCTGCTGCACCTTCACATTTTCAAACGCAAAAACCAGTTCGTAATAAGCGTTCATCACCGCCGTGGCGCTGGTGATGATTTGTTCGCGCAATCCCTGCTCGGAAAACTTCAAGCGATTTTTCGCCACGCGGATGTTCAATCGCGTGTTATCAATCCAAAAATTTTTCAACAACGGCTGCGTCAGATTGATGCCGATGGAACCGCCGGAATTTTCCACGGAACCCGCTCCCGGCGTGGTGAACGTCCGGTCGGCGACGTTGCCGTTCAAACTATATTGCAACCCCCACGGCGTCGAACCGCCCAGACTGGAATTGAAAGATGCTCCGTCGGTGGTCGTGGACGGCAGCACCAGTCCATTTTCCTGAATCTGCCCCGGCTGCACATTATGGTCGTGCTCGCCGGAAAAATTGAACGTGGGATCGTAACCGCCGTAAGCCGCGTTCAAATTGTAGAGCGAAACCTGCGGATCATAACGCTCGATTTGCACATCCAGATTGTGCTGCAACGCTTCTTGAATGCAATCGGTCAAGGACATTGAACGCGACGCGGTGGCGGTCAGATTGGTTTGCGCGCCGGCGGTGAAACCCGCCAGAAATAAAATCGGAGCAACGGCAAAAAATTTCATGTGTATTCAATTCGTGGCTTCCGCCACATTTCGTCCAATGCCAGACGTTCAAAAGCGCGCCGAGGTAACCGTTCAATCAATTGACCCGCGCCGGAGGATTCAATTCAATTCGTTTTCGCTGGAACTTCCTCAATCTGGGCATTTTGTTCGAGAAAGGCGAACACTTTTTCATGCGCAATCTGGTCGTAAAGCTCGTTCACGCCGTTGCGTTGCTGCAAATCCTTGATGAATTTTTCGAGCGGAATCTGATACGCCGCCGCCAGCGCGTTCGCCCGCTGCAAAACTTCTTCCTGCGACACGGTGATTTTTTCCTGCTCGGCGATGCGCTGAACCAAAAACGCCAGCTTCACGCGCTCTTTCGCGCTGTTGGCCGCCGCCGAATAAATTTCGTCCTTTTGCTTTTCAATCAATTCGCGTGGCACGCCGCGTTGCGAATTTTCACGCACGATGTCATAAACCACATTGCGCGTCGTTTGCGCGACCGCCGTTTCCGGCAAATCAAAATTCACGCGCCCCAGCAGTCCGCTCACGAGTTGCGCGCGCAATGATTTGCTCTGCGAATACTTCAATTCATTCTCCAAATCGCGGCGGACACCTTCGCGCAATTTCTCAAGATTTTCCGCGTCGTATTTTTTGGCAAATTCATCGTTAATCGCCGGCAAAATGCGCTCCTTCACTTCCAGAATCTCCACTTCAAACGCGCCCTTTTTGCCCTGCAATTCTTTCGTCACGAAATCCGCCGGAAAATCCACGTTGACCGTGCGCTTGTCGCCCACCTTCGCGCCGACCATCTGCTCGGCAAATCCGGCGATGAACGCGTTTGGCTCGATGTCCAGCCAGAAATTTTTCTTCTCCGTCAAACCGCGCGCCGTCGGCGCTGTTTCCGTAATCGGTTTGCCGTCGCACGCGCCGGTGTAATTCACCACCGCCACGTCGCCCAGCTTCAATTCCCGCGCGACCGTTTCAAATTTCACGTGTTGTTGCGCAAGCATCTTCAACGCGCGTTCGATGTCTGCGTCCGTCACCGATTTGATTTCGCGTTTGGCGGGCAAACCCTTGTATTCCGGCAATTCAAATTCCGGCGCGGTCTCAACCGTCGCCGCGAACTGAAGATTTTGCCCGCGCTCGAATTGGATTTCCTCGATGTCGGGATAGCCGATGACGTTGAGTTTTTTTTCTTCGAGCGCCTTGCGGTAATTGTCGCCGATGAGTTTGCGCTTGGCTTCGTCCTTGATGTCGGCTTCATATTTTTTGACGACCAGTTCGCGCGGCGCTTTGCCCGGACGAAATCCCGGCAACGCCGCCTGTTTTTGGAAATCCTTCGCGATGGCGTCGAGCGTTTCGTCCACGGTTTTCGCGTCCACGTCCACGCGCAGCAATTTTTTGCACGGCGCCAAATTTTCAACGGAGATGTTCACAATAATCAATTCGGTTAAAACGAGCCGCGCAGAGTAAATTATTTTTTGCGGCAACGCAAATGGTTTTGGTGGCACAAAGCGGACATTTGCGCTTTGATGTGACCCATGGTGCGCACCATTTTCATCACCGGCACGGACACCGGCGTCGGCAAAACGGTTCTGACGGTTTTGCTCGCGCGATTTTTGCGCGAACGCGGCGCGAACGCGGCGGCGCTCAAACCGATTTGTTCCGGCGGACGCGATGATGCTCGGAAAATTTCCGCAGCGCTGGACGGCGCGCTCGCGCTCGACGAAATCAATCCGTGGCATTTTCGCGTGGCGATTGCGCCGTCGCTGGCGGCGAAACGCGAAAATAAATCCGTGCGGCTGGCGGAAGTATTGGCGCACGTCCGCACAATTCAAAAGCGATTCGCGCGATTGGATTTTGTTTTAATTGAAGGCGCGGGCGGTTTGTTGAGTCCGTTGGGCGAAAAATTTGATTCCCGCGATTTGATTTCCGCTTTGCGCGCGAAGCCAATCATCGTCGCGCAAAACCGGATTGGAACGGTGAATCAGATTTTGCTGACGTTGGCAGCGTTGCCAAAAAAATTTCAAGCGCAAGCGCAAGTGGTTTTGGTGTCGCCGGAAAAGCCGGATATTTCATCCAAGACAAATGCAAAATTGCTGGCGGAATTTTTTGACGCGAAACGGATTTTCCATTTGCCGTGGCTGAGCGGAGACATTTCCGAAAGCCGGCATTTGAGGAATCCGCTCGCGCGCAAGGCGTTGGCCGGACTGGTCAAAAACTTTTGATTTTTCCGCAAAAATTCATTGCATTTTCCCGCGCGGCGGGTAGTAGTAGTGGGCAGGCGGACAAGCCGCAACTTGGGCGATTTCGGTTCCTCACGACCAAGCACATTTGTCAGCATGATAAACGGATTCTTTTCTGTTGTCGTGGGGGCCGCTTCTAATCAGGCGGAACTCATCTACGTTTGGAAACAGG